>JAPORY010000042.1 GCA_026709985.1 Aestuariivita sp. | reverse complement strand
GCATAGGGCGCGTCGTCTCTCTGGCGCTGCGATCACTGGCAAAATGACGTTATTTTGTTTGGGTCTTTCGGACCCGAAAGCGTCTTCGGCTGCATTAACCCGACATTTACGAGTTTTAACCGTATTCCACTTGCTAGCGATGATTACGGGCGGCAGTGACCTTGGTCTTCTTCTGCTTGCGAGGTTGTCGCAAAATCTCAACACGGGTTTTGCGTGGCCGTTCGGGAAATCTGAGCTGGCATAGTTGACGTAGCCGTTTTCGGCGTAACTCAAACTCATCTGAACCCTCTAGCGACAAGAACTACCTAATGAAGGTGAGTTCACTACCGAATTATGATAAGAAGCCTCACCGCAATCCGTGTTGCTGACCGAACGGTTATTCGCTTCCAGGCTGGCCCCATTGATTGTTCCAAGGAGGATTTTGATATCCGTTTTGAAACCATCACTGATTTTGATCGGAATATTTGTTCGCCGCGTTCTTAAGGTTAATAGGCGGCTACAAAAACTTCGGCCGACGACTTAAAACAGCCGACAGAGGTTCCTCTACAACGCTTTATCCGTCAGTCATGGCTTGCATTCTTGCCGTCAAACGGTAAGGCTGACCGCGTCACTAATCTGACAACTGACGGAAAAGCTGATGCCGGTGCCGATCAATTCTTTCAAAGAGCGATTAGCCGCTGGAGAGAAACTCTTCGGCTGTTGGTTGAGCCTCGCGGAACCGTGTGCGACCGAAATCGTCAGTTCTGCTGGATTCGACTGGGTTTTAATTGACGGTGAGCACGCCCCGAATCACATTCGTTCCATGCGTGATCAATTGCTCGCAGTTGCGGGCTCGTCGTCGCATCCCATTATTCGTATTCCTGTCGGCGATGCCCGCCTGATTAAGCAGGTTCTTGATCTCGGCGTACAAACCCTTCTCGTGCCGATTGTTGAGTCCGCCGAGCAAGCGCGACATTTGGTTCGAGCCTGTCACTACCCACCAAAAGGTGTTCGTGGGGTCGGTGCCGCTGCGGCTCGCGCATCGCGCTATGGCGATATTGCCGACTATATCGCGACTGCCGACGAGCAGATTTGTCTCTTGATTCAAGTCGAAACCTGCGCAGGTATCGAAGCACTGGATGATATACTGGCAGTCAATGGAATCGACGGCGTTTTTATTGGGCCGGCAGACTTATCAACAGATATGGGTCATGTTGGTGACACATACCATCCTGAGGTAAGAGCGACAATTCTTGACGCGATTGGTCGAATCAAGCAGATGAGCAAAGCGGCAGGAATCCTCTCAACACATGCGGAAGCCACCTCATTATATCTTGACGCCGGAGCGCAATTTGTCGCGGTCGCGCTTGACGCGTTGCTACTGGCAGAATCAGCACGCCGTGTCGCGTCAAACTGGCAGAATCGGTAGTTTTTGCGGCACAACTGTGGATAAATCGCCGATGAGCCCCGAAATCAAAATAGATTGACAACAATTACTCGAACGGGAGAAAATTATGGGACGCAACGTCGTCGTTGCTGGCGCTACCGGAAATGTTGGGCAAGAAATGCTCGCCGTTCTTGCCGAGCGGAAGTTTCCAATTGATCGTATCGCTGCACTCGCGTCACGGCGGTCACTTGGTACCGAAGTCTCGTTTGGTGAGAAAACTCTTGTGACCAAAGACATTGAGCAATTTGATTGGCAGGGCTGGGATTTGGCGTTATTTGCGCTGGGAGCCGACGCCACCAAAATCCACGCGCCGAAAGCATCGGCGCAAGGCTGTACTGTAATCGACAACTCGTCCCTTTATCGTCGTGAGCCCGACGTACCGCTCATCGTACCCGAAGTTAATCCGGGCAGCATTGTCGACTTTGCCAACAGAAACATTATTGCAAACCCCAATTGTTCAACCATCCAAATGGTACTGGCGCTAAAGCCGCTCCATGATCGTGCAACAATAAAGAGAGTTGTCGTTTCGACCTACCAATCCACTTCCGGGGCTGGCAAAGCCGGCATGGATGAACTGTGGAATCAAACCAAAGCGCACTACAATCCAACCGATGACGTCAATTTTGAGACGTTTCAGAAAGAAATCGCCTTCAACGTCATTCCGCAGATTGGGCCGTTTATGGACGGAGGATCAACGCAAGAGGAATGGAAAATGGTTGTTGAAACCAAAAAAATATTAGACCCCGCGATTAAGGTCACGGTGACCTGCGTACGCGTACCAGTATTTGTCGGACATTCGGAGGCAATCAATATTGAATTTGAGGATTTTTTGGATGAAGACGAGGCAAGGGAAATCCTTGCCGAAGCGCCTGGGGTAATGGTCATTGATAAACGAGTAGAGGGTGGCTACGTCACCCCAAAGGAGTGCGTGGGAGATTATGCGACCTTCGTAAGTCGAATTCGCCAAGACTCAACGATAGAGAATGGGCTGAACCTTTGGTGCGTCTCCGACAACTTGCGCAAAGGTGCTGCACTAAATGCCGTTCAAATCGCTGAACTCCTGAATTCCGAGATCCTTAGTAGTCCGAGTAGGGCGATTCATTGACGATTCGCTTTGAGCTTCCTCAGGTCAGTAAATTTGCGCAGCCATTGCAGTTTATTCGTATCGTTGGTCCTTTGTACTGGTGTACTGGTAAAGGAAACTGAACCACCAGCCACCTTAGCGAGCAATTCACCGCCTGATGATCAGCTTGGGTGCCAGCGTTTGTGAGGGTCGTCAATCCATGTTTGTCAATCGCTTCGTGCTAATGGATGTCACAGTGGCCTTTTTTACTCATTGTTCTGCTTTCAGGCATCGACACCCGTAATGACCCTTTCTTTTGCTCGTGATACCCAGAAGGCCATACCGCTTTCATTGATTGACCAGTCAAAGTTGGTTGCTTGGTTAACCAAGCAACCAACTGCGGTGCGCCGGTGGGTCAAGGCGCAAGATTTTTCTGCCGAAGTCGGATCGGTTGTACTCGTTCCTGATCGCGGCGGTAAAATTGCATCAGCAGTCGTCGGAATGGGCAACGCAAAAGCCCGTCAGTTTCATCGCTTTCCACTCGCAGCTTCGGTTCCAAAATTACCTAAAGGCACCTACCGAATTGTTTCAGGCTTGTCGAAAGCTTACGCCGAGCGCGAATGCCTCGGCTGGCTCTTGTCCGCATATTCATTTGATCAATACCGCAAGAACGCTGCTTCAGCCGCACGACTTATTGCGCCGAAAGGCGTCAATGGTAGGCGTGTCGAGGTTTTGGCAAATTCAGAGGTCTTGACCCGTGACTTGATCAACACGCCGACAAACGACATGGGCCCTCATGAACTCGAAGCGGCGGCGCGAAAATTGGCGCGGCGTTTTGGTGCCAAAGTCAATGTCATAAAAGGCGAAGCTTTGCTGACGGAGAATTTTCCGATGATTCATACTGTCGGTCGTGCGGCGTCAAATGCGCCGCGGCTGATTGATATGCGCTGGGGTGAGGCGGGACCAAAACTTGCCTTAGTTGGGAAAGGTGTATGTTTCGATACCGGCGGGCTGAATCTTAAGCCCGGTTCATCCATGAGCTTGATGAAGAAAGATATGGGTGGTGCTGCAACCGTCTTGGGTCTGGCAAAAACTATTATGGAACTTGCCACCCCCGTCCAATTACGTGTGCTCATTCCGGCAGTCGAGAATGCCGTAGCTGGCAATGCGTTTCGCCCAAAGGATATTTTAACGTCTCGCTCGGGGCTTACTGTTGAAATCAACAATACCGATGCCGAGGGACGCTTGGTCCTAGCGGACGCTTTAGCATTTGCGTGTGAGAGCGAGCCGGACCTGCTGATTTCGATGGCGACGCTTACGGGTGCAGCCCGCATTGCTGTTGGAACGGATCTAGCGCCTTTCTTTACTGATGATGATGCTATTGCCACGGCTCTAGTCGATGCGGGGGTTAATGCAGCCGATCCCACTTGGCGCCTACCCTTTCACATGCCTTACGAGAAACTGATTGAACCTGGTATCGCCGATCTTGATAACGCGCCTGCGGGCGGACTTGGCGGCGCTATCACTGCCGCACTTTTCTTACGACGGTTTGTCACGCAAGCGAGGCGTTACATCCATTTTGATATTTACGGCTGGCAGTCGCAATCTGAGGGTGGTCGAACAAAAGGAGGCTTTGGGCAAGGCGCTCGCGCAGTTTTTTCGGCCCTTCCGAATATTCTCCGATTATGACCTACTCAAGAACCGAGTTGGATCCGCGTTTCTCGGACAGCTGGCATGCGGCATCGGTCAAGCAATCAGTTGCTGATCTTCTTGATTCGCCAGCCGGCGCTCGGAGACGACAGTTGCTGTTTCGCGATAGGGTCCGCGTCTTTGGTCGTAATATTGGATACGACTACGTTCAATCAGAAAAAGACGGGTACTATGGCTTCATTGATACGACGGCATTATCCAAACCGTTAGAAACTACCCATTGGGTCGTCGCCCCAGCCACGCATATTTATTGTCAAGCCGACTTGAAGTCTCCTGAAGTCTGCCAGTTGAGCTTCGGAAGTCGACTAGACGTGCTGAAGGAAAAGAACGACTTTCTTCACATTGGAATAGGTTGGGTTCCCGCGCAACACGTTCGTCCAAATTCGTTTGTTTTTGATGATCCTGTAGCCGTTGCCGAGCTGTTTATTGGCACCCCTTACCTTTGGGGCGGTAATTCGCGCTTCGGAATAGATTGCTCGGGCCTTGTGCAAGCCGCGTGTTTGGCCTGCGGGATTTGTTGTCCTGCCGACAGTGACTTACAGCTGCAGGCGCTTGGCGAGCATTGCTCTGCAGCGGAGCCAATGAAGAGTGGCGATTTATTGTTTTGGCAAGGTCATGTTGCTTGGGTAATTGGTGACAGAGACATCGTTCATGCGAACGCGCATACAATGTCGGTATCAATAGAGAATAGATCAGAGGTCATTGCCAGAATTCAGTCAGCGGGAGGCGGTCCGGTAATTGCCCACAAGCACTTATCGACGTGACAGGCTTCTGTCAACCTGAATGCGATTGTGACTTCTTGTTTGGATCATCCCCGTTCTGCGGTATAAACTTCGGGCAAGACATATTCAGCGACCCAAACGCCGTTGCAAATCTTCTGACCAAGCCCATCCTCTGTCACCTCCCGCATTATGATCGGAATACAAGCATGATGGTTGCGATCGTCGCCTTCGCACGAGGGACCCGAATCGGCCAGTCAGCCGAATAGCCGAATACTTGAACCAAATACTGCACCAGATCTGCGACAAGCTCTTGCCTTTGAACGGCATCCAACTCGTCTGGAAGGGCAACCTTGATCTTCTGTGCCATCTTCGAATCCTTGTAACGCTCCGCCACCGCATTAGCGTCGTTCGCAAAGAAATTCCTCTGGTCTCAAGTTAAAAGAGCACCACTTACAATGTAACTCATAAGTGCGCCCCTAATAGAATTAAAGAAATCGCAAACTCTCCTCAATCTTAACCCATATAGACCACCAAAACCGTTCAAAGAAACAAGTGAACCCGGCACGACCACAACAAGAAAATCGGATCAAGAAAGACTCGAAGAAATCGTTCGGAAATCGAAAGCCATCAAGACCCGTATGTAAGCCATAAGCGCTAACACCGCACAGAAAAAAGAAGGCAAGAGACTTGGAGGAAAATCCTCCTCGGGGTTTTGATCTTACACGAAATGGAAACTCAGAAAACTGGTTAACGCTTCAAAATTTGGGTCAAACAAAAACTACGAGGCTTTATCAAAGGGGGATTACTAAGATAACTTGACGTGACGCGTTATATTGTGTTCCGATCGTAATGCGAAGTCATCATGTTGTATGCGGTCAAGTTATCTTAGTAATCTCCCAAAATATCGACCCGAGCCCGCAACCAAGAGATAGTCTGCAATAGCTCACAGATTTGAAGTCACTCGCAATTTACGCTATAATTTATGATATAGAGAAATGATCCCATGGCATATTTCAAACGCTCAGAATTGCAGCACTTTGTAGATAGGCGCGAAAAGTCACCGCCTCCCGTGTTTGTGGGACGTAAGTCAGTTTTAAGCGACGTTTTAACGATCGCAGCGCAAACAAGGCAGGAAAGATTTGGAATTCCTGGTTGCACTACTGTCATCCAAGGAGCCCCCGGTGCGGGGAAAAGTTCCGTTCTGAGTGAGATTGATCGACTCTCATTATCAGCAAATGCACGGGTTGTTAAAATAACCAGCGATTTTCTACAAAAACACACCCCTAAAGCCCTACAAAGAATTGCATTTGCGGCCGCCGCTGAACCCGTCAAATGGCAAGAGGCCATCCAACAGTTTGGTACGAAATGGGGCCAACGGGTTGGTCGTATTGAATTTATGGGATTTAGTGCGAAACTTGCATCGGTATTTACCGATGAGCCCCCATCTTCGTTAATCACTCTTGAAGAACGCCTACCCTCTGATCAATGGGGGTCAACAGTCATTCTAGCGATTGATGAGGCACAAAGATTTACGGGGGGATATGATACCCCTCATGCAAACGTTTTACAAACGATTCACGATGCTGAAAATGTGCAATTGCCCCTCACCCTTGTGCTGGCAGGACTGGGTGATACCCAGTCCGTGATCCGCTCCATGGGATTAAAGCATGGTATTTCCCCTTATTCACTGGAATGTTTTTCGGTAGAAGAGTTGCATGAATTAACAGAGGGATGGAGTGATCACTTTCAAATAGAAATCGGTTCGTGTCGGTCACAGATTGATGCCCTCATGGCCAAAACCGACGGTTGGCCGCGTCATGTGCACTGGGCGCAGCAGGCCTTGGCAGAAGCCCTCCTTGTCAAGGGAGTCGATGGCCATGCCGATAAGATAGCGGACTGGAACGCGGTTCAGCACCGTTCAGACAAACTCCGACACGGCTACTACGACGCACAATATAGCGAGGTGATGAAATATTCCCCGCAATTAACGGCACAGGTACTGCACGAAGTGGGTACCGCGGAACACACGGGAAAAACGCTCAATGCCAGTCAACTCCGTCAGAGAATCAAAACCTATTGCGACACAGACCCATTGGGGAATTTCGAATACCCTCCTGAACACACCGCGAACACATTCATCACGCATCTGATGCATTGTGGGGCACTAACGGAGAATCCAGCGACTGGGGTGCTGACCTGTCCGATCCCTAGCTTCCAGAACTATATTCTGCGCCGCGGGGGGCTTGATCCGGCATCGCTTGAACAGACGTTGAATAAAGAAGTGTCTTTATTTAAGAAGGAGAGTGACGACTCATACGCTTCTCCCGAACCCAAACCGCCCGATTACGAAGACGATGATCCCGATAAAATTCCTTAGCCCAACCTAACATATCGAGCTTGATATGTTAAAGCTTCTGGAAAACATCGACAGATCTTCGATCTTGTTCTTTATAACCTAGTATCCCGAAATCATTACATTGCGGGGTATAGTGACTTTAGTTTGAGGCGCGCCTTCTCGGTTGTGAAGCGCCAGTCAACGGATTTTGTCGCTTCGTTCCGCCGGTTCTGCCAAGCCGTCACCGCACG
>JAPORY010000116.1 GCA_026709985.1 Aestuariivita sp. | reverse complement strand
ATTTGAGCATAGCCAGTCACTCCGTTGACTTATGCCCTATATAGGTATTCAAGTTAGGGGTTAGAAGTATATAGGCCCCAAATTTATGGAGAAAATGGTATTTTGAACAATCGGTGGAGGTTCGTGCAAAGCACGATACGGCGTTTTCATTCTTAGAGTTCCGTCACGAGTGGAAAGGCCCTCATTTCAAACGATTAGCGAAGTGCGACGGTCTTGGCGAAGTGAGGTTGGGAGGAAGAGTTGCATGGCGGATTTTAGGTTTCCGATACAAGAAGGACGAGATTCCACTTTTTGTTGTTGTAGATATTGGGCATCACAAAGACAAGGTATACTCGCCAAGAGGCTTGCTCAAGAGAGCAAAACGTATGGAGGAAGTTAAAGGTGATCCAGAAAAAGCGGAGTCATGCGAGCGACCGGAAGGTAATTAAGCGACTCTCAGAACCCAATTATAGAAATTCTTTTCTTGATGCACAGGTCCGGTCCTGGATTGCGTATCAGATTAGGGCTCTTCGAAAAAAGGCTGGTCTGACCCAAGTTCAGATGGCGGACCGTTTGGCTAAACCTCAGAGCGTTATTTCACGCCTAGAAAATACCGATTACGGAAGCCTTTCCGTAAACACTCTTCTTGACATCGCCAAGTCAATGGATGTCGCACTTCTCGTACAATTCGTCTCCTATCCTGATTTTCTTGAGAGAACTCGGGACAAATCAGAACAAGCAATGCAGCCCGACACACTGTATGAAAGTGCCTCAAACTTAGAACAGGTAAAGACAGAGTATCACTATCCGCAAGGGAGTTTCCAACCTAAGGTTGGAAGAAATCACACCAGTGCCGCATCTGTACAAGACGCCTCCTACAAACAAACGCTTGGGCATCCGTCAGTATTTTCTTCAGCATCAAAAGTAGCGGCAAGTTATTCTGCTTCAGAGACAAGTCAATGAGAGTGCTTTCAATCAAGATGAGTCAAATCACAGTGTTTTTTCATGCCACTCGTCAAGAAGGACAGCTATATTTACCAAACTTAGTTGAAGGTTTGGTTAGGCGTTACAAATTTGCAGACGCGCCTCGAAATTTTGGAGATATTGAAGCCGATGCGGTCGAATTTAGGCATGGTCTTTTTCGAGGGAATGCCGTTGAGAGTCTTCGAGTCTTTAGTGATGGCATCGTCATTAAATCTCGCTCGGACAGTGATGAAGTTGACGCTTTCATTGCCGATTTTACTTTATGGACAAGAGAGCAGATTGGTCTTTCGTTTTTTTGCTAGTCGCTCAATAAATCGTATGTATGACAGTCAACTAATCATCGAAGCTGATCAAAAAATACTTCAATCGCTATATGTACCAATAAAACTTGGGTCTCAAATAAGAGAAATGGTTGCGAACAACACAGGATTAGATACCGAATATCATTGGGCGGGCTTCACTCTAGCTCCTGATCAGGCTAAATTGTCAAGCATAAAGCCGTCGCTTTTTCGATTTGAACGGTGGCTTGCTTCCGAATTCGCATTGAACCAATTTTATAGTTCGGCACCTCTAAAGACAAAACAGCATATAAGTCTTTTGGAAGATTTAGAGAACGATATTCTGTAAGCACTCGGTTGAGCAGTGATAACGCTCCTGAGTTTTTCTCATTAAGTGATTTTCTGCTGCCGCAAACGTGATGGCATCGGAGTTGAGCATAGTCGAATTACGCTGTCTGTTCAATCTGAACCATCAACCTCAAATATCTTGGATCAGAGCCAAGGGATGGATCAGTCTCGGCGATAAGTCCACGTTTCCCTTCCTTGAATGCATAGAGCCAGAGGCGATGATGGCCGCAATCTTGCGAACTCCCTAATACCCTATATATTGGTGGTGGCGCGAGATTGTGATTGCAATAAAGTGCTCATTGCTGGTTGTCGGTGATGACGGTGTCATCAGTTTTTTGGTCTAACAGGGTCAGATTTTGCGACCCTAAGCTTGCGTCCCAAACAATTTATCGGCAAGTTCAGAGATGTTATCGAATATCTCGAACTTGGAGATACCGATTTTTCGATGCCACTTGCGGCACAATTTAACCCCCATAGCGTTACCTTTCGTATGCTTTGCCTTTTGGGCGTCAGTAATGTCTGGCAATTTCCCACCGGGAATTGCACCGAAAAAGGCATATTTCTCAGTTAGAAGATCTTCTTGGCGAACGAACAGGATAACTACGCAACCGTTCGGCTTATCCAGTAGTCGTTCGGAAATTTTCCACTGACTCGGTTTGCCTTCCGCCGTCTTGGCTTTCAACTGAATGTGCCGCGTGATCCCTTCTACCGTCACGACTAAGTCGTATCCAGCAGTATCGGCTTCGGCGCGCAACACTTCCATTTCGTATTTACCCCGTCGCCAAAGTTCGCGGCAAAGGTCAGCAAGAAAAGCATGCTCAGTAATACGTTCGCGAATTGCAGAGTGCTCGCTGTGTGGATCAACCATTGTTTTCTTCAGGCTCAGATTTGATCGCAGTCGCATTGTCCGCACTCAATGTTAGTCTATTCGCCCATGAGTGCAAGCATAGACGTCTTTGATCTTCACGAGTATTTTCCGGTTTATGCAAAGCACTGCGGTTTTAAAGCGCGGGCATCAATTAGTTCAACAATCCATTCCATGTCGTGCAAGGTATCAGTCAAGGGTAGTGAGTCAGTTTGAACTTTTTGTTTTGTAAGTTTTTGGTCGATTTGGTTTTGGTTGTGCATCGTCAATTAATTTCCATTTTATGTGACTGTTGATGTTGTGCTTGTCATAAACTCCTAACACTTCCTTGCAAAATTCCCGCAAACCGATATCCCCCTCCTTACTTGCCAGTCTCGGTTTGCTTTAGATTTTTCTTCATCATTTTGTGGCGCGAACACAACGTTTACCCATTCTCAACTAAGGCCTTACCACCAAGTTCTTTTGGTCGAATATGATCCGCATGAAGCGCCAGACCTTCCCGTTTTCCTTGGCCGCAAATAACACATTGATAATTATCCTTAATTTTCTCATTGATGTGGTGAAATTGCTGATCACGGTCGGGGTTCCATCGTGCTTCCAGTGTTTTGGCATTCGCCGGCAGCGAATACCCTTCTGCCTTGCGGATTTTTAGAATCGTTGGGATCGAAACATCGAATCTTTGTTTTACAGTTCGTTCTGCAACGTTTTGCCACTCTTTACGGTCCAGAGCCAAGGCTTGGCGGAGATCCGGTTGTCGTTCTTGAACTGTTTTGCCCCACCGCTTTGGTGCCGGACGCGGTCACCGGTCGTGACCCGTCAAGTTCTTGCAAGCCGTATCGAATGGTTGGTCGTGCGACACCAGTGATCTTTGCAACCGTTGCCATACCGCCGCGCCCTAAAGCCGATGCTTCAGTTGCCGCAAGTAATCGACGGCTTCGTTCGCCTAAATGCAGCTAAAGGCGTTCAAACCGGTATCGAGGACTTTGAACAACCACGTCTGCCGCACGCTGCTCTTGTTGGCGTTCGGACATATCTACCGGCTACTTTTGCCTCAAATCGGTGGCTTAAACCACTTCAACGCCAAGCCCCGAGCATCGTAACCGATCGCTGGCAAGACGAAAGAGAAGACATTATCGACATGAAAACCGCATCAAACGTCGCAACAGTAGCCCAAAAATAGGCAAAATAGCCTTATCAATATGCCTAATTTTGAAAGTGCTTGTAATTTAATGCGATCTAATTGTAGGGGTTCAGAATTCGAGGCCCAGCCGCAAAACTCAGTTTGGCGGGGTTAATGTTAGCATTACGGTCATTGCACCGAGTATGATCGTTGTGCAAGCTATGGCTAGGCCAACCGTCCACCTTAGATTGTCCTTGTCGCGTTTTGCTGCTTCCTCATGCAGCTTTGCCAAACTCGCTTCAATCCGACTTTCCATTGCTTCGTTTTCCGCTCTGATTGCCTTCATCTCGCCTTCAGCTTAGCAATCGCTAGGGCGTTGTTGCGCTCCTCGCGTTGTTCTTCAGTCACATCGTTGTTCATCTATTGATCCTAGCCTTTGCTAGGCTCTCAATCAAGTTACTTGATGCCGCCGATCTAGAGGGCATCAAGGCCCGCTCAGATCACACTGGGCCCTAGTCAGTCGGCGGATTGTTTGTTTGTGTTTGTTTGCAAGCAAGGGGTGCTTACAATTGACAGCATGGCACAGAGACAAGCGAATCGCACGCACTATCATATTTGGAAAAAGGCTAGGACGGGCCGCATCTTCTATCGGCTGGCGGCGGCTTATACGCATCGGTAATCCGCGCAACGGGCCGTCAAGAAACTCGGTCTAGCCCGCAATCAGGTCATGGTGTTGGAGTGCTGGGACCCAAAATGCGCCCCGAAAATCGACGCATAACCGATCTTCTGATCGGGTTACCAGTGGACTAATTGTAGGGGTTCAGAATTCGAGATCCAGCCGCAAAACTCAGTTTGGCGGGGTTGCTGTTAGCATTACGACCGTTGCACCTGCACCGAGTATGATCGTTGTGCAAGCTATGGCTAGGCCAACCGTCCACCGTAGATTGTCTTTGTCACGTTTTGCCGCTTCCTCATGCAACTTTGCCAAGCTTGCATCAATCCGACTCACCATTTCTTCGTTCTCCGATCTGATTGCTGCAAAGATAAAGAAAACACCGAAAGCGACTGCGAACATGGGTAAGGTCCATGGTCATTGCAACATTAGCAAAACTGCGAATACGGCGAAGCACTGCATCACGTAGATGAATAGGAGCAACTGTGTTGGCCTCTTGTCTGCATCCTTTCTGTGCCGCAACTCGTCGAAGCTTCCGATCATTGTTTTCTAATATCGAAAATAGGACCCTCGTTCAGGTTAAATCTAGTAAGCGTCTTCTATAAGTACTTTTGTAACTGGCAGGATCTTTTCGTCGAACTGCGAGGCAATCCAGTACGAGGTCAATCTGGCAGGTTTGATAGAACTTTATCCTTAACCCTCTGAAAATCGGAATATTCCATGCGGACAACACCCCGTTTTTTGTCCGGGAAGAGACGGCGCGTCGACACCGTTGTAGGATGACTGCAGATAACCCAAGAGTTCTTTCCAGTCATCGGTGATATCAGTTCGACCGACACTTCCGGCCGGGTCTGATTAACTGTGCTAAAGGGCACGATGACCACCGTCCCGTGAAGCCGGTTCTGTTTCGAAATGACTACGACAGGTCGCAGCTTCTGATCGTATCCAAATTCGTTGGAAAACTCCGTTTCGGGGAATTGACACTAGTACATTTGGCAGATTCTCGGGGCGTGAATTATATGTTCAGTCATTGGTATTGACATCTCTTATTTGTAGTCTTATAATAGAACCCATACGCGGGATCGACAAACTGGTCACCGTTTCCCTTAAAAGGGTATCATGCGAGAAGGGCAGCTTAGGCTGCCCTATCTTTTTGTACCGCATATCTCGTGGCGCGACAGCGGGCGGACAGATATGGACGGCCCACGACTGTCCGTTTCCCATTGGTGAATCCAGACACACTGATCTTTCTGGTCGGTTTTGTTCGCTATACCGAAGAATGTGACAATCACCGTTGCGTCCAAATAGTTCTGTTTCGAAATGACTACGACAGGTCGCAGCTTCTGGTCGTATCTAAATTCGTTGCGGAACTCCGTTTCGGGAAATTGCCACCAGTAGACCCGACCCATTGAGGGGGTCTTACGTGTTATCGAAGTTCTCCCCTTGTAACTTTTGACGAAAAATGTGGCGTAAGCGGCTTTTTTGCGCATCTGTCAGCCGCTTCACTGCAAGCCGCTTCTTGGCTTCATAAAGAAGCTGACCGTCGAAAAACTTAGCGATTTTAGGTTTATCTTTGTCTTCGCGTTTTTGATCTTCACTCATCAAATCGAACACCACCTTTGCCGCCTCCATTAATAACTCTATCTCATTTGGCTTATTTGGTGACGCCCGTTCTTTGCGTATGAATTCTTTTGTGACGATCTCTATTTGCTCTTGTGTTAAGTCCCTTTGGTGTTCACCGAATTTTTGTTTTAATGCTTCCTCCGCAGTCTTCTTGAGATCTTCAAGGATCAATTCGTCGATTTCTTCACCGTCCATTACACGTATACCTCGGCTCGCCCACTCTTCTAAACGTATTTCCGCGACCCTTTCGAGAGTGACTTGCTCAATTTTTTTGGAAAAATTCGATATTTAGGGAGAGGATCCTGTACTTTAATATCCTCTGCAAACACTGGAACCTTTGGTTTTTCCCACTCTTTTAGACTTTCTTCCACCTTTCTTGCCGCTTCTCGGAGATATTCGGAGAAGCCCTCTCCTATTCTTTTTTTAACGGGGTCGTAACTCCAAGTTTCTTCGTATCTCTTCAACTCTGGACTCTCTTCACCATATTTCACTCTCCTCCTTTCGAGTTCGTCCTCACGCCGAACCTTCAGAGCGGAAATATCGATCTTGCGCTGCCAAGATTCTACAACCAAAACGAACAACAGGGGAGCGATGCGGGCTAGATCAGTCCGAGTTATACCATCGTATTCCTCAGAAATTTGGTCGTATGCCGCAATAATGTTTGACGACAGCCTTATGTTTAGAAAACTGTCATCGCGGCCTCTCCGATCTTTGGTAACATCATCATCCATTTTTGGGTTTCCTTCTCAGATTATCAAAGGGCTCGGCTCAATGGCATCTGCCGCCGCTGCTCTTGCTGCCAAACGCGCATTCCAAAAGCGCCGGCAACAACGCCGAGAATGAACAGAACGCCGTCGTAGTTCATGGTTTGCCTCTTTATGACCTTGGTGGCGGTTGGCCTAATGCCAACCATACTAATCCCAAATAGGTGACGGATACTGGATGCCAACTCCTCAAAAAACGCATCTCATATCAGTATCCAAGTTTGATACCGCATCGCGAGCAAGGCTGGCGGCGGCAATTTTGGCGGGAGACCCCAAAAAACGGCGCATAGAGCGATGTTTGTTTCTGGGGGTACTTTTGTGTGCCCATGAAAGACGCTCAGGGGCACTCTACGGGCTTCTAGGCACGTCAGATCGGAGCAGATTCGTCCGAGTCGGAGGATTTGGGCTAAATCGAAGTGTTTTTTAGCGGACGCTGCTAACTCGCGGGCAACAGGGCAATTAACGCGACTTTGATCCCCATTACCGAGACCCCGAGGGTGATCATGACCATGATGGATAGGAGCAACCGCGTCTCATACTGGGTTATGTCCGTGCGCAAGCGATCCAGTGCCCAGTGCCCCTTCATACTTTGCCTGATGTGCTTCCATGCGTTCCTCCAGCTACGGGACACCATGCTGGGCGCAGCAATTATGGGGATTCAGGATTGGAGGTCCAGCCGTAACCAACCAACTGTTGTACTCGGCTAACCTGCCGGCAACAAAACGACGAGGCTGATTATAGAAACGGCTAGGGTGATCATAACGGCGATCGATAGGAGCAACCGCATCTCGCGCTTGGCCGCTTCGGCATGCATCTTTGCCAAGCTTGCATCAACCTGACTTTCCATTGCTTCATTCTTCGCTCTGATTGCCTTCATCTCGCCTTCGAGCTTGGTAATCTCAAAGGCGTTGTTCTGCAGTTACGTAACCGCTTCAATCAACCGGCGGCAATCACCAACCTAGGTTCATTCCTTCACGCTCTTTCGCCAATTCAGGATTGAGGCTAGCCTTTCTGCGTTCGGATGATGGTGCGCTTCCGAGCATTAATC
>JAPORY010000089.1 GCA_026709985.1 Aestuariivita sp. | reverse complement strand
CGATTTCAAGGGGAATTATTTCCCAACTTAACGCAAGATCTCGGTCCGCTGACGCCGAACCACCAGCGTTTTGTCACGGTTCTGGATCTGAAGCCGGTCGAGACTTTTATTCAGACGCATTCGTCCGGTCGTGGTCTGCCACTGGCGGACCCCGCCGCCGCAAGCCGGGCATGAGATTCGGGTGGATCGCGCCTCAGCGCGGCGCGCGACCAGAAAGCCTTTGCTGGGTGCGATGCCCGTCTCGCCGAAACACCGGTAAGATGGCAAGAACTTGCGTTCCCGATGCCAAAACACGAGCGCAAACGCCGTGACACAGACCCCGTCACCGTGACCGCCGTGCATGTCATTGAACCCGATCCCCCAACCGGGGTCGAACCCGTGGAATGGCGGTTACTCACCACCCTACCGGTCATGAAGTGGTCCGAGGCCATGGCGGTACTCGATTTTTGTGCGTTAAGATGGCGGATTGAGGATTGGCGCCCGATCTTAAAAAGCGGCTGCGAAGTGGAAAAGATTGCGCACAGAACGGCCGAGCGTATCAAGCGAGCCGTGACCCTCAATGCGGTCATTGCTTGGCGGCTATCGGTACTCACACTTCTGGGACGCGCGACCCCGGCGGTCAAAGCCTTGCAGATGTTTGATACGTCGGAGATCACGGTGTTACTGGATTACACGGGCGACATGGGGTTTCAACTCCCGTGTCAGAAAAACTCTGACCATCCCCCGGCGATTGACGAGGTATCCTTAGGTGAAGCGGTACTGCTGATCGCGCGATTGGATGGGTATTAAAATCGCAAGAATGATGCCCTACCGGGTCATCAAGTGGTGTGGAACGGCTATTTTCGGCTTAGTGCCGAGGCTCAAACGCTCGAGCGCTCAATTTGCCAAGGCGATCAAAGTGTCCAAAAAAGCTAATTGTCCAGTAACAAAATGATAAATGGGCAGGCCGTGCCGGCGCAATCCAATGGTATCATAAACAGCCGTGATTCTCATATGGACGCTTTTGGGGTGCTCACGCACTGTTTCATCGCGCGTCGCACAATATATAATATGCGGAGTCGAATCGATTAGAAAGCAATAGCGATCGCAGCGTGATTATTGCCTGACCGCCCGCAATGCTCCATCGCATCTCAAGATGGCCGCGAAAGCAAGACGCAATGACAACAACACCATCGCTCCCGAAACCTCCCACCAAGAATACCTGACGACGGATTAACTGTATGCCAGTCCGTGTTGAAAGTGACTCGGTATGCAACAGACCTCTGCGCACGCGACGGCGTGGCTTGTGGAACGTGGCTTGGACTGGTCTTGACCACTGGCGACGGGCAACAATTGCACCGAGCGGAAATTTGCCCAAAGTCCGCCGCCGTTCGTCGTACCAACGCAATTGTCTTGAAATTTGAGATTTACTTATTATATCTATCTAGTTAGTTACAAAGATGGAAATACAGAGATGTGCTTTTCTGGGGTTAATGGGCAGCTATGATAGAGTTACTTGGCATCATTTCCAACTTGGTTAGAATCGATAGTTTGTCATTAGGCAACAGAACTACTGTAACGAACGTTGGAAACCTCAATATCATTGTGATGCAAACCGGAAAGGAGCAAGAACAGTCATCGGACGTCCTAAACTCGGGATGTCAGGACGTGGTTCCCGCACCACCTGCAAAGAAGAGTGATGTCGTCACATGTGCTGGAAGTTCGCCCCAGTCGCCCTATGACAAATCCAAACACCATGCATCCTTATTACCCAAAGACCTCGAAGTGCGGGAGACTGTCTTGCCGATGTCTATTGGTCTTTATTTCGACTTCACTGCTTATACCCTCTTCAAAGACAATTGGTGGGAGAAATGTCCTCCATTCTTCGACATCGCTGCAAACGCTAAATTGGTTCCGATGTGCGGTTCGTGTGCGAACTTTAAATCGGTCGAATCAGAGTCTCGTTCCATAGAGGTGAAATTCACAAGTTGCTGCTGTGAAGTGACTCTTTCGCATGATTCGATGGAGACACGGAAACTCTGTTTTTCCATCGATTCCAAGTCGCCTTCTAGACCAGTGAGTTGCCAATCGGACGACCAGAGTTGGTCATTAAGATATGTGACACCGCGAGGAATGGCGAGAATCGAACTGAACGGAAATGCTTTCGTCACAAGATACTCGTCGCGGTCGTTTTCCGCACTTTGGTGGCTAATCAATCATCACGAAGTGCGAGGAGATGAAGGTTATCTTCTATTGCAGAAAGCACAGTAGGGAGTATTGAAATTGACTGGTTCCACCGCGAAAGGACGGCCCAAATGCGTTAAGGGCATAGGCAGTGACAACAAGAAGTCGACGTCAAAGTCCTTTGTGGCTTTCGATAAAGATGCGGAGATCACCTATGAATTCGTCGCTACAGACGATAAACCGGTGAAACTCGGAGACGGAACATTTGGTTGTGTGTTTCACGTTCGGGGCATGAACAAGAACTTTGCGCTTAAGATTTTCTACGACACCGATGACGACCTGATCGCTAGCAGCCAAAAGAGGGAGATGGAAGTAGGGAGGAGTTTGCACCACCATTATATTGATCAGCAGGATACCGCAGCAGCCACTAAAGAATTTACTGTTGGGGTGCTGAATAGTTACTGATTTAGGCGAAAATTGAAGGTGATAAAGATGTTCCGTATATTGCTTATTTTTGTTCTCACAATTAATGCCATGAGCGTGTCGGCAACCCATCAAATCGTGATTGAACTGCAAATTGAGGACGCAAGTTATCTTCAACCAAGATTTCAGGCACCATCGGTGCGCTATGAATTGCGATCAACCAAAGTTTATAACGCAAAAGCGGGGCCGTTGAATGACTATGTGCCTAAACATAAGATGAAGAAAAGGAAATCTGACAGAGAATATTACTCTTATCAACAATGGCCGATTCATACAACTCACGCCGCAAACCGGTTTGTGCATTTTGTTTTTGATAACCTAAACAACCAAGAATATTTGCCAGTAAATCCATTTCTCCAAACCTTGAAGATGTCGTCGGAACGTACTGGCAGCGGAACTCCTTTAGTGAGAGTGATGTCCTTTGATAGTCGTAGTTCAATTGCAGAAACTTATAAACGGCAAGCAAACAAAATACTTCAATCCCCTAATTACCAGAATCGAAACTCAGAAGCCTACGGCGCTGCACTTAGTGCAATAATGATGTCACCAGAAGTTGATAATTTTCTTTTGTTAGTTCGAGTTCTTGGAAATTCTTTGAGAACTGATGATGTAATCGACGCACCCTTTAGCTATGAAAAACTGAGAAGTATCCCTAGTTATATGAATCTCAGTTTTCCTGATCAATGGGTGGTTCAAACTGCAATATTAGATACACTGACGGCAACCCAAGATATTGAAAAGCAAATTGATCCAACACGCAGGGTACTAGATGTAGCTATTGAACTGGGAAATGACATGATTGATCAAATCGATTTTGACAACCCGGACCAAACGCGTTTAACGGTATCACGTGTCTATCAAGCACTATCGTACCTTCATCACAAAAATAATGATTGCGTATCTCTACATGATAACAATCGAAAAGCTATTGAACGATCTGTCAACATTGAGATGAACTGGTCAACACAACGCGTTATCTTGCTGGACTGGGCTGACTGTTTGGAAAAAATAACTGGAATTGGGAGTGGACCTAATGAAGAGAAATTGATTGAGGAGGCTGCTCAAAGTGCTTCAATATCAGAGGCTTGGAATGAATATTTAACGGTTGGGACTGAAAAGCACATCATCAAAAGATTAGACCGGGATCCGAGTGCTGGAGCGAATCGGATTAGAGAGATATTGGAATTTGCGAAGGCAGTCAAAAAAAGGAGTGATCAGTGAGTAATATTGACATAGAAACAGGTAATTCGGGTGGGCGAGTGCCTCGTACTCGTCTCAATCAAAATACAAAAGATTGCGTGGTTTATATTTCAGTTGTTGTTTCATCATTGATTGCCCTAATCGTAATTTTATCGGTGGCATTGATGCCTTTTATCAAGTCAGGGTTTCAAATTCCCCAAACTTTGACAAACTGGGGTGGTATAATAATTGGATTTTATTTTGGTTCGTTTGTTTCTATTCTCAAAGATTGGTTATAGAATTCTCAATTTCGGCTCACTCTCCAGGTTAAGCCCATACAAGAAATCCCTGTGTGACGATCGCGTAGTATAGATCATCCGATTGCCCTGGCCTTCGTGTCGAGCCTGTTGCGAGAAAATGGCCGAGTAAACCATATATGGCGGTTGATTATTTCCTCTTGTTACGCAGTCTTATTCTGAATGGGGTGGTGCGGATATTGTATGGTGCGCCATATATTGTGTCACTATGCTGCCCGCGCAACGCGAAGCGCACCATTGTTATTGTCCAGCGCTGTTGGAACACAGTCGCCATGGCGATTGAGGCGGGGTACCAAATCCTTCCAAACCCGATCAAAACGATCAGACTGGCATCGGGCTCGGATGCTCAGAACCCCTTGGCTGCCGTCCCGACCCCAACGCTGACCGGAACGTTTCATCCTTGAGGTTATCAAAACTTTGAAGCTTGTATCATACTACACCTATTGAAGGATTGAGGTAAAAAGTCAGTTTTGGGGTACGAGTTTTCGATTGGTGAGTTTTGGGCGCTACAAGGCAAAATTGTTCTTTTTATTGACCAAGACTTACCGCTCTCAGGCTTGAGAATCACAATGGTGATGGTCTAAGAATGGGTAGATTTACGGCGGACAGCAAGCCGGTCGACCGTATTTGGCCGATCAACGGCACAAAATGCTCGTATTCACGGGGGTTTTTTGCCACCGGCGCCCGGCGACGCCTCCGCCGCTCAAAGCGGTGGGTCGCGGCGGTTAATACGGTGGGAATGGGAGGATTGTAAGGCTAGCCCATTTCGGCCCGATGGCGATGGCCACGCGCGTTGTTCGTCAGTCGCAGATCATCCAGCACGGGACGCGGTCTTTGCTGCAGCCGACGGAGTTTGCTGGCGAGAGAGATCGCTATTTGCTAGCCGTTTGCCTAAAATGAAGATCGCAAACCGCCGCAAAATACTCATATTTTGTGGCCCGTTTCCAGCGCGAATGCGGCAGTTGTCTTCATGCCACTTTTCCGCATCATCTAATTTATTGTGCAGCGCCGCAATTGACCAATGGTTGCGGTTCAGTCGTAACAGCGTTTCGGCATCGGCTTGGTCGGGACTGAGACTGGTGATGCCGTAACCATAGTCAATGCTCGGCTCGCCAACTTTCTTCCCTTTCTTCGCGACCCAGCGTTGCCGTTCAATCATGAAACACGGTTTGATGCCGGGGAATTGCAGGTAACCGTTTAACTCGGTGGTCGTCCCAATCGCCCGCGCCTCGAAGCGGCCGTACTCGGCGCGGCCATCGTCCGGTAAACAAGCCGGCGGTTGTCCCTTTTGCTCTTCAAAGTATAACCGAAGGTCGGCCGCAAGGGTTTTCTGATTGTCTTTGGCCATGAGCATATCGTCGCCATCGCGGGCAAAAATTTGTCGAACCACCGATTTTTGGGTCAACATGGCATCGGCGGTGATGACGGTTCCTTTCAACTCACTGATCGGTTCGATGCGGGTTTTAAAGGCCCCGACTTCGTTGGTCCGCTTGTTCGCGCTGGTAAGGCTGTCGTTGCGGTGGCCAGCGGTCAATGATCGTCATGCCAATGCGCCCCGATAATAGGCACCTGCTGTCCCGCGGCATCGGTTGCATTCCGGAGCGTTTTGCCATCAACGGCGATGCCCTTGCGGCCCGCCACGGGATGCGCGTACTCAAACTCAGCCGCTAGGTTCATCACCGTATTGAGTTCCGCCGAAGCAAGGGTCCGCATGATCACTTTGATCCGATCGACACTGGGCGGCGGCATCACCCCGTTCACTTCTCGGCACTTCATTCGACGAAGCATCGCCTTGGATTGGCTGACAATCCAGTCGTGACCGGCCTTATCGGACCGCATGCCGCAAAGTTTCGCGGCGGCAACCATCGTCACCACGCTCGCAAGCGAATGCCGACGGCCGCTTGAACGGCGGGGATCGGTGACGTTTTCCGCGACCAGTTGATAGCGTGATTTAACCGCTTTGTTCATCAATGTGGCGCGGCGGGGCATGGGCTCCTCCTAGTCGTTCCAGTGGTGATCAATTTTCCACTGTGTTAGGATCGTCTCGCGCACCGTGTGATCAATTTGATGCCAGACGACACGGATACGATCATGGCTTGGGGCGATGACGGTGTTGTTGGCGACACGACAATGGAAGGATCGCAACTTTTGTGCCGACAGCGTGGCGACCCACTGATGGATGTCCGTAAAGCCGCGGGCGCCACACAGCTCAGCCGCCGCCGCTAACGCCAGAATGGTGGCTAACTGATGGCGCTTGCCCCGAGCGACACGGGGGTCGGCAACGGCGGTAAAATAGGCGTAGAGACTTTTCATTTGAGCGGCCGTGAGCCGCGGTTTCGGCGTGCCTTTGAGAAACCGCGGGTCGAGTTCTGGGGCCGTCAATCGCGGCGGCACCCGTCGCCATAACGGCCGCAAAAACACCCGCTTGCGCGTTTGCCCGCCCGATAGACCCCGCCATAAAACCGCTGATCAACAAAAGTCTCCAACAGCATGACCGCATGACCGTAACACTGCGGCCAATCGTGGCTGATTTGTTTTTCCAACAGCGACAGCACCCGTGATCCCAAATTTGGGATCGGGCGTAACAACAAAAACCGCGTATTGTTGCGAAGGCACGGTAGGCGACTGTATTTGTCGCGCAGGTCCCAGCCGAGCCACTGGTCACGCGCCCGAAATTTGAGCGCGGCCGCCGAAAATGACGCGAGCGCAACCCACGCCGCATCAAGGCTCGCCACATACTAGCGCGTTTCACCAATTTTGGCGCGACGCCCAGATCGTGATGCGCTTGCAATAAGTGCCGAAAACGCGGTTCGTGCGCCTTCGGAACCGCCTCGACATAGAGCTTCGACAAAGCCGCCAGGCTTTCGACCCCAAATTGCTTGCGCATCAAGGCAGCACGGCGCAAAGGGGAGGTCCACCCTCGGCAATAAAAAACTGCTTACTTTGCCATTCTTGCCACTAAGCTATTGACTTTTATTGACAAAACGATGCTAGAACTTTTTGAAGAATCCGAAAACAATTTTGCCCTGGAGCCAACGGCAGTGACGCTTGACTGTCGTGCAGCGAGGCGGCGGTGAGCAGGCCACTGATGGGAATGTCGCCATCCGATACGTCAAGGTGAAACTTGTAGCCCTGCCAACTGGTTTTATACCCTTTGGCGTTGCGTTTGGTGCCAATATCACAGGCTTTAGGGAGATCAGCAAGCATTTGCTTGAGCGACAGTCCACCGTTCAATTGGCGGTCAAGACGCCGTGGCTCTTTGGGTCTGGTTTCGCCTTTTCGGGGTCTGCCACGCTTGCGGGGTGTCTTCGGTGTCGACCCCTTGGCCTTGGCCGTCGGCTTTTCTCGCGCCGCAATCGCGGTCGAATCGCGAGAAATATGTCCGACGACCGATTCCTCAAACGCGCTTGCAATCAGTGCCGCGTGCATCCGTTCTGGAAGGGCCGTTTCGGCAAACCAAGCAAAGGCACGTGAGAACGTGGACTCACTCGGAATGTCACCGACACGCTCCCAACCGCATAGACGCCGCATTTTGGGGTCACACTGGAGACGGTCGATCAACGCCCGCGTCGTTGGTAAGTCCCAAACCGCCTTGGCGATGAAGGACCGCGCTAAGGCCCGGCGATCCTCCAGGGGCCGACCACGACCGGACGAATGCGTCTGAATAAAAG
>JAPORY010000082.1 GCA_026709985.1 Aestuariivita sp. | reverse complement strand
CGAATCAAACTAAAGTCACTATACCCAGCAATGTAATGATTTCGGGATACTAGTTGCGGATGCGGCATGGTATGAGTGAGTTCAATGGCACTGACACCACACTCCGCAACGATATGGAAAGTCGCCTCGTTCGTGTGGGTTTTGTCTTGTGTAATGCACTCGTGCAGGTATAACAGCCGCACTCTGCAAACAGATGCATGAGCGGTGTCGATAGATAATGCGTATAGTTGAGATCAATCATAGGGATTGTTTTCTTAAGGAAACTATCAGTTTGACGCGAGAGGTTGAGTTCGCGCAAAGGACTTCAAGTTTAACGATTAAAAGCAGCAATCACCTTGCCACTCGGGTCCGCCGCTAGCGTCGGCAGAAGTTCTTCTATGGGCTTGCACGCAACCCTCTTGGCGATTCCTTTCGGGACACACTTAACGGCCGAGAGAATGCGACTCGTTTACGTTGCCATTCGCAATTTTAGAGTTTGCATGGCCCAATACATAGGCCGCATAAAAACTCGCCCTGCAACTGCGAGGAGGGCAGTTACATTCGTCTTTAGTGTCGGGTCAGTCGGGTTCGCCGAATAGTGAAAGAATCAAAGACGGAGAGACAATCAATGGACCATAGTAACCCAAGAATGCTGGTTTCAACGGACTGGCTTGATAAGCATCTTCGAGATCCAGATCTTTGCGTGTTAGACGGATCTTGGTACCTGCCTGAGCTAAAGCGTGATGCAAGAGCTGAGTTTGAAACGTCTCGTATTCCCGGTTCCCGATTTTTTGATATTGATGATATTTCGGATCGAAACTCACCCCTCCCACATATGGCACCACCGCCTGAGCAGTTTGTTGCCCAAATTCGTTCTCTTGGCATCGGGGATGGTCATCAGATTGTTGTCTATGACGGATCTGGGATTTCGTCTGCGGCACGTGTATGGTGGCTATTTCGGTTAATGGGGCACGAGCGTATTGCCGTGCTGGATGGTGGTTTTCCGAAATGGTGCAAAGAAAATCGTCCGATCAGTGATCTTGATGCGATTGATCGAGTGCGACACTTTACCCCTCGAGTTCAAAATCAATTGGTGAGCCACAGATCGCAAGTGGCTGCGGCGTCGCAGCTCGGTAGTGCTGAGATTATTGATGCCCGACCCTCAGAGCGCTTCAATGGGAATGAACCTGAGCCGCGACAGGGGCTACGGCGCGGCAATATTCCGAGTTCGTGCAACTTACCTGCCGCGGCATTGGTTGCCTCAGACGGAACGATGAAGACAGCGGCTGAACTCACCAAGACTTTCGAAGCGGCTGGAATCGATCTAGCGAAGCCCGCGATTGCAACCTGTGGATCAGGTGTGATGGCGTGTGTCATTGCGTTGGCACTTGAGAGTCTTGGAAAGCATGACTGGGCGGTTTATGACGGCTCTTGGTCAGAATGGGGTGCGTCATCGAATGATGACTCAATGAAGGGAGCAATCTAATGTTTCAAAATCTCACACCACCACCTGAAGATAAAATTCTTCAGTTAATGCAGGTATATCGAGACGATGAGCGCGAAGGAAAGATCGACTTAGGCGTTGGCGTCTATCGAGATGCTCAAGGCGGCACCCCGGTCATGGCGGCAGTGAAATCCGCCGAAAAGCTGATATGGGAACAGCAGCAAACCAAATCATATACCAGTCTCGCCGGAGAGCAACAGTTCAACGACGCGATGGTCGAATTGATTCTTGGCGACGCGATTGAGCGCGAGCAAGTTGCATCGGTCGCAACCCCCGGCGGGACTGGTGCTATAAGACAAGCTTTCGAACTGATTCGATTGGCCAATCCTTCAGTTCGGGTTCATGCCAGCGACCCGACTTGGCCGAACCACACATCGATTCTCAAATACTTGAATATCGAAGCGGTATCATACCGATATTTTGATGCCGACAGCAAAGGTATTGATGCCAATGGTATGCTGGAAGACATCGCTACGGCAACCGCTAACGACGTCATTCTCTTGCATGGATGTTGCCACAACCCCACCGGCGCTAATCCAAATACCGCAGAGTGGGACGCCATTATTGAAAGTCTTCTGAACACGGGTGCTACGCCTCTGATAGACCTTGCGTATCAAGGCTTTGGCGACGGGCTTGAGGAAGATGTCGCCAGTGTCAGAAAAATTGTAGACGCTTGTCCAGAAGTTATCATCGCCGCTAGTTGTTCGAAGAATTTCGGACTGTATCGTGAGCGTACGGGCCAATTGTTGGTGACAACTCAAACCGACGATCAGCGTAGCGTTGACGTCAAACAGAAAACGCTCGCATTCTTGAATCGGCAGAACTATTCTTTTCCGCCGGATCATGGGGCGCGCGTCGTTTCTACCGTGTTATCGAACGAAGAGTTGCGACAGGAGTGGCAGCGCGAGCTGGAAGCGATGCGACTGTCGATGCTGGAGATTCGCCAACAGTTAACCCGAGAACTTCAGCAACTGACCGGCTCTGATCGTTTTGCGTTTATTGGTCAGCACCGTGGGATGTTTTCGCAGCTTGGGTGCAGCCCTAGCTTGATTGCGGCAATGCGTGAAGACCATGCCATTTATATGATCAGTGACTCACGAATTAATATTGCCGGGTTGAATACAAAGACAGTGCCTATCCTTGCCCAAGCCATGGTGGATGTCGGTATGTGACGGTTTCCTGCGCTCGTTTGAGAGAGTTGCCGAAAGACGGGAGGAAGCCCCATCCCAAATATTGCTCGACCGTCAAGGATATCCAGAGTGTCTGCGTCCTTTATGCGGTTCGTTACACCAGATTTGATCTGAGCTTTAAGGCTGACGCAATAAAGTTTTGCTAGTGAGCGAGTCGTGTCGTGCATCGGACCTTGCGGGCGGCTTTTTCAAAAAAAAGCAACAGTCCCGATCAGCGAAACGATTGCGGTCTTTTGATTGAGTCTGGTCGGTCAACTCAGTGCGTATTGGGGCCAATCCGACAGGCTTTTCGAGGGTCGGAAAAACTTTAGGACGGAATCTTGTCCCGTGGGTCATGCGGACTTCTAAATGTTGGGGGTTAATCTGCACTAAGATGACTCGTTTCCTGACGGTACAAAAGTATTTTTGGCAGCACCCACCCGATGCAATTCTCATCATCCGTTAGACATTCCCAATCGCACGGATACTTAATTTGGCCCCGAAAGGGGAATGCCCGAGCCTGACACTTGAGCATTCCAATAGACGCTAAGTCATGAACTCTTGGAGAAGTCCGGATACGCCTCCATACCTAGTTCCGTGACGTCGAGCCCGGCAAGCTCGTTATCCTCGCTGACGCGAATTCCAACTGTCAGTTTGAGAGCGTACCAAACAATCGCCGATGCAACGACGGTGAAGATACCCACCACGAGGATTGAGTAAAGCTGCGTGCCCAAGCTCGCATCGCTGTTTGTGAAGACGACGGCAATCGTTCCCCAGATTCCAGCGAACAAATGGACGGGAATGGCACCGACAACATCGTCAATCTTTAGACGATCAAGAAGCGGCACAGCCAAAACCACAATGACGCCACCGACAGCTCCGATTAGCGTGGCACTGCCAAGAGTTGGTGTGAGTGGTTCGGCGGTAATTGATACAAGCCCAGCCAAAGCACCGTTCAGAATCATGGTTAGGTCCGGTTTCTTGTACATGATTTGTGACAAGAGCAACGCGGCAATTGCGCCACCGGCAGCGGCAGTATTGGTGTTGGCAAAGATTCGAGAGACATCAGCGACATCCGAAACGGTTCCCATAGCCAATTGCGAACCACCGTTGAATCCGAACCACCCTAGCCAAAGGATGAAGGTCCCAAGGGTCGCGAGTGCAAGACTCGATCCCGGAATTGGAACAGTCTTTCCGTCTTTATATTTTCCAATTCTCGGTCCGAGAATAATGGCACCGACGAGGGCAGCCCAACCGCCCACCGAGTGCACAACTGTTGAACCGGCAAAATCAAGAAAGCCCATTTCGTCAAGAAATCCACCACCCCACTTCCAGGATGCTTGCAGCGGATAAATAACACTCGTAAGCAGGACGACAAAAATCAGAAATGGCCACAGCTTAATACGTTCTGCTAAGGCTCCCGACACAATGGACGCGGTCGCAGCACAAAACATCAGCTGAAAGAAGAAGTCAGACCCCGTTGAGGCATAACCTATGTCATCGGCATCGGCGGCACTAACGCCGACGCTTTCTAAAACCCCGGGACCCCAAACTCCCGATAGAACCCCATCAACCATCCAAGTGCCCAACGGGTACATCAGATTGTAGCCGATCAGGTAGTAGAAGATGGATGCAAGGCCAAAAAGAGAGATGTTCTTGGTGAGTTGCATCGTTACGTTTTTAGAACGCACTAGGCCCGATTCCAACATAGCAAAGCCCGTCGCCATGAAGAATACGAGAAAGCCTCCGACGAGGAATAGAAAGCTCGTCAAAATGAAGTCACCGTTGACGAACGGCGCGTATACGGCAGCAAGTGCGTCTCCGGCCGCTGCTTGCGCATTCTCACCCGCGTCGATGGCGGCTTGTGCCGCATCAAGGGCCGCGCTCATCGCTTTGTCTCGAATCAGTTCATCGGGCGTCGAGAATGCTGCTTCCGCCGCCGCAATGGCCTCCGGTGATGGACTGTCCTGAGCATTCGCATTCAACGGAAGCGCAAAGGCCGAAATCAAAACCAGAATTAGGGGAATTTTCATGTTAGTTTCCTTGATTGCACAATCTAGATCTCATCTTGTTTCGTCTTGCGGTCTGGAACTCTCGCCTTTAGGTCTGGCCCTGCCAGCTTGAGTAATCATTGCAACAACAGGGTTAATGACTATCGGCCGCCCTGTGAGTCCAAAGTTTGCCTTCAAGAACAAGCCGGATGGTTCTGGCTTGTTAGCAGACAACCGCGATGTTCTGATGGGCCTCCAGATCTATTCGTTTTCGCTTCCAACCCGACTCCAATGATACCAGCCGTTGACGCCTTGTGTTCCTCTTCACTTTGATCAAACTTACGATTGCAATGACGAACGCAACGCTGACGCTGCCAAATCGGGCCAAAGCCGCCAATGTTTGCACGTGCAGCAAAAACAGGTTTTAAGGTATTGGAAAGCGTAACGACCTAATTATCGGACACAACAATACCGATTATGCCCAGAAAATAAGCAGGAATTTCTCAATGAATGAAAAAATAGGCGATTCAAAAAAGTCAGACTTGCTAGCGACCTTGATCTCAACAAGCTGTCGGGAGTGGGATATACGGGTTTGAATGGTACAGTCGGGTCGAAAAAATGACTAAGCGACCAGTCTCACGGTCTCGTGCGGGCGCGCCCCGCCAGCGCGCTTCGCGTTCGACAAAGATGAACAAGAAGCGGGTGGGTCGGACGAGAGCAAGAAGTGCTCGTCTAGGGATCGTCGACGGACTAATATTCTTACTCCAGATACCCTATTATCTCCTGCGCTGGCTGTTGCGCTTCGTTTGGCGCTTCGTTTGGCGGGTCGGACTAATCGGCGTTGTAATTGTCACGGTAGCGGCGGGGGTGCAGTACTCCGACCTGCCGGAGATGTCGACGCTGTTGGATGGTCGGGCAAGAGGCTCGGTTACACTGCTAGATCGTAACGGCGCGGTATTTGCGTGGCGCGGACAGCAGTTTGGCGGCGTGATAACCGAGGCGACGGTTTCAGAGCACCTCAAGCATGCAATCCTCGCGACTGAGGACAAGAGATTCTATCGGCATTTTGGCCTGAGCCCCCGTGGTATAGTTGGCGCCGTATGGATCAATGTCAGTGAAGGCAGGGGTCCGCTGTCAGGTCACGGTGGCTCAACGATTACTCAACAAGTTGCCAAGCTTCTCTGTCTGGGGGTGCAGCATGATCCAGAGTCTGGCCAGAGCGAAGTTGAATTTGAATTGGAATGTCGACGGGGCACGGTCTGGCGAAAAATGAAGGAGGCGGTTTACGCAATCGCGCTTGAGCTAAAGTATTCAAAAGATGAAATCTTAACCATCTATATGAATCGAGCTTTTCTTGGGGCCGGATCGGTGGGGTTCGAGGCCGCAAGTCAGCGTTACTTTGGCATTTCGGCGACAGCGGTAGATCCGGCGCAGGCCGCGATGTTAGCGGGGCTACTGGTCGCTCCGTCTCGATATGCGCCAACGAATAATCTGGAGCGATCACAAAATCGTGCCGCTACGATCCTAAGGCTGATGCGAGATCAAGGGTATCTAAGTGAAGAGCAACATCAAAATGCGATGGGGTCGCCGGCTCGACTTAGCGCTACGGCTTCGGCGCGGGCGGGCGGGTATTTTGCTGATTGGGTAATGTCGTCGGGTCCAAATTACTTTACCCGCAATACCACAGAGGATGTGATCATCAAAACCACTTTGGATACGGGGTTGCAATCTGACGTGGAAGCGGCGGTGAGCGAGGTTTTTAATCGCGAAGTACGCGCGGGTTCTCAAGCGCAAGTTGCCGTTGTCGTTATGCGTCCAGACGGTGCCGTGCGAGCCATGGTTGGGGGGCGAAAGAGCCAGCCACTGGGCGCATTCAATCGGGCGACGCAAGCTCTGCGCCAGACTGGATCGTCGTTCAAACCTTTCGTTTATGCTGCGGCTCTAGATGTGGGTCGATCACCCGGAGACATTGTTCTTGATCAGCCATTTTGTATGACAGTATCGGGGTCAGGTGAATGGTGTCCGCGCAATTACTCGAACGAATTTCTCGGGCGAGTGACGCTGACAGAAGCTTTCAAGGATTCTTTGAACATTCCGGCTGTGAAGATTTCCGAGAGTGTCGGGCGGCAGCAGGTCCACGAGGTTGCTAGAAAATTCGGGCTGCATCAAGAACTAGCAAACGGGCCGGCGCTCGCACTTGGGACCGCAGAAAGCACATTAATTGATATGACGGGCGCTTATGCTGGAATCTTAAGCGGGGGGTTACGGGTTACACCTTACGGGATGGTTGAGTTGCGGCTGGTCGGTGAGCGTGCTCCGGTCATGGAACGCGAGAGTGGCTTGGGGGAGAGCGTGATTAGTTCGCAGTCAGCAGCGCAACTGATTTGGATGATGACGCAGGTTATTGTTGACGGAACTGGGCGCCGTGCGGCGCTTCCTGACGGGAGGCCAGTTGCTGGCAAGACTGGAACGACGCAAGCAGCACGGGATGCGTGGTTCATTGGTTTTTCTGCCGACTATGTTGTTGGTGTTTGGATGGGATATGACGACAATACGCCTTTGACGGGCGTGACGGGTGGGGGGCTACCTGCCGAAATTTGGAAGGAGACGATGCTGCGCATTCATGACGATGCGCTTCCCAAGCCGCTGCCCCTACAGAACCCCAGTTCAGAGAGGGGTACCGTCATTGAACCGAGAGACCAACTTTCAAGCGGTTTTCTGGAAAGTCTGCTCAGCAATATTCTTGGTGTCGAACGAGAAAGCCTGAATTCTGGCCCGATCTCTGGCGGTGGAGGGGATCGTTAGACGACACAATGTTTGTTCGAAGTCAGAAACTCGCCTCTGAGACTGGCGATTTAGGTTTGTGCAATTGGATTTGTGAGATCATGATGTGCCTAATCTTAGGAACCTGATATCAGGATTAGGAAATTTGACTTTATCAGTCACTGGTGTCCCGTTTAGCGGTGCACGAATCCCCGTAACTAGTTGACATATTTACATAAAAATCCGTTTTTGTGTCCGAGACTTGAATTCCGATTGATGTGGTACATCTGTGCCAGTATCACGCAATCGGGAGACCATATCATGGACGACGGCCACCGCGTTTTTCTCAGATTATGGCCAACATGCCGTGGAAAACCTTTAACCGCATCGTTGACCGCTACACGGGAGACCATCGCATCTGGTCCTTTCGCTGTACCCACCAATATCGTGCCATGGCACTTGCTCAACTCAACCGGCGACGTAATTTGCGGGACCTTGTTATCTGCCTCCGGGCACACGGAGAGAAACTCTATCATCTCGGAATACCCAATGGCGTGTCAAGAACAACACTCGCAAAACCGCTCTACCGACCAGAAGACAGCGAACCAAAACTGGATGAAACGATATCTGCGCTCAATGCATC
>JAPORY010000014.1 GCA_026709985.1 Aestuariivita sp. | reverse complement strand
TCTGTCGCAATTTTTTTCCCATGACTCCAATACCATTGTTTTTGCAAGCGGCTCTAAGGTGCGGAAGCTGTAAAATAGGGTTTTAGTATTTATACCAATACGTTACGAGTAACTCACTGCTGTTCATCGACACCTTAGTGCAAGTTTATGCCAAGATGAAGTATTTCAAATTCTTGTTGCCGTTTGTCGGCGTACTGCTCGGGGCTACGGTCACCATTAGTCAGCAAGCTGACGAAGAGATGTTGTTGTCGCAACTCTCTCAAGCCGATTCTGAAGCGGCCATTCGGATTGATCGTGAACTGCAATCAATTTGGTCGAAAACTGGCTCATCTGCAATGGATGTATTGATGCGCCGGGGTCAAGATGCTCTTGAAAGCCAAGACTATCGGCAAGCAATTGAACATTTTACCGCTCTGACTGATCATGCCCCTGATTTTGCTGCCGGCTGGCATTTAAGAGCAACGGCTTTTTTGCGATTAGATTTATTGGGACCCGCTGTTGCGGACCTCGAACATGCGCTTGCCTTAAATCCAAGTAATTATCACGCAATTTTTAGCTTGGCGAATGTTCTAGAGCAACTCGATAAGCTCCCCGAGGCGCATGAGGCGTATTCTATTATAGCAATGATACATCCGCATTTTGCGGGTGTTGATGACGCGCTTAGTCGCACCGAGTTGCGGCTCAAGGGCAGTTCGCTTTAGCAGATCCTCGGAGAGGTTTTTTGACGGATAGACCGTGCCTCGCTGCAGTTCTTGGCCCAACCAATACCGGTAAGACGCACTTCGCAATTGACCGAATGCTGGGCTTTAGGACTGGCATTATCGGATTGCCACTTCGGCTCTTGGCGCGAGAGGTTTACGACAAGGTCGCCAATCTTCGCGGAGCCAACTCGGTCGCTTTGATTACTGGCGAAGAGCGTATTGTACCGAGCGAGCCTCGGTACTGGGTCTGTACAGTCGAGGCCATGCCCAGCGACAAGGCAGTGGATTTTCTGGCGATTGACGAAATCCAACTCTGTGCGGACCCTGAGCGGGGGCATGTGTTTACCGAGCGTTTATTGAATTCGCGCGGGTTACAAGAAACGCTTTTCTTGGGTTCGGATTCCATGCGTAATCCTTTGCGAGCGTTAGTTCCCAACGTCGTCTTCAAACGTCGAGAACGTTTGAGCCAGCTCTCGTACGCGGGGAAAGCGAAGCTTTCTCGCATGCCGCCACGATCCGCCATCGTGAGTTTTTCGGTCGATAAGGTTTACGGGATTGCTGAGGCTGTTCGGCGGCAAAAGGGTGGGGCAGCGGTTGTGATGGGGGCATTGAGCCCTCGGACCCGAAATGCTCAAGTGAACCTCTATCAGAGCGGTGAAGTCAACTTTCTTGTTGCCACAGATGCAATTGGCATGGGATTAAATCTTGATATTGACCATGTTGCCTTCGCAGGTTTATCCAAATTTGATGGTCGCACGAAGCGTCAGCTAGCCCCTAACGAATTGGCGCAGATTGCAGGTCGTGCGGGGCGCGGCATGGCAAATGGAACATTCGGAGAAACGGACGCCGTATCATCTTTGGAGCCAAAAGTTGTATCGGCTATTGAGAACCATCAATTTAGCCCAATTAAGCGGCTGAATTGGCGCAATTCGAATCTACAGTTTGACTCGTTGGCTGAACTGGTAGAATCACTACATCAATCTCCGAAGAACGCAAAATTAGTTAAGGCACAGGCGGCGGATGATCTCAAGGTTCTTGAGACATTGTCCGCTGATGTAAGCATTCGTGAGCGAGTTACTGACATTTCATCCGTGCGATTGCTATGGGACGTTTGCCGCGTCCCTGACTTTCGCAGTATAAGTCATATGGAACACGCAAATCTATTACGGACGTTATTTGACTTTTTGCATGCTCGGGGCTGCCTTCCAGAGGACTGGCTTGCCCGACAAGTTAAGCTGATTGATCGGGCCGATGGAGACATTGACACATTGAGCATGCGGCTAGCATCGGTCCGAACATGGACCTATGCATCGCAACAGCGTGGTTGGATTGAAGCGGAAGATTTCTGGCGTGAGAAAACTCGAGAGATTGAAGACAAACTCTCTGATGCGCTGCATGATCAGTTGACTCAAAGGTTTGTGGATCGAAGAACTTCGGTCCTGTTGCGCAGTCGAGAACAGCAGGATGTTCTTGTGGCTGAGGTAAACCCAATCGGTGAGGTTGTCGTGGAAGGTGAGCGTGTCGGACGTCTTGATGGGTTTCGATTTGTATTGGAAAAAGGAACTTCGCAGGCGGAGGAAAAGTCGCTCAAGTGGGCATCAGCGCAAGTGCTCATGCCGTATTATACGTTGCAATCAGAACGGCTCAAGAAGGCTACGGACTCAGATATTACATTGACACAGAAGGGACTTTTGGAGTGGCAGGAGAGCGTAATCGGAAAAATAGTTGCGGGTTCAGAGCTACTAAAGCCTCAACTCACGGTTTTTGTTGATGACACTGCGGGGACTCGTGTTGCGCAAAGAGTCGAAAAGCGACTGTCGCAATTTGTCGCAAGCATAATCAACAAGCTGCTAGGACCTTTGGTCGCGATGCAACAAGATCTCTCATTGGATCCTATGGCGCGAGGATTTGCCTTTCGATTGGTGGAAAATTTGGGAATAATCTCCCGTACTAGCGTAGGCATGGAACTCAAAGATTTAGATCAATCCTCACGGAGGTCCCTGCGCAAGCATGGGGTGCGTTTTGGGCAATGTTCAGTTTTCTTGCCGATTTTGCTAAAACCGGCACCCACCCAACTACGTCTGATCTTGTGGTCATTGTCTCAAGGTATGCAAGACTATCCTCCAGCGCCACCCGCCGGTGCTGTTACCGTATTCTCCGAGAAAGAGGCGCCTGCGGGCTACTACACGATGGCTGGCTTTCAGATTGCTGGCCAACGAGCGATTCGAATTGATATTTTGGAACGGCTAATGGATTTGTTGAGGGCTGAGAATCGGAAGGAGGGTTTTGAGGCAACGGAACAGATGCTGTCGATAACTGGTCTAACTTTGATACAGTTTGCAGATTTGATGAGGGGCCTTGGCTACCGTGTTGAGCAGCAAGAACGACAGAAAAGGAAGCGAGCAACCCCGAAAGAAGACGGTTATCCTTTGGAACCGCTAGAATCTAGCGTTGTCGCTACTGCACTTGCAAATGAGACCGATGCGTCGAGCATTCCGAGTTTGAAGCACGGAATGGCGACAACCAGAGAGACGGAAGCTTGTCCGGCAGTGAGCCAAACAGTTGAAGCCAATTGTGGCAACGAAGTTGTAGATGAGACAGAGACATACTATATTTTTTCGTGGCGGTATGATGGCAAACGATCTCGGCACAAAGGCCATGCTCAAAGTAACGCGGTCAAGCGTGGCAATCGAGTATCGGACTCAAAAAAGCGAAGAGGTACCCACAAGGGCGCACAAAGCAAAGGAATGTCGGTGTCTGTCAACAGGCAAAAGCTTGATCCACACAATCCATTTGTCATGGCACTGAAGGATTTTGAGGGAAAGAGATAGAGTAATCAACAGGATGGCGAAAATTCGGCTTGACAAATGGCTCTGGCAAGCGAGGTTTTTTAAGACGCGAAGCATTTGTGCACGAGCAGTATCAGAGGGGAACGTTCGAATAAATGCGAGAAAGACTTGCAAACCTGGGCGATTCGTCGCCGCAGGTGATGTGCTGACGCTTGTGCGCGGAAAGCGCATAGACGTTGTACGAATTGAGGCTCTTGGGTCTCGAAGGGGTTCAGCCACAGAAGCACAACAGTTATACACGGAACTAGCGGCTGAATGAGGTATTAGACTATCCATTAAGTTTAGATGTCAATGCGGCAGTCAGCAACTCAGATGTGCCAATTGAGAAGGTTTTTTTGATCGCTGGTGCTTGCACCATGATGTTGTCTAGAATAAATGGTAGCAAATTTTTTTTGGAGAGTAGTTACCCCTCATGACTTATGTCGTCACCGACAATTGCATCGGATGTAAGTTCACCGATTGTGTGGAAGTATGTCCTGTAGATTGCTTTTATGAGGGGAAAACCATGCTGGTTATTCACCCCGATGAGTGCATTGACTGCGGGGTATGTGAACCTGAGTGTCCGGCAGATGCGATTCGGCCCGACACGGAACCGGGCATGGAAGACTGGGTTGAATTTAATCGAAAATATTCGGACGCTTGGCCCGTAATTATCACCAAAAAAGATCCGCTACCGGATGCCGAGGAGCGAGATGGGGAGAGTGGTAAAATGGAAAAGTATTTTTCAGAGGAACCTGGAGAGGGGGGCTAACCAAAGACGAGGGATTGCGGTAATGGGTACTTGATTCGAGGCAACAAGTTTGTCACGTTGCTTGATTGATTTCCGGCTTTCTCGCACTAAGGTCAATAAATCGTGCGGTGCCACGTTATTTTGGGAGAAGGTTGTTGGGAGTTCTGGGTTGCCAATATGCGCAACCGAGCCAGAATGGTTGTCACTGCATCCATCAATCTTTTTGGGAGGTCTTCAGGGTCTTTGCGGCGTTGATCATAGTGTTTTGCTAAGGTGATTTGTTAAAAACACCTGTTGGTTGCCTAGAAACTATTGTTTGCCCTTTGGGAATGCCATTCAAACGGTTTCAAGGGCGGCAGAAAACATAATGTTTATCGGGACACTGTTTTGATTCGGTCGCATGATTTGTTTTGCAGAGGATTGCCTTATGAAGAAGCCTAGACGGCGTTCTTTTCGGAAGAACGAGTATGTAGTATATCCCTCGCATGGGGTTGGTCGAGTGTTATCAATTGATGAACAAGATGTCTTGGGGCAAACCGTCAAGATGTTTACAGTTTATTTTGAAAAAGATAAAATGACACTTCGGGTTCCGACGGATAAGGCGGTTTCGGTTGGTATGAGGCCCCTGAGTTCCCCTGATTTGATTGAACAGGCCCTGATCACAATTCGGTCAAAGCCGAGAATAAAGCGCGCCATGTGGTCGCGGCGGGCGCAGGAATATGAACAGAAGATAAACTCAGGTGATTTGATCGCGATTGCTGAGGTGGTGCGAGATTTACACCGCAAAGATGATCAGCGTGAACAGAGTTACTCCGAGCGGCAGTTGTATGAGTCTGCCCTTGATCGATTAACGAGGGAGTTAGCTGCTGTGAGTAGCGTCAGCCACGATGTAGCATTTACTCAAGTCGACGATGTTCTTGCGACACGCAAGAGCTAAGTGCTGCTATAGAGCAGATTGCTCGCGTTAGCGTTAGAAATACTGCGAGAACCATAGCAAAACCGTCGCAGATTATTATTTTGTCGGGGACCTCTACCAATCGCGGTCGGGGCGTGTTGAAAGGTGTTATTCGTGCTAAGGGTTAACGCTCAGATTAGGTAGGCGGCAACCACAACTAAGCACACGATTTCACTGACCTGTTGTCCAGCTCCGAGCACGTCGCCGGTTTGCCCACCAATTTTGTGGTTTGCGATTGCAGCAACGATGCTAAGACTTGCGGTGGTAATTGCCGCCAAGTATATACTGTAGACGCCTACAGTCAGGCTTGCAGAAAGAAAACCGAGTATCGCGGCCAAAACGGTAACGGCAATTGAGGGCTTACCTAAACTGGCGGACAAACCGCCTACTCGCACATTGGGAAGAAAGGTCATGAGCGCTGGCAGACCGCTTCTAGAGAGAGCAGCCACTGCTAAAATAGGCCAAACTGACTCGTTTAGAATAATCACTAATGCGGCCCAGCGTAGGCCGATTGCCAGAACGATTGCTATTATACCAAATGCGCCAATCTTACTGTCGGCCATGATCAGCAAACGGGTTTCGCGGTCGTAACCTCCCCAAAAGCCGTCAGCCGTATCGGCCAAGCCATCTTCATGCATTGCCCCAGTTATGATGATTTGAACGGCTAAGACAAAGCCAGCAACGATCTCGACTGGTATGCCAAGGGCTAAAGTGAGCGAGGCGAGCAAAGCAGCAAGTCCCCCAACGAGCAGACCGACAATGGGAAAAGCCCAGACTGACTGCGCCTTTCGATCTTGGGAATCCTGCAGCTGTTGCGGAATAGGCAGTCGTGTCAGCAGCATGATGCTGTAGATCAGGTCTTGGCGTATCATGCGAACGGCGACGGTATTTGAAGTCAAATAATGAACGCTTATGTTACATTGATAATGCTTGTACAATAAAGCTTGTTAAAACGCCCCATGTGGTACCGAATAAAAACCAACCCACGCCCATCCAACGCCATGCCCATCTGTACCAGCGTTCGCAAAAAGGCAGGCTGGTGGAATAACCTTTCCAAACTTCGAGAGCAGCGTGGTCGTATCGCCGTCCCCATCCGTTTTCGGGCGGCTTGATTTCACCATTTCCAGATCCTAGATACATAAAAGCTTGAAAGCTTCTGTCGTTTTCTGACGAGTGCAAAACACAACCGATTGGCATTCCTGTAAAACTATCCACCACACGAAAACCGAGCGTATTCATTATTGTATTGACACGATGTGGATCACGCACTGTTTCAATCGGTTTGGTTTCAATATAATAACGCGATTTGACGAGATCTGTCATTGAGTTTTCCTTCATAGAATCTCGCTGAGAATCGTATAAAACACGCTCTAATATGGATTGATCAGGTAATTTTTGCTATAATATGTCATCATGCGTCTCCATACAAGTCCGTGACGAAGTCGGGATGCAGACATTATAGTCAGCGGTGGATTGCTCTGATATCCGGTGCGCCAGGCTAACTGATATATGTGGAGCGGGTGTATGTCCTGTAGAAAGAAAAGTGGTCATTACCTTTCACCGCGTATCAGGACATTGCCAACCAATGGCTCTCCATTGATGATTATGCGTGGACCCATGACTTCATGGACCTGTTGAACACGGGGGACTGTCTTGTTGTTAGCGAGCTTTCACGTCTGGGACGCTATTGGGACAGATTGTCGGGCAATTGGATCAATTGGTTAATCGGGGAATCGCCTTCATTGCCATCAAGGAGACCATCTGCATTGAAGACATACAGGCGACACAGACAAAGGTGATCCAAGCTGTTTGCTCTGTTTGCTGAAAGTGAGCGAGATTTGATCACGGAGCCGAGCTGGGAGGGTTTGGCATGGGCGTCGGGGAAGATGCTGGAACGACCGAAACAAGCCCACAGCCCTTCACGGCTTGAGGGCAAGGACGACGATAGCGTACGGATTCTAAATTTGGTGGTCTCTCAAAAAGTGCGATCACTTCATTTGAATAAGAGGATTGAAAACAGGTCTTTAGTGTGCGTTTTACACGATTCTCAACGAAATCGTCATAAACTATATGATATCTCCAACTGTTTAAACTTTAACGGTTCAGTTGTTCAAATAGGTCTCCAAATAGGTCGCGAACAAACGTTAATGCCTTTTGATTATTGGTTAAAAGTTGGCGGACGGCCTTATGACAATCATTTAAGTTTGTGAAATGAAGAGCCGCCGAAATTCTTCCGCGAGCATCCGATTCATGTACTGGGCATTTTGTTAGGATTGTTTGCCAATCCTTGCTTGTAAATTATTCGACGGAGTGAGATTATCTGGCTCTTGATAAGAACCGCTGGTAATACTCAGCTGCGGCAGGGCTTGACAGTGGTGGCAATTGAATCGTTGGCGCGAATTGACAAACTTTCAGGTGAACTCTGCAGCGGATTAGCGTAACCTTTTACCGCCGGCAGACCAAGGTTGATAGACAGGGAATTCAAAATCAGGGCTAATTGCGTCAAACAGACCCCTTGACTTCGAGGTTGAAACGTGGTACCGAGAAGTGAGAATCGGGCTTCCGATCTCCGATGATCTCATCTCGGCTTCTCCTGATCATTTTGGTTTCGATTGATCCTCATGATACGGGATGGAGAGGTTCGGGAAATGTTCTTGGGTCCGTAATACTAACTTGGGAAAATCCATCCGGAGACCGCCCCGCGCGCGTCTTTTCAGCTATTCATACACGCACCGCCTGCGGATTTTCATGCCCTTGCCGTCGATCAGGCAGTCCGCATAACCTGGCCAACTCGCCCCGTAGGGATGCGGTCCGGGCACCGGCCCGATGTACGGCCGCG
>JAPORY010000121.1 GCA_026709985.1 Aestuariivita sp. | reverse complement strand
AAAATTCTCTGGTAAGATCTTGAAAACCTGGCTTTTCTGGTGCGTTTTTGCGTTAAACTTTTCACAGTCCGAAAAATCGCAAAAAGTCGGCTTTGGTGGTTGCACTCCATCGTGGATGCTTGCCGATGCTACCAAATTGGACCTCACGCCGCGCCCATAATCCTTTCCTGCTAAAGGCTGGATTCGTCAATACCCAAATCCGCAGCCTGTGGCCCGTGGCTACAAAACCGCCGCCTAACCTTCCAATTTGTGGTCAAAATAAGGATGATAGCCCCATCAATGCAATTCGATTGGAACACTAGGTTCGGCAATACACCCATGCAGTCGCCGGGTATAGCTTGGTTTTGGAGATTATTCGGTTGACTAGCCACTGCTGATTTTCTAACATCCGAATCAGTTCGGACAAGGAAATTAGAAATTACTCAGGTAGGCTCCAGAAAGTCCTGTAGAATCGGCATGCGCGACATAGAATGTTGGGACACGTTTCCCAATGACGAAACTGCCGAGGCGTGGTTTGAATCCCGTCTCTAGCCGAATGGTCGCATTTACCCGCATTGCTGATCAAAACGGATCCGCGAAGGAAAGAACCACGAGCCAAGGCCCTATCGTTGCAAGGATTGTAGGAAGCATTTCAGTGTGCGGATCGATACGGTCATGGCCCGGTCAAGAATTTCCTTGCGGAGATGGGCCATTGGCATTTACATGTCAGTGACCAACATCAAGGACGTGTCCAGCATGCGCTTGTATCGGTCACTTAATACATCCCAAAGTTCGGCATGGTTCATGGCAGTGCGCATTCGGGAAAGGTTCCGGCAGCTGGAAACCACATTCGAGGGATCCGTCAAGGTGGATGAGACCTATATGGGCGGCAAACGCAAGAACATGCCCAATTCCAAGCGCAAGCAGATGACCGGACTCGGCACAGTTGGGAAAAACGATTGTCGTAGGGATCAAGGACCGCTAGACCAATCAAGTTTCGCCACGGGTCGTATTAGGCACTTAAAAGGAAACCTTGCAGGGGTTCGTCATGGACAATGTGGATCATGGTGCAACACTGCATACCGATGAACACCGTGCCTATCAGGGCATGGACGAATACAACCACCAGCCCGTCAATCACTCCGTTGGTAATTTTGTTGTGATGCTCGCCCACATTGACGGGATTGAATCGTTTTGGTCGATGCTGAAGCGGCCGCATAAAGGTGCTTACCACAAAATGTCACCAAAGCACTTTCAGCGTTATATTGAGGATTTCACGGTCTGCCATAGTCAGCGCGAGTTTAACATGATTGATCGAACGATCAATGTGACAGTGGGAATGATCGGCGAATGGTTGAACTGGAAGAATAGGATTGCGGGCAACGGATTGAGTAATGGGGCGCAATCATGAGGATTGCGAGCCCACCACCGGAAGGCATGACGCCTGATCGTGCGGCAAAATCTATTGTTGATGGCCCGAAAGTCACCCCACGCCTTTATACCGGAAATTGTCTCAATGTGCTGGAAGATATGGACGATGACAGCATTCACCTGGTTGTGACCGATCCGCCGTACGGACTGGATGGCCTAGACTCGGATTGGAAGAAGGGTACGGGCGGCAAGCGCGGGACCGGCGCGGTCGGCGGCTTGCCTATTGGTATGAAGTTTGATCCCAACCAAGGCCGCCAATTGCAGAAATTCCTAGATCCTATCAATGCTCACCTGTTTCGAGTCTTGAAGCCAGGTGGTTTCATGTTGATGTTCTCTGCCCCCCGTCTTGTCCACCGCATGACAGTCTCTGCCGAGGATGCCGGGTTTGAAATCCGCGATCAGTACGCATGGCGCTTCACCAAACGCGCCCAGTTCAAGGCATTCTCAATGGATCACTTCATCCGACAACAGGCCGACATGAAGGAACGCGACAAGCAAGACATGATCAAGTACATGAATGGTCGCAAGACGCCACAGTTGCGTCCACAGTATGAAGCCATCATGTGCGCCCAGAAACCGCGTACAGGGACATTTCTGAACAATTGGCTTGAACATGAAACCGGCCTGATTGATGCCAAGCAGACGCTGACAGGTCGCGCCCCCTCCACTGTCATGACAGTGGAGAAGCCTGACAAGGCCAAATACAACGGCCACCTCACCGTCAAGCCGGTCCGATTGATAGAGCACCTAATCTGCCTATTTTCCAGTCAGGGACAGATTGTGCTTGACCCCTTTTTGGGATCGGGAACAACTTGTGTTGCGGCCCGCAAAGCCAAGCGGCGCAGCATCGGCATCGATATCAACCGCAACTATATTCAGATCGCTAAACGCCGGATTGAGGAAGAAACGACATGATACGACCTAAGCAACTTGCCAGATTGGGCGAGTTTCACCTTGAAGAAGCGATTTTGGATGTTCTGTTAGAGGCCAGGCACGAAGATCACTGCCTAGGGCCTGCTGAAATCAGCAAACGAGCCGGAGTCTACAGGGAAAGGGGTGCGCATAACATAATGAACGACGCCATCGTTCAAGGAATGCTCAACAAACTCTCTGATCAAAACAGGGTTAAGCGTTGCGAACAGCTGAACAATAGAGGTGGTTGGCAACTCACGGATCGTGAGTTTCAGCACCGCCGGGACGACTACAACGAGTGATGATCCCGCCGCTTACCCAGCGTCATGGGCTTCGGGGCGTTGCCCATCTTCGCGCTACCATCTTAGAAATCTTGCATGAGGTCAAGAAGAACGGGGAGTGTGTTGACGGTCCGAGAATGGCAGGCGGGCCGGAATCTTTTGAGAGGGCAGGTATGCCCAGAAACAGGATAATGATGCCATTGTGTGGGGCGTCCTAAGTAGTCTAGTCAGGGATGGGTTGCTGGATAAATGCGTTCAATCCAACAACTGGATGGGATGGCAATTGACGCAACGCGTTCGACCAGCGCGATCACGAAGTTCAGGATATTCCCGATTGAGCCGATGATAAGCGCATCATTGACGCATACCGACTGAGGCAATGCGGATTCTGTCCAGGCTGTCTGGTCGTGCTTTTTGAACGGCCCCATGTGGATCATATCCGGGCAAAGGCACGGGGCGGGTCCGATGACGCCGAGAATAAGCAGTTGCTTTGCCCGAATTGCAATCGGCGGCGGGGAGCCAAGCCATTTAGACAATTCGTTGCTGAGCGGCTGGCTGACGGACATGGGTGGACGGATTATGTGCTGTGAAAAAATGGCTGGCTATCGCTATAATCCCCTTAGTTTTTGCCTGCGGCTCCGGCATCGGTGTGGCAATCCCCTCTGTGTTCGCAATGTCAAATGCCGATAAGACATATTTTGGCCGATCATATCTGCGATTAGTTCCCTCAATAGGACGCGGGCGTCGCTTTACTGAAGACTAAGCCGTCCCGCAACTTCTGCGAAATGGCGATCCAAGTTCCTTTCGCGACATGATGAAGTGAGCTACAACAGTTACGCTCCAGCAGCGCCCAAAAGGATTCAATGCCATTGGTATGCGCCGTATCATTAACATTCTTTTGCGGACTGGTTAACAGTCTCATACTTGCGGGGAAGGCCGTCATTAACCGCAGCCACATCACTGTATCACGCGCTTCTGACTGACTTCGTTGTAATTCTTTGCATTTAGCGAATTTGAATCACTTTGGTACGCAGCCTTTGTCGGGAGAACTGTTCACTATTTCACTGCAACTGATTCCCGCTCAATGTGACTTCCCACGCCTTGGGTTGAGTTCACCTTTTCGCTAATGGTGCAAAAAAATAGCGGTTAATTGAGTCGGCAATTCTCGACATAGATGATTAACGCCTAAACGCGTATTACTCATCGGGGCCTTTCTTGAGCAATCCATATTTTCTTAGTTTCACGTACAGACTCTGGCGAGAAAGTCCTAACATTTCAGCTGCCGCCACGCGATTGTTTCGGGTTATCGCAACGGCCGTCTCAATACACATTTTCTCGACTACGTCTGTCGCTTCCGCAACAATCTCCCGCAGTTTCAACGATCCAACAAGCTCTCGCACCTTGCTGTTCGTGTCTTCAGTACCAGCCGTCCGAGCGGTTTGGCGAAGGGCATCAACCCCAATCGTATCGCGTATGATAAAACCAAAAACCGGTTCATCGCTGCGATCAACGCAGGTAGCGGAGATCTCAGCACCAAGAGTCGAACCATATTCACCAATTAGATCGGTTGAGTAAGATCGTATCTGTCGATTACTCTTTGAATTCTCAAGCAGGACATTCAGATCAATGCGCCCGCGTCGTAGAAAATTACTCAGCGACCGTCCCTTTATGTCGCTCAATTGTCCGGCATCAATCAATTCAAGAAAACGAGCATTCGCAGTCTCAATCGCACCGCTTTCGTTGCAAAATACAATCGCGTCACGACCCGCATAGAACAAGGCGGTGAGATTAGCCGTTAAGGGATCAACCAGCTGATCATGAGCGCTCTCAGACTCGATCCGAACCATTATGAACTGCTCGCCGAGCGTGCGAAACACTTTTGGATACACGCGTACCTTCCCCAATGATGTTGGGGTCTCAAGGGTTAACGCACCTCGCTCTTGACGGTCATCGGGACGCAACAACTGCTCAATCAAACCGTTCGCATCGGATTGCTTGAGCACATTAGCAAAAGGCTGACCAACAAGTGATCGGTTCCCAACGCCGAGCATGAATTCGGCCGCCTGATTCGCTTCTTGTATGCATCCGTCTGGCGCTGAGAGCAGCACAATGGCATCGCGTGAACTGTTGAGCAAAACCCGATATCGCGCATCTTCTGCACGATGGCGTTCATAAGTTTTCTCTAATTCCAACTGGGCGCTAATCAAACGTTGCTGGGCATCAGCCACTGTCCGCAAATCTCTGCCGAGCATTAAGACACCAGAGCCCTGATTATATCGTCGCATGGCGTATTGAACGGGAAATTCCCAGCCCGTTCGGTCACGGTGGTTGAGTTCTAAACGGCGGCGAAACTCGCCGCCGGACAATAACGTCTCATGCGCTTTCAAGAACTTCGGGACACTTTCTTCGGTTAAGACCTCAGGCAATGGTTGCTGCTCCCAATGGCCTAAATCGCCCAGCGACTCATCGGTATCGTTGACCAATACTGATACAATGGTTCGCTCCGAAGAAACCAGTAACGCGATATCGCACGCTGTTGCCACAACCTCACGAAAGAAATCCATCGGGATAGCGGAAATATCGGCCTTCGGCAAAAAGTTATTCTCAGATACCGGCATCATCGAATTGCCCAACTTTGATTGGTAGACCCGTCACACAAATGCTGGCGTCGGTTTATCACGCGATCAAGGTCGTTGGTGACGATATCAAAACCCTCTAAGGGCTCCTCACAACCACCGCGCTCGCACGTGTCCAAAAACGATCCACCAAGAGCAAACAATGGAACCGAAGAAATTTGGCGTCGCACCGAGAGCATTAGGGCACAAATCTTCGGCAAATCATTTCGACAAGAAGTCGAAAATAATACGGTGTCCCAAACGTCGCCAAGGATTCGTTGATAAATTGAGTTATCCGATTCGCTCAAATGGAGGGTTACATTTGCACCACGACGGCGCAACTGCGCCGCCAACACGAAACATCCTAGCGTATGCTGTTCCTTAGCCCGAGAGACGATCAGTACCTCTTGGCGAACATCAGACACACCTTCTAAAAACGACGTAAACCCATACCGATACGCTGACTCGGCAAGGAGCGCTTGCAACCGCAAAGCACCAACCGTCACGTCAGAAAATCCTAACGCATCCTCAATCCAACAAACGCCAAGGGCTCGCGCAGCCGCTGGGATAAAACGATCAATGATGTCGTCTTCGTCCAAACCCAAACGGTAAAGATCACCCAAGAACGCGTGACAATCAAACGATCCCGCTGCAACTATGCGAGGATCCCGAAGCATCGTCGCATAAGACTGCTGATGCCCCTTTGACGTCGGGGGATGACGGGCGCTCGAAATCCCAAATTTATGAGCAACGACGGACCCAAGATAGTCCACATCACTCTGCATGGGTTCAGGATGAACAAAGCTCATGTCAACAGCGTCCCGCGTTCGCGACAATACCACACAAGATCGGCTTTCGGCCTCTTTATCGTTAAACTATTCTTGGAAATATGTCAAAAGAAATTGACAGTTCTGAGGGGGCTTTTTTCTCAGCCACAAAGAACGTTTGGATATATTATTGATTTAACTTATATTTTGCGGACAAATTCGCTCAAATTACCGGCACAGAAATTTTGTAAGTTTACAGAAGATAAGTGTAAATTTTTGTTGACAGTTTACACGCAAGCCGATTATAGTGGCAGAAATGACCGCAAAATGAGGGGAGAGATAAACATGTCCTGCCCCACCCGAAAACAATGATACAGACGGGTCTCTATTCACCTGAGGAGCGAGCACGGCGAGATGCGACCGTGTGGACGCTCGTGCAGGGTGTCTTGGCACCGTTGCAGTTTCTGGCCTTTGTGATTTCGACTGGCCTCGTCGTGCGCTATCTTGCGACTGGCGAAGGTTATGCCTTGGCGACGGTGTCGGTTCTCATCAAAACGGGCTTCTTGTACACCATCATGGTGACTGGCGCGATCTGGGAAAAAGCGGTCTTCGACCAGTATCTGTTCGCACCAGCGTTTTTTTGGGAAGACGTCGTTAGTATTCTCGTGATCGCACTCCATAGTGCGTACGTTTGGGTGTTATGGACCGCGGCGCTTGCGCCGACCGAGCAGATGTGGCTCGCGCTCGCAGCCTACGCGGCTTATGTCATCAATGCAGCCCAGTTCTTGCACAAACTGCGCCTCGCCCGTCGACAGGCGGGCTACAAGGCGATTACGGTATGACGGTAATGCCAAATCCGACCGCATTTGCTGGGTGCGATGATACTTCAGTTTTGAAGGAACGGGGGCAGCGAGAGGTCTTTTGCGGCTTAACAAGTATCATATGGTTGCATCGAAAAATGCCCGATGCGTTTTTTCTGGTGATCGGCAGTCGCACCTGCGCCCACCTGCTGCAGTCTGCTGCCGGCGTCATGATTTTTGCCGAACCGCGTTTTGCCACCGCCATTCTTGAAGAGACCGATTTGGCGGGATTGGCCGACGCGCAGAATGAACTTGATCGCGTGGTTGGCGAATTGCTCAATCGACGCCCCGACATCCGCCGACTTTTTCTTGTCGGCTCGTGCCCATCAGAAGTCATAAAACTGGACCTTCAGTGTGCTGCCGAACGCTTAACAACAAAGCACGCACCACATGTCAGAGTACTGAATTATTCCGGCTCCGGCATCGAAACTACTTTCACCCAGGGGGAAGACGCCTGTCTTGCCGCTATGGTGTCCGTTCTCCCCGAAAGTCAAAATCAGCAATTGTTGCTCGTAGGCGCTCTGCCGGAAGTGGTTGAGGAGCAGGCGGTCTCGCTCCTTTCAGCCATGGGCATTGAGCCCGTACGTGTGCTTCCAGCACCCCGTGCTGACGAAGATTTTGGCATCGGGGAGAACACTTTTTTCGCCCTAACACAGCCATTTCTTGGCGATACCCATGCCGCTCTGACCCGACGCGGCGCTCACCACATTGCCGCTCCGTTTCCATTCGGCGAAAAGGGAACAACCGCTTGGCTGCAAGCGATTGCCAACGTCTTCAAGGTGGCAGACAGTCGGTTCAAGAGCGTAACCGAGGTTCCTCGCGCCCGTGCCCGCAAAGCAATCTCGCAGGCTGCCGATGTTCTGGCCGGCAAGTCTGTGTTCCTTTTCCCCGACAGCCAACTTGAAATCCCGCTAGCGCGGTTCTTGACAGTTGAATGCGGAATGACGGCAATTGAGGTCGGCACCCCCTACCTGCATCGCGGACTCGTTGAACAAGATCTAGAGTTCTTACCGACAAGCACGACAATTTCAGAAGGACAAGATGTCGATCAACAACTGGATCGCTGTCGCCAATCAAGGCCCGACCTCACCGTTTGTGGCCTAGGCCTCGCCAATCCGCTGGAGGCGGAGGGGCTCATTACAAAATGGGCCATAGAGTTGGTATTTTCACCGATTCATTTTTACGAACAAGCGGGCGACCTTGCCGGCTTGTTTTCGCGCCCGCTTCGGCGATCAGAACGGCTCAAGCTAGCGGCGGTGTCATGAAACTCGCTGTCTGGACATACGAAGGACCGCCGCATGTCGGCGCCATGCGGGTCGCTACCGGCATGACCGGCTTGCATTATGTTCTGCACGCGCCGCAAGGGGATACCTACGCTGATCTATTATTCACGATGATTGAACGCCGAAATCATCGCCCGCCGGTTACCTTCACCACCTTTCAAGCGGCCGATTTAGGCGCCGATACCGCAAGTTTGTTTAAGCAAGCCTGCCAAAACGCTTATGAGCGCTTTCGCCCCGAAGCGATGATTGTTGGTGCCTCCTGTACCGCCGAACTGATCCAAGACGATCCGGGCGGCCTCGCCGAAACCATGGGTCTGCCAATACCGACCGTTGCCCTTGAATTGCCGTCCTATCAGCGTAAAGAAAACTTCGGCGCCGATGAAACCTTTTACCAAATCGTTCGTACGCTTGCGAAACCAACCACAAAAACAACCAAAGTTACCGCGAATTTAATTGGTCCGACCGCCCTTGGGTTTCGGCATCGCGACGACATCTCGGAAGTCATCGCTCTGCTTGATGACATGGGTATCGGAGTCAATGTCGTTGCCCCGATGACCGCCTCGCCCGACGATATTGGTCGACTAAGTGCGGCTCATTTCAATGTCTTGATGTACCCCGAAACAGCGCAAAGCGCCGCCCGTTGGATGGAACGAGAGTGGGGTATGGCCTATACCAAAACCGTGCCGATTGGGGTTGGCGCAACGCGTGATTTTGTTGCCGAGGTCGCGAATATCGCCGAGCGCAAACCTTATCTTGACGAAAGTAGGCTGCGCCTGCCCTGGTACAGTCAGTCAGTCGACTCTAATTATCTGACTGGAAAGCGCGTGTTTATTTTTGGCGACGGTACCCATGTGAGAGCCGCCGCCCGCATTGCCCGAGACGAGATCGGCTTCGAGGTTGTTGGTGTCGGTTGCTATAATCGCGAGCAGGCGCGGGGCGTCAGAACTCTCGCCAAGCAATATGGCGTCGAGGCCTTAATCACCGACGATTACCTTGAAGTTGAGCGCATTCTCGCAAACCTTGAGCCCGAACTGATCTTGGGAACACAGATGGAGCGCCATATCGGTAAGCGTTTAGGAATTCCGTGTACCGTCATCTCGGCACCAGTGCATGTTCAGGATTTTCCGGCGCGATACTCGCCGCAAATGGGGATCGAAGGCGCAAATGTCATTTTTGACACGTGGGTCCACCCATTGGTTATGGGGCTTGAGGAGCATTTGCTGACGATGTTCCGTGATGATTTTGAATTTCACGACGAAGCAGGACCCTCGCACCACGGCGTCGCTCACCAAACGCAATCTCCAACAGAACGCCGTAGCGACACCGATGTTATCTGGTTACCGGCAGCGCAGGCGGAATTGAAGAAAATTCCGTTTTTTGTCCGTGGCAAAGCGCGTCGCAATACCGAGGTATTTGCGAGCGAAAGGGGTATGGCAGAGATCAGCGTCGATACGCTGTATGAAGCGAAGGCACATTATGCGAGATGATTGCGAAATTCACGGCGGCCTATCCGATTACCGCGTGACCATTGTAACGCTTGACAGCCATGTGGCTGGACCCGCCGAACGGGCGATGCAAAAGCTCATCGTCGATTACCCCGGCTTGAGCATGTCGATTCATGCCGCCGCCGAATGGGGCGAAAATCCTGATGCGTTCGAAGCGACCCGACGAGCTGTAGAGCAGAGCGATATCATTGTTGTCAACCTGCTGTTTCTCGAAGAGCATGTCGCCCGAATCCTACCAATCCTTCAGGCACGCCGCGATGACTGTGATGCCATAATTGGGATGATTTCTGACGCGTCTATCGTCAAGCTGACCAAGATGGGTAGTCTTGATATGGCGGCCCCCTCGTCGGGCATGATGAAACTGATGAAGAAGCTTCGGGGCTCATCGAAGCCGTCTTCCAATTCAGCTGAAAAAAAGATGGCGCTGCTTCGGCGCCTGCCGCGAATCCTACGACTTATTCCAGGTAAAGCCCAAGATCTCCGTGCGTGGTTTCTCACGATGCAATACTGGTTGGCTGGCTCCGATGATAACGTCGAGGCGATGTTGCGATTTCTGCTCAATCGTTATGCGGACAATACCGACTGGGATGCCACGCCGGCAGCCGCTCCAATGGATTATCCTGATGTCGGATTATATCATCCTGATCTGCCCGAGCGGATCACAACCGACATAGACCAACTGCCCTCGTCGCCGAATGCGACGGCGACGATTGGGCTGTTGCTAATGCGTTCCTATGTGTTGAGTTCTGACACCGCGCACTATGACGCGGTAATCAAAGGGTTCGAAGCGCAAGGAATGCGCGTCCTACCCGCATTTTCTGGAGGGCTCGACGCGCGCCCCGCAATTTCGAAGTTTTTCTGTAGTTCTGCCGGCGCACATATTGACGCGATGGTGTCGCTGACGGGTTTTTCGTTGGTTGGCGGGCCCGCCTATAATGACAATGCCGCCGCCATCAAGGTTCTACGGGAACTTGATATGCCTTACGTTGCGGCTCACCCGTTAGAGTTTCAAACCCTTGGTCAGTGGGCAGCTTCGTCGCAAGGATTGGGTCCAATTGAAACCACGATGTTAATTGCGTTGCCAGAATTGGACGGGGCGACCAATCCGACCGTATTTGGCGGTCGCTTAGGCCCCGAGGGGTGTCAGGGCTGCGCTCGTGCTTGTCAAGGAATCGCAAACGACAAACAGATGGTCGCCTGCCCAGAGCGAGTGGACCACCTCGTTGAAAAAACGCGTCGTCTTGTAAGTTTGCGGCGCAAGGGAAATGCCGACAAGAAAATCGCGATCATCTTGTATGGATTTCCACCGAATGCTGGCGCGGTTGGCACCGCCGCTTACCTCGGTGTTTTTGAGAGCCTCTACAATACCCTACAAGCCATGCAGGCTGATGGGTATCGCATTGATCTACCAGAGAGTGTTGCGGCGCTACGCACAGCAGTTCTTGAGGGCAATGCAAAAAAATACGGACAGCCCGCTCATGTTGCGGCCTGCGTCGACGCCGATACCATCATTACCGAAACTCCCTATTTGGACGAAATTGAAGCCGCTTGGGGACCAGCACCGGGCCGTATTCAAGCCGACGGGCGGGGCGTGTTTATCTTGGGTCAAGAGTTCGGCACGGTCTTCGTCGGCGTTCAACCGACATTCGGTTACGAAGGCGATCCAATGCGTCTGTTGTTTGAAACAGGATTCGCGCCAACCCATGCCTTCGCGCAATTCTACCTTTGGTTGCGCAACAGCTATCAAGCCGATGCCGTTCTCCATTTTGGCATGCATGGGGCCTTAGAGTTCATGCCCGGGAAACAGGCTGGCTCTGGCGCCAGTGACTGGCCGGATCGTCTAATTGGCGACATGCCCAATGTTTACTTATATCCGTGTAATAACCCGTCGGAAGCCTCACTTGCTAAGCGGCGATCTGGTGCCGTTACAGTAACGCATCTGACACCGCCTTTGGCTCAGTCGGGGTTATATAAGGGTCTGCAAGAGCTGAAGGACAGCCTTACGCGCTGGCGTAGCTTAGCACCGGATGATCCTCATCGTGATGAGTTGGAGAAGCTGATTGGCGAACAAGCGGACGCTGTCGACATGCAGGGAATATCGCCGCAGCAATTGTGGTTGCGGTTATTGGAAACAGAAGACGCACTAATTCCCGATGGCCTACACGTCCTCGGCAAGCCAATAACGGACGCAGAACGAGAGCAATATCTTGATCTGATTGATACGACTGATGTTGACGCACGTGATGGTGTCGCCAATGCGCTAAGCAGGGATTGTGAAATACCAGCACTTCTTCGTGCATTGGCGGGGCGCTATATTGAGCCGGTTGCTGGCGGTGATTTGATTCGTTCGACAGAGATTGTGCCGACAGGTCGCAATATTCATGCTTTCGATCCGTTTCGGATGCCGACTGCGTACGCTTGTCGCGATGGCGCAAAACAAGCTCAACTTCTCCTTGACGCCCACCCGACATTGCCACGCTCAGTTGCCTTGGTTCTATGGGGGTCTGATAATATTAAGTCCGACGGCGGGCCAATTGGTCAGGCTTTGGCACTGATGGGTTGCCGACCAAGGTTTGATAGCTTTGGGCGGCTCGCGGGTGCCGACTTGATTCCCTTGCCGGAGCTCGGACGACCGCGGATAGATGTCATCATGACGCTATCGGGTATTTTCCGCGATCTGCTGCCGTTGCAAACGCGCATGCTCGCAGAGGCGGCCTTAGTGTGTGCGCAGGCCGATGAACCGCTTGCAATGAATTTCATTCGCGCTCACGCCCTTGCCTACCAAGAAAAAACGGGTGTTGATCTCGCGACAGCAGCGCTGCGCGTGTTTTCCAACGCCGAGGGTGCTTATGGATCAAATGTCAATCATCTTGTCGACTCGAGCGCTTTTGGTGATGAGGATGAATTAGCCGATGCTTTTGAGACACGAAAGTCATTTGCCTATGGTATTGATGGGAAAGCGGCGGCTAATCCCGAACTGTTGCAGCAGGTGCTCGGAGATGTGGATCTCGCTTATCAGAACCTCGAAAGTGTTGAACTTGGGGTGACGACTGTTGATCACTATTTTGATACGCTCGGCGGAATTGCGCGTGCGGTTAAACGCGCCAAGGGTTCCGATACGGCTGTCTATATTAGCGACCAGACCCACGGTGCCGGTAAAGTCAGAACGCTGCGAGATCAACTCGCTCTTGAGACGCGCTCGCGTTCGCTCAATCCGCGGTTTTTTGAAGGGTTGCTGCGGCATGGTGCCGAAGGGGTGCGGCAAATCGAAGCGCATGTCACCAATACAGTTGGATGGTCGGCGACGACCGGGCAAGTTGATGATTGGGTTTATCAGCGGATGAGTGAGACATTCGTCCTTGATGAAGATATGCGTAATCGCTTGGCGGAACTGAACCCGATGGCGTCAAGCCGAATGGCAAACCGTCTTATTGAAGCCTCTGAGCGAAAATATTGGCAGCCGGACGAGGAAACTCTGTCGGCCCTGCAAGAGGCTGCAGATAGCCTCGAAGACCAGCTAGAAGGAGTGGCAGCGCTATGAAAAACTCGTTCAGTGAGGAAAGGTCATGAGCCCCTTAGATGTATCGCCGCCGCCGGTCGTTCGCCGTCGACCTAAACACGAGCTGCGCACACAAACGCCCGCGCCGCCGATTCTGAAGAACGGCGGGGACGGCGACGGATCTGTTCAGGTTCATCTTGACCCAAAAGTCAAGATTGATGGAGCGAAGGTATTCTCGGTATACGGCAAGGGCGGAATCGGTAAATCGACGACCTCCTCCAATTTATCAGCAGCGTTCTCGGTCTTGGGCAAGCGGGTGTTGCAAATCGGCTGTGATCCAAAACATGACTCGACGTTCACGCTGACCGGTCAACTGCAGCCGACCGTAATTGATATTCTGAAAGAGGTCGACTTTCACGCTGAGGAACTCGGGCCTGAGGACTTCGTAACCGAAGGCTTTAATGGCGTTATGTGTATTGAGGCGGGCGGTCCTCCAGCAGGGACTGGCTGCGGCGGCTATGTGGTTGGTCAGACGGTAAAGCTTCTTAAGCAACATCACTTACTTGACGACACCGATGTGGTGATTTTTGACGTGCTCGGCGATGTCGTTTGCGGTGGATTTGCTGCCCCCTTGCAGCATGCGGATCGCGCCGTCATTGTGACGGCCAATGATTTTGATTCGATCTATGCCATGAACCGCATCATTGCTGCGGTGCAGGCAAAATCATCGAATTATAAGGTGCGTCTCGCAGGCTGCATTGCTAACCGCTCGACGGCGACGGATGAAATTGATCGCTTCTGCTCGACGGTCGGATTTCGTCGCATTGCGCACATGCCCGATTTTGATGCGATCAGGCGATCGCGCCTTAAGAAAAAAACGCTATTTGATATGCCGGACGAGGACGACATCATTCAGGCGCGCGCTGAATATCTACGGCTTGCCGAGAGCCTTTGGGCCGGTACGGATCCGTTGGCACCAGCGCCGATGGCTGATCGCGATATCTTCGAACTTTTGGGGTTTGATTAAGTGACAACCTATAGTCTCACTCTTGCGCGGGTCGAAACTTACTTCGACAAAACCGCAACGCGAACATGGGAACGGCTCACCTCCGATGCCCCGGTCTCGCGTGTGCGGCAGTCTGTACGTGCAGGACGCGACCAAATGCGCTCATTGCTTCTAGGCCAACTGCCCGAGAACCTCTCTGGACAGCGGATACTTGATGCGGGGTGCGGTGCGGGTCAGATGGCAATCGAACTCGCACGGCGCGGCGCGACTGTGGTGGGTTGCGATGTATCACCGCGCCTTCTTGAAGTCGCTCAACGGCGAACTCCCTCAGAACTGGTTCATAAAATATCTTATGAGTCTGGGGATATGCTAAGGCACAGTTTTGGCAGTTTCGATCATGCGATTGCGATGGATAGCTTAATCTACTATTCGGTGCCTGATGTTGCCGCAGCGCTCGGCGCTATCTCCAAACAGGTTTCGGGAAAGCTTCTATTCTCGTTAGCCCCGCGAACCAAGATGTTGCTCGCAATGTGGAGTGTTGGCAAGCTTTTCCCACGCTCTGATCGGTCTCCGATGATTGTCCCACACAGTGTCGCGCAGCTTCGCGAGGATCTCATTCGTGCTAAAGTTGAGCGAAACTTACGTCCCCTTCAGACGGTCAGAAGCGGATTCTATATCTCACAAGCGATGGAGTTAGAGCCGTGAACTTGCGCCTCGGAGCCATAAGGATGCGTATGTTGCCATTCGCTGATGCCGCGAGTGACAGTTTTCCGATGCGGCAGTTGCTGCGTTTGTCGCTGTTTCAACTGACTGTCGGTATGGCAACTGTGCTGTTGCTAGGGACATTAAACCGAGTGATGATTGTCGAGATGAGTCTACCGGCAGTACTGGTCGCGATAATGATCGCGTTACCAGTATTGATCGCGCCTTTTCGAGCTCTCTTGGGTTTTAAATCCGACACCTATCGCTCAGTTTTAGGATGGAAGCGGGTGCCGTTCCTTTGGTTTGGCTCGCTATGGCAGTTTGGTGGCCTGGCGGTTATGCCGTTCGCGCTCTTGGTGCTGGGCGGCGATGTTGTGCATGAAATCCCCTTCGCTGGCGAAGTCCTTGCAGCCCTAGCGTTCTTGATGACGGGCTTAGGCCTTCACATGACGCAGACTGCCGGTCTTGCACTCGCCTCTGATCGGGCGACGCCGGAAACTCGGCCGCGGGTCGTTGCCTTACTCTATATCATGTTTCTTGTGGGCATGGGAGTATCGGCAATAATCGTCGGCGCTCTCTTGATGGATTACTCCGATCTCAGGCTTATTCGAGTTATTCAAGGAATCGCTGTTGCGGGGGTCTTATTGAACCTCGTCGCATTGTGGAAACAAGAAAAGATGCGTGCGGTTCACCGTGCGGATTTATCAGCACCGCGACCGTTATTTCGTGACGCCTGGGCGGATTTCATGAAAGGCGGTCGATCAGGGCGGCTGCTGGCGTGCGTTTTTGTCGGAACAATGGCATTCAACATGCAAGACGTCTTGTTAGAGCCTTACGGTGGCGAAATTCTCGGATTGTCGGTATCCGCAACGACGTTGCTCACGGCAATGTGGTCCGCTGGTGCCCTGTTGGGATTTATTTGGGCCGGGTACCGATTAAATCGTGGCTCCGATCCGTACCGGCTAACGGGGCTTGGTGCCTTGGTTGGTATTTGGGCATTTTCGGTGGTGGTATTTGCAGCACCATTCGGCTCAGCAGCGTTGTTTTTCTTTGGTGCGGGGTTGATTGGCTTTGGCGGCGGGTTATTTGCCGTCTCGACGCTGATGGCTGCAATGTCGCTACCGGCGCAGGGTTTCGCTGGCCGCGGTTTGGCCCTAGGTGCTTGGGGAGCGGCGCAGGCGACGGCTGCGGGTTTCGCCGTCGCGCTTGGCGGGGCCCTTTGTGATTGGATTAATTCGATCGTTTTGACGGGCGTTTGGGGCGCCGGGTTGGCGACCCCGGCAACCGGATATTCGTTTGTTTATCATAGCGAAATCGGGCTATTGTTTGTGACGCTGGTGTTACTTGGTCCGCTTGTTCGCAATCAAGTTGTTGGAAACACGGTGCAATCGCGCCGCTTTGGTTTGGCCGAATTTCCTACTTGAAGTAGGAAGAGTCTGGAGGAAAATTATGACTGAAGCTTTTTGGGGAGAATTTGACTTAGCTTCCCTGAGCCTATGGCTGTTTTGGTTCTTTTTTGCTGCGCTTGTGATTTATCTTCAGCGGGAGAACATGAGAGAGGGCTACCCGTTAGAAGATGATGAGGGTGAGGCCTCGTCGAATCCTGGCTTGTTCCCATTGCCTGATGATAAGACCTTTCGCCTCCCGCATGATCGTGGAAAAGTCACGGTGCCAAGCGGGCAGAGCGCGGAACGCTCCGATCTCGCGATTACCAAAGTGACGCCGTCAAACGGATATCCGCTTGAGCCGACCGGTGATCCGATGCATGACGGCATTGGACCCGCAGCTTGGGCTCCCCGTCGCGACGTTCCGGAACTCGACGGCCACGGATCGCCAAAAATCGTACCCACGGGTAGTTCGGGCAAGCATCAAGTTTCGGCGGGGCGCGATCCGAGTGGGTTGCCGGTGATCGCTGGCGACGGAGTGGCTGTCGGTACCGTCACAGATCTGTGGGTTGATAGTTCCGAACAGTTGGTTCGATATTTGGAATTTCGCCTTGATCCCGAGTGGGGCGAAGGCCAGCGCCTTGTCCCATTGACACAAGCGCGGATCTGGTTTGGTAAAGTTCGAATTACTTCTTTGTTTTCGCGGCAATTCGCGGGTATCCCCCGGCACGCAATGGCTTCGCAAGTAACCTTGCTCGAAGAAGAAAAAATATGTGCCTATTATGGCGGTGGGCATCTTTATGCCGACCCACGGCGGCAAGAACCGCAATTGGCTTAAGTTGAGAAGCGTAGCAAACCAGCGGGGATAGGACGATCATATGGCGCACAAAGAATACGACTTTGAACCGATAAAAGGGCTGCCTGAAACTTTGCCCGTGGGCGAAGAAATTCTCTGGCAAGGTCGACCGGACTGGTGGATGCTGTCATGGCAATCGCTCAGTCTGCCCTGGGTTTTAGGATATTTTCTTGTGCTCGCCAGCTGGCGTTTTATTGCCGTCATTGATCAGATACCGTTGGGACAGGCGGTGGGTGCAACGTTGCCGTTTTTGTTTCTCGCGGCAACTGTGTTTGTCCTACTGCTGGTTGTTGGTTATATCCAGGCGCGAGCGAGTCTGTATACCATTACTAATCGCCGGGTTGTGATGCGAATAGGCGCGGCTTTGACGCTGACCTTAAATGTTCCCTATACGCAGATCGCCGCAGCATCTTTATGCTTAGATCGGCGGGGGACAGGTACGATTGCCTTTGAGACCATGGGAGCGACGCGACTGGGATATATTGTCTGCTGGCCGCACGTGCGACCGTGGCACCTTAAGCGTGTGCAACCGGCGTTGCGGGCAATTCCGAATGCGCTGGAAGTGTCAGACTTGTTGTCGAAAGCCGCTAATTCACAGGTGCGAGTAGCACGGAGCTCGGCCTCACGATCGTCATCAGTTCAGATGGTTGCCCACTCTCGTATACTGGCCGCGGAGTGATCGTGATGTCGCATAGTCAAAATCGTGAACGAGAACTCATCCCACGCGCCATGTTGATGGCTTTATTTGGGTTGGTGGCAACGTGTTTGCTCTTGGTCACATGGGCTCGAATAACGGATCGACCGTTAGAAGCCACGCCGTCTGATGGCGCCGTGATTTTGGAACGCACGATTTTCTTGTCTGGTACCGACGTTGGTGCTGCGCGCGTACTTGACACCCATGGCACCGTCATTGCCGATCTATCTGGCGACGAAGGCGGATTTGTGGCGGGGGTTCAGCGCGTTATTGAGCGGGAAAGGTCAAAGCATGATGTGCCGCTAGAGGCTGCGGTCCAATTGCAGTTGCGTGAGGGGAATCGTTTGTCGATTTATGATCCATCGACGGAATTTTCGGCAGAGTTGATGGGCTTTGGTGCGACGAATCTAAGAACCTTTGCGGCGCTGTTGGAGCCAGCTGAAATTGGTGAGAGAAAGTAAAACGATGGGATTGTTTACACGCGAGGTCGAAACGCACCCGTGCGAGGTCGAAGTGAGCCATTGCTTTGATAGCTTGCACGCCCATGTGAAGTTTCTCGACGGTGCTGTTGTTTGGCCCGGCGACGAGGTTCTTGTTAAGGGCACAGAAATTATGGCGCCTTACGGAGAGGTTGTCCGGGAGACTCGCGAGGCCGTCATTTATCGAGCCTCAAAACTTGAGCGTTTGTGGACAAGGCTTACGGGTGATCTGGAGTTCATGGAACTCTGCGAATTTTCGTTTTCAGAGGAGGTCAGACTATGAATGTGCATATGACACATACCGCTGATGCGACAACTGTCGAGGAAGGTTTGGCGATTCAAGAAGCGCAAGCCAAGCTTGACAACGATATGGCAACATCGGTTGCGATGCAAAACACCCTTCTGACACCGCGTTTTTACACCACGAATTTTGATGAACTTGATGCGGTTGATGTCTCACCAGTTCGAAAGGATTGGGACCAATTGATTGCAGCAATGGCTGCCGATCCGAACAAGGGTCATTTTCGCAAGAATGAAGATTGGGATGCGGTTGATTGGGAAGGGATGGATCCTGACTTAAAGAAGGAATTCATCGACTTTTTGATTTCGAGCTGCACGGCTGAGTTTTCTGGATGCGTCCTGTATAAGGAGATGAAGCGACGCGGCAGTAATAAGGACATTACAGCGTTATTCCAATATATGGCTCGCGACGAGGCTCGTCACGCTGGATTTATCAACGATGCATTGCGAGAAGCGGGCATCGCGGTGAATCTCGGTTTTTTGACGCAAAAGAAGAAGTACACCTATTTTCGTCCGAAATTTATCTATTACGCAACCTATCTATCAGAGAAGATTGGATACGCACGTTACATTACGATCTTCAGACATCTCGAAGCGAACCCGGATCGACGGTTCCATCCAATATTCAAGTGGTTTCGTGAGTGGTGCAACGATGAGTTTCGCCACGGTGAAGCATTTGCATTGCTGATGAAGACGGATCCGAAACTAACCTCTGGAATAAATACCTATTGGATTAAATTTTTTCTGACGGCGGTGTATGCAACGATGTTTGTGCGTGATCACCAGCGCCCGGTATTTCATCGAACGCTCGGTGTTGACCCTGATTGGTACGCTTATGAGGTCTTCAAGAAGACCTCAAAACTTAGCGAGCAAATTTTCCCGCTGACGTTGGATATTGATCATCCGCGGTGGCAGCCTACGCTTGAGGCGCTATCGGCGGCAAATGTCGATCTTGCGGAAGCAACCGAAAGGAAGCAACCCCTTCGGAAGTTCGCGGCGCAATGTCGGGCGGGATGGGCTTTTATGTCGCTATTGATGATACCGTCGAAAAACAATGAGGTACCCGTTTCGACGAGATTGGAGCCGATTTACTAATGGTCGTCTGGACTGCGATAATCGTTGCTGTGTTTGTCTGGTGGTTCGCCACCGGACTAATTCTGATGGTCGCACGGTATGCTGACCAACAGGGTGAACGGGCTCGGCAAGTTGCGACATGGGCAGCCGTACCAGTCTTTGTGGCAGGTCTGTGGGGTTATGAAATGGCCTTATCGGATATTTCTGTAATGGGTGTTTACACGGCCTTCTTTGCGGCGCTCGCAATCTGGGGCTGGATTGAACTCGCTTTCTTGACCGGAATCGTTACCGGCCCGATTACGAAACCACTCCCTGCCGGTGCGTCTGAATTAGAGCGCTTTATTCGAGCGTGGGGGACGGTAGCCTTTCACGAGATTTTGCTGGTTGCGGCTCTTATTGTTCTCTTTTTGAGAGGCTGGGGGGCGGAAAACACTTTTGGGATGTGGACTTTTGTGATTTTGTATGCGGCGCGAATTTCAGCCAAACTGAATTTATTCCTCGGCGTCCCGCGGGTTAATGTCGAGTTCTTACCGACTCCGCTCTTGCATTTACCAAGCCATTTTCGGGTTCGAAAAGTGAACTGGATGTTTCCAGTTTCGGTTTCGGTTTTGACCCTTGCGATTGCTTGTTGGCTTGAGCGTGTTGTCGCCGCTGGTAGTCCAGAGGCGGTCACTGGCTTTACGTTGCTTCTTACTTTGACAACTCTTGCATTGATAGAACACTGGTTGATGATTTTGCCACTTCCTGATGCGAAGTTATGGCGATGGATGTTACCAGGGGATAGACCCATTCGAGAAAAATTCTCTCCGCTGGCAGCACAACAGGAGGATATTCATGGACTTTGATAGATTATTTCAGACGCAACTGGATGCGCTTAAGGAGGAGGGGAACTACCGTATATTTGCGGAACTTGAGCGTTTCTCTGGCAGTTTTCCTCGTGCTCGATGCTATAATCGTGATGCGCCGAACGAGGTCACGGTATGGTGTTCCAATGATTATCTTGGGATGGGTCAGCATCCCGATGTGATTGCCGCGATGAAAGGCGCTATTGATCGTTGTGGTGCGGGCGCTGGCGGTACGCGAAATATTTCCGGTACGAACCATGCGCACAAACTCTTAGAGGCTGAGTTAGCGGATCTTCACCAAAAGCAGTCGGCGCTGCTATTTACCTCGGGTTATGTGTCGAACTGGGCGGCGTTGTCGACGTTAGGTTCGCGATTGCCTGACGTGGTTATTTTATCTGACGAACTCAATCACGCCTCAATGATTGAGGGTATTCGTCATTCGCGTGCTCACAAGGTGATTTGGAAACACAATGATCCTGAGGATTTGGATCGCAAGCTTGCGTGTGCACCAGCGAATGCACCAAAAATAGTCGCCTTCGAGTCGGTTTATTCAATGGATGGTGACATCTGCCCGCTCAAGGAAATTGTTGAAGTAGCTGAAAAGCATGGGGCAATGACGTATCTTGATGAGGTTCACGCTGTCGGACTGTATGGTCCGCGTGGCGGCGGCGTCAGTGAGCGCGAAGGTTTGGCGGACCGCATCACCTTGATCGAAGGAACACTTGGCAAGGCTTATGGCGTTGTTGGTGGCTACATTACTGGCACGACGGCCTTATGTGATTTTATCCGTTCCTTTGCTTCGGGGTTCATTTTTACCACAGCGTTACCGCCTGCGGTTGCGGAGGCGGCTCGGGTTTCGATTCGACACTTGAAGAATAGCGACGTTGAGCGAACTAGGCAGCGCGAGCGGGTGTCGTATTTACGCAAGCGGCTTGATCAAGAGGGCATTCCTCATATGGCGAATCCTAGCCATATTATTCCGGTGATGATTAAGGATCCGGTGAAGTGCCGCATGTTATCGGATTATTTGCTGCAGGAATGGGGAATATATGTGCAGCCGATCAATTACCCGACGGTACCGAAGGGAACGGAGAGACTTCGGTTTACGCCTTCGCCCGTACACACGATTGACGATATTGAGCACTTAGTGAAAGCGCTCAAGACGCTGTGGAAACAGTGCGCAATATCTCATGCGGTAGCATGAGAGTTGGGTTAGCTTTCTGCGACTGGCTCGAACCGGTTTGGTGCAAAAGAATTTGATTGAAAGCGGCTGCATTCATTGCGGCGTATTGGTTCAACAAGGTCAAATTCGTGCTATCCGTAAGCCGACGCCTCACATTGCTGCAAATTTTGCTATCAGGCATTTTGAGACGGTGCTGAATTTTAGGCAATGGAGTGATTAATGCCAAACAAGTTGTTTGTGGTGTGCCTTTCATCCGATGACGGCCGTCACCTGCATCGAATCAAGGAACACTACAACAGAGTTTTTTGAATTCGTGAGGGAACGTATCTTGTTTCGATCAAGCATTCCGCTGGCGCTGTTGCCCGTTCTTTGAAACTGCAAGACGATGAAATTACGGGGTTTGTCTTCGAGCTAAATAGGTCGTATGATGGATGCTCTCCCTCCGACTTGTAGAGCAGGTTGGTCGCCGCTGATGAATTCGAATGAGCGCTAATCCCTAGAGGCAGTTTGTCGAAGTTTCTAACCAATGGACAAATGCCGCTGTCTTTCAAACCGCGACTAACAACATTCAACCAGATCTTGCCGAGAACTAAGCAAATGGCGATGAGTTCGGGCGAGCCGTTGTATAAGCTGGAGGGGAGGAGTGTTCAGAATTCGATGCTGCTTGCTGCGTCAACGCTGGGAACGACAGCGATTACATTTTTCTGTCGGTAGCAAATTTGAACGCAACGCGAGCCTGTTGAAAGGCACTGCGAAGATACATAACCTACCGAACTGCGAGAAATGATAGTGCCAGACGCGGTTTCAGTAAATGCTGAATTTCAAGACCGTAACAGCGGCGTGCCGCTTGATCTTCTTTGGCTTCGATCTCTGCAAGCTAATCCCCCTGCGATTGAAAGACGCGTGCTCTCGCTAATCAATCGGCGAACCATACAGAAGTCTTGTGAAGCAGAATGGCTCGCCAAGATCGTTTCATGTATCGATTTAACTACACTCTCAGGCGACGACACATCTTCTCGTGTGCGGCAACTTTGTTCAAAGGCACAAGAACCTATCCGAGACGATATCCTCAACGCCCTCGGTTTGCCGAAGCTATCTGTCGCTGCAATCTGTGTTTACCACGAGTTGATTGTCACCGCTATTGCATCATTGACACAAACACAAATTCCGGTGGCGGTTGTATCTACGGGATTTCCAGCAGGTTTATCGCCGCTACCTCTTAGGGTCGAAGAGATCAAGCACAGTATTGAGGCCGGAGCCGAGGAAATAGATGTCGTTATTTCCCGAAGATTAGTTCTCGAAGGCAAATGGACTCAGCTTTTCGAGGAAGTTCAGCAGTTTCGGGAAGCTTCAAAAGACAAGATCTTGAAAGTTATTCTCGCAACGGGAGAATTGGCAACGCTGAAAAATGTTGGTCGAGCTTCACTCGTTTCGATGATGGCGGGAACTGACTTCATCAAGACATCAACGGGCAAGGAAACCACGAATGCCACCCTGCCAGTCAGTCTTGTTATGGTTCGGGCAATCCGTGACTATTTTGACCGAACGGGATTTCGCGTCGGATTCAAGGCCGCTGGTGGAATTTCAACCTCAAGAGACGCACTCAACTACCTAATACTCGTTAAAGAAGAACTTGGTCCCACATGGCTCAAACCGAATCTATTTCGTTTCGGTGCATCTAGTCTTCTAGCCGACGTTGAACGACAGCTTGAATATAATGCGATCAGTCATTGTAATATAAACGGGAATTAAGTCAGGTACAGGGATCAACCAGTTCGATTAGGTGGTCGCGAAATGGAATCGATAACACGGGTCCTTTTCGGCCGAATAAAACGCGCAGCGACAATCAGGAAACTTAACAGTCAATGGAATATGGACCCGCTCTCGAAGATGATGCGCAAGCACGGGCGTGGCTGAAGGAAAACGGCCAAAAATTTGGTCATTTTATTGACGGCATCTATACAAAGCCAAGCCATTGCTTTGACAGTTGTAATCCTGCCGACAATACTTTTCTCGCAAAACTCTCTCAGGCAACAAAATCTGATGTTGAGCGAGCAGTATCTGCTGCACGAAAGGCGCAACCCGCTTGGAACAAGCTCGGAGGCCAGCGACGCTCGCAATATCTTTTGGCTCTTTCACGTATGGTTGAGGAGCGTGCGCACCTGTTCGCTGTGCTGGAAACCCTTGATAGCGGCATGCTCATTCGAGAGAGCCTTGAGATCAGTATACCTTCGGCACTTAGGCAATTCTTCTACCACGCTGGTCTGTCGAGACTGCAAGCGGAAAAACCTTATCCTGTTCGTGCGCCCTATGGCGTTTGTGGTCTGATTTTGCCGTCACGCCCTTCTTTTTTGGTTTTGGCCAAGAATATCGCCCCCGCTCTTGCCGCGGGAAATACCGTGGTATTGAAGCCTGACGAAAACGCATCACTGACGGCGCACCTATTCGCCGAAATCTGCAATCAAGCAAAATTACCCAGTGGTGTGGTAAATATCGTCACTGGAGACGGTGCAGTCGGAGAAGAACTTGTTCGTCATCCTGATATCGACAATATTGCTTTTACGGGATCAATCTCCGTTGGAAGAAAAGTGCGCGAGATCGCGGCTGCGTCTGGCATAAAACTCGCCCTTACGGTTGGTGGCAACTCACCCTTCGTCGTATTTGATGACGCGGACATTGATAGCGCAATTGAAGACCTTATAGAAGCTATATGGTCAATGCAAGGTCAAGCCGGCGGAGCCGGTGCTCGTCTACTCGTGCAAGAAAGTATCGCCTCCCAATTTCTCTCGAAACTTCGAGCGCGAATGGACCGGCTGCGTGTCGGGAATCCGCTGGATAAATGTACGGACGTGACCGCTGTCATCAGCCCGGCGCATTTAAACGCCATAACCGAGAGGTTGGAAAAATATCGAACGATAGAGACTTACGCAGCCAACGTTCAACTGCCAAACCAAGGGAATTTTTTTGTACCAACGCTCATATCAGCTCCTGATCCTTCAAGCCCTTTAACGCCAGAAGAATTCGCTGGTCCGATTTTGGTTTCAACAACCTTTAGATCGCCAGCAGAAGCGATAATCCTTGCCAACAAAAGGCGATACGTCGCCGCAACGGTTTGGACGGAAAATATAAATCTCGCACTTGATACTGCAACGAAACTTGTGTCGGGAGCTGTTGGGATAAATTCTACTAATTTATCCGAGGCAGACGCAGAAGCTGGCGGAAAATGGGTAAGTGGGTACGCGTCAAAAGGTGGGAGGGATGGGTTCTACGCCTACACGAAACCGCCAAAGAAGATCAGAAAACCGTTAGATAAATCCAACGGTTTTTCGAGCAGCGGTTCTGTTTTGGAAGTGAAGGGTCAGCCATCAAAACTTTATATCAACGGCAGGGAGATGAAGCCGACCGGCGGTAATCATTATGCTTTATATGGCAAGAACAAACGCATCCTTGGTTATATCCCTATTGCTACAAAAGAGGATCTCAATCGCGCCGTAGCGTCGGCGGACGCCGCTCAAATTTGGAGTGAGAAAAAAAGTTACGAGCGCGCCAGAACGTTATATCTCTTGGCCGAGAATCTTGACCGTCGTAGCGTTGACATAGCGCGACGGATTAATTCATTGACCGGGACACGAACGGGTAAAGCCGAAGTTCGCGCCAGCGTTGATCAATTGCTTTCCTACGCTGCCTGGGCCGACAAGTTTGATGGTCAAACCCGCCAGACATCGCCCCACCACATAGTATTAACAATGCACCAGCCACTCGGCGTGATCGGCGCCATATGTTCGAATACACCGCCCCTTCTGGGAATGGTTGCAGTCATTGCTCCAGCGATAGCCATGGGAAACAGAATTGTTTTGCTGCCCTCCGAAACATTACCCTTGGCCGCAATCGATTTCTATCAGGTTCTTGATACTTCTGACCTGCCGTCTGGCGTGATCAATGTGCTCACGGGTTCACACCTTGAACTTGCTCGGCATCTCGCGAGCAACCCCAAAGTTAAAGCGATTTGGAACTTCTCATCGTCGGAAGTTGGAACCATTGTTGAGCGAGAGTCGGTGACCGATCTAAAGCATATTTGGGAAAATGGAATGATCGACAAGGATTGGTACCAAACAGATTCTGATGAGTTCCTGCGAGCGGCAATTAAGAAAAAAACGATCTGGATCCCCTATGGCTCATAAGCTGAACGATTCGGCCAGAGTGTAATCGCGCTTCGCATTACGCGGATCATCTGAGCAGTTACGACATCGTCGCAATTCATTGTCTGCGCCGCACAATCTCGCGACAACAACGTGCAAAGTTCGCTTAGAGCGCGAGGCGATAGCCTCCCGACTCTGTCACGAGAAGACGGGCATTTGACGGATCAAGTTCAATCTTCTGGCGCAGTCGATATACATGTGTCTCTAGCGTATGGGTGGTGACGCTCGCGTTGTAGCCCCAGACCTCATGCAATAAGACATCGCGTGGAACGATACTATCTTTTGATCGAATGAGGAATTTTAGGATGCTGGTCTCTTTTTCTGTCAACCGAATCTTTTCGTCATTCTTCGAGATAAGCATTTTCATTGAGGGACGAAAAGTATATGGTCCCAGCGAAAACACCGCCTCCTCGGATTGCTCATATTGACGCAATTGTGCACGTACACGTGCCAAGAGGACTGGAAATTTGAAGGGCTTGAGGACATAATCATTTGCGCCCGAGTCGAGGCCCAAGATTGCATCCGCATCAGTGTTGTGACCAGTCAACATCAAAATGGGTGAGTTTACCCCCCTCTTGCGCAATAGTCGACAAAGTTCCCGACCATCGGTATCGGGCAAACCAACATCCAAAATAACGAGATCAAAAACCTCTTTTTTGGCTCGTGACATTGCGTCCATGCCGTTTTTCTCTTCAATGACCTCGAACTCCTCAGTCATGACCAACTGTTCGCTCAGCGCTTCACGCATGTCATCGTCATCATCAACGAGTAGAATTTTTTTGACTTGCGGCATTGTGATTTCTCCCTCACTTACTCGTACATATTGTAACTTTATCTCTAACTTGGCAATGGTCTATGAACGAAAAACATCAGCGTGTTTTTGGTCCGCTGCCCCCGTCGAGCGCTCAAGCCGCAGTTGGGTGGCCTGAAGTTCTTGGAGGCAAATTTGACCCTAAGCCCGACAATGCCCGAACTTTCCGAGCGCGCCCGCGCTGACTTACGGATAGGCCTGTCGATCATTTTGCATAACGAAACTTCTAGCATTTTGGTTGCCGCCGTTGAGACTCTCAGTGATAAACGACTCGCGGCGATGCGCCAAAATGGCACCGATCTTAACGTTACGATAACGGCACGTCGGGCCCTTACCCTGAATGCGCGAGTGTATGATAATGATATTGCTCGCATTGCTCTACCAAAGAGTGCTGACCTCACTTGGATCGCGGGAATTGCCAACCCCGCTCTTGACCTACCGACGCCGTTGAAAGGACCGTTTAAATCGCTGCGTGGGGGGGCGAGCGACCTAAACCGAATTGCCGTCAATCTCGTAAAGTCGGCCCAGCTTCTGCCAGCGGCACTCGTCGCTAGTGTATCAGAAACAATTTGTCGCACAACCTTCAAGCAATTGACCTTCCTTAACCTCTCAAAGCAGGAGGCTGCGGTTCGAGAAAGCCCCGTTCTATATCCGGTTGCTTCCGCACATATGCCGCTCTCGGTGGCGGAAAATAGTCGCGTTCACGTTTATCGAGCGAAAGATGCCAATTCAGAACATTACGCTATCGAAATCGGAAAACCTGACCGCTCGTTACCAATACTTGTACGACTGCACTCAGCTTGTTTTTCCGGGGATGTGCTCGGCAGCCTAAAGTGCGACTGTGGACCGCAACTTCGGGCCGCCCTAGATTTGATCGGGGATCAGAAAGGAGTCCTGCTATATCTCAATCAAGAGGGGCGTGGTATTGGCTTGGCAAACAAGATGCGAGCGTATTCCCTGCAAGATCAAGGGTTCGATACTGTCGAGGCTAATCATCGCCTCGGTTTTGAAAGCGACGAACGCGATTTTCGTTTAGGAGCAAACATCCTCAAGGCGATGGGAATTGGCGCGGTGCGGCTACTGACAAATAATCCCGCAAAAATTAAGATTCTTGAGGATAACGGGATCAAGGTGACCGAGCAAATCCCCCTAAAAATCAAACCGACACAATATAATCAATCCTACTTAGAGACCAAGGCGATCAAGATGGGGCATATGATTTGAGACCCACCGATATCGTCGTTTCCAAAGCCGGTTTGCTGTACCTCGGTCGCCGGATGCCATGCTCAATCGGCCGAGGTGGATTGACTGATCAAAAGTCTGAGGGGGATGGCGCAACACCACGAGGGTGCCATGCGATCGTTGGTATTCTTTTTCGAGCCGATCGTATGCGGTCACCAACCCCCAAGGCACGACCAATCTCCTTCAGAGATCTTTGGTCAGATGATTCCAGAGACCCGCACTATAATTCGTTGGTCAAAGCGCCGCACCCGTTTCAGTGCGAGCGTCTGTATCGAGGTGATCGGATTTATGACCTTATTCTTGTGTTAGACTGGAATTATTTTGACCCGATTAAGGGAGATGGCTCGGCAATTTTTTTGCACCAATGGCGACGGCCGAGATACCCGACTGCCGGTTGTGTGGCGCTTCGGTCAGATCACTTGCTATGGATCGCACGACGGATTAATGAAGCGAGCCGCCTCATTGTTTTATGAGAGGTTTTGCTATCATTCCTACCGCTGCAGAGATCGTTTTTGCCACGATGCGACGACTGAAGAGTTGCGCAAGATCGCAGGCGAACACCTTCAACACAGAACTGTCAAGTAGTGGATTTCGATAAACGCAAGCACAGGTTCTGGATGCTTATAGTCTGCTGGCTTTGAAAGGGTTTGTCTCTTGCGCCGCAATTTACACTTGTGAGGCCCGACATAATTTGCCAAGAGTTGCTTGGCCTAGCAGTTAACGCTAAAATAAACGGGGACTCAGTTACGCTGTCGTGGGACCCAAATAAACAATGACCAGGCTGTCATTTTCAAGATCTAGCCCTGTCGTCAGAATAATGGCCAAAGAGACAAGAATGGTGTCGGTAAATTGAGGGAGTCCCGCAATGCGGAGCAGATTACTTGTCGGTCGGTAGTTGCGCAGATTTTATGCCCAAGCCGGAATTAAATTCTCAATCATTATGCAATGCGACCTTCGAGGTAAGTTAGGTGGATTACCGTTTGTACACTCGGGGGTCGCGTATGAAATGTTTATTTGGCGATAGGAAACGCCAATCGTGTGCCAATTGCGAAATCAGAGCGGACGACTTTCGACATGACCATGCGCAGCAAGGGATATCAAATTCTTGAGGAAGCATCAGCAACTAGCAGGCAAACTCTGTTGACCTCATCACTCTTTTTCCCAAATGATCTGCATTCCGTTGCATGCGATAGTTGCTCGGAGATCTGCTAGATGCCCCAACCCCGTGTCGATTTATCTCCGCATGTTTCTGATGAAGTCCGCAAAACGACTTGTTACATGTGCGCCTGCCGCTGCGGTATTGATGTTCATTTGAAGGCTGGCAAAGTTGCTTACATTGAAGGCAATCGAGACCATCCTGTCAATCGAGGGGTGCTCTGTGCCAAAGGGTCTGCTGGCATAATGCAAATCAACTCGCCAGCTCGATTGCGTTCGCCGTTGCGTCGGATTGGCCCTCGTGGATCGGGCGAATTTCAAGAGATCAGTTGGGATGAAGCACTAGCTCTGGCAGTGAGTTGGTTAGCGCCTATTCGGGAAACGGCTCCAAAAAAACTTGCGTTTATGACCGGGCGCGACCAAAGCCAATCATTTACGTCTTTCTGGGCAGAAAAATTCGGCACACCCAATTATGCGGCTCATGGCGGATTTTGCTCTGTCAACATGGCTGCGGCCGGAATCTACACCATGGGCGGGTCCTTTTGGGAGTTTGGTCAGCCAGACTGGGATCATACGAAGCTCTTAGTTCTCATTGGCGTCGCTGAAGACCATGACTCCAACCCGATCAAGATTGGTCTCTCAAAGCTAAAGGCTCGTAATGCTCGTGTAATCGCGATCAATCCGATTCGAACGGGTTATAATGCCATCGCAGACGATTGGATCAGTGTAACCCCTGGCACGGACGGATTGCTAATTTTGTCAGTGGTTCATTGTTTACTTCAAGCGGGTAAGATAGACTTGAACTATCTTTCGCGGTTCACCAACGGTCCTTGTCTGTTGAATTCTGATCCCAAGTCGGACGGGTTTGGGCTTCTGCTGCGAGACGACGATGACAAACTTCTCGTAATTGATCGACGCACTGGCCAACCGTGCCCATTCGACCGCAAAGGTATTCTTCCAGATTTGGCCGGAGAGCTGCGGGATCAGGAAATCGTCCATCAATCTGTTTTTAGTGTTTTAGTCGAAAAATATCTCAGTGATTGCTATTCTCCTGCAGCCGTAGCCGAGCGCTGCGGGATACCCGCCGCGCGTATTCGAGCACTTGCAGGCGAGCTAGCACGGGTGGCTTTTGACTGCTCAATAGAAATCAAGCAGCGGTGGACAGACTTCCGTGGTGATCGTCATGAATCAATGATTGGCAGGCCAGTTTCTTTTCACGCGATGCGGGGAATTTCTGCTCATGCCAATGGCTTTCAGACTTGTCGCGCCATTCACTTGCTGCAAATTCTATTAGGCACCGTTGAAGTGCCGGGAGGCTTTCGCTTCAAGCCGCCCTATCCAAAGCCAGCCGAGATTCATCCGAAGCCCCATAGTCGGTCGCAACGCGATTGTTCTCTGAATGGCCCTCATCTTGGCTTTGTGCACGGTCCTGAAGATCTTGCTCTGGCAGACGATGGTTTTCCCGCCCGTGTCGACAAAGCATTCTCTTGGGAAAATCCGCTCTCAGTTCACGGCTTGCTGCACATGGTAATTTCGAACGCCCATGCCGGTGATCCGTATGCTATCGATACGCTTTTTTTGTATATGTCGAACATGGCGTGGAATTCGTCGATGAACACACCTAGTGTTATCGAAATGCTGACAGATACCGATGCTAACGGTGAATATGTCATACCTCGAATCATCTATTCCGACGCTTTTTCCTCGGAGATGGTGGCCTATGCTGACTTGATCTTGCCCGATACCACCTACCTTGAGCGGCACGATTGCATATCTCTGTTGGATCGCCCAATTTCTGAAGCTGACCGCGCAGCTGACGCGATTCGATGGCCGGTCGTTGAGCCGGACCGTGAGGTAAGGGGATTTCAAACCGTTCTCATTCAACTGGCGAATCGTCTAAAACTACCGGGCTTCGTGACGGCGGATGGCGAGCCGTTATATCGTGATTACGCCGACTATATGGTTTATCATCAGCGCAAACCCGGAATCGGTCCGCTCGCTGGTTGGCGATGTTCGGAGGTGAACGAGGGCGAAGACGAGAACGCAACTCGTGGGGGGCGCGGTAAGCCAAATCCAAAACAACTGGATGAATACGTCAAGAATGGCGGATTTTGGCAAACCTTGATTCCGCCTGTTGCACAGTACTACAAGCCTTGGAATGTTGACTATCAAAAATGGGCGGTAGATTTAGGCCTCTATGACAGCCCGCAACCATATCTGTTTAATTTATATCTCGAACCCCTTCGGCGCTTCCAGCTTGCGGCGGAGGGATATGGGGACCGGCAACCACCCGCTGCCCTTCGTGAGCAGATTAAGTCGAAATTTGATCCCTTTCCGATCTGGTATGGCGCAACTGACGAGCATACCGCCGCAGAGTTCCCAATTGCAGCCCTGACACAAAGGCCTATGGCGATGTACCACTCGTGGGGAACACAGAACGCTTGGCTGCGTCAGATTCACAGCCAGAACCCACTCTATCTGCCGTTGTCTTTAATGCGTGAGCTTGATCTTACAGACGGGGACTGGGTTCGGGTAACATCAAGCCACGGCGAAATCACGGTATCCGTCACGGGTATGGCTGCATTAAATGCCAATACGGTATGGACTTGGAACGCGATTGGAAAGCGTAAGGGAGCCTGGGCCTTACAGCCTGAGGCTTCTGAGACACGCAAAGGCTTCTTGCTCAATCATTTGATTCATGAACTTCTACCTGCTAAAGGCGATGGTTTACGTTGGGCGAATTCTGATCCGATCACTGGTCAGGCGGCATGGTTTGATCTTCGTGTAAAAATTGAAAAAGCAGAGCATCGCAGTGAAGCCCGGCCGACTTTTTCTGTTATGAAATCGCCCGTAGGGCTTGGACCGTCAGAACTGAAATGGACCAGCGATAAATGAAAGTATTCGCATTCGATTGGCATTTAGCCGATGCTGAGAAAGGCGAAAGCAGGGGATTCACGAATATTTGCGACTGTTGCGACGTGAAAATCTGCTATTATCTTGAGGACTTTGTTCGGCTACCAATTGTAACGGAGATTGACCGTAGAATGCGATACTGGTTTTGCTTGCTCATTTCGGGGCTCCTGTCTCGGGAAAACTATTGATGAAAACGTGAATTTTACGATTGATGCCCGAAGACCAAAATTACTTTTCCACTAATGAAAAACTTGCTATCGACGATGCTTCGCGGCTTCGTTCAATCTTGCTTTGTGCCAGTGCTTCCAAAGTTAGACTAGCGGACGACGCAAAGCTTGATATTTTGGTTTCTGAAGCCGCAGGTGTGTCTATAATGTTGTGGTCTAATTGATGATGAATGCATGACTTCATTGCCAACCCATACGGATCGAAAGCTTGGTTTGGTCATTGATCTTGATACTTGCGTCGGTTGTCATGCCTGCGTGATCGCCTGCAAGGGCTGGAACACTGAGCATTACGGTGCGCCATTGTCTGACCAGAATCCTTATGGTGAGGCCCCTTCAGGAACATTTCTCAATCGGGTGCATTCTTATGAAGTCTTGCCCGACAGCGGCGAGGCGCAAGTCTTTCACCTTCCGAAATCATGTCTGCATTGTGAAGACGCTCCCTGTGTTACCGTTTGTCCGACTGGTGCTTCTTATAAGCGTGTTGAGGACGGAATTGTTCTTGTACATGAGGACGATTGTATCGGCTGCGGACTATGTGCTTGGGCCTGTCCTTATGGGGCGCGTGAGATGGACGCGGCCGAGCGTGTGATGAAGAAGTGCACCCTGTGCGTTGATCGAATCTATAATGAGAACTTGTCGATTGAGGACCGTGAGCCCGCATGTGTGCGCACTTGCCCGGCGGGAGCACGGCATTTTGGTGATTTCGCGGATCCTGATAGCAATGTCTCAGCCCTAATATCGGAACGTGGTGGTATTGATTTGATGGCCGAGCAAGAAACTCGTCCCGTCAACAAGTACTTACCGCCACGGACGAAGGACCATTTCGACGAGCAGATTGATGTGTTGGCGCCATTACTAGTGCCGGTAGCACGCGAACCTGAGGGATTTATGCGCTGGCTGGATGGTGCTTTAGGAAAGCTTGATGGTCGTTCGGTTCGGGAGACCTAATGCATCCGGCACCATCTATAATTCTCTTTACAGTATTGTCGGGTATGGGATTTGGGCTCCTGTTTTTTTTGGGGCTCGGTTTTGGTTCGACCGGCTCTATTGCGTTGGTTTTTTTTGTGCTGGCTTTTCTGTTGAGTACTGGCGGGCTACTCGCGTCGACATTTCATCTTGGACATCCAGAGCGGGCCTTGAAGGCTTTTTCGCAATGGCGAACAAGTTGGTTATCGCGGGAGGGCTGCTGCGCAGTTTTTGCTTTGGTCGTAATGACGATTCTAGCTGCTGGTCGGGTTTTTTCGGCGGCACACTGGTCATGGATTGGGTGGCTGGGTAGCACCTTTTGCGTCGCAACGGTCCTGACGACATCGATGATTTATGCCCAATTGCGCACGGTACCGCGCTGGAACTCGGCACTCACGCCATCCCTATTTCTGGCATACGCCGCTTCGGGCGGTGCTTTGCTTGTCGGAGAATTAGATTGGGCACGATTGTTGCTTGCCATAACCGCTGGCATACAATTGGCATGGTGGCTTCGGGGTGACCGCGCTTTGCATCATTCTGGAACTTCGCTCAAGACTGCTACGGGGTTGGGCGCCATTGGCAATCCTCGGAGTTTAGAGTCGCCACATACCGAAGCCAACTATTTGACACGCGAGATGGCGTTTGTCATTGCCCGTCACCATGCGAAGTTACTTCGCTTAGTTGCCGCAATTTTGGCGTTTGCGTTGCCGTTGATTCTTCTCAGTCTGCCGCACAGTCACCTGATTGCCGCGTTTGCCGTTCTATTGCACACATTGGGGGCACTTGTTTCGCGCTGGCTATTTTTTGCCGAAGCCGAACATGTTGTGAGTTTTTATTATGGCGTTCGCTGACTTTCTGAGAACTGCTCATCTGTAGATGCCGATAAATTCTATTTGCAATTGGCGTTCTTGACCGATCATCAATCGGATTAGAATGTGCCTAGTTTCTCTGTGGGCAACTTTTGCAAATCTTTGTTGAGTGAGCAAATACAACAAAAGGTATTTCTCACGCAAAGTTTTTGGATGAGCGTTACAAACCTTGTTTGCAAAATAGAAATCTGAGAAATATGTCTGATCGCCGAGTTGAACTTGCAATCGGGAGTTTGCAATATTATAGTTCCTCAAAATTTGAGAGAGAAATCAAATCGCAGATTTGTATCGGACAATGGCTGAACCGCTCTTTGATACGCATAGTGAATTTCAGAGATTTCGTGACGCGGGCTTTCAAACAAAGCAGGCTGACGCCATTGTTCACTCTCTGCACGCGGTATTAATGGGTGGGGTTGCGACCAAGGCCGACATTGAACAACTTAGGGCCGACATTGAACGCCTTGAGTCAGCACACACGGTCAATTTGGAACGACTTGAGGCAGCACAGAAGGTCGATTTTGAACGCCTTGAGGCAGTAGACAAGTCCAATTTTGAACAACTTAGGGCCGACATTGAACGCCTTGAGTCAGCACACACGGTCAATTTGGAACGACTTGAGGCAGCACAGAAGGTCGATTTTGAACGCCTTGAGGCAGTAGACAAGTCCAATTTTGAACAACTTAGGGCTGACATTGAACGCCTTGCGGTAGCGCACAAAGTCGATTTTGAACGCCTTGAGTCAGCACACACGGTCAATTTGGAACGACTTGAGGCTAGAATGAAAGCCCTCATTGCGCAGAATACGGCCACGCATTTGAAATGGCTTATCGGTACTGCGATCACACTTACCAGCGCGATCATAGGATACCTTCACTACTTTGGCGGGGGTGGGTAGAGGGTTTGTTACCGACCCCTGTCTGCAATAGAACAAAAGTTGTAATGATGAACAATATACCTAATGATCGTACGCTTGCATATCGCATCGATTTGCTGAAGGCCGAGATGTCGCAAGTGAACGAAGCGGTATCGGGACCTGCAACAAAATTTGCGGTCGGTTGTTTATATAGAACTGGTGTCGCCGCGAAGGGATATAATCTGATCGTGCGCCATCTCGGCAAAGAAAACCGAGCGATTATCGGTGACTGAGTCGATCTGCTCAATCAGAGAGTCGGGTAGTGTGATTGAGATGCGAACTCCAATAACTGACCAACGCGCTCGGCCTGACTGTCTCGGTTTGTCATTTTCTACTAGGAACCAGCAGGAAGAACAAGATTGAGCATCGGATGTTTAGTTTATGACGCAAAACTCGCGGTTGTCCGCTCGTCAGTCAGCAGGTTGGTGTCGAACTGATCGTGGCAACCAAAACGGCAAACGGACTGACGATACACGCCGAGTTGGATCGCACTATGTACCCGACGGGCATTAAGGTCACCAATCAGCAGATGAAAGCTCTAGCGTTGCGCAAAAGAGCTGTTCGCGGCGAATGGAATTACAGCATCTCGCCACAAGAATAATGTCCATGTTATTATGACTAGGGCCCTTAGTAGCTGACAGTGGGTAGTAACCAAGTAGCTAGCCCGATCTCAGGAGATCCGTCACGTTTTAGGTTAGATGTCGATATCGGGGACGAAGCGAGCGTTTTCCTGGATGTAGTCAAATCGCGCTTCCGCTTTTTTGCCCATGAGCCGCTCCACCAAGTCATCTGTCTGACCTGGCTGCTCTTCATCAATGGTCACTTTGATCAGTTTGCGAGACTGCGGATCCATAGTCGTCTCTTTTAAATCCTTGGCGTCCATTTCACCCAAGCCCTTAAAACGTGAGACGGTGATTTGACCCTTTCCTCCAAGCCCGCGCTTTAAGAATTGATCCCGTTCGAGTTCGTCGAGGGCATAGATTCTTTGATTCCCCTGAGCGAGCCGAAACAACGGTGGGCAAGCGAGATAGAGATGACCAGCATCAATAATTGAACGCATTTTGGCAAAAAAAAATGTCATCAGCAGCGAAGCAATATGGGCACCGTCGACATCGGCATCCGTCATAATAATGACTTTTTCATAACGCAAGTCATCAACATTGAATTTAGAGCCCAACCCTACCCCGAGTGCTTGGCTTAAATCAGCAATCTCGGCGTTTGACTCAAGCTTATTTGAAGCTGAGCCCAGCACATTGAGTATTTTGCCACGCAAAGGTAATAGGGCTTGCGTCGTGCGTTCTCGCGCCATTTTTGCCGAGCCACCAGCACTATCCCCCTCAACGATAAAGATCTCGGTTCCCTCACGCTCGCGTCGCGTGCAATCGACGAGTTTGCCGGGGAGACGAAGTTTACGAGTCGCCGACTTCCGCTGTGTTTCTTTCTCCTGTCGTCTTCGGATACGCTCCTCAGCACGAAGAATGAGAAAATCCAAGATGGCGCCCGCACTTTTGGTATCTGCAGCCAGCCAGTTGTCGAAGTGATCGCGAACGGCATTCTCAATCATTCGTTGCGCCTCAGCAGTTGAGAGGCGGTCTTTGGTCTGCCCCACGAACTCAGGTTCGCGAATAAAACAACTCAATAATGCGCAACCAGTCGTCATAACATCGTCGCGACTGATTTGAGACGCTTTACGATTGTTCGCGAGCTCGCCGTGAGCCCGAATACCTTTGAGAATTGCGGCCCAAAAACCCGACTCGTGCGTACCACCTTCGGGCGTCGGAACTGTGTTGCAATAAGATTGAATAAATCCCTCTTGCCCCGGGCCCCAATTTATTGCCCATTCCACCCGCCCTGGTTGTTCGAACTTTTCCTTAAAGTCTACAGTTCCCGCAAACGGATTTTCCGCATAGCAAGATTGTCCTGTTAGGCGTTCGTTGAGATAATCGGAAAGACCGTCGGGAAAGTGGAAGGTCGCATTTTCGGGGACACTTGCATCCTCAATTTGTGACCGCCAACGAATTTCAACTCCCGAAAAAAGATAAGCTTTAGAGCGAGCCATGGCAAATAGCTTTGCCGCTTTAAACCGATGACGGCCAAAGATTTCTTCGTCGGCGTGAAATGTCACGGTTGTACCGCGGCGGTTATGGACTTCGCCCAAATTCCTCAAAGGACCTAACGGTTGGCCGCGCGAGAACCTTTGCTCGTACAATTGTCGGTCCCGAGCAACTTCGACGATCAGCGAGTCGGACAGGGCGTTGACGACCGAGGCGCCAACGCCGTGCAGCCCGCCAGAAATCTCGTAGGCCTCACCTGAAAACTTTCCGCCCGCATGTAAAGTACAAAAGATGACCTCCAGCGCACTTTTTTCAGGAAATTTAGGGTGGGGGGAGACGGGAATGCCTCGACCGTTATCTCGGATCGTGACGGCATAGTCATCGTGCAATGAGATTTCGATCCGCGTAGCGTAACCAGCTACCGCCTCATCCATCGCGTTATCAAGAATCTCTGCCACCAAGTGATGCAGAGCCTGTCCGTCGGTCCCGCCAATATACATACCCGGTCGTTTTCGGACCGGCTCAAGACCCTCAAGTACCTCAATGTCGGACGCATCATAGGCTAAAGTTGCGGTATCCAAGATGGCGCTCATTCAAAAGGGAAACCAATACAAAATACCATATATAATCGGTATTTTCATGTAAAGCCTTGATGTTGAGATATGGCCGTGTATTTAGATAAAACACTCTGGAGCAACCCAATAATTGCTCCTCAGGACCATTCCTGACCTTTCCGCTAGTTTTCTCAATCACCCAATGAAGTACTGTGAGTGCCAATCTTGATCGTGTTCTGACTGGTGGTTGCTGGGTCAGTTTCCAAGATCAGGCGCGCAGTTGTCTCGAACACGCGCATTTGCTTTCGGGGGTGGGGGCTTGATTATCTGTGAGCGCGTCTACTTTGGCGGTGAAGTGGTTTTTCGCGATGATCGGCTTCACCAGCTTTTGGCAAGTCGAAAAGATTTTCAGCCGCAGTGATGGCTTCGGATCGTTCCTCAATCGCTTTGGGCGTTTCGGTTGTGCCAAGCGAGAATGATTCCAAACCCTCTATCGCTGTCGGAATTTTAACGTTGGTTTCCATGGCAAGGCTTTGTTCGGTTGGGATGAGTTTGCGGCTCTCTTTCTCAGGACTGTTCGGAGTTTCTTTTGCCTTGCGCTCAGCTGCTTTCTGAACCGCTTGGTCGAGTTCAGATTGCTTTGTTAGACCGAGTGCGACAGGGTCAACGGGCTGGAGATTAGAAATGTTCCAGTGGGTTCGATTTCGAATAGCCAAGATAGTCGGCTTTGTCGTTCCGACAAGTTTAGAGATTTGTGAATCCGTCAGTTCAGGATGAAATTTTACCAACCACAAGATAGCGGCAGGTTTATCCTGTCTTTTTGACAAGGGGGTATATCGGGGGCCGCGCCGCTTTTCTTCTCCGACAGCGGCAGGATTGAACTTCAGTGTCAATTTGTGCTGCGGGTCGTTCTCGGCGGCGGTGATTTCCTCTTGCGACAGTTGGTTGCTCGCAATCGGATCAAAGCCCTTGACCCCGGCCGCTACATCGCCGTCGGCAATGCCTTGAATTTCAAGTTCGTGCATCTCAACGAAGTCAGCAATTTGCTTGAAGCTAATCGTTGTATTGTCAACAAGCCAGACGGCGGTGGCTTTTGCCATCAGCGGTTTTGTCATAGTGGTTATTCTCCAAAAAGCTAGCGTGCAGTATTTCTTAGAAAGGCAAATTCTGCAACCCCAAAGCCGTGTGGGGTTATTGTAGGGATGACCATCAAGGCGAGGCAGCAGATTAATTAACACCATTTGAACCTGAACCTCAAAAGCATTTTGTCTCGAAAATGGGGTTGTTTTGGTAGCAAATAGAACGGAATTCGTCAAAGCTAAGTCACATTAATTTGCTGTTTCCTTTCGGAGGTGCAATTCATTATTTGATGGAACGGCGGATGATGGGTACTGAACCTGAGACAACTTCTGTTGAGCGCAAACTACTGGGTTGGAAGGATCGAATGAATTTTGGCAATGAGGACTCGGCTGATGACCTTTCAACGCTGCATTAGTCGGAATTACTTCGAGTCTGCTACTTTCAGGACGATCTTGCCGATATGCGCCGAACTTTCCATGCGACGGTGGGCTTCGTGAGCGTTCTCTAACGGGAATTCAGAGTCGATGACTGGTTGAATCCGTTTATTCTCTAGGTAGGGCCAAACTTCCGATCGTAACTTTTGTGCAATTTTTGCTTTAGCCAGATCTGATTGCGGACGAAGCGTTGATCCGGTGACGATGAGGCGACGGGTCATAAGGCGGGCAAGGTTCAGTTCGACTGTTGAGCCGTGCAAGAAGGCTATTTGTATCAATCTACCGTCCTCTGCGAGAGCTTTGAGGTTGCGAGCGATGTAGCTACCCCCAACCATATCAAGAATCAGATCGGCGCCACCTTCTTTCAGGAGGATTGAGACAAAGTCTTCATCATGATAATGGATCGCACGCTCCGCGCCAAGGTTTGTGCAAGCTGCACATTTTTCTTCTGAGCCAGCTGTCGTGAAAACTCTCGCCGCAAATAGTTTTCCTAATTGAATGGCCGTCGTGCCGATTCCGGAAGAGCCGCCGTGAACGAGGAAGATTTCCCCCGCTGCTAGTTTCCCGCGCATGAAGACATTTGAATAGACGGTAAAGAATGTTTCCGGCAGGCAAGCTGCTTCTCTTAGGCTTAGGCTCGCAGGGATTGGGAGGCAGTGTGCTGCGGATGTTACCGCATAGTCAGCGTAGCCACCGCCTGGTAGCAACGCACAAACTTGGTCTCCGACCGACCATTCAACAACCCCTTCGCCAAGGGCGATGATTTCGCCGGATGCTTCGAGCCCTGGTAGATCACTCGCATTTGCTGGTGGTGCATACGCGCCCATTCGTTGCAAAATATCGGGTCTGTTTACACCGGCCCAGGCGACCTTGATGACGACTTGATCATGTTGAGGCTTGGGTATTCGTCTTGAGGCGAGACTTAGAACCTCTGGCCCCCCTGCGGTCGAGATTTCCATAACTCGCATATCATTTTGCACGAAGTCTTCTCCTTGTTGTTGGCGGCTTTAGCGACAGATAGCCTCGCACGAGCAACTGAACCGATGCATTGATATTTCGCTAAAGTTTGGCACCAAAAAAAATGATGATTCCGTGCGTTTACACGAAACGCGGCTTTAGGTGAATAAGATCGCTTCGATTTGAACCGGTTACCGATGGAAATAATCGCGTCGAGGTTATAGCATATGGCTTTGCGCTGGATTTTTCGTTAGCTTGCTAATCGAACTGCCGAGGAATCCTCGGCATTTGCGATCCCTCCAGTTCTCTTGTCGCATAAACGTTTTTTGAAATTCAGGCTTTCGTTGCCAGTTGAAGTCCCGAAAACCTTCATCATCTGCCGCGGAATTAGCCAGACTGATTCGTGGTCGAAGCGAACAGCAGGTCGAGCCTCGCTGCTAGGAACTGCTGATAACTGCTTAGCGGTCATAGCCAGCTTGCTCCGCTTCGCTTTCGGGAAACGCCGCCATCTGGTGCTGGGACGGTCTCGTCGGCAATTCCATTCTCGAGGGTTCCTATTTTTGGCTTGGGATCTGCCTAGTTTTGACTTGTAATTCGAAATTGGTACTGTTAGCTGTACGTTGAGAGGTTGGCGCGGGTAAGCGCCTCGCCAACCCGGTCAGGTCCGGAAGGAAGCAGCCGTAACGAGCCCCGCTTGGGTCGTTGACCAACCTCTCGCCTGATCAGATCACATAATCGGGGAGGCTTTAGTTTACAGCATTACAGCCGAGTGCTTGATGCTGCCCGTGCCTTCTGATCAAACGATTTACTCAAAAATATGTGCACCATTCGCACGGCAATGAGTTACGTAGCGCTTCACAATCTTTGGGGATTATAACCTTTGCTAAAACGGATCCCGATAGATTGCTTCCTCCCTCCGGTCTTTATGCGATGACCGAAAAACCTAAACAAGAACCGGAA
>JAPORY010000016.1 GCA_026709985.1 Aestuariivita sp. | reverse complement strand
GCGATGCAGCTTCATGCTGCTGACGCCCTTCAGGTTGGTCATCTCAAGGTAGATAGCGAAAACCCACTTACGGAGAGGCAGGTTTGACTTCTGGAGCGCAGTTCCGATCTTGACAGAAAACGGCTTCTGGCAGCCACGACAGTAGGATGGAAGCGGAGAGGTCGCGCTGGCTATCCGAGTGCCGGCGCATCCGTAGCGGGGGCAGACGCGGCCGTTCGGCCAGACAATTTTCTCGAACCATTCTTGGACGGATTCCTCGGTCGGAAACATGTCGCAGAGCTGAACCAAACTGATTCCCTCGCGGTGCGCCTTGCCGGGGCTGTTCCTGCTGGCTATATCGATTCTCCCTTTAGAATCAAAATAGTTACGAATTTTTTTAGCAAGGGTTACAATCCCCAAAAAATTGTTGGTTTGTGATTGCCCCGCCGGAATCTGAACTGCCAAACAGCAACCCCGAAGCAAAGGTAGTAGTTGTACGTGGTGGTAGTTGGCGTGCGGCCGCAGCTACTGGCTGGGATATTGAGATACTGGTGCTGGGGGCTGTAATCTCTGACGATATACGCCGCGCCCTTTTGGGCTCACGACGACAGATAGGGTTTGTTGACGAGAAAACGTAAAACTGGGCCGTTCTGTGAGTCACGGCCTTGTTTCCCAACCTTGCTGGCATCTCGCGCGGGAGTTATCTTGAGGCCGAATGATCCGTCATCGGCCGCGTGCGCGCCAAAGGATTGCCTATGCTCAACCCTATCGGGTTGCTTGATCAAGATGATTGGACGACAGCAGAAGTTACTGATCGGGCTGCCTATACCATTACCGCACTATTCTACTCGTCGCAAGCCGAGATTTTCGATGGTGATGCCAGACAACTGACCAGCACAGCGACTGCCGTGGCGTTGGCGGTACTTGACCAAGTCACGAAGGATGCACCGGCTGCGCGGCGGGCGGAGAAAACCGTTCGAAACAAACTCTTGAGTCATTGACCGGACTGGCGGACGAGCAAGCAAATAAGAGATAAGAAACCGGCGATTGCAGTTGCCCCAACCTTCAAAGAAGAGTTGAAAAAATTGGCCGTTGCAGTTGCGGAAAATGATCTTGACGGCATTAGCAAACGGTTTGCGATCAAGACGACAAGAATACCCTCGGTAATTGCTGAGAACTTACGGTTTGAGAATAAGCGGCACTATGAAGCAGCAGTCGTGCCACAAGCGAGGACGGACCAAGGCGTCTTGGCGTGGACTGATCGGCAATCTACGTTTGGCTCTCGACTAACCGACAGAGGGGCCGGTCAGCATACGGTCACCGCCCTAGATTGATTAGGCTAATTGGCCGCGCTTAAACGTGTATCCTGAGCACACAATCGGTTGTTTTGCGGTTGGCGCACTGTAGTTCTGGGTTGCGCGGATGGTATAAAACAACCGGTCAACTGAGCACGGCCCGAATGCGGTTGATCTGTGTGGTGCGAAGGGCGTCTGCTTCTCCATTTTCCCCTATGATCAAGTTGTATTGGCGACGGTCGACCGGAACCGGTGCCACGCGGTCTTCTTGGCCGGTCCAAATCACAGGCTTGCCGCGGCCATGTCCATGGCGGGTGTCAGTCATTTTGTTTGGTCGGCTAATGACAGCATTTCCACTGACATTAGAATGGGCAGTGTTATTCTTGCAAAATTGGAAAGTGTGTCGTGTCCTTTGCCACTTAACCAAACTTTTTGACTTACACCCGTCGGTGGATAAATCCGCCGGCGTCAGCAACGTCACCACGGGCAATGGCTGTCTGTAGGTTTTCACCGGGCACTATCAGTCCACCGGTAAAGTCGCCGCGCAAAAAACGTGCGCGGCGAAATTCGGCAATTCTGGCATCGGCAGCGTTGACTGTGGGTCGAACCCTAGGGCCACAACGGCGGTTCCGACCTTGGAAAGTCAAAACCCTTACAGGCGGCATGGGGTTTATCAATTGATCGGATCAGTCCCGTGTTTGCCAGTTCTTTGAGCCGCCAATAAAATTCTTCTGGCGCGTTACCCCCTTCGGTTGTGGCTTGGAACCGCCATTGTTTTGCCGTTCGGGGGTTCCGGTAAGCAAAGGTAGGGATGGCCGGCACGATGTGGCCGTTGCTTGTTGCTGGCGGTTTGTTGATCACGCCCCCGCCCGCCACGACCAGGATCCAAGAAATCACCGCCAAGCAATCGCAGACAATGCGACTGTGGTCAAAGGTTCTAGAATAGCAATGGGAGTTATCGCGAACGACGATATAGTGCCACTTCAAGTGAACCTGACAACTGTGTCGACATGGAAATCCGCAAGATTTTGACTGCTCTCCGTGTTACCAATTCGGTGCAAGATATGGACATTCCCGACTATCGCCTTTATTTACCATATTGCGGTTGTTAGCAATACTCTCATTCGTGCGTCGCAGCGGAAAAGAGGCACTCCACAGAACCCAGAGGCACCGAGCATTAGACGGTGGCGCTACCGAGATTGGCCGGCGTGCCCGAATTTTCCGTGAGGGCGGGTATGCCCGGAAACAAGGCAATAAAGCCATTGTGGTGTATCCCAAGCAGTGTCTGATCAAGGATCAGCTACTGAACAAGCGCAAAATCTGGTCGTATTTAACGGGAAATCTGGTCACATTTGACGAAGAAGCTGATCTTGATGCCCATAACTCTGAACAAGGCTCAAGAGCGGAGAACGGGGGAAGCCGTTGAACGACTCATGAAATGTGATAGAATTAGGGGGAAACAGGTACCTCCCGACATAATTTCAGGAGAAATTTCCGTTGCCGATCATCGTAGATGCAGTCCGAATTTCCGGTTTTAGAGGCATCCAAGACTTAAAGATGTCTCTAGCTCGCGTTGCTGTTCTTATTGGGCCAAACAATTGCGGGAAGACCTCTGTTTTGAAGGCGATGCAACTCGCTCTAGGTGATTACGGGCGACATTTGTCGGATGAAGACTTCCATATCGACGGTGACAGTAAGCGTTCAACTGAAATAGTTGTGGACGTCCGAATTGTCGCGATCAATAGTGAAGGTCAGCCTGAGGAGATTTTTTCAAGAGAGTGGACGAACGAACTTGGAGATCATATTCAAACTGACCTCAAGGGTCGTCAATTCTTTGCCTTTCGAACAATCGCCAAGCCTCAGGAAACACGAACAGGTTTCCTAATCGAACGGCACACACTACGAGAGTGGGTCAAGGACGAGGAATGGCTTTCGGTGGAGATCACGCCCAGCCAAAAATTCTCAGCACGCTCCGAATTCATACCGTTTGTGTCGATTGACGCCCAGCGTGATATACATAGCGAACTGAACCAAAGATCATCTTTTGTCGGCAAAGTACTTTCACGAGTGAAGTACGATGCAGCGGATGTTGAAGTTCTCGAAAAAATGATTGCTGACATCAATAGAGAAGCAGTTTCAAAAAGTTCTGCCTTGGAGAGTTTGAAAGATCATTTGAAAGCCATGAATGAGTCTTTCGGTGGCAAGGGATACGCTGAAGTAACTCCGTTCCCAAAAAAGCTTCGAGACCTCTCGAAGAATTTTAGCGTCTATTTTGGAGATACGGCCGCTAGTTCATTCTCAATGGAATATCACGGTATGGGCACGCGAAGTTGGGCATCTATGCTAGCAGTGAAAGCTTTTGCAGACTTGATGCAAAGCGTACATGCAAAAGAAGCTGAACCTTATCATCCGATTATTGCCGCAGAAGAACCCGAAGCGCACCTGCACCCCAATGCCCAACGGGCACTTTTTTCTCAATTGTCCAACTCAAGTGGACAAGTCATCGTTAGCACTCACTCTCCCTATCTTGCCGCAATGTGCTCTCTTCCAGATCTGCGATCCTTGTCTGTGCGCGAAGGATATACTCAATGCTATCGACTATCGAAAAAGTTGTCAGACGCAGAACTGAAATCTCTCCAACGTGAGATTATGCGCAACAAGGGCGAAGTTCTCTTTGCTAAAGCACTGATTCTGTTTGAAGGGCAAACCGAGGAGCAAGTGGTGCCTGTTCTTTTCGAACAATGGTTTCAAGCAACAGCATTTTCGAAGGGAGTTACGCTTTCAGCAGCGAACGGGCGGAATTATGGGCCGTTCCTCAAGCTTGGTTTGAGTCTAGGAATTCCAGTCGTAATTGTCAGCGATAACGACACCTCTGGGGGAATTTCTACAAGAGTCTTAGTGGATAAGCAAATTTCCAAGGTCAAATCAGAGCATGAATTAGATTTTCCCGAGGAGCAGTTTTTCTTGGATTACTTGTCAGAACCGAATGACTTCGAAGCGGAGATCATAAAGTCTTGTGGGTTAAGGGATGAAGTTATCGCTGCTTTCGTCGAGAAAGCTAGAACCATTAACCCAGATCCTTCATATACTGAAAAGAAACGAAAAGAACTCGAAGCATCCAGTGATGACAGATTGATTGAATCTATGCGCGGTGAGAAAGCGACTAACTCTAGCTTCCTCGCCGACAAGATCGCGCAAAACGCTCAAAGGAAATCCCGTGAAGCCTTGGTACCTCAGGCATTTCAAAATGCCTTTTCGAAGGTGGAGGAATGGCTAACATGAGTTTGCAGTTATCCAATGAGCAACGCGAGATCGTGGAACTGCCGTTACACGGATCTATTCAAGTACTGGCCTCCGCTGGTTCTGGAAAAACACGGGTGTTGACCGAGCGCATTCGATTCATTCTTTCCAACTTGAAAACGGACGGAGTGATTGGACTGACCTTCACCAATAAAGCCGCTTCCGAAATGAAAGAGCGATTAACTGCGGGCGGGTACGATGATAATAGGATTTGGATGGGGACAATTCACTTTGTTGCTCAACGTATTCTTGAACGGTACGGGCACACCATTGGCCTCCCTCAGAACCTTCAAATTTTTGACCGCGATAGAGATCGGATGGAGGTATTTCTTGAGGCACTAAGATCGGACGATGCCGATATCGACAATTATCTTGATGCTCACGATCCGAAAGAAAAGAAAACCAGAGAGCGCAATCTCCGGAATCATTTGGATGGCTTCTCTATCATCAAAAGAGAAATGATGTCCGAAGAAGAGGTATTAGAACGGTTCTCAGAGACTCCCCACCTTTGGCGGTTCTACAATTATTATCAGGACGCACTGTTGAACGGTCAGGCAATTGATTACGACGATATTCTTCGATATGCGCATCGAGTTCTTGTTACTCAAACTTGGATCGGCGACATTTATCGATCCAAGTATAGCTATATCTGCGTGGATGAAGCACAAGACTTGAACCGGATCCAATATGAATTTATTAAGACATTGGCTAGTCCTAAGGAAGGCAATGTTATGATGGTTGGGGATCCCAATCAAATGATATACGGCTTCAACGGATCCTCAACGCAGTATCTATGTGAGAGTTTTGTTGCCGACTTTGAGCCAAAACCCTTTCGGTTGATCAAAAACTACCGCAGTTCGAAGGCTGTAATCCAAGTAGCCAATAGCCTTCGTTCTGGGGCACAAGAAGAAACGCAATTTGCTATCAAGGGCACTGTCGAATTACGCGCTTTCTCTTCCGAAAAAGACGAAGCAAGCGCGATTATATCTCGGATTCAAAGTCTCTTGGAACTAGAATACCACCCGGAGATTGAGGGACAGATTTCCTTTGAAAATATGGTCGTAATCGCTCGGAACCGATTTGTATTTTCAAAGCTTGAAGCCTCCCTCAAAGAACACGGCGTCGAATATAACCTGAAAGTTGGGGAACGAGAAAAAATTCCAGTCTCACTGTTTGGAAAAGTGCTTGACGCAGCTCTTAGGGTTAAGATCAATCCCAATAATTGGGTGGAAGGAAAGAAGCTATGCCAATACCTTGGAATTCCCAAGCCAACGAATTTGGGAGAAGACAATCCTTTAAGCCGGTTTCGAAGCAACGACACGGATACAAATCAGCCTGAAGTCAAATTGCTCAGAGATCTTTTGGATGAAGTGGACAGGATGAATTTCGAAAAACCCAACGTCCTTCAATTCGAGAAGTTATTTGAACATAAATTGAGTGCGTTGGCCAAGACTGATCCCAGCGAAAAGCATGAATTAGAACTTGATCGCAGCCTCGTAGAACTCCGTGAGTTTTCTGATCGGTGGACTAAGTTCCGCAGACTCGGTGGTAACAATCTCAGAGCCTTCAATAATGCTACAGCATTGGGTAAGCTGAACCCAGAAATGTCTATGACAGGTTTAACATTAAGTACAGTCCACACAATGAAGGGGCTTGAGAAAGATATCGTATTTTTGATCGGGTTCTGCGAGGGAACATTTCCCGACTACCGGGCAACAACGAAGAAGAAAATAGATGAGGAGCGAAATACTGCATTTGTAGCCATCACTCGATCTCGTCGCTGGCTATTTATCTCCTATCCACAAGTTCGAATGATGCCATGGGGTTCGTCAAGATTTCAGACTCCATCACGGTTTATTTCTGAAATGCGATTAATTGAGACTGAACCAGCTAAAGCCGAGAGCTTGAAGCAATCGTTTATACCTAAATCGGCATAGTCTGCGAGCTTTCTAAAGCTTATTCACTGCCCCTTTTATATGCAAGAAGCTTCTGAATAGTCCTTTTAAGGACAAGGCATTCACGGCTTTCATACATTACTTGACGATCTGTCCACCGCCGTCATCAACGAGATGCACGTCAAGGACAAACCCGAGTATGTTTTACCAATCGTTACTGAACCTACCGAGGTACAGCAGAACCCAAGTTTCGTAAAATCTTATCGCGTAAGCGAATAACGTACGGATAAACAGCATTTTTGGGAAGCGCCAATAGCCGTTATGTCACTACATTTTGGGCTGTGCATGACCTGATAGTCCGGTCGCTTCAGATGCTTTCGCCATTGTCGCTTCGGCTCAAAAGATACGCCGGCTGCTTTGGCGATTGCGCAAGCCTCGGGGTTTGGTCGCGCATCGACCCGCACTTCGATGCGAGCCCCGCGGTATTTTCAGGGACGTGGTGACACGCCTCCCTCCGCAAGCTTAGGTCGCCGCATCGTCCAACTATCGTGGATATTGCGGTCTTTCCGTCGCCAACGCATGAAGGTGACGCCATAGCGTGCCAGAACCGCGATAAAGCGATGCCCCTTGAGCCGAGGCGTTTTATGGTGCCAGATTGGCCGCAACCCCCGTTCCGACGTGAGGGAGCGGAAATTCGCTTCGATTTCCGTCAGGCGCCAATCGGTCTTAAGGATTTCATCAAGATCCCAGTCGGTATGGCGGGTTCGAAGGCTGCACGTACCCGTGCGAAGATCACGAGTCTGTGCCGCTTGGTTGTGGCTCCAAGATATATCCGGCGCTTGTTGCTTGGCGTCACCTTGATCTCGTCGTGGTACCCCACCAGCGCATAGCGTTCGTGTAACCGACCAATCTTTTCTAGAACCATGTCGTCGGATTGCAGGCGGTTCTTTTGGGACAATCCTTCGTTCAGTGTGATTAAGTCATTTTCCATTCGCTGCCGTTTATGGGTAATTATGACCGCGTCAGATTGCTGTCGTCCTTCGCTCCAAATACCGAGTGTAACGTCGTTTGAGCGGGTCTCTCATTTCCAGATCTGCGGTTCATATCCGGCCTGGGTTTGAACCACTGTCTCGGGAGCTTGCGCCATAACAGCCGCCGGCACCCGCGCCAGCGGCGAGCGGTTGACGGTGAGCCCATCATGTCCCTGCTGGCAGAGAGACCCGAGGTTATCCTCCGCACTCATCCCGGCATCCATCATCACCGTTGGCTTTGCCGCGGCGGCGGTGGTCGTCAGACTATCAATGGCGTCAAGCAAGGTTTCGGGCTCGCGGACAGTGCCCGGTAACACTTGCGAGCGACGGGGAAAGCCGTGACTATCGGTCGCGAGTGCCCAAGTAACCAGCGGACAATCATGCCGCTGTTGCTTGGCGCGGTCGAACGTCGCCAAAGGCACCCCCATGGCCTCAAACCGGGTCCGCGGTTGCGCCAACAACGCCGCCGCAATCGCTTTCTGCCACCTGTGCAGCCCCTCACTCATCCGATACAGCTTGTCGAGTTTGAGCGCACGGGCCGGATCCAAATCCAACCGTTCTCATCTCACACGGTTCGTCGGCAACCATCGAAACGCCGCGCGCTCGCTGGCGGGATGAACCCTTCAAGCGATGACTAAGGCCCTCGCAATGCGGGCAGCGCGGCGCGAAAATCCTTCGCGCCGAAGAATACCGGTGAAATTCACGGCCGAGAGCGCCTCCAGGCCAAGACACGCACAACCAACGGAACGAGCCGCATCAGACGGAACACGATCAATGATCACCGCCGCCGTTGGTCGCCTTGCCGATGGCTTTCTTGAAGTCAAGGACTGACCGAAAGCCATCGGCGCTGGTCACGGGTTGCGCCAAGCGACTCGGCGGTCCAACTGTTTTTCCGATCGGACTAGCAGATCGCGATCTTTGTTATCGCAGGCGAATCCCACGCCAAAAAAATATAGCGTTCGGAGGTGAAATTTCCTCGACTTAGCACCGGCTGCCATCAAGTGCTTCGGATTAATGTTGCCATTGCCGGTCGGTGCGACCAATGCGGCAGGGGAGTGCCCAGCTCCGCCGCGAACTCGGATACTTTCGTAAGAGCCGCCATCATATGGATGCCGCGGATGCCGCTAACGCCGGGTTTGCTATCGGGTCGGGTTCGGTAG
>JAPORY010000064.1 GCA_026709985.1 Aestuariivita sp. | reverse complement strand
TGACGCCCGCCCTCCACCAATGACCTGATGAGAGGCGTTTTATCAACGTAGTAGCTGTCAGTTTCCCGCAACCGACTAAAGTTTTGGATCCCAATGGGTAGACGCCGACGAGTCACAACTTCCTCCGAAGTTCCAGCTTTAACCAGTCTATATTTGACGAATTCTAACTTGATAACGTTGCGGTTTCAGAGTTGAATGCGTAGAGGTAGCGTCGCCCTAGGCTAAGCAGCAATACCCCAGCAATAATTGGAGCTTCCAAGTCCATTCCTTGCACTAATATAAAGATGCTTGTGGGCGGATACCCAGTTCGCTGCCACCAAATCGTTCACCACTCAAAAAGCTTCAGAAGACGGTTGCTAACGCAAGTAGAATCACTTCTCTCTGATACGTGTACTTATCTTACTCAGTAGCAGATGTCCAAATACATTGATAGCAACACCATCCACGATTCAATTCCCTCCAAGTCAGAGAAATAACGCTGTCTTCAGCCCATCCCCCACCAGTAAAGCATGAAACCAGCGAACTATCTGAATATTTGACGCGGTAGGTTTGAGCGCACCATGACACGTAGCAAAGGTTTGTTAAAATATTAAAGCGACGACCGCCAATCACCAAACACTTTGCAATCACGCACGGTACGGCACGAGTCGAGCCTTTTGTCGCGCAGCACTTCGCTCTCTCGTATCACTTGCTGGGCATGCTCAACTCAACCGTGCGTCTGTATAGAATAGCAAATTCGTATCGCCTAATAGGGGTCAGTCGATTTTAACCCAACGGGAGTTTCCCCTGCTACTCTTGACGCAGGCACTAATGAACCGCATGCCGTCAAGCCCGTCTTGCACAGTCGGATAGGTAACACTTAGCGGCACCTTTTCACCACGATCAAATGCACGAATAGCCGCGGCAGCTTCGCTGTAGAGATTGGCAAAACCTTCAAGATAGCCCTCTGGATGCCCCGGTGGAATTCGACTTAGTCGATTGGCAGCCTCCAGCGTTTCGGCGCAATTTCGAGTAATTTTGCGCGTTGAGCACCCATACGGAGTGTACCACATGAGATTAGGTTCTTCTTGCGCCCACTCAATACCGCCTTTGTCGCCGTATACTCTGAGACGCAGGCCATTCTCATTGCCAGGTGCGACCTGAGAGGCCCAAAGCATGCCACGAACTCCATCTTCGAACCGCAGCATGACATGCGCATTATCGTCAAGTAAACGACCAACGACAAAAGCTTGCAGGTCCGCAGACACCTGCTCAACCTTTAATCCCGTTACGAAACGGACAAGATTGTAAGCGTGTGTACCGATATCACCAATCGCACCGCCCTCACCTGATCGCATGGGATCAGTTCGCCACTCCGCCTGTTTGTTGTTTACAACCTCCGTCAACCAATCCTGAACATACTCCACCTGCACCACTCGGATCTGACCAAGGTAACCGCTCGTCACCATTTCTCGTGCCTGTCGAATCAATGGATAACAAGTGTAATTGTGAGACAGCACAAATATAGCTTTATTGTTATTGACTGTCTTCAATAATTTATTCGCATCATCTAATGTGGAAGTCAATGGTTTATCGCAAATGACATGAATGCCCCGCCTGAGAAATTCACGTGCGATCGGATAGTGAGAGTCATTAGGAGTTACGATAGCAACAACTTCCACACCCGCCTTAAGCCGAGCCTCGCGAATGGCCATTTGCTTATAGTCATCGTACACTCGATCTAGCCCAAGTGCTTCACCGCTTTCTCGAGAACGTGACGGCGTTGACGATAGTGCGCCAGCAAGCAAAGTGAAGTGATCGTCTATTCGAGCAGCCGTACGATGCACTGCCCCAATGAAGGCATCGTTACCGCCTCCCACCATACCAAGCCGAAGGCGGCGGGGCCTCTCACTACTTACAATATTGGCTCCGACCATTAATCAATTCCTAGCGTCTTGCGGCTCATCAAGTTATCCACCTTACCAGCGGCGAAGTCATCAAAAGATTTTTCAGTAACGCGAATGATGTGGTCGGAGACAAATTGGGCACCTTCACGCGCCCCATCTTCTGGATGCTTGAGGCAACATTCCCACTCTACAACAGCCCAACCATCAAAACCCGCCGCCGTTAGTCGTGAAAACACCGCACGGAAATCAACCTGACCGTCTCCTAATGATCGAAAACGTCCTGCACGATTCACCCACTCTTGATAACCAGAATACACCCCTTGTCTGCCGGTGGGGTTGAATTCTGCATCCTTAACGTGAAACATTCGAATGCGGTCCTTATAAATGTCGATGTTGTCCAAATAGTCGAGACACTGCAGTACATAATGAGACGGATCATACAACATACAAGCACGTGGGTGATCGTTAACCTTCTCTAGAAACATCTCAAAGGTTACACCATCGTGAAGGTCCTCGCCAGGATGTATCTCAAAGCAAATATCAATCCCGTACTCCTCGGCGTGGTTTAAAATCGGTCGCCATCGGTTCGCCAATTCGGTAAAGGCCGTATCAATCAAGCCAGGCGGCCTCTGCGGCCACGGGTATAGAAACGGCCAAGCTAACGCTCCCGAGAAGGTTGCCTGAGCTTTAAGCCCCATGTTCGCAGAGGCAGAGATTGTCTTAACAACTTGGTCCACCGCCCACTGTTGACGTGCGCTCGGATTGCCTCTCACTGACTCTGCAGCAAAGCCGTCGAATGCTAGGTCATACGCTGGATGAACCGCCACCAATTGTCCCTGTAGGTGACACGCTAATTCGGTGACTGCAACGCCGTTTTCTCTTGCAACTCCGACGATTTCGTCACAGTAGTCAGTGCTGGTTGCCGCTCGGTCGAGGTCAAAGAATCGTGTTTCCCAACTCGGCAGTTGAACGCCCTTATAGCCAACTTCTGCCGCCCAGCGCGTGATACTCTCCCACGCGTCAAAAGGGGCTTCATTGCTCGCAAATTGCGCCAAAAAAAGTGCCGGCCCGCGAATAGTTTTCATCACTCTTCCCGCCTTCGAGTTAGGTTTGAATAAACGCCGAAAAAACCAACGCCACGGCTTCGGCGCCAGGATCATTATTTCCGATTAGGTTTTCTTTGGGAACATATGCCGCACGCCCCACCTTTGCTCGGTGTATCTGAGCGGTCGTATCTGCTCCTTCCCGTGCGGCCATTGCCGCAGCGCGCATTCCCGTCGGCAAAGATTGTAACGCTGGTAACAAAGCATCAATTATTGTTCGGTCACCAAGCTTAGCACCTCCAACTTCACAGATCCGTTGCAGACCTTCATCGAAGGCCACATTCGGTGTAGCGCCTGAACGAGACGCGTCGCCGGCGGCGGTAAAGAATACAGCAAGAATCGCACCTAACGATCCTCCCATCGACTGATGCAGCGCATTGCCGATTTCTGTTAGTAATTCAGCCGTAACCGCCAATGGAAGGCCGTCAACAGACTTGGATAGTGCCCGCGCCGCAGTCGCCAGTGTAGTGCCCGTATCCCCGTCACCAGACTTCGCATCTAGATCATTTAGCTTTGCCTCAGCCGCAATGATGGTCGAACAGGCCTGCTGAATAAGTTGCTTTACCCAAGGGCTAGAGGACTCAGAAAATTTGGGTGGGCTTAACCCATCGGGCAATGGGGCCGGTTTTGTTTCGGTAACGCTTTGCATCTTCGGCCAAGCGGTCACCTGCACTTCTGCCGCAAGTGCCGCTAATTCCTCTGGATTTGTTGGTAAAATCGATATCGAAAATCCATGCATATCCAGCGATGTCATCATTGGCGCCGGTCCGATGATGTGATGGGCAATGTTGGACTCTACCAATGCGTTCGCTAGAATCGCCATCTCCAACCCGGTTGCCGCGCCGAGATTGTTGATCAAAGCGACACCTTGATCTGATGCCAGTCGGCACCGCAGCCGATCAATCATCGTCGCTACCGCATCTTTCGCACTTCGAAACTTAATCTGTTCGGCGCCAGGCTCTCCATGAATTCCCAATCCAAGTTCCGCCTTGCCAGCGGGAATTCTGTCCTCTCTCTCCTGCCCTGGCAATGTGCAGGTATTGAGGCTCATGCCAATACTCACAATCTTCGAGAGTGCGCTCTCAGTTATCCTCGTCACCGCGTCGAGGTCAGCACCGTTCTCCGCATAAGATCCCGCAATTTTGTGAGCAAAGAGCGTACCCGCCAACCCACGCGGTTGCGCAAAATCTGGAATCGCGATATCGTCGGCAACGACAACCATCTTAACACGATATCCCAATGCCCGAGCGCGTTCCGCCGCAAGACCGAAATTTAGCCGATCACCCGTATAATTCTTGACAATGAGCAAACATCCCGCGTCCCCCGTTACCGCTACGATCCCTGCCAAGACTGCTTCCACCGAAGGTGATGCAAAAACTTCTCCGCAAACGGCCCCGGTAAGCATACCAGTGCCAACAAATCCTGCATGGGCCGGTTCATGGCCCGACCCCCCTCCCGAAATTAACGCGACCTTTGATCGATCCCAATCTGTTCGATAAACGAATTTGATGTGAGGATACCCGTCCAATCGGGTAAGCAAACCACCCGAAGATCCCAGCAATCCATTGATTGCCTCAGTCACGATTGTCGCCTTAGAATTGATAAACTGGGTCATTGCCGTTCCTTAGAAAACGCGTTTGCCTTGCGCATCAAAATAGAGAGGATTCCGCGGTCCAATCTTAATTGTTGTTCCCGTAGCGTAATCCGCATGGACGCCGATCAAGGTGATGACTGGATGTCCTTTAAGATCAAGATGTAACCGTGTCTGATCGCCAAGATGCTCAGTGCGGGTCACCCGTGCGTCGACGCCCTCACCCTCGACAATATTTTCGGGCCGAAGGCCGATTTGCGGGCCTTTATGGTCGCCAGAAAATAAATGTGACGGAAGAATATTGATCCTCGGAATACCAAGACGGCTTGCCACATAAACATTGTGTGGATTTCCATAAATCTCACGTGGGGAGCCGAACTGGGCCAGTCTCCCTTCCTCCAGCACACCGATTTTGGTTGCCATCGTCATGGCTTCAATTTGATCGTGGGTAACATATAACAGCGTTGCACCAAGATCGGCATGAATTCGCTTCAGCTCGACCCTTAAATCAGCCCGTAGTTTTGCGTCAAGCGAACTTAATGGTTCGTCCATAAGGTACAATTGTGGGTCCCGAACAAGTGCGCGTCCAATCGACACGCGTTGCATTTCACCACCCGATAGCTGCGTCGCATTGTTATCTAATTTATGAGCAATTTGAAGCGTTCGAGCAACCTCATTAACCTTATTGATGATCTCCGCATCTGAGAGGTTAAAAGCGGGTGACTTTAGTGGAAACGACAAATTCTCACGTACAGTCATGTGCGGATACAAAGAATATTGCTGAAAGACCATGGCAACATCTCTTTGCGCTGGGCTTTCGCTGCCAACGTCGCGGCCGTTGAGGTGAATCGAGCCGCCGTCGAGCTTTTCGAGACCAGCAATGAGCCGCAAGGTTGTTGTTTTCCCTGCCCCCGTTGGTCCCAATAGTACCACGAAACCGCCATCTGAAATCGTAATCGACAGGTCATTCACTGCGGTAATGTGACCGAAAGACTTCGAGACGTGTTCGAGGACGACTTCCGCCATGTCAGCCAGCCATCAATCCCCGATCAAATTGCAACGCTCGACCACTCGCCTCGTTGAAAATCGAAATGGCAGGCGAATGAAATTCCAACTGGACCGTTCCACCGGTGTCAGCGCACTGATCGGCATCAATGCGCGCCTTTATTTCGGATTTAGCAGTTTCCAAAGTAACAATTTGGCTGGTGCCGAGATATTCGGTCGCAATAACTTTGGCGGGAAGCCCACTGTTTTTTGTTAAAAAAACATGCTCAGGACGCACCCCCAAAATCAATTCGCCATCAGCATCTTCAAGGAGTTCGGGAATCGCAATCGTATGCTTGTCGATCAAGACTTGGGTTGCGCCCTTGCGAACGGTGCCTTGGAACGGCAGGAAATTCATTGACGGCGAGCCGATAAAGTCGGCTACAAACAACGAGGCGGGATAATCATAGATTTCTTGAGGGGTTCCGAACTGCTCAATTACCCCGTGGTTCATCACGATGATCTTGTCCCCCATTTGCATGGCTTCAAGTTGATCATGAGTGACGTAAACAGTGGTCGCCCCCATACGATCATGAAGAGAGCGCAACTCCTCTGCCATGCTTTCACGAAATTCCGCATCAAGGGCACCGAGTGGTTCATCCATCATAAAAGCTTTCGGGTTCCGAACGATCGCACGACCAAGGGCAACCCGCTGGCGATCTCCCCCTGATAACCCGCTTACGGGATTATCCAGAATATGGTCAATTCCAAGGATTTGCGCGACCTCATCGACCTTCGCTCGCACGACGGCGCGCGATAGCCCTTGTGAAACCAAGGGGTAAGCAATGTTCTTTCGGACATTCATATGCGGATATAAGGCGAACATCTGAAATACAAATGCAATGTCACGCTCGGAGGGACGCGTCTGGCTTACCTCAGCACCGTCAAGGAAAATCTGACCCGATGTTGGCACTTCTAGACCCGCAATCATCCGCAGAGTAGTCGTCTTTCCGCATCCGGAAGGGCCAAGCAACACAAAGAATTCACCGTCTTGAACCGTAAAGGAACTATCACTCACCGCGACAAAATCGCCGAAAGTCTTTCTGACGTTCTGAACGACGATTTCGGCCATCGTCACCTCGGAAAATGACTAACAATCAGAAACATGGCGGTTCCAACCAATGTAACCAAGAATGAATAGGTATAAGCGAACAGGCTAAAGGGCTGCATAAGCATGACAACGCCGATCCCAATCAAAATTGTTGCAATCATTTCCCACGGCCCACGACGCATTCGCTTCAAATCGACAAGAAATCTCTTCATTTTCGCACTGCTCCAAAGGTAATGCCACTCAAGAGATGCTTGCGCATAAGAATGGTAAAGATCATTACGGGTATCAAGAACAGCGTCGCGCCCGCAGCGACGGCTGGCCAGTCAAGGCCGCCGATACCAATGATCGTTGGGATGAACGGTGGTGCTGTTTGGGCAGTTGCCGAGGTTAGTAACACGGCAAAGGCGTACTCGTTCCAAGAAAAAATCAAGCAGAAAATTGCCGTTGCGGCAATGCCCGAGGCCGCCTGCGGCAAAATGACCTTGTAGAATGACTGAAATCGCGTGTACCCGTCGATCAAAGCTGCCTCCTCGTACTCTCGCGGAATTTCATCAATGAATCCCTTCAAGAGCCAAACAGCGAGCGAAATATTTACACCCGTATATAATAAAATCATCCCCAAATGGGTGTCACTCAGACCAAGGTTTCGAAACATCAAAAAAATCGGAATCGCGACAGCGACTGGCGGCATCATACGGGTGCTGAGAATAAAGAACAGGAGATCATCCTTTAAGGGCACTCGAAACCGGCTGAAGGCGTAGGCCGCTAAGGTACCGAGAAACACACTCAGAAACGTCGAACCAAAACCGATAATCACCGAATTCAAGAAGCGTTCCCCGAATTTCGACGGGCCGACGATGACCATGTCATATTGCCGAACGATTTCATCAGCCCAATTTTCTGGAGGATTCGCCGCTAAAAAATCCTCTGTTTGACGGGTTCTTGTGGTGAATAAATTTACGTATCCCTCCAGTGTGGGTTCGAAGATGACCTTTGGTGGATAGCTGATAGCATCCGCCGGGGATTTAAAACCGGTCAGAAAAATCCAAGCTAAGGGAATCATGGTGATTAGGGCGTAAGTAATAACAAGAAAAGCGGCCACGTACTGTGACCGTCTTGAGGGAGTCAAAACCGAGTTACTCACCGCTGCTTAACCCTGTTCAAAGCTTTGACGTAGATTGACGCCAAGCCGAAAACTGTGACGAATAAAATTATTGCATACGCGGACGCATAGCCGGTTCTCCATTTTTCAAAGGCCTCACGCTTCAAATTGATTGAGGTCAGTTCTGTTGTCGAACCAGGTCCGCCGCCCGTTAATTGCACGACGAGATCAAACATTTTGAAGTTTTCAATTCCTCGAAATAACACTGCTAACATCAAGAAGGGCAGCACCATCGGAATTGTTATGGTGCAAAATTGTCGAAACTTACTCGCCCGATCAACTTCAGCCGCTTCGTAGATGTAATCAGGAATACTTCGTAGACCCGCCAAGCAAATCAGCATTACGAAGGGCGTCCACATCCAAGTATCGACAATAATGATCGCCCATGGTGCTAAATTAACAGACCCAAGCATCTCGAAACTAGAAGGGTCTTTGCCAGAAAACCATGCGATGATGTAGTTGAACAAGCCTATTTGCGGTTGATAAAGAAATTTCCAGAAATTACCGACGACCGCTGGCGAAAGCATCATTGGCAGGACGATGATTGTCGTCCATAAGTCGTTTCCCTTAAACTGCTTGTTAATGAGCCAAGCGAGCGAGAAACCGATCAAAACTTGTAGGAAAATAGTCCAAAACAGGAAGTGAGCCGTTGCCTGCATATTTAGCCAAATATCAGCATCAGTGAGGATTCGCTCGTAGTTTCTTAGGCCGACATCCTTAATCTCTCGCCCAATGCGGTTGGCTTTATAGTTGGTAAAGCTCAACTGGATGGTCCAGATGAGCGGAAAGATATTGATTGCGAGTAAGAGAAAAATCGTTGGCGCAATAAACAGCCATGCAATCGCTCGGTCTGAGAGACCGCGAACTCTTGACGCAACTCCCACCGAGGTTGCTTTCGCGATCGATTGCATTGTGGGACCTATCATGGATTGCGAACGTATTTGTTAATGGCGAAACTTTAGTAATGCG
>JAPORY010000114.1 GCA_026709985.1 Aestuariivita sp. | reverse complement strand
TACTTACAGAATCCCACCACAAACCAAAACCGATCGAAGCGTCTAAGCAATTGAATTTATTTGATTTTTAAGCGGGACACCAGTATCTCAAAATATCAAAATAAGCGGGGCTATTGAGCATGCCAGTGATTTCTATATGAAATCGTATAGCCAATTGACATCATTCTGATCCCAAAAATATAAAGCCTAGAGGCCATGCGCTGAGCAAAGCACGACTTTACTTGAATTGGCAGGTCAAGTCAGACACATACAGAGCAAAATCCCGTATTCGCCAATAAAAGAGAATTTTGTCCCGCAAATTTCCAAAAACGGGAAAATAGACTTTTGCGGATTTGCGGAGGTTCGCTATTGCTTTCATCAGCGAATCCAGGTTAATGTGGAAGGGATTCACCCTAAAAGACAGATCTATGACACAACTGATGAAACGCACTTTTTTCCTCACGACAGCCGCCATCATGTTGGTTCTGGTGTTGGCGATGGCTCAGCCCGCCGGAGCTTCGTGGTTACTTGGGCCGGGGGCATGTACCTCACGGCATGACGACGTGACAACGTTATACCCAACCTACAAGCCCTGCTCAGGCTGTATTGTTGTCATTTCTGGGCTGGGAAGACACACGAAGATTCTTGTAATTGACTTCAAAAAGTCTGACTATACCGGACCGGTAAGGGTGGCGGTGATACAGAATGACTCCCGATTGGGAGATGGCGTGTTTAGGAGCAGGATACTGGGTAATCTCGAAAATCCGGGTGACGAACTCACCGACTGGACCCCTCCTACTTGGCATGGCCTCAAGCCTGGTCATTACTATGCTGCTGTAATTTACGGAGAGGGGGAGGGGCACAGCCATCAAACCCCCTTTTTCCGTCAATGCTTCCTGACGGCTAGCGAATAGGATTCTTGGTCTCCACTCTCAACCGGGACGAGTCATTGCCCTGGAGGATGGGTTTCCGCTGTGGATCAATCAAAGACAGTCGGTGCAGAAGCAAGATTCTCGGTATCGGACTTTCGGTTGTTATAATGGATTATCAGCGCCTTCCCCGAAGTAGATGACTGGATGCATCCTGCCCATTGGACAAAAAAAGGTCTTGATTCCTATTTTTTCCGTTTTGTAATCGTGGCATGGAAACAAGAAATTGATCCTCGTGACGCTTACGGATGCCCTTGCGTAGGGTATTCTCCCGGCGATCTTGGCCGCTCCACATCTGGGTCGCAAGACCATAGTTCGACGGGTATGTGGGCACTTTGATTTTCGTGATTACCAAGACGAACTCAAGGTCACCTCCTGTCTCGTGGCACCGCGGTCGTTGGAAAGTCTTGGTCAGATTCGGTTGCACGCCGCCCGAAGCTGCAGCGATGGCCATGGTCAGTTAGCTTTTTTGAATCAGCCGGTTGCGCTGCTGCCGAATCTCCCGCCCCGCGTCGGATTAATTGCGGGGTTATCGCTGCACCGCGTGGCGACACCAGAGCTAGCGGGTGCTGCTAAACACCCTGCTGGAGCAGGAACCTCCGCGGGCGAGCATGTAGTTTTCAAAGGATGGGATCGGACAGGAAAAACCACGTCCATCCGGGGTGTGTTGCAACGCGCCAGAATGAATAAGGTGGGTCACGAACGCCTCCGCGTCATATCCCTTCGGTAAGCGGCATCGGGATTCTCTATCAGGTTCACAAGCCGACTCGATCGTCTTAACGAGATCTTCGAGCGTGTGACACGGCGTCCCTGCGATAGTGGATATGACGTGCGTCGTTAAAGATGTCGCGCTAGCCATCACTGGACTGTACTGGTGCTGATAATACCCTTGTCGTAGTGCCCCTGCACGGCGGTGCACCGCATCCCAGTCAAGGAGCCGATCGACCCGTCCATCAACGCCTTCGGCCAGAAGGGCTTCCGCAAGGGCGCGCTGTGCCCAATGGACATGACGTGGCCAGCCTTCAGCCTCAGCCATCAACGCGTCGATGCGTTCACGCTGCCTACCGATGTCGATCCCAAAGTGGGCGCACCATTCAGTCGTGAGGTGGTTTAGTTCGCCTGACGAGAAACATCCCAGCGCATGCGGGTGAATCCCGTGGGTCAAACCCATATCGCGGATCACATTGTGTGTGTCACCTAAGCCGGCGAGAACCAAGGTGATCGGTAGCCGGACATCGTCCGAGTCGTGAATTTCCTGCAGAAACCTTTGGATGTGGGGACGCGCTTCCGCTTCCGCGTTCTGGAAGCGTTGGACTTCATCAATCGCGACAATCACTGGTGCAGTCCATATCTCGGGAGCTATGTGCTTTTGCAGCGTTCGTAGACTGTCATACGAGTGGATTTCCAGAGCCCCATCACCCACAATGCGCCGCGCCCATGTTATCCCAAAACGCTCCCATAGGGCATTCCAATGTGCGTGGTCGTATGATCCTGCGCACGCGATGGCCTTCAGCACATCTGGAAGATCGTGCTCGACCGCATTGTTTCCAACGCGGACGACCCGCGCCCCAACGGTCGAGGCGCGCTGTTGGATGATCCCTAATACGGACGTCTTACCTGCACCCGGTGCGCCCTGAATTACGGTGGTGTTGCCGGGAATGCCGTTTTTGTGCTGCCCGGTTTTTTGCGCAATCGTGAGACACTCGTTGATAATATCTCTGCGCCCCACGAAGACGGGTGGAAGAGACTTTTCACGCATGTGAACAAAATCATGTAACGGTTCGCGTCGAAACCCCGACATATCAATCCCTTTTTGATCTGAGGAGTGATGTTACAATGATTATATGATTTTTGCCACGTCGGGACAAGCGTGGCACAGGTTCGCCGCTGGTCGTAACAACGCGAATGGCTGGCGACCTCGGTGCCGCGGTGAAATAGGCGCACTGTGGTGCGATCAACGGTCAAGGTCACTCACTGGCGACAAAACACAGCGGGACGCTTTAGAGATTGCTTTCGTACGGCACGCGATACGTCTTATCGGCCTGCGTCAGCCGTGTGCGGTGATAGCCAAACGGGGTCAGGGGTAACACGAGGAGGTGTTGCAGTTCGACCGTAAAGGCCTAAGTCTGTGTGCAGCATATTACCGGCCGGGTCACCCGGTGCAAAAGCAGCCGACGTCACCGAAAGTCATCCAAACCGCACTGATGCATCAATAGTTCTTGGTACTGCACGATCTGGAAGACAACAAACACTTCGCGGTCCCCGCAATGCCGAGTGTGGAAGCGAATGCCATTAATGCGATGCTGGGGCTGGAAACAACGACGCGTTCCTTAAAAAAAGCCGACGGTAAGCCGCAAATAGGCCAGAACGGAGTCCTTTTCCAAGAAACAAATGTAGTGCCCGGCAAAAATTCTAAGTCGCTGAAAATAAATGTTTTTGAATTGACCGTCGTAGTCAGATTTACGCTCCCGAACCCAGCAATCCACGACCAAACTGGCTGTGTTGCATCGTTGAACAGCAAAACTTTTTCAATTCTTAATCCTGTTGGCAGCTACCTCCTCAGTAATTCCATGGTCAGGAACTTCTATTTTTCGTGTAGGATCCGCCCGCTCTATTGCTATTGAAACGCTAAATCAAAACGGGTAACCAAGAAGTGGAGGAATTTAGCTGGTCTGGCTGGCTAAAGGTTTGAGATTTTTTAATGGGAGGTAAAGATGGAAAACAAACGGATTTTCTTTCGCTTATTGAGTGGATTATTGGTCGCATCACTAATGGTGATTAGCGCAACGGCTCAGGAAGTCACTCTGAAACTACACCATTTTCTACCGGCGCAGGCCAATGTGCCAAAACTTATTCTTGATGTTTGGGCAGATAAAGTCGAAGAGGCGTCAAACGGGAGGATCAAAGTGGATCGGTACCCGACAATGCAGTTGGGCGGCGCTCCTCCTGAACTGATGGATCAAGCAATTGACGGCGTCGCTGATGTCGTTTGGACAGTCGTTGGATATACGCCCGGCCGGTTCCCTTCAACCGAGACCTTTGAATTGCCTTTCATGGTCAACGATGCACGTGCGGCATCCTGTGCGTATTGGAAAATGTTCAAAGAACATATGGAGGGCGACGAGTTCAAGGCGGTAAAGATACTAGGAACTTGGGTGCACGGACCTGGCATGTTCCACACGTCAGAGCCAGTGGAAACGCCCGCAGACCTACAAGGTATGAAAATCCGCGGTGGAGCTCGCTTGGTTAATGAACTACTGAAGATCGCCGGTGCTTCCCCGGTTGGGATGCCAGTGCCAGCGGTGCCGGAAGGTCTGTCAAAAGGCGTTATTGACGGCACAACGATACCATGGGAAGTTACCCCAGCTCTGAAAATATCAGAGTTGGTGACAAATCATACCGAGTTTGAAGGTAATGGCCTCTATACATTGACTTTCGTCTTGGCAATGAACATTGACAAATACAATTCCATGCCAGATGACCTCAAGAAAGTCGTTGACGATAATTCAGGCCTGAATTTCTCGATTTTCGCAGGTGGAACCCAAGCTGATGCTGACGTGCCTTCACGGCAGATTGCAGTCGATCTCGGCAACAATATCATTACCGTAACCGACACATCGGAGTGGGTCAGTCTTGTAGAGCCGATATACGACAGTTGGGTAGCAGAAATGAGTGAAAATGGGCGAGATGGTGCTGCACTGATTGAACAAGCCCAAAGCCTCATGAACGGAGAATGCAAGGGGGCTGATGCGCAACTTTGAAGGGGAATGACGCGTCCGATCATAGATCTTAATCTTCCCGATGTATGTCGCAATCGATAAACTGGCGCGATTTTTTGCCTTGCTGGGTGGGGTTGTGCTCTCCGCACTGATCATTCTAACCTGTTTGTCGATTGCGGGACGTCTCCTGCATTCCTTTCTTCACGGTGATTTCCTGCAAAAAGTGCTGCCATCTCTATCACAGTCGCCTCTGTTAACACGGTTGGGGGCTATCAATGGCGACTTCGAGCTCGTTGAAGTCGGTATGGCTTTTGCAATTTTTGCCTTTTTGCCTTTATGCCAGTTACGCGGTTCGCACGCAGCCGTTGACGTATTTTCTGCGATGTTACCGGCGAACGCCAATAAGGTTCTGAATGCGATCATCGCGACAGTATTTCTTGTAGTACTGGTGATAATTGCTTGGCAGTTGTTCGCCGGGATGCAAAGCAAGAGAAATTCAGGTCAGACGACTTTCCTGTTACAGTTTCCAATCTGGTGGGCCTATGCCGCTAGCTTATCAGGTGCTGTCGTTACGGCGCTCATTGCTGCCTATATCGCCTTGCGGCGATTGTCGGAATTATTGCCGGCTCGTATACCTTCAACCTATAGCGGGGAATCGGGTGCTGAGTGACACCCTAATCGGGATTCTGTCCTTTCCCGCACTTTTGTCGCTTATCTTTCTGCATGTCCCAATTGGGCTCGCAATGTTCATTGTCGGGTTTATCGGCATTGTTGTCCTTACCGGCGATGCGACCATACCATTCGCTCGACTAAAATCGGAAACATTTACAACTTTTTCCAATTACTCTTTATCTATCATCCCCATATTTCTTTTAATGGGCCATTTGGCTACGTTGGGTGGTATGAGCCAAGCGTTATTCCGCGCCGCTGAGGCTTGGTTGGGTCATCGCAAGGGTGGAGTGGCTATGGCTGCGGTAGGCTCTTGTGCGGGGTTTGGGGCAATCTGCGGCTCTTCGCTTGCAACAGCAGCCACCATGAGTCGCGTGGCATTGCCACAATTGCGGGCGTATGGCTATTCTGGTGGTTTTTCAACAGCAACCCTTGCCGCTGGCGGAACACTTGGCATCTTGATTCCGCCCTCGGTCGTCCTAGTCATTTATGCGATCCTAACCGAGCAAAATATTGCCAAGCTTTTTCTTGCCGCCTTCATTCCTGGAATTCTTGCCGCAATTGGGTATATGATTGCCATTTCACTGTACGTTAGGTTGCATCCTGGGTCTGCTGGTGTCCGCCCACGCACCCCAATGAAGGAGCGTTTTAAGGCACTGGCAGAGGTTTGGCCGGTCTTGGTTGTTTTCTTGTTGGTTGTGGGCGGAATTTATCGCGGTTGGTTCACACCAACAGAGGGCGCGGCTGTAGGAGCACTAGGAACGGGTTTTATCGCGCTTGTTGCGGGCGGGATTACACGGGAAACTTTAGCCGAGAGCTTCTATACTACAGCTGGTGCTACGGGAATGATTTTCTTTGTCATTCTGGGAGCGGCCTTTTTCAATGGATTCTTAGCGCTGACGCAAGTACCTCAACAGGCGGCGAGTTGGATTGCGGCTTCCGACGTCAGTCCTTGGATTGTTCTGTTGGTTATCTTGCTATTTTATCTATTGCTTGGGTGTCTCATGGACAGCCTGAGCATGATTTTACTGACAATCCCGATTTTTTGGCCGATCATGCTTGAGCTTGATTTTGGTTTTGTTTCGATGGTTGAATTGCAAGCATCGCGGCTAGATGAATTGTTGGCAAGTGGAGCCGAAATTTCGGCGGAACTCGTTAAGGAGGCTCAGCTTCTCCTCGCAAGTGGAAGCGAGTTGCCACGAGAACTCATTCGTGAGATAGGTTTGCGCGGTGCAACTGAGGCTGTGCTCAATCGCATCAATATCGAACAAACAGCAATCTGGTTTGGAATTCTAGTCTTGATCGTCGTTGAGGTGGGCTTGATTACACCGCCAGTTGGCATGAATTTATTCGTAATCAATGCCATGGACCCAGATACACCGATGGTTGCGACCTACAAAGCAGTCATTTACTTTGTCGCATCTGACCTCGTTCGGGTGGGTATTCTCGTCGCGTTTCCGTCTATCACTTTGTTATTTATTGCCTAAGTGTGTATTTGTCGGTTGACGGGCTTAAGGCAAACTTCCGGTTCGACTGAAGAACTTCGCAATCGCGTTGTCCATTTCCTTGCGTAGCGTCTCACCTCGTCGACTGGCCCAAATCAAACATTGCAGACGTTGGTCACGATTTGAAAATTCTACCATCCCGGTTCTTAGCAGGAAAATTGCCACATCCGAATGGTTGTTCTTGATGGCTTCAATGAGGGCGGTATTCCGTCCCGTCTTATCCGCAATGTTGATATCGGCACCATAATTTACCAAACACCTCGTAATATGAGCATGCCCATTAACGGCGGTTTCGATCAGTGCTGTACGGCCATAATAGTCCGCTTGTAAATCGACCATAATGAGGGGGTGGCGCAGTAGACTTTCTACAATCTCAAGATTGCCACTCCCAGCTGCTAGCATCAGTGGCGTACTTCGCCAACGGTTTCGGGCGTTCACGTCCGTTTCTGGATGTTCAAGCAGTAGTCGGGTTATCTCGCGATTTTGTTCGTGAACGGCAATATGGAGGGGTGTCCAACCGTCGGCATCAGCAGCATTGACCGCTGCGGATTGAAGAAGCTCCCTAACTTTTTCGACGTCGCCATTGGTCACGGCCTGCATTAGGTCGGTGCCGTGAAGGAGACTAGATTCATCAGTCATTTTTTGACCTTTGTTGCTGTGCCTACTGAAAGAAGTTGATTTAGCCACTGCAATTCATTGAATAGTTGGCCGGCAGTAGGGAACATAGCGAGAATTGACGAACCACTTTTTGAGAGATTTCTGATAACGGAGCGCCTGCCAACTGAAGCAAACTCCGTTACCTGTGAATTGCTCATATTCATTGCAGACTGCCGATTTCGTCAAGATAATTAATGATTTCGGGCACACCACTGCCAATTTTTAGTTGACAGAAGACAAAAGGTCTATCCTTGCGTACCTGCATGGTATCGTGTTTCATTTGTTCAATATCAACACCGACATAGTCAGCTAGGTCAACCTTATTTACTACCAAAATATCCGAGCGGGTGATTGCGGGACCACCTTTGCGGGGGATATCACCTCCCGCAGCAACATCAATGACGTATATGGTGATATCAGCCAGTTCTGGCGAAAACGTCGCTGAGAGGTTATCCCCACCCGACTCAATTAACACGATATCAAGATCAGGATAACGTTTTTGAAGATCGGCGATGGCTGCAAGGTTAATGGAGGCGTCTTCACGAATGGCCGTATGTGGACAACCGCCAGTTTCAACGCCCCTGATCCTTTGCGACGATAATGCCTGCAGCCGCACAAGAGCGTCGGCATCCTCTTGGGTATAGATGTCATTGGTAACGACCGCCATTGAGAACCGGTCACGTAAGGCTCGGCACAACGATGCAGTTAATGTCGTTTTCCCAGCACCGACGGGACCACCGATTCCAACACGAAGGGGGCCGTTGGAAATTGTCATGAGCGAAAAATCCGGGTTGTCTGTTGTTCATGTTGCATTGCGGAGATCTCACTGAGGAATGCTGTAGATCCAAGGGCCTTGAGATCGCCACTTTGGGTGTCATACGCAATCTCATGGGTGAGGGGGGTTAATCGTCGAAGAATTCTTAATCCCTCTTGTTGTCCAATTGGCAGAATTCTCTGACTTACCAGAATTAAATTGGTTAAGAATGCTGACAGAAAAAGCGACTGCGTAAGTTTCAGAGGGAAGCGTTGCTTGGCCGCCGCGGCTCCGAGTGCGACCGGTAGCGTCAAGATGCCTAGTTCTATGTCCCAAGCTCTAATCGCTTCACCGAAAGCTTTGCCCTGGGCTTCCGTCTCAAGGCGTCGTTCGGCGGTGGTTGCAAAGGCGCGGACGGTTTGGTTAATTTCCGCAAGCTGCCGCTCGGTTTTGGTGAGATAGGCGGCGGCGATAAACAATGAATCGGAGCGCCCAGTGCCATATAAGAGTATATCAGAAAGCCATGTTTCCAATTGGGAAGCCTTAGTGATCCAACCAGCATTGCAGGCACTTTCTAAACCATGGCTATAGGCAAATGCCCCGAGAGGAAACGCCGGAGACAACCATTGCGAGAGCGTGAGCGTTGCGACTTCAATGGGTGTGGGCATGGGTGCGTCCAAGGCCATAGGCACCGCGTTCGGGGTCGAAGGGTTCTGTAACTGAACGGGTTTTGGCACCCAGAACACGAAGCATATCGGCCATTACATGATTGTCTTGAATGAGGAGTCGGTGTTGTTCAATCTGACACGGGGTATGGCGATTACCGATATGCCAAGCAAGTCTCGATAAATTTCCCTTTACTTCGAGCAACGGTTCTAAGGCCAGAACCACCCCGATTCTGTGACCATCTTCGAGAACGAAAGCATCGTGCTGATTGACTGCAATAGTTTTGACAAAATTCACCAGAAATTTATGACCCTTTACTGTTGTCAAGACCCTTCGTCTCAATAAGCGTTCCTCGAAATTCAGAGCAACCGTATCACTCACCAAGTCGGGTTGGCTGAGGTGGTTTGTGTGCCGAGTTTCTTGACTGATGGGGAGTGTCACATTGCCACCGTCAGTACATGAAATAGAGCTGCGCCAAAGGTAGTTTTTCGGCGGGTTGACAGGTGAGCAATTCGCCGTCGGCTCGAACTTCATAGGTTTCAGGATCGACTTCCATGTGCGGAGTAGCGGTATTTAGATGAAGATCTTTCTTGTTAATTTGTCGCGTATTATTCACACAAAGCGTTTGTTTTGCTAATCCGAGCGTCGAACCGATGTTGGCATCTTGGGCCGTTTGGCTCACGAAGGTCACGGATGACTGTTCTAAGTTACGACCGAATGCCCCAAACATCGGTCGTGAATAGACTGGTTGCGGGGTTGGAATTGATGCGTTTGGATCTCCCATTTGTGCCATAGCGATACTGCCGCCAATCAAAACCATCTCAGGTTTGACGCCAAAAAAGGCCGGAGACCACAAGACCAAGTCCGCACGTTTGCCCTCAGTGATTGATCCAATCTCGTCCGCTAATCCATGGGCAACGGCTGGATTTATGGTGTATTTTGCGACGTAGCGGCGTACTCTGAGATTATCATTCTCAGCGGTTTCTTCTGGCAGTCGCCCGCGTTGCTTCTTCATCTTATCGGCGGTTTGCCAGGTGCGTATGACGACCTCTCCCACACGCCCCATGGCTTGACTGTCCGACGCCATTATTGAGAAGGCACCCATGTCGTGAAGGATATCTTCGGCGGCGATCGTTTCACGACGAATCCGACTTTCTGCGAATGCCACATCCTCAGGGATCGACTTATCCAAGTGGTGGCACACCATGAGCATATCAAGATGTTCTTCAATCGTGTTAATGGTGAACGGGCGAGTTGGATTAGTTGAGGAAGGTAGCACGTGCGCTTCGCCGCAGATCTTGATGATATCGGGTGCATGTCCACCGCCAGCGCCTTCGGTATGGAAGGCGTGAATTGTGCGTCCGTCGATGGCTTTTATAGTATTCTCGACAAAACCGCTCTCATTGAGCGTATCGGTATGAATCATGACTTGCACGTCATGCGCGTCTGCGACTGCAAGACAGTTATCAATCGCTGCGGGTGTGGTTCCCCAATCCTCGTGAAGCTTTAGCGCACAGGCTCCAGCGGCAACCTGTTCTTCAAGAGCGGCAGGTAATGCGGCATTGCCCTTACCAGCGAAAGCGAGATTCATGGGGAAGGCATCGGCCGCTTGCAGCATGCGACTGATATGCCAAGGGCCTGGGGTACACGTCGTTGCGAGTGTTCCGTGGGCGGGACCGGTGCCGCCGCCGAGCATGGTTGTTAAGCCAGAGTGCAGCGCGTCTTCAATTTGCTGCGGGCAGATAAAGTGAATGTGACTGTCAAAGCCACCGGCCGTTAGGATCTTTCCTTCGCCGGCGATGGCCTCAGTGCCGGGTCCAATGATAATGTCGATATCGGGTTGCGTATCGGGGTTGCCAGCCTTTCCAAGTTTGGCGATGCGACCGTCTTTGATTCCGACATCGGCCTTATAGATACCGCTATAGTCAACAATCACCGCATTGGTGATGACCGTATCGACCGCCCCTTCCGCGCGAGTGGCTTGCGACTGTCCCATACCATCTCTGATCACCTTGCCGCCGCCAAACTTGACTTCCTCGCCGTAGTGCGTGTGATCATGTTCAATTTCAATGATGAGGTCAGTGTCTGCAAGCTGTATCTTGTCGCCAGTTGTAGGACCAAACATTGCGGCATAGTCAGTGCGCGGGATTGTTATGGGCATCTAGTCCTCATAATTCTTGAGTATAGCAATGTCGACGAACAGTCCGATCACATCCAAGAAGGAGAATTCTAGTCGATTGGTTGCTTAAGGAGAAATCGTCCCCATCACTTGGCGATTAAATCCAAATACATTGCGCTTTCCGGCAAACGGAATCAACCGAACTTCGCGCCGTTGGCCTGGTTCGAAGCGAACAGATGTCCCGGCGGCAATGTCTAGGCGCATGCCACGGGCTGCGTCTCGATCAAATGTTAACGCGGTGTTTGCTTCGCCAAAGTGATAGTGGGACCCTACTTGGATTGGCCGGTCGCCAGTATTTGCGACCATCAACGCAATAGTTTGACGATTGGCGTTTAGGGTAATTTCGCCGTCAGCGACGATGATTTTTCCTGGAATCATAGATAAAACTCGGCATTAATCGAAGCTTGATAGCATCAAACTGTCGGTGATTCAGTCATTAGCTATTGTCAAGTGAGCCTCTTGCAAAATTCATCAGGCGAGCGATTTTTTTTACTGATTTTTAGGTTTTTTACAGACACAAATTTCCAAACTGTAGGTATTGGTTCGATAGTTTCGGTTTCGACCCAACCGAATGAGCGAGGATTTGCCTGTTACCTAATCGGATTGTGAACCGTTACCAACTTCGTTCCGTCTGGAAAGGTCGCTTCGACTTGGATTTCGTGAACCATCTCAGCAACGCCGTCAAGACATTGGTTTCGGGAGATAATTTCAGCACCGATTTCCATCATGTCAGCAACCGAGCGACCGTCTCGAGCACCTTCAAGAACGGCATCAGTAATCAGGGCAACGGCTTCTGGGTGATTGAGCTTAACACCGCGCGCCAAACGTTTGCGGGCAACCTCGGCTGCAACGGAAATGAGGAGCTTATCTTTTTCACGTGGGGTTAAATTCATATTATAAATTCCAACATTGAGGCAAGCTCTTGTTACTGAGAAAATCTAAAATCGGAATAAGAGTTGACCGCATCAAGTTAGTGTCTTGCGAAAGCATGCGCAAGACGAGAACTTCCTCTTCAAGTTGACTTATCCCTGCTTTTTTGGGCAGAAGTTCAAGTAGCCTTGGTTGGCGCAAGGCCGCGTCGCGACCGACATACAACAGGGAAGTCACGACTCGGGCGGAGCTTGCGACCGCGAGACGATCAAGTTGAGACGCTACATCTCCAGAAAATTTCACGATGTCAAGAAAAAGAGGAACTCCGCCTCGGCGAATATCGACCCGGTCAGACAATCGGGAAGACCTGATTGACTCGCCCATCTCCAAGCGTCCAAACACCAACGACTCTGTGAGTAACAGTGTGCTTGTCTTTGCGATTCTGATATTCAAAGATCTTTCTAGGGCCGAGTCTTCGAACAAAATTGTTTCTTGAGGCAACCAGTATAGATGCGCATGTTGTTCAACTCTAATGTGACTATTGACTTGTGCAGATTGTCCGTACGGAGCGCGATAAATCTTTTCTGCGGCTTGGGTGGAAATCGTTAAAGTCGTTCCCTCTTTGACTTCGGCATTAAGATCATAACGATCACCACCAGTCATCCCGCCAGCGCAATTCAATAAGACTGCCTGCAGTTGGCGTTGATCGGTTCGTGGAAATAAACATCGAAGTGATCCTGATTGCCGTAACTTACAGATGACTGTTTTGTTGCTATGCAGCTTAGTTGATAATCGAACTTCACCCTTTGCCCGAGGCAAGGACGTGTTTTCTGGGGTGTTTGGAACGCTTTGCAGGCGGGTCTCATTTTCCATACCCGTTCAACTAGCGGTCGCTGCCAAAAGTCATCTTGGAGAATCCAATTAGGTGCAATCCAGCTTAAGAAATAGTTGCTGTGCGGTAAATTCACATCGCATAATTTTTCTGCCGTTTGGGCTAGTTTATTCTTAGACGGAGGATCGTGGGGCGAACTTAAGTAACCAAAGAAATGCGAGTTACAACAACTGACAAGTTAGCCAAAAGCTGTAACATCGGTTTGTCAATTATCAAATAATTTTCGACCTGATTGCCACCGCTACAACGGCAGCCGATTGTAAAAAAATTAAAACGAGATCGTACTAAGCATGAATTTGGCATCAAGGCCACCGACGAATCCATGAACGCTCTCGAAATTTGCAAACCAGCCCAGCGCGTTGAGTGAAGCCTCACGATCTAGCGGAAGCAGCCAGTTTCAATTCTCTTGCGAACGGCCGAAACGCAACTGTCATCGCATTATGATTCAAGGCCTAGCTGATCACGTAAGACCTTCGTAGAGACTTCCTTAGCGTTACCAGCCTTCATTGAGCCGAGTTGGAATGGTCCAAATGAGATTCGAATAAGGCGATTGACCGATAGTCCGCAATGCGCCAATGCGCGTCGAATTTCACGATTTTTTCCCTCGCGCAGACCAATAGTAAGCCAAGCATTGGATCTCTGTTGTCGATCAACGTTCACCTGCATCGGCTTAAATCTCTCGTCATTCAAAATAAGCCCAGAGCGAAGTTCATCGAGCTTGGCTTCCGTCGGGGTACCTTTCACCCGCACTCGGTATCTTCTCAACCAATTGTTTGTTGGTAGTTCTAGCCGTCGTTTAAGGCCACCGTCATTGGTGAGAAGCAATAAGCCCTCAGAATTGTAGTCTAGACGGCCAATATAGAGCACTCGGGGAAGGTAGTCAGGGAGATAATCAAAAATTGTTGGTCGCCCATTTGGGTCACGCTCAGTCGTGACGGTGCCAATTGGCTTGTGAAACCGCCAAAGTTTGGGCGGTGATGGTGATGAAGCAGAAACGCCGTCAACCTGAACATGATCTCTATCAGTTATATTTTTAGCCGGACTAGCAATTGTCTGTCCGTTGACTTTGATTCGTCTAGCCATAATCATGCGCTCAATCTCGCGGCGCGAAGCTATGCCAGTGCGAGCTAGTCTCTTGGCGATGCGTTCACCGTCACGAGCAGTCTTCGTCATTGTTGCATCACGAGGTTGTTCATGGGTAGAATAATCCGACTGGTAAGATTGAGAAGCTTTCGATGTTCAAGTCCTTCATGCAGCGAGCTTTGACCGAAGCTCGCGCCGCAGCGCACCGTGGTGAGGTACCCGTTGGTGCTGTATTGATTTCCCCTCAAGGTGATATGATTGCTGCTGCCGGTAATCGCAATCGTGAGTTAAATGATCCAACGGCTCATGCTGAAATACTCGTTATCCGAGAGGGATGTCGACAGCAAAGTACAGACCGTCTCAACGGTTATGATCTATACGTCACGCTGGAACCCTGTGCGATGTGCGCCGCCGCCATTGCCATAGCGCGAATCGCTCGCTTATATTTTGGAGCTGAGGATCCGAAATCTGGAGGCGTTGTTCACGGCGTTAAGGTGTTTTCTCACCCGCAAATTCATCATTGTCCAGAAGTATATGGCGAAATCGGTGGTGAGACATCTGCGGCCCTTCTTCGGACTTTTTTTGCCGACCGACGAGGCTCATCCAAGTGTGAATAGTCGAGCCCAAGCGATGATCCTAGTCAGTTGCTCGCGATTTTGATTTGATTGTTTTACAGGATCGCTTTGTAGTGATCCATACAACGGTTGTAGGTGACCGTCTTGAAGCGACCTGACAAAAACGTTAAGAGCGGGCAGTCATATTCGGAGTGTTGTCAATGGCTATCAATGAGGAAACTGTGGCTCGAATGGCAAAGCTTGCTCGGATCAAGGTCGATCCGCAAAACTTGCCAACCATGGTGGAAGAATTCAGCGCAATACTCGGCTTTATTGCCCAACTAAGTCAGGTAGACGTTAAAGGTATTGAGCCGATGGTATCGGTGACACCGATGCACCTTAAACAACGAAAAGATACAGTAACTGCGGGTGATATCTCAGCTAAGATACTCGCGAATGCGCCGGATGCGCGCGAAGGTTTTTTTGCGGTCCCGAAGGTCGTGGAGTAATCTCGTTGACAAAACTTAATGAACTTGGTCTGGCGGCGGCGCGTGACGCGCTCTTGGCGCGTGAGGCGAATGCGTATGAGTTGACAGAGGCTTGTTTGCTGGCAATCGAGTCCGCTTCAAAGCTAAATGCATTTGTACATTTAACGCCTGAAACTGCCTTAGACCGAGCTACTACTGCCGATCAGCAGTTAGCGTCAGGGGATGCCCCCGCATTGTGTGGGCTACCAATCGGGATCAAGGATCTCTTTTGTACCAAAGACGTTCCCACGCAGGCAGGTAGTCGCATTTTGGAGGGATTTACGCCACCTTATGAATCGACGGTCAGTCAAAAATTGCTTGATGCTGGCGCGATCATGCTCGGCAAGCTCAATATGGATGAGTTTGCAATGGGATCCTCGAACGAGACGTCTTTTTTTGGTGAGGTGGTCAATCCCTGGCGTCGAAAAAATGATGGGTGCCGCCTGACTCCGGGTGGCTCCTCAGGTGGTTCGGCTGCCGCAGTCGCTGCGGATTTATGTCTCGCTGCAACCGGGACCGATACCGGCGGGTCAATTCGACAACCGGCCTCATTTTGCGGAATTACTGGTATCAAACCAACTTACGGTCGTTGTTCACGTTGGGGTATTGTCGCCTTTGCCTCATCTCTCGACCAAGCTGGTCCAATGACGAAAACTGTCCGCGATGCGGCGATCATGCTAACGGCGATGTGCGGCCATGACGCGAAAGACTCGACATCGGTCGACATACCAGTTCCCAATTTTGAAGCGGCGCTGAGCGGTGATATCCGCAGAAAAACAATCGGTATTCCAAAAGAATATCTGCTCGACCAGCTTCCTAATGAAATTGCGACCCTCTGGACAGCAGGTCGCGACATGCTGGCCACGGCTGGAGCAAAGATTGTTGATATTTCTCTGCCGCATACCGAATTTGCTCTTCCAACCTATTATGTAATTGCACCAGCTGAGGCTTCATCAAATCTGGCGCGCTATGACGGTGTGCGCTTCGGGCGCCGTGCGCAACTCGCTCCGGGAGATAGCATTGTGGATATGTATGAAAAGACACGGGCTGAGGGATTCGGTGCCGAGGTAAAAAGGCGTCTGATGGTCGGAACCTATGTGTTGTCAGCAGGATTTTATGATGCGCATTACAATCGCGCTCGAAAAGTGCGCAGTTTGATCAAGAAGGACTTCGAAGATGTTTTCTCACAGGGTATTGATGCGATTTTGACCCCTTCAACACCCTCAGCAGCGTTCGAACTGGGTGACTCCGCGAAAACCGATCCAGTGCAGATGTATCTCAATGATATTTTTACGGTAACAGTTAACTTAGCAGGGTTGCCAGCGATCTCGGTACCAACTGGAACAAATTCAGAGGGTTTACCTTTGGGATTACAGTTGATTGGCCAGCCTTGGCAGGAAGATGAACTATTGAACTTGGCTTTTGTCCTAGAGCAGTCGGCTGGTTTCCAAGATAAGCCGAAGTGCTGGTGGTGATAGACGGTTAATTCAAGCGCGAGTAGGTGAGTGTTTTGAGGCTAAAGAGTTTATTGGTCGCTACGATTGTGGTTCAAGGTGGATGTGAACCGGTCAACAGTCCCGCTCTGGAGGGAACACTGGCTGTCGGACCGATCCAACAATCAGAAACGGGATCTGCTGAACCGCGGCAATTGTTTGATGAGAGCATTGCAACAATAGCGGCTGACCGTAACTCGGGGACGGGGACGCAATTTGAGGTAGGCCGTTCATCATCCGCTAATTTGGAGCAACCAAGAGACGCTGATCGTGATATCATACTTGATGCGGCGTCGGTACTAGCTGAGCCGTCATCTGGGTCGGACAACACCACTGTGGAAGCTAGTCCAGCGAATCCACCACCAAAGTTACTTGATAATGCGAGTATCTCCGACGAAAATGACTTCACGGCTGTTTCGGAACGCGAAACGATTGCGAGTGACGCGGAGAGAATCGCTCGAAATCAATCGCAATATCAAGTCGTTTTGCCGACAGATGTGCCAGAGCGTTCACAGTCGACAACGCCAAATATTGTTGAGTTTGCGTTACAGACAAATAACGAAATAGGCGATCAAATATATTCACGTTTCGGGAGCCAATTGCGCCCGCAATCAGAGCGGCGGTGCGCAAGTTACGCCTCATCGGATTTAGCGCAACTAGATTTTCTTTCTCGTGGCGGTCCCCAATCTGATACGCTCGGCATTGACCCCGACGGTGACGGATTTGCCTGCTCTTGGGATCCCAAACCGTATCGAGCGGCGGTTCGGAACTGATTAATATGATCTGGCATCCGTCTCCAAATTTCGGCTCCCGCCGTCACGATGCGTTACCAACTTTGGTGGTCATTCACTACACTGCTATGTCGGATGTTTATTCGGCGTTGGAGCGTTTGTGCGACCCGAGTTCCAAAGTTTCCGCTCATTATCTCATCGGCAGGGATGGGAGTACTTGGCAATTGGTCGACGAAGGGTCACGGGCGTGGCACGCTGGAAGCGGCTCATGGAAGGGGATTGATGATGTCAATTCTCATTCAATCGGCATCGAACTCGACAACGACGGCATAGAGGCATTTTCCGAGTTGCAGATGGAAAGACTTGAAGAATTATTGCCGATTATCTTAGAGCGCTGGGGTATTCCAGCTGCAGGGGTAATCGCTCATTCCGATTGCGCTCCTAGCAGAAAGTGGGATCCGGGTCCAAAGTTTGACTGGTTACGTTTAGCTCACCAGGGACTAGCTGCTCAGACGCCATATCCCTCTGATCAGATTATATCCGAAAACTTAGCGACTCTTCTTCACAATGCGGGTTACACTGAAAAAGCCAATCAGGATGATGTTCTAGCGGCGTTCCGTCTTCGCCATCGGCAGGGATTTATCGGACCGCCGGACCAACTTGATAAGTCGATTTTGGCGGCGCTATGCGACTAATTTGAGGTGATTGTCGGATTGCCGCCGAAATCTCTTGCGAATCTTGCGAATTGACATCGGAAAGTATTTCGTTAGAACCGCATCGGTGCGGAGGATAAGATGGTCGCAAATCAATTGGTTTGAGGAAAGTCCGGACTCCACGGAGCAACGGTACCGGGTAACGCCCGGGCAAGGTAACTTGACGGAAAGCGCCACAGAAATCAAACCGCTCTCATTTCAGAGCAAGGGTGAAAAGGTGGGGTAAGAGCCCACCGCGCAACTGGTAACAGGAGTGGCATGGCAAGCCCTATCAGGAGCAATGCCAAATAGGACCTCCGTTCGGCAATGGTTTTCTTATGAGGACGCTCTGTCGATAAGTGCGCTTCGGCTGAGGGAGGTCGGGTCGGCAGCTTGAGGTCTGTGGGCAACCACAGTGCCCAGATGAATGATCATCTCCCGTGCAAACGGGAACAGAATCCGGCTTACATGTCTTCCGCACCATATTTCTTTCTCAGGTGCGCCAATATTGGAAGCGACTGTGGAAAATCGTCCATGCGATATAAGGCGTTGCATTGTGGGTTGTAGGTATAGTAAAGCACCGCAGTTGCTAATTGCGGTTGTTTACAAAAACCCTGCCCGATGACAAACGGCAGCAAGAGTGGTCCTGCATCACGACTGAGAATTGAGGGAAATCATGGCTAAACCAACTACTGTCAAAATACGGCTTAATTCCACCGCTGGAACTGGTCATTTTTACGTAACGCGTAAGAACGCACGCACGATGACGGAAAAGATGGTGATGAAGAAATATGATCCCATTGTACGCAAGCACGTAGAGTACAAAGAGGGAAAAATTAAGTAGGGCCGCAAAATTATTCTACGCAAATGCTGCGCCCAGAAAACGATATTCTTTATATGGATTGACCCAGTCGATTTCTGTGGCTTTTTGTCATAGTGCTCCTAGGCACACAACACCATGAGGGAGTCGGGGCTCAAGCAGTTTTTTTGACGGTGGATCATTCTGATATTCGCGGGTTGGGTACCGCCTGACCTCGCTTTCGTCGCGGAGTTGTCTTGTTCTCAAAATGCGAGTCACTGGCTCAGAAAAGCCCTGCCGCTCAGGTATACCGAGAGTTCTCCTTCCGGGCTGACTGAATCCCGACGCCATCATGGTGCTATGTATCTGCTCTCTTCGGCCAGTGCGCGACTGGCGTGCGGTCAATCAGTGACCTCACAAGCGATGGCCCAGATGAACCGATAAACTCCCGTGCCACCGCCGTGGTGCCGGTACCGATACCGGGATATTTTTGGTCATTCTGAGTTTGCGGTAGCGGGCGCACAGGTGCTTTTGTGCCTGCCAAGCGATCGCCGGCACGCGTTCTGGTGCCCCCTTTGCCTTTGCCGCAAGATGTCGCGCCTTGCGTGCTGGGAAGCGCTAATTCCAGGCGGTCTCCACGAGGACGCGCCGAACATAACTCGCTTCCTATGTCTTCGCTCAATCGTACCTTGCATTTATTCCATTTGTTGTAAGATTTGCAAGGTTTACTTGCGAAAATTCGATAAAGGGGAAATTGAAAGTCGTACGAATCCTGACCGCATTTCAACCAGCGATATTGAAAGACAAAACCTGACCCTGCGTATGTTAAAGTGCCGCTTTACCCGGCTTACTGACCCATTTTCCAAAGAAGTTGAGGACCATGCGCCCAGCTTCACCTTATAATACAAGGCACGATAACTTTACCGGATTCAGCAATCATTGCTGATTACCCTGGTAACTGTGGCTCACCTAACGGACTGGCTTGATAATACTGACGATGATTCACCGAAACCGAAACCGCCAAAAATCTGCAAACGAAAATTCCAAACTGACCCCTACCCAATCCCTTACGATGATTTGCGGCCATAGGATTGGATTGGAAGGCAAGCGAAAGACGAAAACTATCTCAAGCCATTTGGGTTCTTTCGCTGATCATTTGAAATTATTAATCAGACCGCAGCAGGGCAGATAGTCTCCCTCGCAAAATGTGGACTACTTTGCCCAATGCGAAATGATGATCTGCTTTACACAATCGAAAGCTGGCTTATCGGTAAGTAGTCCTTGTTGATCCACTAACCTTATGCACGATTTTCGAGACAATCAAGTTTCGACTGCAAACTATAGCAGGCGGAGTTGAGCGTTCTGCAAGAGGCCCGTCCAAACTTGCTAAACTTGTCAAGTCGCATTACTGAGTGGTTTTGCTATAAACTTTGCGAATTCAGTTTATTTTCCCTCAAACAGTTAGGGAGCAAATCTGGCCTGAATTTACATTTGTTGCGGCAATTGCGGCGTAGAAAAACATTGCGTTCGGATTCAACTTACTCGCGATCACTCTTCTAAAATGAAGTTTGAGGAAAAGATGACGGTTCAACTGGCCAAGCTAAGGACCTTCGCCCGTGCAAGCGAAGGTGAGCCACCACCCATCTTTGTTGGCCGGAAAGACATCCTCGTTGATATTGAGGAAGTTGCGAAAGAAGCATGGCAAGGGAACCACGCTACGGCACATGGTATATCTAAGTCTACCCGCATAGTTCAGGGAGCACCGGGTGCCGGAAAAAGTTCACTGATCGCTGAACTGGTTTCTCGCTCAGTAAAAAATGGTGACACCGAGCGAGCGCCTCGTGTTTTGGTGCTTCCTAGCGAAATGATACGCGCCGATGCATCAATAGCTCTCGCGGCTTTGCAAGTAATGATCGAAATGCCGCAAAGCAACTGGAAACGACTAGCAAAGAAGGCTTTTGACAGGGTAAGAATATCGGCGGGTCTCGCTGGCTTGACACTGGAACTTACGCAACAAGGTCAAGCTAAAACGCAGACGCCGTCAAATCTATTCGATTTGGCAAAAAACCAATGCAAGAATAGTTGGCGGTTTCCAATAATTGTTGCGGTAGACGAAGCGCAAAGTTTGCGAGGCGGGGAAGATACCGCTTATGCCCGCTTCATTCAGTCCATCCATTCTGCAAGTAGCGGTCTGCCACTAACACTCGTGCTCGCAGGACTCGGTGATACCGCAGATCGAGCCAGAGAGATGGATTTGACACGAGGACTGCAAATACATGATATCGGCTGTCTTACCACGCCAGAGGTTTCGCTGTTTCTGCTTTCGACCTGCGAGTATTTTGGCATTGATGTGCGAGGTTATGAACGTCAGCTGGAACGTCTTGTTCATGCCTGCGACGGATGGCCCCGCCATCTTCATTTTGCTATTCAAGCATTAGCAACTGAAGTCCTCAAGAGGGGAGCGGGAGAAGGCTTGTCGCGTGTTGACTGGTCGCACATAGAGAAGGAAGCAAAGGCTAGTCGCACCCGATACTATCAGCAGCAACGGTCGTCCGAAATGAAGATATCATCTGTGCTAGTGGCCGCCATCATGGATGAATTTCCGATCGACAATGGTCTTAAAGAATCAACCGTAACAATTGCTGCAATCATGAGATCTATTCAGTCTAAAGTCCGTGATCAGGTTGGGTGGCAGCTACCGAAGGGTATGGACGCCACTGATTTTGTCGCGCATCTTGTTCATAATGGGGCGTTACATCAAAAAGCAGATGGCACCTTCACCTGCCCAATTCCCTCCTTTCGAAACTATTTGATAAAAACTGGCTATCGTGACGCGTGAGATAAACCGACCACGCGGGTTGGATAATCGGCTCAGTGCCGCACATTAAATGATCACCCTAGGGCTCAAACACGGATCTTTTCCCGGGTGATGAACCTAAGCGATTGCAATGAGGAAAACAGCAAATTTCAATTCAATCATGGGCTGTCAAAAATAGCGCACAGAAAACGCCTTATTTTGTCCCGTTGACCAACAGAATTTCTGGCAAAATCCGATTAGCCTCCGCCATCGCTGTGGCGAGCTTGCCAATATCCTCTCCTGGAAAAAAACGCGCCCGCAGCGCCGTTGCCATTGGTTGTGGGGATAAAATCCGAACCAAAGGTCCCGTCTTGGTCGTTTCTGCCGCCCAACTCCGAACAAACGATATCTGGCTTGCCTTGGTGGAACCATATGCGCCGAAAAACTTTGCACCGAATTTGTCAGCGTCGTCAAAAAATACCACTGAAGCTCGAGTCACAAGTAGCGGCGTCAGATATGAAACTAAACGAAACGTCGCCTCTAAGTTGACCGCAATTGACTGCTGCCAGTCCTGCGGGTCAAGGTGACCAACCGGTGAGAGAGAACCTGCGTGGATTGCCGTATGAACCCATAAGTCAATCCGTCCCCAACGGTCATAAATGGCGCGGCAGAGTTCTTGAGTAGCCGTGTCTTCAGTGAGATCAGTCGGGGCCAAAGTAACCGTCCCACCAGCTCCTTTGATACGGTCATCAAGATTTTCTAATGCACCAACGGTGCGTGCGACGGCGATAACATGATGCGTACGACCAAGGAGTTCAGCTAGTGCACAGCCGAGCCCTCGTGATGCTCCGGTAACGAGTGCGATCGGTTCTGTCACAACGCTCGCTGTGCTCTCAAAATATCCATCAAACTCTTTTCGAAACGCCGATCAATACAAGTCGCTCGGCGATGGTTTGAGGTTGTTAAACAGCAAATGTTGTCACCCGTTCAGCAGAAATAAAGGAAACGATATGGCAATGGCCCAAAGTCCGGCACGAGAGGAATTATTCAGCCGCTTTCAACTCAAACCCTTGATTGATCATATCGGCGGGAATTACCGGATATTCGCCGGAAAAGCAGGCGTCACAATATTGCGGACAGTCTGGATTGCGTCCCTCGGATTCACCGACGGCACGATAGAGACCATCAAGCGTAATAAATTTCAGACTATCAATCATTAGATGCTCACGCATCTCTTCTTCGCTCATTGTCGCCGCCAACAACTTTTCTCGCTGTGGCGTATCAACGCCATAAAAGCAGGGCCACGCCGTTGGGGGACTTGCAATTCGAAAATGCACCTCAGCCGCACCAGCGTTCAAAATCATCTCTTTGATTTTGCGTGAAGTCGTCCCGCGCACAACCGAATCATCAACGAGGACGACGCGCTTTCCGCATATGAGAGCGCGATTAACATTGAGCTTAAGCCGAACGCCCATGTTGCGAATTTGTTCAGTCGGCTCAATGAAGGTGCGACCGACAAACTGATTACGAATAATGCCCATCCCGAAAGGAATTCCCGACTGTTGGGCATAGCCAATCGCGGCAGGTGTGCCGGAATCCGGTACCGGGCAGACTAAATCCGCATCAACGGGAGCCTCCCTTGCAAGCTCAGCGCCAATGGCTGCACGAGTCTCATATACCGACCGACCACCGATTAACGAGTCGGGTCGCGAAAAGTAAACATGTTCAAAAATACAAAAGCGCGATTTCGCCGCGCTAAAAGGGAAATGACTCTTCACCCCGACAGCATTGATTACAACCATCTCACCGGGTTTAATTTCGCGAACAAAGTCGGCACCAATAATATCCAAGGCGCAGGTTTCGGAGCTCAGCACCCATCCCTCACCAACGCGCCCGAGCACTAATGGTCGCACACCAAGGGGATCACGGACTCCGATGAGTTTAGTGCGAGTCATCGCCACCACCGAGAAAGCACCTTCAACAAATCTAAGTGCTTCCTCCATGCGGTCGGGAATGGAGCATCCCTTTGATCGTGCCATTAAGTGAATGATGCACTCACTATCCGTTGAAGATTGAAAGATAGATCCTTGTTCAATTAATTCGCGCCGAAGTCGATTGGCGTTAGTGATGTTGCCGTTATGCGCAATGGCTGCTCCGCCCATCGCAAACTCACCGAAAAACGGCTGCACGTCACGAATAGCTGTTTGCCCAACCGAACCAGTCTTTGACCCCGTCGTTGAATAGCGAACATGCCCAATAGCAAGCGACCCTGGCAACGCCTCCATGATCTCGGTATTGGTAAAGTTGTCTCTCACATACCCGAAGCGCCGTGCTGAATTGAACCCACTTTCGTGACTAAATGATACAATCCCACCAGCCTCTTGGCCGCGATGCTGCAGCGCGTGAAGGCCAAGTGCGACAAAACTGCCAGCGTCAACCACCCCAATGACGCCAAAAATACCGCACTCCTCTCGGAACTTGTCAGTCCCAAAGTCGAATGGGTGAAGTGTTTCACGGGGAGAATTTGTCTGGGCGTGTTCGGTCAAGGGGAGCTCCGCAACCCGAGGTGTCCAAGGTCATCAACTAGAGGATCATGAAAGCGTTGTCATTAAGCAGCCAAAAAGTTTGTTGGTATAATGACCTTCAGTCAGCGATGGCGCAAAACAAGGCTCATCAGGCACAACGGCGCAACATCCGCTCATATTGCCGCGTAATCCACACCAGCGTGACGTCCGTATCGCTTTGCTCAATTTGATCTGAAAACTGGCTGTAAATCTCCGCCGCATGGCTCTTCGCCAAAATATCATTATTTGGCAACACTGTGTTGGATACAAAAATTACAATGGCGACCAACAATACCCCACGAGCAAAACCAAAGAGAAAACCAAAACCTTGATCAACACGCCCGAGAGTGGATTGACGAACCACCGATGCCAAGTAAGGGGTGAACAAACTGACAATAACAAGAGCGGCGGCAAACACAACGGCAAAAGCAGCAAGCACTCCCAACTCGCAACTATTAGCAAAAAAGTCACCAATCACTGGCAAGAGTTTGATAAGCGGTTCCACCTGCGGGGCAAAGATAAAGGCGACGAGTGCACTACCTACCCATCCAAAAATAGCGAGAAACTCGCGGACAAATCCTCGTGAGTAGGCCAAAATCGCCGACAAAATAATCACGACGGCCGCAATACCATCAATCAATAGAATGTTATTCATGGGCCTCTTTTCTTTTTTTCAACCCGCTAGTGCCAAACACAATACCAACAAAGTCCGAAAGATCGGACACGTCAACTAAGTCGATCCCTACAACCGTCTCGGACTTTTTCCCAACTGGTGCAATGGCACCAGAAAAACCAAGCTTTTGCGCTTCCTTCAATCGACTTTGTGCCTTTGATGCTGGACGAAGAGCACCAGAAAGAGAAATTTCACCGAATACGACCGTTTTTTCTGGTAGCGAGACATCTTCGCGAGAGGAGAGCAGGGCCGCTGCAACAGCAAGGTCAGCTGCGGGTTCATGGATTTTTAATCCACCCGCGACGTTGAGGTAAACGTCTAAACCTACGAAGGGAACTCCGCAACGCGCTTCGAGGACAGCAAGAACCATTGCCAAGCGGCCGCTGTCCCACCCAACCACGGCGCGTCTTGGTTGGGCGTGTGGAGAGGGTGCCACAAGAGCCTGTATCTCTACCAGAACCGGACGTGTACCCTCAATCCCAGCCAAAACTGCGGAGCCAGGCGAAACCTCTCTGCCCTCTGAAAGAAATAATGCGGATGGGTTTGCGACTTCTGTAAGACCACGACCCGTCATTTCGAAAACACCAATTTCGTCGGCTGGACCGAAGCGATTTTTTACAGCTCGCAAGATGCGGAAATGGTGTCCCCGCTCACCTTCAAAATACAAAACCGTATCAACCATATGTTCGATCACTCGTGGTCCGGCAATTTGTCCTTCTTTCGTCACATGACCAACTAGGATTACCGCCGTACCGCAACGCTTGGCAAATACAGTCAACTCGTGGGCTGCAGCTCGCACTTGGGTAATACTGCCGGGGGAACTGTCGACGAAATCGGCCCAGATGGTTTGAACCGAGTCAATAATAGCAAGGGCGGGTCGCTCGGCTTCGAGTGTCGTACGAATATCGCGGAGGCTTGTTTCTGTCGCCAGTTTGACAGGTGCTGCAGCGATTCCGAGGCGATTAGCCCGCATTTGGATTTGACCAGCAGCTTCCTCGCCAGAGACATACATAACGCTCAGTCCGGTAGTCGAAAATTTTGCGGCGACCTGTAACATCAGTGTTGACTTTCCGATTCCGGGATCACCCCCAACCAGCGTCGCAGAGGCAGGAACTAAACCGCCGCCGATTACTCGGTCAAATTCCTCAAATCCTGACTGTTCTCGCTGTAGTCCTGATTCGGAAAATTTAAGGTTAGTAAGAGCGATTTTAGTACCACGTTTGCGTCCCAAAGACTTCGATGTTGGGCCCGTGACACTATTGACCTTAACTTCTATCGTATTCCACTCGCCGCAGGCGTCACACCTTCCGGCCCATTTTGTCGACTCGGTACCACAGGCCGTACAAATATATATCTCAGAAGCTGCCATTAAAGTTTGATTACCTTATTCGCCTGTCAGTTTTCGAGAACGCTGCATTCGATCAGGCGCCGACGAAGCCGTTATCGTGTCGCTGCAATCGGACCGGTTTCAGAGCCAGTAATAAACTGTTCCACATATGGATTCCCGCTGTGATCCAATTGATCGACGCTACCGTTCCATTGGATAACTCCGTCATGGAGCATCGCGACGTTGTCGGCAATGGTGCGGACCGAATTGATATCATGGGTGATAGTAACAGCCGTGGCGCCAATTTCTTGGACAATTTCACGAATCAATCTATTGATCACCCCAGACATTATTGGATCAAGGCCAGCGGTTGGTTCATCGAAAAAGATTATTTCGGGAGTCGTTGCAATCGTTCGAGCGAGGCCAACACGTTTCTGCATGCCGCCTGATAATTCGGCCGGTAAGAGGTCAGCGACCTGTGGCGTTAAGCCAACGCGACGCAACTTTTCGACGGCGATTTCTCGCGCCTCTTCGACGCTACATTTCTTGGAGCCATTCAACAAGCGGAAGGCGACGTTACGCCAGACGGGGAGAGAGTCAAACAATGCACCACCTTGAAAAAGCATCCCAAAACGAGCTAAATAAGCCTCACGTTTTATGGTATTAATGTCCTGATCCTGACAATAAATGTGACCTTGGTCAGGCAAAACAAGTCCAAGGATGCACTTTAGTGCCACCGACTTACCGGTGCCGGACCCTCCGATGATGACCGTTGATCGTGCCGTTGGAATATCAAGGCTCATCCCACGCAAGACGCGATTGTGACCGAAAGCCTTGTGCAAGTTGTGAATTCGAATCATAGCGCGAAGAAAATACTGGTCAGAGCAAAATTGATGGCAAGAATAAGAACGGCGGCCGCCGCGACGGCTCCTTTCGTTGCTCTCCCGACACCCTGGGCACCTCTGCCAGAATTCTGACCAAAATAGCAGCCGATTAACGTTGCAATTCCGCCGAACGCGCAACCTTTAACAAGTGAGGACAAAACATCTCGCAGTTCGAGAAAGTCATATGTGTTATTGAGATAGCCGATTTGGCTGAATCCTAAAGTCTGAGTTGAAACCAAGTAGCCACCAAGAATACCAATAACATCGCCAACTCCCACAAGTATCGGAACCGTAATCAATCCTGCCGCGACTCGAGGCACCGTCAAATATTTGATCGGATGGGTAGAGAGGGTGGTGAGGGCATCAATCTGCTCGGTCACCTTCATTGTCGCAAGTTCTGCCGCGATTGAAGAGGTAACGCGGGCCGCGATCATAAGGCCGACAAAAACCGGTCCTAGTTCACGGACAATGCCAATCGCAACAATCTGTGGGACGACAGCTTCAGCGTTGAGTCGCGCTCCGCCAGCGTAAATCTGCAGTGCCAAAACCCCGCCAGTAAAAATCGCCGTTAGCCCGACGACCGGCAGCGACAACCAGCCAATCTGAAACAACGCCACGCCGAATTCACGAAAGAAAAATGGCGGTCGAACCATATGGCTGACGGTATCGGTCGCGAACAACACAAAGCGACCGAGTACTGCCAATAATTCTAGTACTTGACGGCCGATAGCGCCGAGTACCGCCTGCAGCCTCATATCTCGATCAATCGCTCATATCGTGAACCAAAAGCGGTTAAGATTTCATATCCAATGGTGCCAGCCATTGCGGCCACATCATCAATTGTTTGTTCATCGCACAGCAAACTCAGTGTTTCAGGAATCGTTTCAAGATTCGAAATATCGACAGTCACTAGATCCATTGAGATTCGTCCGACGATCGGGCACGGGATTCTCTCAAAATAAAAATTCCCTTTAGAGCTGAGGCTTCGCAGCACGCCGTCGGCATATCCAATGGCGACCGTGGCTATTCGGCAGGGCCTTGGAGCGATCCAAGAGTTTCCGTAACCGACGGGCTCATTGGCGACGATTTCACGGCTTTGAATCACCTTTGCTTCTAACTGTACAACTGGCTGGGCATCTTCATAGGGTAAGCCGCCGTAGATTCCAATGCCAGGGCGGGTTAGATTAAAGTGATAATCAGATCCCAGCAAAATGCCACCAGTGGCAGCCAGCGATCGATCAATTTCGAGGTCGTCGGTCATGGCTCGAAAGTGATTTAACTGCCATTCATTCATTGGATGGGAGGGGTCATCGGCACACGATAGGTGCGACATGATAAAATCAGGATTTTTTGACAAGGCGACATCCTTAATCGCCGCCCATTCCGCTGGCTCTAGTCCTAAGCGATTCATACCGCTATCAAGTTGGATTCCGAAGGGGTGGTTTGGCAGCCGTTCGAAATGCCGAATCATTTGGTCGACTGAATTTAATATGGGCGTTAGCTTATGAGCGTCCAAAAGTTCAGCGTCACCTGCCATATGCCCACCGAATACCATGATATGGGCGTCGGGGCCGACCGAAGCTCGGATTGTCTCACCCTCACTTGCTACAGCAACAAAAAAACACCGTGCTCCCACGGCTGCGAGCGCCTTCGACACGCTGGCAGCGTCAAGACCGTAGGCGTTTGCCTTCACGACAGCACCGGTCTCCGCGCCCGACATCGCGTTTAAAGCGAGCCAATTCTGCGTAAGAGCCGAGAGATCAACCTTGAGTATCGCTGCTGTCATTGGTGCAATCATATTGAAATATTGTTGGCGGCAATGTCGCTAGATTCACCCGAGCAACCTCAAAGAAAAACCGCATCTAATTGGCATTGTGGGAATTTTCATCAGCCCAGTTAGAGAAACGCGTATACTCTCCTAGGAATGTCAATGAGATATTGGCGAGCGGTCCATGGCGCTGTTTACCGATAATGACTTCCGCCTTATTGTGCAGTGCGATCATTTTCTGGTACCATTCGTCCATCTTGTTGGTGTCGTCTGCTGGCGGTTTTGACCTTTCGGCATAATATTCTTCTCGAAAGACGAACATGACCACATCGGCATCTTGTTCAATCGACCCCGATTCTCTCAGATCGTTAAGCTGTGGCCGTTTGTCTTCTCGTGCTTCAACCTGTCGCGATAGCTGCGACAGAGCAAGTACTGGAATGTCACATTCTTTGGCCAGCGCTTTCAAGCCTTGTGTTACGTCATTGATCTCAATTACGCGGTTATCACGGGTTTGGCCCGCACGAACGAGTTGCAAATAATCCACGACCAACAGATCAAGCCCATGCCGGCGCTTCAATCGGCGCGCACGGGCGGCGAGCTGAGCGATGGACAATGCTGGCGTATCATCAATGTACAACGGGCAAGTTTCAACTGTCTTAGAGGCATAACAGAATTTCTCAAACTCTTCGTCTTGCAGATCACCGCGCCGGATCTGCTCTGAGGGGACTTCAGAAATCCCTGAGATTATGCGCGTAGCCAGTTGCTCGGCACTCATTTCGAGCGAGAAAAAGCCGACCACTCCGCCCTCAACTGCGCCTTCATTGCCGTCAGACAATGTTCCCCTTTTGTAGGCTTTTGCAACGTTAAATGCGATATTTGTTGCAAGCGCTGTTTTTCCCATTGAGGGCCGTCCAGCCAAAATGAGGAGGTCGGAGCGATGCAGGCCTCCAAGCTTGCGATCAAGGTCAATAAAGCCAGTCGAAAGACCGGCGAATTGGCCTCCTCGCTTGTACGCCGCCGTAGCCATCTCTAATGCGAGGGTAGAGGCTCTTAAGAGGCTCTTGAAGTCGCTTTCAGTCTTTCCCTGTTCTGCCAATTCGTACAGCCGTTGCTCCGCGTCGACGATTTGCTCTCGCGGTTCTCGATCATGATCGGAACGAGCGGCATTATCAGAAATGTCAATTCCCAGGGAGATTAATTCACGACGGATAGCACAATCATAGATCAATTGCGCATAATCGCGTACCGCAAAGCTTGATATCGAAGCTGCCGCGAGTCTCGCGATGTAAGTTGTTCCGCCAACCTCATTGAGAGCCTTGTCACCCTCCAAGAAGGTTGTCAGCGTGATGACCGAGACGAGCGCATTTTTGCGAATGCGATTCTCGGCAAATTCAAATATTCGGGCATGTAAAGGGTCGTAAAAGTGCTGCGCGCTAACGATGGAAGCGACGGAATCATAAGCTTCATTGTCGTTGAGAATCGCGCCAAGCAGTTGTTGCTCGGCTTCAATCGAATGCGGGCTTGGATTGGGAGCCTCCTCAGGTTGTAACTGGACGACCCCCATGCTTGCGGTCTCGCTCATCTCACCTCCGTAATTTAGTCACGGGGACGGTAGCTAACGGGGTAATAGCTTGCAAATTGTATGTTCCTGTGGAAACCCTATGGATTACTCTGCGGACGCTATATCTAGTAAAAATAGTATGTTAATATTCAATATGATGCCGGGCACAAAAGGGCGGTCACGATTTTGTTACAATGGGAATGAATTTAGGTTTGTTGTTGATGTCGTTGTTGCCAGCGGCGTGGTTCATTGAGAAAGTCTTCGACTTCGTCGAGGATATCGGGGCTAAAATTATTGTGATTTTTGGCAACCGAAAGAACGTCCCACCAGGTGCACAAGTAATGCAGCGAGATGTCCTGTTCGGCGAGGTTTTTTTTGACGTCAGGAAAGATACCATAGTTAAAAATTACCGCCGTGTGCTGACACAAAGCACCGGTTTTTCGAATCGCCGATACGAAAGATAACTTAGAGCCGCCGTCAGTGGTGAGATCCTCAATAAGGAGCGTTCTTTGGCCTGATGTAAGTTCGCCCTCAATTTGTGAGCCGCGGCCATATCCTTTGGGTTGCTTGCGGACATAGCACATGGGCAGGGCCATACGCTCAGCGACGAGGGCTGCAAAAGGAATACCGGCGGTCTCGCCGCCAGCAACAATATCGAAAGCCTCGAACCCGGCATTCCGAGTGACCGTCGTGACCAGAAAGTCCATCAATGTGGATCGTACGCGGGGAAAAGAGATTAACTTTCGACAGTCAATATATGTCGGTGACGGGAGCCCTGAGGCCAATGTGAAGGGTTTGTCAGGGCGAAAATGAATCGCTTGCGTTTCAAGGAGCATCGCCGCTGTCAACTCGGCGATTTGTTGTGTGTCATTGAGACTATGCGCGGACATAAGGTCGATTATGGCTAATGATTCGAAGGTTGCAATCAGTCAATGTGCCAGTACAGGGGCATGTTGGGGTTGAAGACGGTAATTTGTCCTTCTTGGGTATCGATTTTTCTGGGGTAAGCCACCGCGTCGGCACGGGTTAAGGTGATTCGCTCTTGATTTGGACTCAATCCGTAGAACGACGGGCCATTTCTTGATGTAAAGAACTCCAGTTTATCGAGTGCGTCCTCTTGCTCAAAGACCTGTGCAAGAATGGCGAGGGCATTGGTCGCCGTAAAACAGCCGGCACAGCCACAGGGGTGTTCTTTGCCGTCGTCGAAATGGGGGGCGCTATCTGTCCCCAAAAAAAACTTAGAGGCGCCAGCGGTTGCAGCCTTTCTGAGCGCTAGCCGATGTTCTTCGCGTTTGGCAATTGGGAGACAATAGTAGTGCGGACGAATTCCACTAGCAAGAAGGTCATTTCGATTAATAACGAGGTGATGAACAGTGATGGATGCTGCGAGTTTGGTAGTTGCGGCATTCACATAATCCACGGCGGTTTGGGTTGTGATGTGCTCGAGGGTGACTTTGAGTTCTGGATGTCGGCGGCGGATCGGGTCGAGGACGCGATCAATAAAGACGGCTTCTCGATCAAAAATATCGACATCATCGTCGGTGACTTCGCCATGAACGCAGAGTGGTATGCCAGCTTCGGACATTGTTTCTAGAACGGCATCAATTTTACTGAAGTCGCGCACCCCCGATGCTGAATTGGTTGTCGCATTGGCTGGGTAGAGCTTTAGCGCGAAAATCTCGCCGTTGCGTTTAGCACGAGCGACTTCATTAGGATCGGTATTTTCGGTCAGATAGAGCGTCATGAGGGGTTCAAAATCTGATCCCTTCGCGAGAGCGGCTCGGATTCGTTCTCGATACGCAACCGCTTGCTCTCCTGTTAGTATGGGTGGGTCAAGATTTGGCATGATGATTGCTCGAGCGAAGTGGCGAGCAGTTTCCGGCAATACGGCGCTTAGGATTGCCCCATCCCGCAAGTGCAGGTGCCAATCATCAGGACGGCGAATTGATAAGGTTGTTGTCATCGGGCTGAGTCAACTCACTTCAATGCCAAAATCGACGTTTGGCGGCGGGGAAATCAACCGGACGCGTTTGTTGGAGTTTGATAGTGATAGTGACAGTGACAAGTTTGGAGAGTCCCGATCAAAGGCTTGCTGATAGAAGAGATAAAGAGCAGAAAAAAGGCACCAATATTCTTTTGATGAAGGTACATAATTAGAGATCAGAAGATACTTATTCGCGGGCCGTGTTAGCGCGGCGGAAGAGTAGCGTAACCGCGGTAGATATAAGGACGATAAAGAGGGAATACAAAGCGGGGATGATAGTGATGGGTGGGCTTTCGCTGGCAGGAAACGAAAACAGAATAATGGCAAGTGCTAAGGGACCATTCTGAATACCGGTTTCCAACGCTATTGTTCTGGCATCGTGCGGATGAAGACGCAACAGTTTTGCAAACAGATAACCGATTATGATGCCAACCAAACCGAGGCAGATCGCAATACTATAGGTTGACGGGGCGGTCGTCATCAGAAAAATCCAGTTTCTGGGAACCCACGTGACGATGAGAAAGACGATGAAGAATACGCCTAACGCGGCACCGAAGAATTCGGTCACGGCGCCGATATTGGCGTTTGTCCGGCGCAAGAACATTCCAAGTGCGACGGGCACCAAGAGCAATATCAGCGTCGCAATGATGTTTCTTGTCGGAATTTGCAGTTCGAGTGTGTTCGCATAGAATATCAGGAGCGTTGGAATAACCACAATTCCTAGGGCTGTCGCATTGACGGTCATTAGTACCGACAGAGCTAAATTCCCTTTTGAGAAATAGGTAAACATATTTGAAGTCGTGCCACCCGGCATACAGGCCATGATGAGTGTCCCAATGGCGATGGGTGCTGGCGGTTCGAGCAATGTGACCAAAAGGACGCCAATCATCGGCATAAAGCCATACTGAGAAAAAAAACCGATCGCGAGACCGTAAGGGCGTCGCAACGCGAGTGCGAAGTCCCTCGGGGTGAGGGATGCGCCCATTCCGAGCATAATCACGAAAATCATGATCGCGAGGAGGAGTTGCTCGAACGGGGTAACCATTTAGACGGAAGGTTCCGATGGACTTGTCAGTATTAAATGCAGGTCTTTGCGCAAAATCTTACCCACAGGCGATTTAGGGAGTTCGTCTCGGAAGATAATTTTCTTTGGAATTTTGTAATTGGTTAAGTGTTTTTGACAATACTCAAGAAGGCTTGCTTCGGATAGGGTTTTATCCTGTAGAACCACGAAGGCTGTTACCACTTCGTTGGCGTTAGAATCTCTAACGCCAACAACTGCGGCCTCGGCAACACCTTTGAGGGTCGCGAGACAATTTTCAATTTCGGTGGGATATACGTTAAATCCAGAGACGATAATCACGTCTTTTTTGCGATCAATGATGTGTAGGTAGCCGTCTTGATCAAGCCTGCCGATATCTCCAGTCTTAAACCAGCCGTCCTGAAAAGAGGCTTCGGTTTCATCGGGATTTTGCCAATATCCCTTCATGATTTGAGGGCCTTTGACGGCAACCTCTCCAGTTGCTCCGATGGGGAGCAGTTTTCCGTCATCGTCGATACAGGTGATTTCCGTTGACGATAACGGAACACCAACCGAGCCAATTCGATTTTGGTCGAGCGGGTTGAACGCTAGGACCGGGGATGTTTCTGTTAGCCCGTAACCTTCGAGCAGGGGTGATTGCGTGACTTGCTGCCAGCGCTCGGCGACGGCTGTTTGCATTGCCATGCCGCCAGCAGTTGAGAACCTTAGATTTTTTGGCGGACTATCTTGGAACCATAATTCTCTTGTCAATCCATTGAACAGCGTATTGACGCCACTCATCCAAGTGATGGGATAGTTTTCGAACGACCGCTTAAGATTGATGAGGGGGCGCGGATTGGGGATGAGAATGTTTTGTGCGCCGAGGCGAAAAAAGCAAAGAAGATTAACTGTGAACGCGAAAATATGGTACAGCGGTAGAGCGGTTAAAATGGTTTGATGCTGTTCTGCCATTGAAGGGATTGCTTTAAGTGTCTGTTCAACGTTTGCAAGCAAATTGTTGTGGGTCAGCATTGCCCCTTTGGGAATACCTGTCGTTCCGCCGGTGTATTGTAGACAGGCAGTTGCGTCTGCATTTGTCGCCTTATCGAAGCCGTCTACAATAGATTGCGATCTTTGATTGGATTGGCGTGCCGCCTCTAGGGCGTCGATTAGTTTGATATGTGGAAATGGCACGGGTCGAACGGAGCGGTCCCAGTACTTTTGCACCAATCGAATGATTTTTTGGGGCAGGTAGGGTATGAATTCGCTGACCTGCGTGACGATGACGTTGGGAATATTGTGGTTTCGCATGGCCTCTGGGAGTTTATCTGCGAACACATCGGCGATCACGAGGGCACTTGGGGTGGCATCTTCAAACTGGAGTGCCATTTCGCTGCTTGTATAGAGGGGATTTACATTAACGAGGATGCACTGTGCTTTGAAAATGCCGAAAGCGGCGACGGGGAATGAGAGGCTATTTGGAACTTGTACCGCCACCCGATCTCCTGGCTCTAGTGCTAAAACCTCTCGGAGATAGATTGCGAACGCATCCGACAATTCATCGACCATTTCGAAAGTGAGAGTCCCGTTCATACCGTTTGGCAGGCATACGGTGAATGCTGGTGTGGCGCTAAACTCGTTGGCAGCAGATCGAACAAGTTGGCTTAATGATGACGGGGCAGTATTGGTCATTGTCACTGTATTTTTAGCTCGAATGGTGGTCTGCGTGTTGGCTGTCAGCGGGCACGGGATGGTCCTGTGATGGAGCCTCGAACACAATCTCAGCGCTCAGGCACAAAAAACCTTACGACGATGTACCCCGTTAGCGGCGGGCGAGTATTCCGTATGCCACATGGGTTGATTGACTATTTGCAAGCTATCAATTGTCGTTGCCAATCTCAAGCTTGGATTGCGCTAAGATTTTATAGCGGTCTGCCCGACACCTGTCGGCGATGTTCTTGACGCAAGGGGCATTCTTCATTGACTTGGCAGTCAGCAGTTTACGCATGTCCGATGATTTCGGCGCCTCTCAAGCGTGCATGAATTGGTTCACTATCAAGGTAATGAAACTGCTTTGTGATTTGCTCAAGGAATAATTTATGGCTTCCTTTTGTAGGCGTCGGATCCGTGGTTCTTCCGATGAAGTTTCGTGTGTCCTGCTGAATTTCCGAATTCAAACAATTGGGTGTTATAACCCTTGCTAAAATGAGGACAGGCTGGGGCGATCCGAAGACCGCCCCGCATGTGCCTATCAAAGACAGTTATCGGTTGGCGCAGCCCAAGCTTGCCCTTGCCGCAGTATTCTGTGTGTCATCGTTCCATATTCGGGATCTGCCGCACAAGCAGTTGCGAACATCTTGATGGGTTAGAGGACTGATTGAGAAACACCCGCTTGTGGTATTGGCTACGAATCCCGGCTGCCCTGATTCATTCGTCGGCGTATAGGTTCCGCCCGTCATGAAGCAGCGCCGCATCAAGGGTCGGCTTACGCCAAACCCGGATGCCGTTGTCTCGACCGTAAGGACATAGGGCGTATTGGGGCTCAAACCAATACGGGGCAAATTACCAGTAGAGTTTAAGTTAGGATTACTGGATGACCTCGTGCCACCGCCCGCGGTGGCGGCGGCGACTATTGCGTTCGTTCTAGCGTTCCTGATGTGGTATTGAATGGGGAAAGACGTCGGCCCGCCATCCCCCACCACCGCTCTCAACGCGCCGTATAGGTTGTTATAGGCGTTGACAGTTATGGTTACGCCGCTGGTCGTTATAGACGAAACCGTTCCAGTAACTGGATTGTCCGTCTCGCCCGGTCCCGCGCAGGCGGTCTGCCCGACCAGCCCCGGCGCGGTTATGGTCTGCGCCCACACCGGCGCGACCAGCAACGCGGCGGCGAGCGTCAGAAGCCATTTACGAGAATTTAGGGGGGGGGGGGGGTAATGTGTGTATGTCGCAGTGCGCTCATGGTCGGAACCTCCGAAATTGATTGCCGTTCTCGTTTCCGTATCGAAAAACGGGTTCGGGAGTCAATATGCCTTCGTTCATGTGTTGACACAACATCCGGCCCGTCTCTCAACCCTGGCCTCGAAGCGGTTTTCAGACCGATTTTTCTTTATATAATTCCCAAACAATTGAAAGTTTGTTGTCATTTTAGCGACATGGACTGGAACGAGTAGAAATTGATTGTTCAAATCGTCTGGGAGTACCCGTCGAGAAATTTATCGTAGCGTTGGAGGCGATATTGAGCGAGCTTAGAATTTTAGCAGTAACGGTGATGACCTGCGTTACTGTGTCTGCAAACAGAGCGGAAGCACAGGTGAACATGAAGAAAATATGTGACCTGAATTATTAGGCAACACTCGAACGCCCGGTGAAGGGCGTAAAACACTGGAAGTGCCCGTTTACAAGGTTCTTAATGACAACAACCTCCAATTGCCCAAATATACAACGTCTAGCGGCCAAAATAAATACATTATGCCAGTGCCTTGCCACATTCTGCAGGATCTTCTCGTTGCCAATGATTGGTCCGTGCCCTCGAAAAAGTCCGTTTTTCTTGATCTTGGGATTAAACTCGCTTCGAATTTTGTGAGGTGAGGAGCGAATGATCGGTAGACGCTCATGCCGGAGTATTCGCCTTCATCTTTGAGGGTAAGACCGCTTTATTCTGATGAGGCGTTGGCGTTATCTGCTGATTGGAACACAAAATCGACGATATCAGAAGCGACTTTCGCAAATGATGGTTGCACTGAAAGCGATCTTTGGTACTATTGAAAGCTTTACAGAAAGCGGTTGCATAATGGTCAATTTTTTTCGCTTCAAGTACAAATTCTGCAATAGTATTTTGCTACTTGCAGTGGGAGTTATGCTCGCATCTTGCGGACTACCCGTGGAGTCCACGCGTAATAACTTCACGCTGTCGGGTACTCCGATTTCGGTGGCTTTGCTGGTACCAAGCGGATCAGAGGAAGCGAACGAGAATGACTTAGCGCAGAGTTTAGTCAATGCAGCGAACTTGGCACTTATCGAAAGACCTAATGTTCCAATTGCTCTCAAATTATATGAAACCGCCGGCGACCCTGATACTGCCGCCATTCAGGCTGCCCAAGCAGTTGCTGAGGGCGCACAGGTCATTCTGGGGCCAGTATTTTCTGATACCACTCAAGCCGCAAGTGCGGCGGTAGGGCGAAACGGTCCTCGCCTCCTGTCATTTTCGAATAATGCCGCAATCGCAGGTGGCAATGTGTTCATTCTCGGACAGTCTTTCGTCGATACCGCTGACCGGCTCGTCGAGTTTGCCGCACAACAGGGAAAAGCACGAGCAATTACTCTGTACGGGGATACTGTTAGTGGGAACACCGGACGTGAAGCAATACAACAAGCACTACGGAGTTCACTGATTGATACAGCGGGAACTATTCCTTACCAACTTACCCAACAGAGCGTCATTGATACCATCCCATCAGTAAAAGCTATCGTCGATAGCGAAGGCGCCGATTTAATTTTTCTGACGGCAACATCCGCGGGGGCGTTGCCGTTATTGGTGCAATTGCTGCCAGAGGCAGGATTGGCAATGCCAGAGGTGCAATTGGTCGGCCTCAGCAGATGGGATCTCCCTGTCCAAACGCTTGATTTACCCGGAGTTCAGGATGGCTGGTTTGCACTTCCAAACCCCGATTTATCGCGACAATTCGCGAACCGATATCGCGAGATCTACGCCGATTCTCCGCATCCCATTGCAAGCCTCGCATTCGATGGAATGATAGCAATCATTACAACACTAGAGGAGAGCGGTTCGAATAGAGTTAACTCTGCAACTCTAACACAAAGTCAAGGTTTTGATGGCGCCAATGGGCTCTTTCGCTTCAACCCCGACGGTTCCACTAAGCGAGCTCTCGCCATCGCAACTGTAGACAACAAGCAGGTAATCGTGATTGATCCCGCTCCAAAAAGTCTTGACGGTGTCGGTAGTTGAGCAAGCGTCCGAGGCGCCAACGGATGCCCCGAAGTCGCTCATCTGTGCGGCGCCAGCAATATTTCCAACTGACGCAGTCCTTGCTACTCTTGATGCCGAGGCAAAGTCGACCAAAGACGAAGCAAAATTGCGCCAATCAGCGGTTTCGATTATGCGGGAGGCCAGTTCGCATGGGCGTGATGAAATTGAGCGAGCATTTGCTCATCAACCCTTAGAATCGCGAAAATTAAGTCGGGCCTATACTTTCTTGACCGATCAACTGGTCAAAACCACACTCCAATTTGCCTGCCACTATCTTCATCCCCTGCCAACTCCTACCCAAGCAGAACGCATCGCAGTCATCGCTGTTGGTGGCTATGGGCGCGGCGAAATGGCGCCATACTCCGATGTAGATCTGTTGTTTTTGACTCCATATAAAACGACCCCTTGGGCGGAGAGTGTCATCGAATCGATGCTCTACATCCTTTGGGATCTGAAACTAATGGTCGGTCACGCAACCCGCACGGTTCAAGATTGTGTTCGGCTTGGCACCGACGATTTTACAATACGCACGACCTTGTTGGAGAACAGATTCCTGGCGGGTGATCAGAGTCTTGCAGATGACCTAAAGTCAAGATTGCGAAATGAACTCTTCGTCGGTACCAGTAGCGACTTCATCGAAGCGAAGCTTGAAGAACGCGAGCGTCGTCACCTTCGCTACGGAGAGCGTTATGTAGTTGAGCCCAACGTTAAAGAAGGCAAAGGGGGATTAAGAGATTTGCAGTCACTCTTCTGGATTGCAAAATATATCCGAGGCGTAGAGAACGCCGTACAATTGTTCAATCTTGGGGTCTTTCGGCCAGAGGAATTTCAACGGTTTGCAAAGGCAGAGGAGTTCCTCTGGGCTGTGCGGGCGCATTTGCATATCTTGAGCAAACGAGCGGTTGACCAGCTGACCGTTGATATGCAAGTCGCGGTTGCCGAGCGGATGGGCTATTCTGATGTTTCAGGGCAACGTGCCGTTGAACGCTTCATGCAAGATTATTTTCGTCATGCGACAGCAGTCGGAGACTTAACCCGAATCTTTCTGTCTGACCTTGAGGCCACACATGTCAAGTCAGAGCCGTTGCTGCTTCGAATTTTTCGTCGTGCTCCGAGAGTTAAGTCCGGTTACACCGTTGTTCATAATCGCTTGAATATCGCCGACCCCGACACTTTCTTCGGCGATAAGCTCAATATCTTAAGGTTATTTGAGGAAGCATTGCGGACCGGTATGCTTCTGCATCCCGACGCGATGCGCCTTGTTCGAGCCAATTTGCATCTAATTGACGACGATATGCGTAACGATCCGCAGGCGAACCGACACTTTCTTGATTTACTCCTGAAACATGGTAACCCGGAGCGGGCCTTGCGCCGCATGAACGAACTGCACGTGCTGTCTGCGTTCCTGCCCGAATTTGATCCCATCGTCGCTATGATGCAGTTCAATATGTATCATAGTTACACCGTCGATGAACACACAATCCAATGCATCGCGCAACTTGCAAAGATTGAAAAAGGTGAACTAGTAGAAGATTTGCCGGTTGCCTCAGATGTTTTCAAGTCAGGAGTCAATCGCAGAGTTCTATACGTCGCCTTATTGTTGCATGATATTGGTAAAGGTCGACCCGAAGATCACTCGCAAGTTGGTGCCCATATTGCCCGCCGTGTTGCGACACGTTTAGGCCTCAATCGAACTGAGTGCGAGACGGTTGAATGGCTGGTTCGATATCACTTGTTGATGTCAGATATGGCACAAAAGCGGGACATCGCCGATCCGCGCACGGTGCGAGATTTTTGCAAGGCAGTAAAGACAGTTAGTCGGCTTGATCTGTTGTGTGTTCTCACCGTTTGCGACATTCGTGGGGTTGGTCCAAATTCATGGAATAACTGGAAAGCGGTATTGCTACGAGCGTTATATCGACAAACGAAGCGAGCTCTTGAGACCGGAATGGCTGACCTGACACGAGAGCATCGCAGTGCTGAAGCTAAGAAGAAATTGCGAGAACATCTGTCAGATTGGTCAAGGACTGATATTGCTCACGAAACAGCGCGACACTATGAGCCGTATTGGCAAGGGCTTCACGTCACCGCTCATGTGGAGTTTGCAAAACTCCTAAGAGAGCTGAATCAAGCGCCTGATAACGTCTTAATCAGCCTGTTTCCAGATGAAGCTCGTGACGCCACGCGAGCGTGTTTCGTCATGTCTGATCACCCAGGTATTTTTGCTCGCTTAGCAGGAGCTCTCGCCCTCGTTGGCGCGAACGTCGTTGATGCGCGAAGTTACACGACGAAGGACGGGAATGTTACCGATGCTTTCTGGATACAAGATGTCGAAGGTAAACCCTTCGAAGCTTCCCGATTGCCGCGATTGCGCAAAATGCTTCTCAAGATTCTCACCGGAGAGATTATCGCACGAGAGGTACTCAAATCTCGTGACGTCTTGAAGCCGCGAGAGCGTGTATTTCGCGTTCCAACCCATATTACATTTGATAATGAGGGATCCGACATTTACACGATAATTGAAGTCGACACTCGTGATCGCCCCGGTCTGTTGTATGATCTGACTCGTACCCTCGCGGTGATGAATGTCTACATTGCGAATGCTCTAATCACGACATATGGCGAGCAAGTTGTTGATACATTCTATGTCAAAGACATGTTTGGTCTAAAGTATTACTCCAAAGCAAAGCAGCGAGCGCTCGAAAACAAGCTAAGACAGGCAATTGCTGCTGGGGCTGCCCGTGCGAGTGGTGAATTGGACATTGCTCCGTGCTAAGTAACCTCCGATACGATTTTCTAAGCTTGATCCGTCCCGCAAGATATTCTTCAGTAATCCGATCTATTCGGCGGTGCCCATCACAGCAGATGATTGGAAACCATCGACGTTTTGGCAGTTTGACTCAAATTTATTCTGGTTTTGCCTAGAATGAGTGAGCCGCTAAAATCAATTAAGCTAGTTACAGGTTTTTTGACCGTTGGCGTTTGGACTCTTGCAAGCCGGGTTTTGGGTTTCGTGCGGGACGTCCTGTTGGCCGCGTTTCTTGGTTCGGGAGCGGTTGCAGAAGCCTTCCTGATCGCATTCTCGCTGCCTAATATGTTTCGACGCTTTTTTGCTGAAGGGGCATTCAATTCGGCATTTGTGCCGTTGTTCTCGAAAAAGCTTCAAACCAATGAAGGGCAAGAGAGATTCGCCCAAGAAGCTTTCGTTGCACTGGGATCACTATTAATTCTGCTAACGCTATTGGCACAACTTGTAATGCCCTGGCTGGTGCTTGCCATGGCTAGCGGTTTTTTTGGTGATGAACGTTTCGAGCTTGCCACGAACTATGGCCGTATTGTTTTCGTCTATGTGCTTTTCGTATCGCTTGCGGCACTGCTTTCGGCGGTACTGAACGCAACCGGACGCTTCGCCGTGGCGGCTGCTGCACCGGTTGCCCTCAACGTCATTTTGATTGGGGCAATTTCGCTCGCGTTTTTTATTCATTCGAATCAAGCAACGATTGACGTTCCTCTTGATCGTTATATCGGTCGCTACCTTGTCTGGGGCGTTGTAGCGGCTGGCATTGCTCAATTCGGACTAGTATGGTGGGCATCTGCAAAAGCGGGTTACCCGCTTCGCCCTGAAATTCCGCGATTATCGCCCGATGTTCGACGTCTCGTTGTGATTGCGGCTCCCTCAATCCTCGCAGCAGGCGTCGTACAAATTAATCTCTTGGTGGGTCGGCAAATCGGCTCATTTTTTGATGGCGCCATTGCTTGGTTAGCCTTCGCGGATCGACTCTATCAATTACCACTTGGCGTCATCGGTATTGCGATCGGGGTCGTCCTCTTGCCGGACTTGGCGCGCCGTTTGCAGGCCGAAGATGGGGCAGGTGGCCGAGCGGCTCTCAGTCGTGCCGCCGAGATCGCCATGGCGCTCACAATTCCTGCAACAATTTCCCTAATGGTGATTCCGAGTGAACTCGTATCGGTATTATTTGGCCGCGGAGCGTTTTCTGACAACGATGTTACGGCCACGGCGCTAGCAATTACTGTCTATGCGGTCGGGCTACCAGCCTTTGTTTTGCAAAAGATTCTGCAACCATTGTACTTTGCACGAGAAGATACGCGAACCCCCTTTCTTTTCGCCGTCGTCGCTATGGCGGTCAACGCGTTGGTCGCAATTCTAATGGCCTATATGTTGGGGTTTATCGGGGCTGCAATTGGAACGTCAGTAGCAGCTTGGGTGATGTTTTGGCTATTAATGCGCGGACGAAGAGTAATGGGTACAGTTGCGACATTTGATCACCAGTTCCAATCACGGCTCCCAAGAATGATATTCGCCTCTGTAGTGATGGGAGCTACGCTGTACGGGCTATCAGGGTTGTTAGCGTCAACGCTAGCGGTTGACGGTTGGCGTTGGTTTGCGCTTTTAATTATTGTTTTAGTTGGAGCCCTGACCTATTTTGCCGTCGGTTGGTTGGTCGGGGCCTTTAAACTCACTGACTTCAAAAGAGCGTTGCAACGCGAACGAGATTAGGTAGCCGCAGTTTCTGGCAAACGGCATATGCCTATTAGCAACAGTTGGGAGATTTGAGGGTAACTAACCTCGCGATAAATTCAGAGGTTGCCGAATACAGGTGACGGTTTCGTTCGTTTTGCCAGCAAAGTGAGGCCAGCGGTACGTGATGTTGTCTTAATTTGCTATTGCTTGTTCGATTGCATCAAGACATTGAATTCGAACGGGTGTCGGTTAAAATCAAGGATCGCTGAGCCAGATAATTGAACCTGTGTGAACGTACGTTTTAGCACCCCCGCCAACAGCGTTCGAGCCTAACACGAAGGCGATGATTGATGTGACCTCAGACAAGTCCGCCTTTAAACAAGAGGTTCCGTTGTGAATAGAGAAAGTTCGAACGTCTCAAAGACAACTTTCACCAGCCGCGTTTTTTCCGGTATTCAACCCTCTGGCGGGTTGACACTGGGCAACTACCTCGGCGCAATAAAGCGCTTTGTTGCTATGCAGAAACCCGAGTTTGAAACAATTTATTGCGTCGTTGACTTGCATGCCCTAACCGTATGGCAAAATCCGCAAGAACTTGCACACAATTCAAGAGAGCTTTGCGCTGGCTTCATTGCCGCTGGCTTAGATCCGAACAAGTCTATCTTGATTCGCCAAAGCCAAGTGCCTGAGCATACGCAACTGGCGTGGATCTTTAATTGCATCGCTCGCGTCGGTTGGATGCAGCGTATGACCCAATTCAAAGATAAAGCTGGTAAGAACTCGCAAAATGCCTCGCTAGGTTTGTTCTGTTACCCGGCGTTAATGGCGGCGGACATTCTACTTTATCACGCAACTCACGTACCGGTCGGCGATGATCAAAAACAACACCTTGAACTTACTCGGGATATCGCCAGTAAATTTAACCATGACTATCAGATTGATTTTTTTCCAATTGCCAAGCCAGTGATTGAGGGTGACGCAACGCGTATTATGTCTTTGCGCGATGGCACGAAAAAGATGTCGAAGAGCGAGCCGTCAGATATGAGCCGGATTAATCTGACAGATGATGCTGACATGATTGCTCACAAGATCCGAAAAGCGAAAACTGATCCCGAACCTTTGCCAATGGAAATCGTCGGGTTAGAAAATCGACCAGAGGCGCTCAATTTAGTTCAGATTTATGCAGCCCTAAGCGATCAATCCCCTGAGTTCGTCTTGCAGGATGTGGGGGGAAAGACATTTTCAGAATTCAAGAAAATGCTTGCAGATTTGGCAATCGCCGAACTCGTGCCCATTTCGACCGAAATGAAACGCCTCATGTCGGACATCGGAGAAATTGATCACATTCTTTGCAGCGGCGCAGAAAAAGCCCGCTCAATTGCGAGTCCAATCTTGCAAGAGACATATGAAATTGTGGGCATGACATAAGTTTCCATGTGAATTAAATCTGAGTTTCTGCGGCAGCTTTCACGCCATAATTTGGCAAATGAAATTGCGAAGGAGAATGGGAAGGATTGCTCGCAAGTAGAAGCTAATAATTTAGGGCGACCTTAAATCCGCGGTTTCTTTCATATTCATTTTGCGAACAAATCATTCTGCGAGTGAGCGTAACAAGATCGGGTAGGGTAGTCGTAAATTTAGTGCATTTCGTTGTTGGAAATAGGCTAAAGATAAGGCCCCAATGGTTCCACTAATTTAGCGACCAGTCACCATTTCAAGCGCAAGACAGTGACCACGCCTATCTTGCAAATCAGTTTGTGAAGTGTCATGTGAGAGGTAGAACTTACCGAGTTCACTTTTGCCGCAATTGGAAAAGAGGCCGATTTGATCGGGATTGTGATTGTCGCCCATGGGGGCTTGGCTTCCGAATACCTTTCTGCTGTTGAGCATGTTGTAGGGACTCAAACAGGTATTCGTGCGATTGCAATAGAAGCGGAACACGACCGGGTCTCGAAGGAATTAGAAATCTGCTCGGCGGCAGACGGCGTAGACTGTGGCGATGGCGTGGTGGTAGTGACGGATTTATTTGGCAGTTCACCTTCGAACTTGTCGCTATCCGCTTGCCGTCATAAGAATCGTCAAATCATTTACGGCGCCAATCTTCCGATGTTAATCAAACTCGCAAAAAGCCGCCACAAGCCATTAGCGGTTGCGGTTGAGTTGGCCTTGCAAACTGGCAAGAAATACATTGCCAGCCGAGTTTTTGAGGTAGGCTAAAATCAATGCAACAGGAACAAAAGATTGTGCAACGAACCCTCACGATTCTTAATGAAAAAGGATTGCACGCTCGAGCATCGGCCAAGTTAGTCGAAGTTGTTGAGAATTTTGCGTCAACTGTTGAAATTTGCAAAGACGAGATGTCGGTTTCGGGCGACAGCATCATGGGTTTATTGATGCTTGCAGCGTCAAGAGGGACGAATATTGACGTGACAATCTCGGGTGAGGATGCTGAAGAGTTGGCGGTAGCCTTGGAAGAATTGGTTGCTGATCGGTTTGGAGAGGATAGCTAAACCTGTCGCGGCAACTCGAATGGAGGTAGGCGTTGACTGACACGTCGCAAGAGAGCGCTCCGTCAAGAGCGGTAAACGATAATGGTGAAATTCATGGTGCATCGGCGGAGATCTATGATCGACGAGCGCTGACATATGCAAATTCGTTCAATGATCCGTGGACCGCAAGCGTTATCAGGGTCATTGAGTGGCTGACTGGCAAGTTGACGATTCTTCGTATGGTCCGTGAATTCGAGCAGAAAAATGCTAACTATCGCGGCCAGAGATTCTGGCGCGGGGCGCTTGACACCATGGGGATTGATTTACTCACCCCGGCGGTGCAGCTGCAGAACATTCCACGAGACGGACCGGTAGTCGTTGTTGCTAATCACCCGCATGGCATGGTTGACGGCATGATTTTTGCCGACTTGATCGGACGAGTTCGATTAGACTATCGAATACTGACCCGAACGGTGCTCACTGGATTAGATGAGGCTGCGACATCTTTTATGATTCCAGTGCCATTTCAACATGATCCCGACGCCCAACAGAAAATGGTTGCGATGCGGGCAAAAGCGCTGGAGTTTCTGAGAAATGGTGGTGTTGTGGCACTTTTTCCGGCTGGGGTTGTTATGTCTTCCGATACTTGGTTCGGACCTGCTATTGAACGCGAGTGGGGAGTGTTTACTGCCAAATTGATCCGCAATTCGAAAGCGAGGGTTGTCCCGATTTTTTTCCCAGGGTCGAATTCAAGAGCTTATCAGATTGCCAATAAGATTTCGGCGGTGTTGCGGCAGGGACTGTTGTTACACGAAATCGTCAGGTCTTGTTATAAGCCGCAAGCACCGATTATCGGCCGTCCGTTGACTGACGAACAGATAGCACTTTTGGAGTCAGAACCGCGGCAATTTATGGCCTGGTTACGCGAGCATACGTTGGCGCTACCAAAAACACCAACGAGTTGATTGATCCAGATGATAACTTTAGGAGCGTCGGAAACGCGGCCTTGCAAAGTTTATAAGAATTTGCCGTGAGGGCCCAGCAACTCAAATTAGTCCGTCGTGCGTCGCTTCTAATTGCAACTATATTTTGCCACAGGGTGAGGCCGGTAATGGGAAGCGACTATCTTGTAGGCACGGGCGTCTCGCCGCGATAGTCATAAAATCCTCTTTCTGTCTTGCGTCCCAGCCAGCCAGCTTCCACGTACTTTGTTAATAGTGGGCAAGGACGATATTTGGTATCGGCTAAGCCGTCATGCAGAACATTCATAATTGCTAAACAGGTATCGAGCCCGATGAAGTCAGCCAATTCCAGAGGTCCCATCGGATGGTTTGCTCCTAGACGCATAGATAAATCGATTGATTTCACAGATCCGACGCCCTCATAGAGTGTATAGACGGCCTCATTAATCATGGGCATGAGGATACGATTGACGATGAAGGCGGGAAAATCTTCGGCGCTGGCGGCCGTCTTGCCCAGCTTATCGACCACAGCCTTGCACGCTTGGAAAGTTTCGTCTTCGGTTGCAATCCCGCGAATTAACTCGACAAGTTGCATGACTGGCACGGGATTCATGAAGTGAAATCCCATAAACCGTCCTGGTCGATCGGTTCTACTGCCCAATCGGGTAATTGAAATTGACGATGTATTTGACGTCAAGATGGTATGCGGTTGCAGATGCGGTAAAATATCTTCAAAGATCGCTTGTTTGACGCTTTCGCGCTCTGTAGCTGCTTCAATAACGAGATCGGTTTTGCCGACATCTGCGAGTTGCAAGGTTGTTTTGATTCGTTCTAATGCCGCCGACATTTCAGCTTTATTGATTTTTTCGCGAGTGACTTGCCGCGATAAATTCTTGCTGATCAATACAAGAGCATGTTCAAGAGTTTCTTGACTGATATCAGTGAGTAGGACGTCGTAGCCGGCGAGCGCCATCACGTGGGCAATACCGTTTCCCATCTGGCCGGCACCAACAACGCCGATTTTTTGGATTTCCATCTCTCAGGAGCCTCTCGGTTTGACGCCTATATTGTAAACTGCGAGATCGAAACCGACAAGAGCAAGCCGAAAAATTGCTGCCGGCGATGAATAAACAAAACCTGCTAGCACCAGCGCCGCTTATATTTGTTGCCAATTTACAATCTGTCAGTTATTGAATTTCAATTGGTCGGATGTGGTATTTTGTTGATCTAAGTTGGCGTTTAAGTTGTACCCTAGATTTGCGAAGCAACGAGTGGACGAGGCGTTGTCCGATACTCGTGTGGTATTTATTTCAGGACCAAGGCAATCCGGGAAAACGACCTTAGCAAAGGAATTTACCGCGGACAGTTTCCCATTCTTGTCATTAGATGTAGCAACTGTTCGAAGATCTGCAATAGATGATCCGGTAGGCTTTGTAAGGGGCTTAGACTGCGCCGTTATTGATGAAATTCAGCGCGCTCCCGATTTGTTGTTGGAAATTAAAAACGCTGTCGATCACGATAACCGTCCGGGAAGGTTTCTGCTCACCGGGTCAGCCAACATCATGACCATTCCAAAGGTAACCGAGTCGCTCGCAGGCAGAATAGAAATCATTAATTTATTCCCTTTGAGTCAAGCAGAAATATTCGGATCGCATCCGCACTTTATTGATCGGGCGTTTGCGGGTGGAAAACCTGTGTGCGATCAAGCGATCACTGGCGAGAGTTTAATTACGATAGTTCTTTCTGGCGGCTATCCAGAGGCGCTCAAAAGAAAAAAATGGGCACGAAAACAAGACTGGTATCATAATTACTTAGAGTCAATTATTGCTCGCGATATTCGCGACATCGCACAAATTGAGCAGATCGCAATGATGCATCAATTGATGACTGTTCTTGGCGAGCATTCGGGTAGGTTAGTGAACTACTCTTCGATTGGTTCTGCACTTAATCTTAACCATGTAACAACCCGTAAATATGTTCATATTCTTGAAAGTCTCTTTCTGATTGAAGCCGTACCGCCTTGGTTTTCCCGTCGTCTAAAGCGGACAACAAAATCTCCAAAGTTACATTTCCTTGACACTGGATTACTTTCTGCATTGCAAAATTTATCAACCGATAGAGTTAAGTCAAATAAAACAGTATTTGGTCCAATTCTCGAGTCATTTGCGCTGTGCGAACTTCGCAAACTGACCTCACTGAGTGAACAAAGGTGCTCTTTCTTTCACTTTCGAGATAAAGAAAAAAAGGAAGTTGATATCATCTTGGAAAACAGACAAGGGGACATCGTTGGCATTGAGGTTAAAGCGTCAGCCACCGTCAATTCCAACGATTTTTCGGGCCTGCGAAAGCTTGCTGAGGCGGCTGGCAAGAAATTTATACAAGGCTTGGTGCTGTACGACCATGATCAAGTAGTACCATTTGCCAAGAATATGTTTGCAGCACCAATTTCTAGCTTATGGAGTAACGGATAATTTTCCGACTTCAGCGCATCATCATTCACTTGATGAACAAAAGTGCCAAGCAGCCATTTTTTTGAAAAACCTAATGTTATTGATCACAAACCACTATGCGAACCTGATTGCGTGCGAGACTGTTCAAAATATCTTTTTCCGGTGGTTTATCGGTCACGAGGGTACAATTTGGATTCCATTTCAAAATCAGCTTCAGCGATCGCTTGCCAAACTTTGAGTGATCAGCCACCACAATGGTGTGGTCGGCATTCAAAATCATTGCGTGATAGACATCGGCCGCAACCGGAAGGGCTTCGCTGACACCGATGTGATCAATAGCCGATGCCCCAATGACGGCAACCTCTACACGGAATTCTGAAAGGAATCGAAGGGTTTCGGGACCATGGACAAGACCCTCATTACTCTCTACCGACCCGGGAAGTGAAATCACCTCAAACAGTGGGTTCGACGCAAGTTCCAGCGCAATTCCTAACGAAGCCGTCAGGACGGTTGTTTTTCGCTGCAAGGCCTTTAGTGAGCGTGCGAAGCGTAATGTTGTTGCACCGCCACCGATTGATAAACTGTCAGCGTCACCTAAAAGTCCGACCGCAACATCGACAATCTTCTCTCTTTCATCGACAAACAAGTCAATTCTTTCCGCTAAGGCGGGTTCAAAGGTCGATATTCGTACCGCACCGCCGTAGGTGCGGCGTAATCGGCCCTCAGCGTCAAGTTCAGCTAAGTCCCGTCGAATTGTTTCGACCGAGACTTCTAGATCTCGCGCCAAGTCATTGACCCGTTTAGCGGGATGGAACTTTAAGGCATCGAGAATATCAGAATGTCGGCGTTCTTTTTTTGGCTTGTTTTTGAGCAATTCGCACCTCTCACTCAATAATACAGTATGCAAGAAAAATTACGAGAGAAAAAATGCCCGACTTGCAACAAAAAAAGCTTGACTTCGGGAACCATATCCGTCAAAACGGCCAAGTTGAAAGAGGTTTGCGGTGTTTGACTACGGTTATTTCTCGTTTGAGTCCAAAGACGACTTGCTCAATAAAGCCGCTCGGTTCTGGAACCCCGGTAAGGTCAAGTTTTGGACCGACACCGGTACGCCGATGGTCATCGACAGACGCGAAGGATATCGTCTCTATGACATGTCCGGAAAGTCGTTGATCGACCTGCATCTCAATGGCGGCACCTATAATTTTGGGCATCGGCATCCAGAGCTTGTCGAAGTTCTTAAGTCTGGGCTTGATTATTTTGACATGGGAAACCATTGGTTCCCGTCGGTTGCACGTGCGGCATTTGCCGAGAAACTGGTTAATACAGCACCGCACATGAAGTATGCGATCTTTGGTGCTGGTGGTGCCGAAGCGGTCGAAATAGCGATCAAAACGGCAAGATACGCCACAAAGCGCAAAAAAATCGTTTCCATCATTAAAGGGTATCACGGCCATTCTGGCCTGTCGGTTGCGACGGGAGATGTTCGCTTCAGTGAAATCTTTCTGGCAGACCGACCCGATGAATTTGTGCAAGTTCCGTTTAACGATCTTGAGGCCCTTGCGCAGGTTCTGCAAAAAGGGGATGTCGCCGCCTTCATCATCGAGACAATTCCAGCAACATATGGCTTCCCGATGCCGGAAGCGGGATACCTCAAAGCCTGTCAAGATATGTGTCACAAGTATGGGGCAAAGATCATCTCAGATGAGGTACAAACCGGTTTGATGCGGACCGGGATAATGTGGGGTTGGCAGGGCTACGGGATGCAACCTGACATTTTTGTTTGCGGCAAGGGGTTGGGCGGCGGAATATATCCAATTAGTGCCTGTCTTGTGACTGAGGAATGCGGACAATGGCAACTTGAAGACGGTGCGGCGCACATTTCAACGGCAGGAGGTTCAGAACTCGGATGCCTCGTCGGGCATCATGTGCTCGAAATGCTACAGCGCCCAGAAGTGATTTCAAATATCGAATTCGTGGCACAGTTTTTCGCGCAATCAATGGCGGAAATGATGGTTCGGCACGGTGATATTTTCTGCGGAATACGCCAGCGAGGCGTGGTCATCGGGCTGGAATTTGATCACCCGGAAGGCGCCGTGGCAGTCTCCAGAGCATTATACGAAAACGGAATATGGGCGATATTCTCGTCACTCGACAAGCGGGTATTACAGTTCAAGCCGGGCGTCGTGAAAGATGTCGAACTGTGTCAAGAAATCATGGACCGTTTCGACGCCGCCATGCCTAGAGCTCGACAGTTCCTCAGCCGCATGCGGAAAGTACAATAATGGAAAACTGCGTCCGCCTGAATGTCCCAGATAGGAATTTGTCATCTGCGCGGATGAAGGTGATGCGGGCAGCATGGGCCGCAAAGTACTTCAGTAAATTTGATCGCCAATCAATCTTAAACATTGCAGAAGCTGTGGCTGACGCGGGTTTTGAAAAGGCCGATTACTTTGCGGAGTGGGCGGTGCAAGAAACCAGCTATGGTGTTGTTGAACACAAGACACTGAAAAATCAACTCTGCACCCATGACCTACTTGCATACTATCGCGACCTTGATCTCATCACCCCCCGCGTCGATACACGACGAAAGGTGATTGAATTGCCGTCACCCGCGGGCGTCGTTTTTGCTTTGGCACCCGCCACGAATCCAATCGCCACGATTTATTTCAAAGTCATGCTGGCAATTTTGAGCCGCAATGCAATTGTGATTAGCCCCCATCCGGTAGCCAAAACTTGCTCGGTGGCCGCCGCCCAACATCTTGCTGATGCGGCAGAAGTAGCCGGTGCACCCGCTGGTATTATCCAGTGTGTCGAAGAACCGTCAGTCAGTTTGGTTGAAGATATAATGGGATCAGACAAGATCAACGTCATTTTGGCAACTGGCGGCAGTCAGATGGTCCGAGCAGCGTACTCGTCAGGAAATCCTGCCATTGGTGTTGGTCCCGGCAATGGCGTGGCGTTCATTGATCCCTCCGCTGACGTTGATGCAGCCGCCAAATGCTTGGTCGAAAGCAAAAGCTTCGATAATTCCGTCTTATGCACCAGCGAAAGTATCTGCCTGACGCTTGAGAAAAACCGCGGCAATATGGAGCGGGCCCTGCGCAGTGCGGGAAGTCATATCTGTAATGCCGAAGACTCTGATCGCTTGCGTGATTTTCTCTGGGGTGACAATGGTTTCAATCTAGCGGCTATTGGAAAGTCGGCCGACTGGATTGCTCACGAGGCTGGTATTCGTGTACACGCGGCAACTAAAGTTCTCGTCCCGGTGATTGAACATCCGGGTCAAGATGATGCCCTGTTTAGGGAAAAACTCTGCCCGGTCCTTACCCTGACCGCCGCCGTCGATTTTGGTCAGGCGCTGACCTTTGCGGCACACGTTGCAAGACGTGGGGCTGGGCACTCGGCAGCATTCCACGGCAATAACAATGACCGACTGATCGCGTTTTCGGGCTCTGTCCCCGTGCACAGAGTGGTCGTGAATGCGCCGTGTAGTCAAGGTGCTGCTGGTTTTGCGACCCACTTACCGCCTTCTTTTATGATCGGCACCGGCTACGCTGGTCGGTCTTCAGTCAGTGAAAATATTGGACCACAACATCTGACGCACTGGAAAAAAGTCGCCTTCGCCAGAGATGCGGTGGCCGACTTAGACGAAATCAATTTTGATGTAATGTATGACACATTGTTGAAAACCCCGCCCGCATCAATTTCGGCGAGCAGAGATTCTTTGCCTCAATTTACTGAAGATACGCTTCGGACCCTGATTCGCGAAGAACTTCGTAACTTAAGAGGCGTGCAATCATGATTGAACTACGCGCCTCAATATTTATTGACCAACTGCAACCACAAACCTTGGCCTACCTTTCGACTTGGATGCGTGGCACCCCGCCGCGTCTGCGGATGGCGGCCCATATTTTCGAAATAGCACCGGGATTGGATGTTGAGGCGCTCACAGACGTCGTCCTAAAACATGCTGAGGTGCGAGTCGGCCTACTCGTCGTCGAACGCCAGTTTGGGACGCTGCAGTTCCATTCCTATTCAACCGCAGAAATTCATGCCGGGTCAAGCGCTATTTTGGAAGCACTTGATCAGACTAGCAATGACGTGATCAAACCTAAGATTCTAGCGTCTAAATTGGTAACAAATATTGACCCGCAACACGCGTTCTTGATGAATCGCAACAAACTCGGATCAATGGTAATCGGTGGTGACAGCGTTTACCTGCTTGAATGCCAATCCGCCGCTTTTGCCATTCTTGCCTGCAATGAGGCGGAGAAAGAAGCGGACATCAAGGTCATTGATATGCGCATGATTGGCTCCCACGGACGCTTGTACCTCGCGGGGACGGAAGCCGATGTTCGCAATGCGCTGAACGCGGCAGAACGAGCCCTTCGTGATGCTGGAGCGGTTTGATGTCAGCGATTCGCGAAGAAGTTCGCGCAATACTCCGCGAAGAGCTTGCTGAAATCTTTGCCGATCAGGACGCAATAGAAATGAGAAATGTTACGGTTGAGTCCACTGATGATCTTAATGCCTTCGTTGCCGATTTGCTGAACCAAGTGACAGAACCTCAGTTTGTAGAAAAATTCCAAAGGGGTAAACTCAAATTTGTGCTCGAACGAAATATGACAACAAGACAAGATCCCGCAATTCCAGCGACGACTATGCTTGGTGCTTTGCCAAACTCAGTAGAATCGCCAATACTTGAGAAAAATTTGATTACCGAGAGGGACGTCTTAGCAGTTGCAACCAAGAATTTGCGCATCTCTTCCACCGCACGGATAACGCCGCTTGCTCGGGATGAGGCACGGCGCCGAGGTATTCGAATTGAGAGGGTAGTACGATGATTAAAGGTCGCGTGAAGGGAAAGATATGGTCATCACGGCGGGTGGACTCCATGCCAAGCGGAGCCCTGTTGGAAATTGAAGTCGAAGAAGGCGGGCAGCTGATTGCATTCGATCCCCTCGGCTGTGACACTGACGAGTCAGTGCTCATCACTCAAGGGTCAGTAGCAGCGTCCTATTTCAATGGGCGCACAGCCCCAGTCGATGCTCTCATAATCGGATCAATTGATGAAACAAAGACATAAGAGGAAGAAAGGAAAACTAATGGCAAATTTAGCGATTGGAATGATCGAAACTAAAGGTTTCATACCCGCATTGTCGGCGGCAGACGCGATGGTGAAGGCGGCCAACGTCGAAATCGTCACGCGAAAAGAAGTCGGCGGCGGCTTAGTCTCGGTCATTGTAAAAGGTGATGTCGGCGCCGTTAAAGCCGCAACTGAAGCTGGCGCCCAAGCGGCAAATCAGGTGGGAGATGTGACCGCAGTACACGTCATTCCGCGCCCACACGCTGATCTTGGCAAACATTTTGATGTCGGCAATTGAGAAAGGATTAACGACGTTTTGTCATGACGGATCTTCGCGTCTATCTTCCGATTGCAGATCTGCAACCGCAGTTTACGGCTTATCTCTGTTCGCCGATACGCGCACGGGCTTATCCGCCGTTTGCTGGGCAAAATTCATTAATTGTTGAAGTTTCCCCAGCGCTGAGTATCCATCGCATTGCTGATCTAGCCCTCAAAGAGAGTCCCGAATTAGAACCGGGAATTCTTTTTACCGAAAGGCAATTCGGTTTGTTGGAATTGCACGCAGACGAAATGGAAAGCCTTGATGCCGCCGGTAAAGCAATCTTGACCGGGATCGGGGCACGGGCGGAAGATCAAATGGCACCCAAAATATTGTTTCAGGACATCATTGAGAACCTCTCGGATCAACATGCGATTGTCCTGAACCGCTCCCGTGACGGCTCAATAGTGGTGCCCGGAGTGGCAATGCTGATTTGCGAAATAGCTCCAGCGCTGTTCGCCTGTGTGGCGGCAAATGAAGCGGAGAAAGTCGCACCAGAGATCACGATCAATGATGTCCAAATGATGGGAGCAACTGGTCGCATTTTTGTAACTGGAACAGTTGCAAATATGATAGTCGCGCGCGACCGAATCACAGAGTTTCTCGCCGCAGTTGTTGGTCGAAGGGCTTAAACTCTAACCATGTTCTATCAATAGAAGAGGAGAAAATGATGGACCAAACTTCACGACGACAATTCCTAAGTCGAACTGCCGCGCTGGGAGGCGCAGCAGCGCTGGGATCATTTATCGATCCGGCGTTCGCAGATCGAAATGACCAACTCAATATATTATGTTGGGAAGGTTATAACTCGGACGCCATTCTTGATCCCTTTCGGGAGGCAAATCCGGGCGCGACTGTACGCGCCGAGAGCGGCACTTCTGATCCCGACATGATCAACAAGCTACGCGCTGGTGAAGTCAATGTTTGGGACCTTATCAACGTCAACCAGCCGTGGGCCCGCGACCAACTCTATCCAGAAAACCTCATTAAACCTCTGGATAAGGATCGCTTCTTGCCGCATTTCGAAAAAATGCTCCCCGAATTCAAAAACTACCCACTGGCTTTTGATGATGATGGCTCTCTCATCGGTATGCCGCAACGCTATGGGCCATTCAGCTTCGTGGTCAATACCGATGTGATTAGCCGCGAAATGGCCGAGGACCAAGGTTGGAGCTTGTTTCTTGATCCAGCAATGAGTGATCGGTACGGCGTTCTGACCTATGATAATTGGAATGTGATGCATATGTGTCTGACCGCAGGACTAAATCCGTTTGCACCAGTGGCAGGCACCGATTTAGACACCTTTAGGTCAACTGCTGAAACCATTTTCGGGGGTGCCAAGCTGTTAACTGATGATCTGGTGGCTATGAACATTGCTTTGATCAACGGTGAAATTGATGCGTACTTTACGGGTGGTACCTACACGGCTTCACCGGCACGTTATGATGGCGCGTCAAATGTACGGGCAATCACGCCAAACTCAGGACCGGTTGACGGTAAGGGCGGTGTCGTATGGATTGAGTTGACATCGGCAGTCAATAATCCTGATCCAAGCAGTTTGGCCGAGGATTTCCTTGACTACGTTCAGGGACCGGAAGCCTCAAAAAAGGTTGCCTTCACCGAAGGTACATATAACCCTGTTTGTCAAATGGGTAATCCAGAAGTTATGGCACTGTTTGACGCCGAGGAACTGGATGCAATTCAAATGGATAGTCTTGCAGAAGAGATGGCAAGATCACTCGATTATGAAGTCATCGCATCCTATGACGAGTTAATTGAGATTTATACCCAGGCACGTCGTTCCTGATCTAAGAGATCGCCTGCCGCCTAATTGTCGGCGGCAGGCCAAATTAGTGAAACCGCATGACTTCTGAACCCCTCTTGCGCCTACAAGGTGTTATGAAGAGATACGGAGATTTTACAGCCCTCCATAATATCGATTTGGATATCCAAGAGGGTGAGTTTTTTACGATTGTTGGTCCGTCCGGAAGCGGTAAATCGACCATGATTCGACTCATTGTCGGCATGGATGAGGTGACCGATGGTTCAATCTGGTTGCGCGGGAAAAGGATTGACGAAACGCCGGCGAATTTGCGGCCAACATGTATGGTGTTTCAGTCCCTTGCCCTTTTCCCACATATGTCCGTGGGTCAAAATATTGAATTTCCACTCAAACTGCGCAAGATTGCGCACAATCAACGAAGAGCCCGCGCTTTGGAGTTGCTTGAGTTACTCCGACTGCCGCCCAATTGTTACGCGAAGCGCATCTCACAATGTTCGGGCGGCGAACAACAACGGGTTGCTTTGGCGCGGGCGTTAGCCTTCGATCCTGAAATTTTACTTTTTGACGAACCGTTATCCTCTTTGGATTACCGTTTGCGCAAGACGCTTGAGAAAGAGCTTAAGGACCTTCACCACCGAACCGGCAAGACGTTTGTCTACATTACGCACTCGCTTGAGGAAGCAATGGTCATGTCAGATCGTATCGCGATTATGCACAACGGTCGGTTTGAGCAAATTGCCGTCGCCGATGAAATTTATAGCCGTCCCGTGAGTCGCTTTGTTGCGGAATTTATGGGGGAAGTTAATCTGTTCGATGTTGAGTATCGGGATTCTGTGCTTACGAGTTCGGATTTGACGATTCGGCCCAATAATGCTGCGAAGGCCGACCCAGCGGACGGTAAGGGGCAACTGATGGTTCGCCCCGAAGATGTTCGATTTGGAAAAGATACGAACGACTTTGATTATGTCCTCTTCGGTCAATTGATGGATGAGTATATTCTTGGCTCACGAATTCAGTATGAGGTAAGAACGGCCGCTGGAAAACTCGTGACGGTGGAGAAGCCCCGCGAAGATCGAACCCAATATGAGATTGGATCAGAAGTTATATTGGGATTTAAAGCCACCAATACGCATTTTATTCCGGCAGACTGATGCAGCGGTTAAACAACAAACTCGGATTATTTTCCGCACTGCCGATGCTGAGCATTTTGGCCATCGCGTTTTTTGCCCCCTTGCTCGTAGTCGCAATTTTCTCGTCAATGCCGCCAAAGGTATTCACGCTCACGCATATTCCTGATTTCTCGGCCTATTCTGTCTTTTTCCAACAAGGCTTTTATCGATCACTACTCTGGTCACTCGGGGCAGCATTCATCTCGACGGTGATCCTCCTCGTCGTTTGCTGGCCGCTCGCGTTCGGAATGGCAAAAATATTCAAAAGTTTTACGTTGGTCCTGACGATTGCCGTGGTCATGAGCCTTTTTGTCTCGGAGAATATTCGCCTTTTTGGATGGGTTTTAACGTTGATGAAAGGCGGGTTAATCGAGGGTCACATGCGGGCCTGGCTTGGTATCGGTTTTGACAGTCCGCTGTACGGTGTACCTGTTATTGTGTTCGGATTGGTCTATGCGTATTTGCCATTTATGCTGTTTCCGCTAGCCCAAGGTATTGCCACGGTGCCCGATGACGCGCGGCAAGCGGCGGCCGACTTAGGGGCGTCACGATGGCAAATCTTTGCCCAAATTGATGTCCCATTGGCGGCGCCAGGCATCGTTGTGGGATGCCTACTTTGTTTTGTATTGTCTGCGGGTGCTGTGGCCGAAAGCAAAATTCTCGGCGGCCAAGCAATCATTACCATTACCGATGATATAGAAACCGCGTTCACCTTCGGACAGGACTGGCCGCTTGGGTCAGCTTTGTCCGTGATCTTCATTGCCATCGTCAGTGTTTTTGCGCTTTTGGCAATTTCTGTTGTCGATCTTGATAAAATTATGGGTCGGAAGCGCTGATGCCGGCACTTCGCTCTACGCGCATCGCTTTGTTGATATACGGGCTATTTGTCATTTGCCTGTTGTATCTGCCGTTGATTTCGGTTGGGTTCGCTTCGATCTCACGCGCCCGCTACATTAGTTTCCCGATCAGACGTTATTCCACCCAATGGTACGGCGAGGCCTTGCAAAGTGGTACGGTTCGTGACCTGCTTGTCACGTCGCTTTCGGTTGCGGTCATTGTCACAATTTGCAGCGTGATTATTGCCTTCTTTGGCGCTTTAGCTTTTGCTCGTTACGAATGGCGCTATCGAACGGTGTTTCAGAAACTCATTCTATTGCCGATATTTTTTCCGCAGACCGTCTTGGGCCTAGCTCTATTGATGTGGTTTAATGCGCTCGGAATTATTCCGACTTGGAAGACCGCTGTCGTCGCGCACTTAGTTTGGATAACTCCGATTGCGACACTAATCGTCGCAATTAGAGCTTACGGCTTCGATTCGGCGTTAGAGGAGGCCGCTCGCGATCTTGGTGCCAGTACCCGAACGATTTTGCGAGAGATAACCTTGCCCTTATTGATGCCGGGGCTTGTGACCGCAGGACTATTCGCATTTCTTTTGAGTTGGGGTAACTTTCCGTTATCGCTCTTTACGACGGGTGCGGATTCAACGTTGCCTGAGTGGCTCTATGCCAAAATGGTATCGGGCTATTCGCCGCTGGTACCAACGCTTGGAATTATGTCGGTGGTGGCTTCCATTTTTCTGATCATTATTTCATTCGCCGTCATTTGGCTCGTTCAAAAGAGCAAGGCATTAACGCAAGTTTGAGGAGAGAACTGATGTTAACAACACTAAAGGACAGAAGTGTTATCGTAACTGGCGGGTCAAAAGGTATTGGTCGCGGCATTGCGACCATTTTTGCAAGACAAGGGGCCAAGGTGACTATTGCGGCTCGGAACGAGGATCAGCTGCGGCAAGCAGCAGCGGAAATTCCGGGTGATGTACGATATGAGACCTGCGATGTATCGGCGTGGGCCTCCGTCGAGCGCTTGTTTGCTAGTACTGCCGAGGCGCAGGGCGGCATTGACGTGGTATGCGCCAATGCTGGAGCGTTTCCGCAAACCAAAATAATTGAGATGGAGGCTGACGAGTGGGATACCGTGTTGGCCACAAATTTGCGGTCTTCATTTTTGTGTGTGAAGGCCGCTATTCCGTACTTCAAACAGGTGGGAAAAGGTCGGGTTATTCTGACCTCTTCAATTACCGGACCCGTTACCGGATTTCCCGGATGGGCGCACTATGGTGCGTCAAAAGCGGGGCAATTGGGCTTCTTGAAAACCGCGGCTATGGAATTATCACGATACAACACCACGATCAATGCGGTCATGCCCGGCAACATTTTTACCGAAGGTCTACAAGACCTTGGTCAGGAATATCTTGACACTATGGCTGCCTCGATCCCACTAAAACGTCTTGGCAATGTCGAAGATGTTGGCAATGCGGCACTGTTTTTTGCATCGGATGAAGCCGCCTACATTACCGGACAACAGATTGTCGTCGATGGTGGCCAAATTATTCCTGAGTCGCTCGAAGCAATCGACGAAATATAGAGCGTTTTGGGCTATGGCTAAATCGGGGCTACCGTTAGAAGAAGTATTGGCGCACTTATTGCAACTCGCCAACGATTCCCTTGCACTTTGGAACCTACCACCGAACGTCTCGGCACGGCTGATTAATGTTTCCGAGAACGCAACTTACCTTGTGGAATCTCCCGACGGGCATCAGTCAGTCTTACGAGTCCATCGTGAAAATTACCACACGCGCCGTGCAATCGAGTGCGAATTAGCGTGGTTAGATGCGTTAACCGAAGACAAAGTCGTAACGACGCCGGGTTACTATCAAGGAATTAACGGCGATGCGATCCAAGAGGCTTTTTCACCCGCGCTAAATGAATCGCGTTTTTTGGTATTATTTCATTTTGTTGTGGGGACCGCCCCAGATGAGAGTGGCGATATAACCGCCGGGTTCGAAGAACTTGGCAGGCTGGCAGCTCGGTGTCATTCCCATGCAATCGTGTGGGAAAAACCGGTGCCTTTTGAGCGGTTGACTTGGGATATTGCGGCGGTGTTTGGTGATAATCCAACTTGGGGAAATTGGCGCGACGGCCCTGATGTAACGGTTGATATTCGCGACGTCCTTGAGAGTGTCGAGAGAGCAATCCGAGATAGATTGATGAAGTATGGGAAGTCCTCAGAGCGGTATAATCTGATTCATGCTGATATGCGGCTTGCTAATCTCCTCGTAGACGCTGGTTCTACCCGACTAATTGATTTTGATGATTGTGGCTACGGTTGGCTAATGTATGACTTTGCTGCGGCTATTAGTTTCATTGAAGATGACCCCAGAATTCCCGATTGCAAAGCGGCGTGGCTGCGAGGTTATCAAGCGATTAGGCATCTCAATCAAGCCGATATTGATGAAATTGATACCTTTATCATGCTGAGACGAATGGCTCTTCTCGCCTGGATCGGAAGTCATATCGAAGCCCCTGAACCGCAGGAATTAGCACCGGGGTTTGCGCAAACGACGGCACGGCTGGGTCAAGAATGGTTGGATGGTTTGATATGAACTGGAAGACAGCATTTCGAAGCTTTTATTACGAAAATACCGAGGCGCCAGACGATATCAGGCTGGTTTCGGCGAGCACCGCCCTGCTGGTGATTGATATCCAGAATACGTATTTGGAAGTGCCAGATGATCAAACTGAGGCGCACCGTTGGCAGCCTTTTTTTGATCGGATGCATGAGACTGTTATTCCAAACACGGCGGACCTTGTCGCGTGGTGTCGAGTGACAGGCATCGAGGTGATCTATGCGCGTATTGCGTGCCTAAAAGAGGACGGACGGGATCGGTCACTGAGCCAAAAAAAGCCTGGCTTCAATTACTTGTTGTTACCGAAAAACGCGAACGAAAGTCAGATTGTTTCGGAACTTGAGCCGAATGACAATGAAATCGTCATCACTAAAACAACGGATAGTGCATTAACGGGGACCAATTTACGGCTGATATTGCGCAATATGCAAATCAGTGATGTCATCGTTGCCGGCATTTTCACTGACCAGTGCGTTAGTTCTACCGTCAGGTCGCTATGCGATGAGAGCTTTAACGTTATTGTTGTTGAGGATTGCTGCGCGGCTGCAACCGCAGCTTTGCACCGTCATGAACTTGAAGTCATAAACATGATTTATTGTCATGTTGTGAGTTCGCAGGAGTTGAAGTCATTCCTCTCCTGACCTCGTTCCGGGACGATTAAATTTCCTTTCAGATTATCGCTTCAGCATCGAAAAACCCAGCGCGAGTGCGGTATTGTCGCACCGCCCATACCGTGTGAGCAACCAAGATTTGGACCGAGTACGCCACTCAACCGACGAGAGGTCTTATTGTTTCTCTTGTCGTAATGAGGTATGGTGCTGATCGCAAAAAGAGGGGAATTATATACTTGACTAACCAACTGGTTCATTTGTGTTTGATGTGACTATTAGGAATAGGGTAGATGCGTAGACAAGATTCACCCTTTTTATATTGTAAGCAATGAAACCAAGCCGTTTGAGACTGTTTGCGGCTTGTCACGACGGATACTTTCACAATATGTCGAGTTAGAGCAGGCGAAAATTGCTCCCAACTATGCCATATTCGGCCATCCCATTCGGGGTAAACTCGTTGAAGTGGTCGGTATAAATCGCCTAGTTCTAAATTCCGTGACTCATTCGGTACACTTCGGGCCCGTGGACGTATTTTAAGTGGTTGCGAGATGGTAAGTGTAGCGGACACCGTAGTCACAGCGACGAGTTCATCAAAGCGTACGGCTTTGATCGCATCCCGCTTAAAGTGCGAGTTTAAGAGTTGGAGGCATTCGCCGCGCGAACCAAGTTCCAGCTAGCCACTGAGGGGTGGTTGATTAGGTCGTCAAGAATCCGAAAATTGTTAGACCACCAACACCGACAATGGCGATCATCGCAAAGATCAACCGTACTTCTCTATGTGCGGATTGTTCGGCCAAACGCGCGATGTCGGTGTGATATTCTGCTTGCTTTGTTTCCGTTCGTTCCTCCAATGCCTTTGTCTCCGCTCGGACAGCCTTAAGCTCACCTTTCAGCTTGGCAATCGCGAGGACTGCAATCAGGGCGAGGGCGGTGCGGTTAGAAAGCCGAAGATCGCAAGGCCGACACCCACGATCACGGCAATCGCGAGGATCAGCCGCGTTTCGCGTTGCGCCGCCTCCTTGTCACGCTCGGCCATCTTTTCTGCTAAATGCGATATGTCGGTGCGATATTCCGCTTGCTTTGTTTCCATCCGTTCCTCCAGTGCTTTGACCTCACCTTCCAGCTTGGCAATCGCCATGGCGTTGTCGCGTTCTTCCGTCATCAATACATCGTGCCCGCTTTATTTGCCGCAATTAACTTGCTTCAGTCACCACGCTGGATTTGAGCCCGGCGACCCGCAGGCGTTCAGACCGCGAGCATTGCCACGAATCTGGCGTCAGCATACAGATTACGAAAAAAAGCGCAAGCGTTTCATGTTAGTCGAGCCTGTGGAACAAGAATGGCTCTTTTTCCTAGGCTCGGCTCAGACGCAACAGCGAAAAAGGAGCGAGCCCTGCGCCATTTAACACCGCAAGTCGAAGGAAATGAAGTTTGGTTAAGAAGCATTAGGGAATTATATACTAAACAACCGTTTTTTTCGGTGATTAACGTGACTATTAGGAATAGGGTAGATGCGTAGGACAGGATTCACCGTTCTGTCCATAAACGCTCAAATCGGGAGCTACCGCATGACAACAATGACAACCCATCGACAGATTGTTTATCGTGTTTTGCCGCAGACACGTCCGGTTTGGCAGTGGCCAAACAATATGCTTGAAGATCAACGCCAGCTGTATCATGCAGCCTGCAAGAACGCCTTGAGTGTTATCAGAAAACCGGCAAGGGCTTATCCTATTTTGATCAGTGCAAATCCCGCACGATTTGTCGTACGGATAGTGACGGTTTTGTTGATACGCCCTTGTCGATCCAGCGCGATACACTGAACCGGCTGGAACGGGCGTATCAGAATTTCTTTCAACGCAGGGACATCGGCTTCCGAAAATTTAAGGGCCGACATTATTGGCATGGTATTGCAATTGCGGAAAACGTCAAGGTGCGCGGGACGCAGTTGCACATCTGCAGTTTTGGCGGTCTGACTATTCGGCGCAAGGGTGGAAATCCTTACCGCAATGGCATGCCGGTCTCGGCTGTCCTTAAGCGTATCGGCTCCAAATGGTTCGCAACGGTCTGCTACACGGTCGAGATTGAACCTTTGGACACCGATCATGCGATCGGACTCGATCGCAACGCTGGGCAAGTTGCCGACAGTGGTGGCATCATTCACACGATGCCAACGGTTCCAAAGCTGGACGGTAAGATCAAGCGGTTACAACGCCAAGCCGCCCGACCGAAAAAAACCGGCAACCGGCGTCAGCAAACCATTTGCCAGCTCGCAAAAGCCAAGCGTAAACAAGCCGATATTCGGAGGAACTGGCACCATGACGTGAGTCAGGGTTGGGCGTCACGGGCGGGAACCGTTATCCTTAAAATGTTGCCTGCGCAGGGAATGACCAAGTCAGCCAAAGGCGATGCGTCGACTTCTGGGCCAACGTTCAAGCCAAGGCGGGTCTCAATCGTGAGATCCGCAAGTCCGGATCGGCATCCGTGCAACAAATGCCCAATTACAAGGTTGCGCACGCCATCGAAGTCAATCCGGCTTATACTTTTCAAACCTGCCAGGGTTCGGAACGGTAGATCGCCGGTTGACTTCTGTTGTGTCTCTTGTGGACACGCTGCGAATGCCGGAATTAACGCGGCAAAGAATATTTTGGCCGCCGGGATTGAGGCATCTGTACGGGGAGGGGCGTTTTCATTAGAAACCCCTATGAGCCGTGAAATTGATACTCAATTGGCTGCATAATGGTTAGTCCTGCAAGTATATAATTCCCAAAAAGAGGGCAGTATGACCTTCAAGTTTATACACACGGCAGATTGGCAAATCGGGGCGCCTTTCGCATCTTTCGGCGCCGATCTCGCTGCGAGATTGACTGACGCAAGGCTTGGCATGATTAGTACGATTGGACGTCTCGCGAGTGACAATGACGTGGCTAACGTCTTTGTGGCTGGCGACGTGTGGGATAGTGAGCAGCCGTCCGACAAGACGGTGCGGCAGCCCCTTGATCTCATGGCTGGATTTGGCAATGTTGTATGGTGGCTGATGCCCGGCAATCACGACCCCTATCGCCATAACATGCTATGGTCACGAATTGCCGAGCGTGCACCTAAGAACGTACGTCTTCTGTTGGAACCAACACCAGAAGAGGTCGCACCAACGGTTTGGTTATTACCAGCACCTTGGACCAGTAAATCCCATGGTCGCGACCTCACGGAGTGGATGGATAGCGCTCAACTCCCCGAAGACGCAATCAAAATTGGTATCGGACACGGTTCCATTTTCGATTTCTCATCGTCGGATAGTGAGGGCGGTGACCCGGGAATAAACTCGACCATTGATCCAAAACGCGCTGATCTTGCACAGCTTGATTACCTAGCATTGGGAGATTGGCATGGGGTGCTGAAAATCACTGACCGAATCTGGTACTCGGGAACACCGGAAACGGATCGCTTTCGGCGAAATAATCCAGGCCACGTTTTATTGGTGACGGTTGCAAAGGGCGTCAAGCCAACGGTTGAGCAGATCAAGACAAGCACCTTTGACTGGGAGATACTTGATATCGCCTGCCTGCCCGATGTGGGTGAGTTTTCGGATATTGATCGCCTCGAAGACCTTGGGTCGCTTCGTAACGTTCTCCTTCAAATAAATTTCACGGGACAAATGAACCAGAAAAATTGGTTGGCGGTAGAGGCGCGGCTTCGGGCACTGCAGGAACGCACCGCTTTTTTGGATGTCCGTACCGATCAACTGACCCAGCTTGTTTTGGCGGAAGATCTTGACGAACTTGATCATGGGGGCAGCGTTCGCATGGCCGCGGAGCGCCTGCTCGAAATAAAGGAAAGTGCGGGGACGCCCGGCGATACTAAAAAAGTCGCGGCGGATGCATTACGCTTACTCCTTTCATACGCCAAGGAAGAGGCGAAAGCATGAGATTGAAAGCACTCCGTATGCGCCATGTTAGAAAATTCGGCGGGCAAGGAATAGCAATTGAGAATATTCCCCCCGGACTATCAATGCTTGCTGCCCCGAATGAGTTTGGCAAATCAACTTTATTCGATGCACTTCGAGCGGTGTTGTTTCAAAAGCACTCCGCCAAAAACGCAGTCACCAAGGGGCTTGTTGCTGTAGCGGGCACAGCACCCATTATCCAAGTTGACTTCGTGAGCAACGGTAAGCATTATCGTTTATCAAAGCGTTTTCTAAGAGGGCCGTCCGCTGAGCTTATCGATTTGAAGACCGGTCAGCGCGCCAAGGCTGACGATGAAGCCCATGACTGGATGATAAATGTTGTCGGCGCGAACAAAGCTGGTGAGGGTCCAACCGGATTGCTATGGGTGGAGCAAGGGACTTCAATGAAAGCCCCCGAGGCTGGAGAGACAGGGAAATCCCTTCTCGCTAGCCTGTTAGAACATGAAGTTGGTGATGTAACTGGCGGCGAGCGTTCGCGCAAAATCTTAAGGCGGGTCCAAGCAGAACTAGCAAATCTTTTCACGCAACATGGCAGACCAAAAGTTGGCCCTTATAAGTCCCTCCTGACGGAAATTGAAGACGGAGAGACGAAGATTAGGGAGGTTGAAGAACTCCTTAGTTCGTCCGAGCATTTGCTCACCGAACTCGGTCATCTTACGCGAACAATTAAGTCATTATCGGACCCCGATCATTTGGATCGGCTTGAGGCAGAGCTGATCACTGCCCGAACTGAACTGGCGGCGGCGCGTGAGGCTGAAACGCTGCTGGATGCGCTTCGAAATAGGCTTGGCGATAAGAGTGTTGTGGTGATGCGATGTTGCGAAGATCTGCGGCACTTTGAAACTCAGATTGAGCAGGCCAGAAAACTTGAAGTCACGCTTGCGGCAAATGAAATTGCCAAAAAGGAACGGGCCATTGCGTCAGAGAAAGCAAAATCTGAGCTAGAGACGGCGCAACAGCAGGAATTGGCGACCAACAAGAAACGCCAAGAAGCTGAGAAGGTGGCGAAGCTCTGTGCCCGTGCAAAGAGCGAAATGGAGGCGAAGGAACAGTCTCAAAAGCTAAAGAAAATACTGGATGAAGCGAACCAGTTCGGCGAGGAATGCGCCAAGCTAACCGGCCAGCGAAACCAAAACTCGCTTACGGAAGCGGCGCTCGACCAGCTAAGGGCCGCGCAATTGGAGGTGGATCGTCATCAGGCCCGCTTGGATGTCACGCGGCCGACCCTGACCCCGGAATTGAGTTCGCTCGGTCAGGAAACGGTGCGCTTAGACGGCAAAGCCTTAGCTGCAGTTGTTAATCTGAAGGGTCGACAAGTCTTATCTCTTGGGGAACTTGGTGAAGTCGCCATTGCGGTAGTAGACCCTGCTGAAGCAAAAGCCGATTTCGATGAAGCCACAGAAATTTTATCAGGGTTATACGCTGAGCATCGCGTCGAAACCATCAAGCAGGCTGAGGAACGCGCCACTGACCGGCGCGAACTTGATCGCAAGATTGAGCGGCTTCAATTTCGCCTCGAACAACTAACGCCTGACGGCCTTATGGCGCTGCAAGAGGCCTATCAAACCGCGTGCGCGGTTCTTTCCGACGATACATTGTCGCAACACGTGATTGATCAATTACCAGATTCAGCTACCGCAGAACGTAGTTGGGAAGCGGCTCGCAATGAGTATGACAAATGCCGCGACCATCGCGAAGAAGCCGAAGTTGAGTACAACAGGACGGTTTCAGAGTTGACGAAGGTGAAGTCAGCAATTGCATTAGGCGCTGAGCAATTAGAAACCTTACATACCCGCATCGGGGCGCCTAAAGACTGGAATCCAATGCTCACGAAGCTCAAGGTCGCTTATGAAGCGGCGCAGCAAGCCGAAGCTGATTTAAAGCGTGAGATGGAAGCCAAAGAGGCAGCTGCTCCCTCATTGGAAGCCACTCAAATTGACGTCCAACGCTTGGAGGCCGCAAAGTCGACGAACGACAAAACCCTATCGGAAAAAAGAATTCGAGAAGCAGAGATTAAGCGTGACCTTGCTGCGATTTCCGAACAGGGGCCTGACGAGGAGTGGGCCAATCTACAGCAGCGGCAGGTTTCGTTGCAGCGGCAGCTATCTGGGTTCGAATCTCACATCGCAGCACTTCAGCTTCTAGAAAAAGAATTACAACGAGCGCAGGAATCTCTGCAAGAAGCTTTCCTTAGGCCCGTCTCTAATGAGTTGCGTCCACTTCTCGAAATGGTTTTGCCAGGCGCAGAAATCTCGTTGGGAGAAGATTTCAACCCCGATGAGATCGTGCGTGCAGGTAGGACCGAAGAGATTGAGATTCTGAGCGGAGGAACGCGAGAGCAGGTTGCCGTTTTGACGCGGCTGGCATTCGCTCAGCTTATGGCAAAGCGCGGACGAGAAATGCCGGTGATTCTTGATGATGCCCTCGTTTGGTGTGACGACAGCCGACTAGAAAGTGTATTTCGTGCTCTTCATTCGGCCGCAAAAGATATCCAGTGTATTGTTCTCACCTGTCATGTGCGTGGGTTTTCGACATTAGGTGCTCATCATCTTGCCACAAAAAACTGGCCAGAGTCGGAATAAACTCCAGTAATGCAGTACCTGAATGGTCAATACTTATACTCCCCGAGCGACCTGATTGCGTTCATGGAGTCGCCCTTTGATTCTGCGATGGAACGGCGATTATTGCACAACTCGTCACTCAAAGAGAAAATGGACCCGAAAGTTCCATTGCTCGAACATTTGGAAAAAAGAGGTCATAGCCGCGAACAGGAATTCGTTGCAAAGCTTAAGGAAGAGGGCCGCGACGTAGTCGAAATTAGGGGCAACAATGAAGTGATGGCCGATGCTACTATGGAGGCCATGAAATCAGGCTGCGAAGTTATCACTCAGGGTTATTTCCTGTCATTCATCTAATCGCTTGCGACGATTTGAGGCGCGTATCGGAGCGGTCCAGCATAATCTAACAAAAGGGAATTATATACTTGACGGACGCTGTTGATTTCTGTTATTCGTAGCGGATGGCAAACGAATCGGCAACCCCCAACTTTACTTCTGGCACCGTCTGGACCGGTGACAACCTCCCCATCCTTCGGGGGATGAACTCAAATTGCGTTGACCTCATTTACTTGGATCCCCCTTTCAATTCCAATCGCACTTACGAGGCCCCGATCGGCAGTAAAGCCGCTGGTGCCGCGTTCAAAGATATGTGGACGCTGGACGATGTCGACGTCCATGAACATGGCGAACTAGCCGACCGCAATCCCGCTGCCTATTCCGTTATTGAGGCCGCACGTCAAGCGCACGGCAAGGGGATGATGTCCTATCTCATTTTCATGGCCGTGCGGCTCATGGAAATGCACCGGGTGTTGAAGGAGACGGGAAGCATTTATGTGCATTGTGACCCGACGGCATCGCATTATCTAAAATTGCTTATGGATGCGATTTGGGGGCGTAAAGCGTTTAAAAATGAAATTGTGTGGTGCTACAAAGGCGGTGGTAAAGGAAAAAATGATTTTGCCAGAAAGCATGACATAATTTTGCGATACGCAAGCGGCAAAATACTGACATTTAATGCTGATTCTGTCCGTGTTCCTTATGAGGGAGAGGGAAAAGGGCGTACAGATGCATCCCGATGGGGAAGTCGTCGCATAGGTGATACACTGATTCCATACAAGCCAAACGAAAAAGGAAAAATTCCAGAAGATTGGTGGCCAATGCCACAACTTAATTCCAATTCCCCTGAACGAATAGGCTACCCCACCCAGAAGCCCCTTGCGCTCCTCGACCGCATTATCAATGCATCCAGCAATGAAGGTGATATGGTGCTGGATCCATTCTGCGGTTGCGCAACAGCATGTGTCGCAGCAGATCGTTTAGGGAGAAAATGGGCTGGAATTGATCTTTCGGATCTGGCTGTCAGACTTGTTAACGATCGTATAAATTCCGATCGGTCTGTTCAAGAAAAAAAGTATGGAAAACACATTGGCGGCAATTTGTTTGGTGGCGCCACGGCCTTAACTTTACCACCTATTCGAACCGATCTTGGTGACATTCCCAATTACCGAACGCACCGCCATCGCCTCTATGGCGAGCAGGAAGGCATATGCGCGGGTTGCCAAACCCACTTCCCTTTTCGTGTCATGGATGTGGATCACATGTTACCGCGCTCACGCGGGGGAACCGATCATCCTGACAACCTGCAACTTCTCTGTTCTGGATGCAACCGAAGCAAGGGAGGAAAAACAATGGCTGAATGGAGGGCTATGAAATGAAACCGTGGGTAAGTTTTTCTGACACATTCATCGTGCAACTATTCGAGCCGATTGTTAGTCAAAATCCAAATTCACCGGTTAACTATCCTGAACATGAGATTCTACTTCGGATAATGCCATACCGGGACAAAGTCGCAAAGAGATTAGAGGTGGATCCTCCAATCGGTGCTCTGGAAACACTGATAGCACTCCGTCCTCAACAAGCACGGTCGCTCGCTCACCAATTAATTGAAGTAGCTGACCGTCTTGAGGATAACTAAACGGAACGTTCATACCGCCCTCGCTCCACTAGCCAATCCGTTATCGGCTTTCAGCATTTTGTACGTCAATCGCCGTCCGACCATGCCCGTCACAATCGCTTACATTTGGCTCATGGTGTCCAGCGAGCGCACATTGTGACGCCCGGCGAAGTCGGTGACATATCGTTGCAAATGCTTGACGCTGAACTTGTGATAGACGCCCTTGTGCGCCCGTTTGAGAACCGCCCAGAAACTTTCAATTCCGTTGGTACGCGCCATATCGCGGACATATTCCCCTGCTGAATGGCAAACGCTCTCATGATCAAACGCGCTTGCGAGGCCAGTATAACCCCTCTCGTCGTCTGTGTAAACCACCGATCCGAACTGTGCGTGGCTGGTCGCGAACTTCCGCAAGGTGTCTCCCGCAGTTGATTGAACCACCTGCGCCCGCACTTCGTTGGCGGTCCTATCTTTCGCACCGACAACCGCCGTCTTGCCAACTGTCCCACGCCCTGCCTTGAGTTTCTGGCTGTTATGCTTGTTGCGCTCACGCCCGCCCATGTAGGTCTCGTCAATCTCCGTTGGCCCGCTCATTGGCGGCTCGTCATCGTCACGCTTGAACGCTTCCCGGATCCGCTGCAACATAAACCAGGCGGTCTTTTGTGTCACCCCTATATCGCGTTGCAACTTCATGCTTGAGACACCTTTGAGGCTGGTCATGTGCAAGTAGATCGCCAGCACCCACTTGCGATAGGGAAGCGGCGATCCCTGCATGACTGTGCCCTTCTTAACGCTGAAATGCTGACCGCAGGATTGGCACCGATACGGCCGGTTTTCCGATGCGCTGGTGTTTTCAATCGTGTGTGTCGAACCGCAATGCGGGCAAACACGGCCATTCTTCCAAACAATGCCTTCAAACCACTTGCGCGCCGCCTCATCGGTGGGGAACATTTCCATCAGGTCAACAATTGTCAATCCTTTGCGAAATGATTTGCCGGGTGCTGTCGCCATTTCGAATCTCCTTGCTTGGTGATTCAAATATAAGGATTCAAACGCTGTCCGTCAAGTATATAATTCTCTAACAAAAGGTGTGCAGACCGCATAATGGTCGGAAACAGCAGAAAATTACCTACGGGACACTATTAGGAACAAACCAATAGCCCTGACCATCGGCCGCTTTTTCAACTTGTCCCATGCCAGGAAAGGCTAAGTGCATACCAGCGACTAGAAGATGGTCTGAGGCTGCTTGATCAAGGATTTTTTTCCGCTGGATCGCAGCACTCTGTGGATCAGTATCAAAAGCGACTGCAACATTTGGATCCTTGAGCTGCAGATACTGCATGTGAACAATATCAGACCAAATGAGGAGTTGATCGCTTCCAGAAGATAGAGTGAACCCACAATGACCAGGCGTGTGTCCTGGTAGCGGCAGTGCTGTTACGCCAGAAATAACTTGTTCTTCGCCAGAGATCAATCGCAAGCGCTCCTGATAGGCTGTAAGCGTGTTACTTGCGATATCAAAATATAATTTGGCGCCATCGTCGGCAGAAGCGCGATTGTCGGGATTTGTCCAGAACGCGTGATCGGCTTCGTGAACTATTAGGGCTGCATTCGGAAAAACGGGACCATTATCATCAGTCGCGCCGCCCACATGATCAGGGTGCAAATGGCTGACAAAAAGAGTCTCGACTTGCTCTGGCGCGTAACCAGCCTCAATTATTCTTCCGCCTACCTTTCCTAAAGAGGGAAGCAGCGTTCCAGCACCCGAGTCCACAAGGTGAACGCGACCATTTTGCTCAACGATAAAGGCGTTAATCGGTGCTTCATAGTCGCCCTCGGGTAAGCTAGCTGCCGTCAGGGCGGCGTTGAACTGATCCTCATCGACGCCAATAAAGGTTTCTCTGGGTAAGGGAATATGCCCGTCAGAAATTGCTGTAACTCGGAAATCACCTACTTTAACTTGGTAAATGCCGTTCATATTGCCCTCCACTTGTTTTTAAGGATTGCTGAAACTGTTTAGTGGCCATCTGAATTTCGACGACACGTCAGCAGTTTGCATCGGTATTTTCACTCAGATTTCGTCACGACGTTTGACAACGGGAGTCCATGATTAATTTTGCGAGCGGAATATTACATTCGCCACCGCAGCGCGTTAGTTGGTTTGAAAAATCCCATGCAGGTAAGAAATAGCCTCTCGATTTCATTTGCCTATTTTCGAAATAACTGACTCAGCTTAATGTATTTACAATCGAAAGTGCAATAGCAGGCGGTGTATGGTGCTCATGCCCGTCATGCCTGAGTTCGTAGCCTTTTGACTGTCGATGGCGATGCCAAATACAAAGAAAGATCGGATGATCTTCAAGCCAATCTTTTTTGTCACTCCATCCAACTGACTTTCTGCTCCAAACAGACCTTGCAGTTTCGAAGAAATGGGCATCATTTTGAGGCGGCAAGAAGTATCCCGATGTCAACAGGTCTGAAGCTAGTAAAGCGTCAGCCATTTCCAGCCGTCGTTTCTATTCCTAAATGCATAATTCAAGAGGTAATGATAGGAACTCTGACGCCAGTCGCCTTGGGAAAATGAGAGAACGCGGTAAGTTAGGATAGACCAACGAAGGAAAGCTGGAGAATTCAGAAAGTGACTATAGAGAATGAATGTCGCATAGTGCCACAGTCACGGGCTGGCGCACGATTCTACCGGTGTGCACTGCAAGTAAATCCAAGTGATTATACAGAAACATTCTGCGGGCAAGCCTTGCACGAAAATGAGAACGAATACGCACAAAAAATTATCGATAAAGCTGTGAACTTAGGCATCGAAGTTCTCGCAATTACAGACCACAACAGCGTAAAGGGCGTCGCGGCCTTTCGATCAGCGGCAAACGAACGTCCAGTTCATATCTTTCCAGGCTTCGAGATCGCGTCCTCCGAAGGGGTACATCTGTTATGTCTATACTCAATGTCCGTGGAGGATAAGCAACTCGAACGTTACCTCGGAGACCTTGGCATCCTGAATACCAAACCATCTAGTGATCTCTCAACGAAGTCCTTACGGGAAATTCTAACCACCGTTCGTGACCAAGGTGGGCTTGTCATAGCAGCGCACGCTACGAACCAGAATGGCTTATTTAGAAAATTATCAGGTCAGTCGCGAATTCGCGCTTGGCAAGATCCAAACCTGTTAGCAATCCAGATCCCAGGGTTGGTTGAGGATTTGCCCCAGAATATCCTGTCAATCCTCAAAAACCAAGACAGTACCCATCGTCGTGATCCCATTCTAGATCACGGTCTTGCAATCGCTGTTGTTAATGCTTGCGATGTTACAACGTCGGATGATCTCGTTAACCCTTCTGCGACTTGTTGGATCAAGATGCAAGAAATATCCCTTGACGGATTGCGACAAGCCTTTCTAGATCCGGGGTCCCGCGTTCGACTCAACCCTAAGCAAGGTAACTTTGCACTTGATCACCATGTGGAAATAATGTCGATCAGCTGGGAGGGTGGTTTTCTTGACGGGATAACCCTCCCTCTCAATCCTAATCTAAATGTGCTAATCGGCGGTCGAGGAGTCGGTAAATCAACTATTGTGGAAAGTATTCGTTATGCTCTTGGACTAGACCCTCTGGGCGAAGAGGCAAAAAAGATACATGACGGGATTGTCGGTAAAGTTTTGTGCAATGGAACCAAAATCTCTTTGCTTATTCAGATACAAAAACCGAACAGTCGTCAATATCGCATTGAACGCACCCTCCCTAATCCGCCGGTCGTTTGGGAAAAAGACGGTGAAGTACTACCTCACGCACCGATAGACATACTTCCAAACGTCGAAGTTTATGGTCAGCATGAGATGTCAGAACTGGCGAGAGAACCGTACAAGCGTACTCGCCTACTGGATCTATTTGTTACCCAAGATGATCATCTCGCCCGCCAGAAAGCTTCCCTGAAAAGATCCCTCAAGAAGAATCGCCAGAACTTGGGTAGTACTCAGGAAGAAATAGACTCGATGGAAGAGCGTCTCGCAAATCTACCAAGTTTAGAAGCGAAACTTGAACAGTTCTGTGAGTCCGGTGCTGAGGAACGCCTCCATGAACAAAGTATACTTGTACGCGAGGAACGCGTACTTGAGTCGATTTCACACCGCCTCACTCCATTTCAGGAAATTTTGGAACTCTTGCAAAAGGAACTGCCGATTGATCTCGCTTTTCTGTCCAAACGGGCTCTTGAGGAGCTCCCAAATCGAAGCATTCTTTCTCAAGCAAACGAGACCCTGTCCGAGGTAGAAATGAAAATGCTGCCCCTTGTCGAGAATATGAAGGACATATTGCATCGTGCAGAGGGGAAAATAGATACTGTACGAGGGCAATGGAAGGAGCGACAACAACAAGTTCAGACACAGTATGAATAGATTCTGCGAGAACTGCAGAAATCAGATATAGATGGAGAAGAATTTATTCGTCTCCGTCGCAAGATTGAAGAATTGCGACCTCTTCACCGGCGTCTTCTAAATTTGCGAAACTTGAAAGACGAACTGGACAGTAAGCGGCGTGTACTGCTTGCTGAGTGGGAGGCAATCAAGGATATTGAGTTCCTAAACTTGAAAAACGCGGCAGCGAAAATCAATCACGAACTGTCGAACCGCATACAGATAGAGGTGATACCTGCGGGCAATAAGGAACCGCTCTTTGAGCATTTGAGAAGTGAAGTCGGAGGACGAATGTCAGAGGCAATTGAGAGTTTGACCACAGCCTCGGAATTATCCATTATCAAATTTGTAGAGGCCTGTAGAATCGGACCAGATACACTCCAAGCACTTTATGGTATTCCACCTCGCCAAGCAAAGCGCATCTGCGATAGCAGTCCTGAAACGCTCATGCAGGTTGAGGAGTTGGAACTGTCCACGACAGCTGCGATACGCCTGAACACTGCGCACGCAGACGTTCCACCTTCATGGCAGTCTCTGGAGCACATGTCCACGGGGCAAATAGCAACGGCGGTACTACTGCTGCTCTTACTTCAATCTGATGCCCCTCTGATCATTGATCAACCGGAAGATGATCTTGATAATCGCTTCATCAATGAAGGAATTGTGCCACGGCTGCGTGAAGAGAAACAGAGCCGACAGTTTATTTTTACAACGCATAACGCAAATATTCCGGTACTTGGCGATGCGGAGCTGATTGTCGGATTGTCAAACTCCGAGGGGAGAGCATTCATTGCGCCGGAACATACAGGAGCTATCGATTCGAAATCTGTTCGCGAGCTTGTGGAAGATATCCTTGAAGGAGGTCGCGACGCGTTTGAGGCTCGCCGGCGCAAATACGGTTTCTGAACAATGAACAGAACGGAAGTTCTCGAATATATCACCAACCGAGAAAATTCACGCGTAGAGTTTAAGCGTGATGATTGCCAGCCAGATAGCCTAGCAAAGGAGATGGCAGCACTTTTGAATCGCAAAGGTGGCGTCATTCTTCTCGGTGTTGAGGATGATGGAGAAATTTCGGGTCTAACAAGAAGCCGCACCGCTACCGAGGAATGGGTGATGAATATCGCCCGTCAGAACCTTCAGCCCGGCACTAATCCCGTTTGGACTTGCCTGGAGATAGAACAGGGCAAAGAGGTGGGAATCATTGAGTTCGCCGCCGATAGTCTAGGAAAGCCATACAAAGCGAGAAGAGGCAATGCCTGGGTGACATTTACTCGGGTCGGTAGTACTTCGAGAGAAGCGACACGGGAGGAGGAGGGAAGACTTTATCAAGCGGCTCGTATTATTCGCTACGAGACCAAAATGGTCCATAATACAGAATTTGACGACTTTGATCATGCTCGAATCAAGAACTATTTCCAACATGTCTTGAAAAGAGCGGCACCAGCACAAACAGAGAACGCAAATTGGCGGCAGCTGTTGCTAAACTCGGATTTATTGATCGCGGACGAAGGAATGGTTGGTGCATCAGTGGCTGGCCTTCTTCTGTTTGGCAAGAACCCAAACCGTCAAGTTCCACAGGCTGGTGTAACAGCGGTGGCATTCCTCAATACCGTAAAGCAATACGATACAGGCGACGAGGAGATAATTCGCGGGCCGTTGGTTTCACGTATTTCGAAGCGTGGCAGATCAATTGAGAAGGGCGTGATAGATCGGACCGTTGATTTTGTGGAGCGTAACATGGGAAGCATCGCGCACCTTGAAGGTGGTCGGCGTCGACGAAAGAAAGCTTATCCTATGGATGCAGTGCGAGAAGCGGTTGTAAACGCAGTCGCACATCGCGATTACTCTCATGAGGGAACCGATATCGAAGTGTCGTTGTACAGTGATCGATTGGAAATTATCTCACCAGGTCAACTCCCGAACGGCATGACCGTGGAGAAGATGAGAGAAGGTGTTGTCCGGATGGCGAGAAACCAGCTTCTAAAGGAAATCCTCCGCGATTACGGCTATATTGAGCGCTATGGTATGGGAGTTCGCAACAGGATTATTGAATCGGTGCGCCGTAATAATGGGACAGAGCCAGATCTGGTGGAAGAAGAGACTCGTTTTTTGGTTCGACTTTGGAAAAGATCGCCAGCTATTGGGTAGCTGATGCACGAATGGCTTGTTTGGAAATGGCCCCAAGATGCATGTTCTGCGGAGCCTAGGTCCGTTGCGACGGAGGAGCCCAAGCCTCTGCAATAGCCCTTGTTTCTCATTTGGCGGCCAATGTCCAATATCTGATCGCATTTGACGGGAAAAAAGTGCTACCGCATCCCTAACAAAAGGGGTTGGCCGTGCGTTCTGAATGAATTATCTAGGGTTCAGATGCGGTGCTGACTTGTTTTGTAACCGCTGCCGACTAGTGTCGGAATCAGATACGAAGGGGGTGCATGTGTCCCCTTTCGCTTTTTTGACCGAATCGGTTAAAGCCTACATCGGTCATTTCTTTCCGTCTCCTGGATATTTCTTCCAAGAAGTCCGATATTACCTTTCCCGCGCAAATTCCATCTTCAAGCGGGCGTGCGGATAATCACACGTGAAGGTTGGAATCGCCCGTGCATCCAAATCAAGGCCAATCGACCGCATCGCCGCCGGCTTGCGCTTCAAGATCGCACCACCGCCGAGAAAACACTCAATATAGCCATCGTGCGGCGGCATCTTGGCAATAATCGCCTGATACAGATCATTTGTCGCCTTCGAACCGAACCACGCCGTCAGGTCTAGAACCGCATCGAAGCATTCGTGGGGTCAAGGATATGAAAGCGGCGCTATGGTGCTAATAGGGTATCAGAAAAAATACTTGCATGTCCCAACTCATCGGATAGACCGCAAGAACCCATCCCCAATTAGGGGCTGAGTAGTTACGTGTTATTCAATAAAGTCGCTATCAATACTCGTCTATCTTGCCGTTTTCTGACGCAATCAGCGATAAATGCTTGAAGCCTACGGGGAATGATTGGTAACGGCTTAGAGTTGTAAACTTTCGAAACTATTGTCGCAGGTCTTGATTTCGCTACCCCTAACGATTTCGTTGTCGGTGACACAAAGCGTGGCTTTCGCCGTTGCTATCTGCTGAATAGGATTTGTCTAAATTAATTCGAGCGAAACCGCGAGCGAGGTATTTGAACTGCGAGAAATGACAGTTAACGAGATGTTTAAATGCGTCATCACTTTGCCGTTCTCTCCCGCCCCAGAATCAGGGATGCAACAGTTGCTACTTACAAAAAGGCAGGAATGGTAGATACCTCGGATTTAGCCCGACAGCTGGTCGACATCATGCCGCATGCACAGGCGCTCGGCATGCAGTTGGTTTCTATTGGAGATGGTACAGCAAGGATCAGAATGCCGTACGACAAGAAATTTGTCGGTGATCCGAAGACCGGCGTTATTCATGGCGGCGCAGTTTCGGCACTGATGGACACGTGCTGCGGTGTTGCCGTGATTTCACATAGTTCAGCTCCGATCGCGACAGCGACTATTGATCTCCGAATCGATTACATGAGACCCGCCAAAGTGGGGCAAGCAATTACGACCCATGCGACCTGCTATCACATGACGCGCTCGGTAGCTTTCGTGCGGGCAACGGCGCTTGATGCTGATGAGTCGAGACCGGTAGCAGCTGCTTCAGGTGCCTTCACGGTGGAGCGGTAACCGTGGAGCGATCCAAGCCCGAGCCTGTTCAGGTCATAAAGCAACGGCGGGATGTCGCGCTGAAGTTGTTGATTGACGGCGTTCCGTACATTCAATTTCTGGGAGTTCGTTTCGACCGCCGCGGCGACGAACTTACATCCGTCTTGCCGTTCGATGAGAAGTTGATCGGCAATCCACACTTACCAGCCATTCACGGTGGTGCGACAGCCGCGTTTTTGGAAGTAACGGCGATCATTACGCTGAGTTGGACCTTTTTTTGGCAAGACATTGAAAGCGGAAAGATTGACTTCGATCAATGGGATTCAACTGCACCGCCTGATCTGCCCAAGACAATTGACTTTTCGGTCGACTATCTGCGATCTGGACTGCCACGAGACGCTTATGCTCGCGCAAAAGTCAATCGCTCAGGACGGCGATACGCGAGCGTCCATGTTGAGGGCTGGCAAGATCAGCGACACCGACTTTTCGCACAAGCCACGGGACACTTTTTGATGCCAGGAGTGCCCGAGCGAGATGATTGCTGAGCATAACCTTGAGGCGCCCAGCCATCGGCGCATTTTAGGCATCGCAATTCCCATTGTAATCGCGAATGCGACAACACCAATCCTCGGTGCTGTTGATACGGGCGTCGTAGGCCAACTCGGAGAGGCGGTGCCGATCGGTGCTGTGGGTCTCGGCGCCATCATTCTGACCTCAGTCTATTGGATGTTTGGATTTCTTCGAATGGGCACAGTCGGATTGACGAGCCAAGCGCTAGGTATGCAAGATAGTGCAGAAGTTGCTGCGCTACTGGCCCGGGTCCTAATCGCAGCATTTGGCTTCGGCCTCGTTTTGATCGTGTTGCAAATTCCTATTTTGCGATTTGCCCTAACGCTCGCTCCAGCGAGTGCGGAAGTCGAAGAATTGGCAAAGATCTATCTCCAAATTCGAATTTGGTCGGCGCCGGCGGCGATTGCCGTCTATGGAATTTCAGGCTGGTTACTTGCTCATGAACGAGCGCGATCTGTTTTAGTATTACAAATCGGGATGAACGGCATGAACATCATTTTAGATGTTTTGTTTGTTCTTGGTTTCGGTTGGGGCGTCGCTGGGGTCGCGTTCGCGACTTTTCTGGCGGAGTGGTCTGGAGCCCTCGTTGGTCTGTGGCTCTGTCTAACAGCGTTTCGACAGCCCTTGTTCTTTCAGCGACGCCTAATATTTGACTTAGCTCGCCTAATGAACATGGCGATGGTGAACGCCGACATTTTGGTCCGTTCTCTCTTACTCCAAATTATCTTTACCTCCTTTGTCTTTATGTCAGCAGGGTTGGGTGACCGCACTCTGGCTGCTAACCAAGTCCTCCTGCAGTTTCTGTATATCTCGGCTTACGCCTTAGATGGCTTTGCAATGGCTGCGGAGGTTTTGACCGGACGGGCAATGGGTGCGCGACGAGTTGGCGCGTTGCGAAAAGCTGCGATTATGGCTTCCATCTGGGGGTTGGTCGCTGTGATCCTGATGGCAAGCCTATTCGCAATGTTCGGCGATTTACTGATTGATACAATGACAACAGCGACAGATGTGAGGATAGAAGCAAAGAAATATTTGTTTTGGATGCTGTTGGCGCCAATTGTGGGCGTTGGTGCTTGGATGCTCGATGGTATCTTCATCGGAACGACACAAACTCGCGACATGCGCAATATGATGGCGTTAAGCTTTCTGATTTACTGGCTAGCCGTGTTGATATTGTTTCCGTTATATTCCAGTCATGGTCTTTGGGCGGCATTGTTGATTTCATTCTTGGTACGAGGAATAACTCTGGCTCTTTGTTATCCGCGGATAGAAAATCGTGCCAGGGGTTAATCGTTAGGTGGACTGAATTGTGAACCTGACAGTCGGACTGATTTGCTAAGCATAACCCCAACCCGATGGATTGAGTTCAGGTTAATCAATTTCTGAGTTTCAGAATTAGACGCTGAGTTGGTGAGGCCATTTTGTAGCCCTCCTCTTATTAAAGTTGGTCATTGGCGTGAAATTCGCAAAGCTTTTACGAAAGACGGTTGCGTCGGCCTGATATCCGTGTTTGGTTTCCGTTGCTTTTTCATTTTGAATAATCGGTCATTATTTCCTCTGCGAAATAAAGACGCGCCGGGACAGCCAATGGTTTGCGGTGTAACTTTTGGAATGTCGGTGGCCTCTCCAAACAAAAAGTCGATTGTGGCGAAGGGCGATCAGGTTCAATTTGTCATGTATGAAGAGACCTGCAACTGATCTTTCAGGAGCGAGTTGCGATGGCTCTGCATTTTCGTCGTCAATACTTTGGGGTAAGCCTGTGGTGAAGGACATTCTTGAACGAGCCGGTTTACGGCTGTTACACCAGTTCCCGCCAGAGATAGCGCATTCGCTATCTTTGCGGGGGCTTAGGCTTCTTTCACGTAGTTTTTCAGAACCAATCACAACACCTCGTTTGGTTACTCACCTCGCGGGAATGAGGTTTCCAAACCCAATCGGATTAGCGGCCGGGTACGACAAGAACGCTGAAGTATTAGGCGCCTTAAGCAGGTCAGATTTCGGATTTATTGAGGTCGGGGCTGCCACGCCAATCGCCCAATCCGGCAACCCTCGACCGCGAGTCTTTCGCTTAAATGAAGATCAAGCGATCATTAATCGTTTAGGATTCAACAATGACGGTATGGATGCGATTGCGAAAAAACTCCAAATGCGTCCGAAGGGCTCTATCGTTGGTTTGAATATCGGGGCAAACAAGAACAGTAAATATCCCACCGACGATTATGTACGGGTGCTTGAGTCGTGTGGCCAATGGGTCAATTTTGTAACGCTCAATGTTTCATCCCCTAATACCGAAGGGCTCAGAGAGTTACAAAGAGGTGCACCCTTGCGGGCATTGCTTAGCACAGTCTTGGCTGCAAGCAAACGATTGCCGCAACCGCCCCGTGTTTTCTTGAAGATTGCTCCAGATCTAACCGACGAGCAATTCGAGTGTGTTACTCAGGTCGTCGAAGATTTCCCGGTCGACGCTATTGTTGCGACCAACTCCACGGTCTCTCGGGCTGGTGTTTCGAGCACCGCTCAGGCTGAAATCGGTGGTTTGTCTGGACAACCGCTCTTTATGCGTTCAACTAAGGTGCTCGCCCGCCTATCGACGCTTACAAGCACACCTCTTGTCGGAGTCGGTGGAGTAGCATCCGCCGAGCAAGCCTACGCGAAGATACTTGCCGGCGCTTCCGCCGTGCAGTTGTATACGGCGCTTGTGTTTCGCGGACTGTCGATTGTTCGAGACATTTGCTGGGGCCTCGAAGAATTGCTGGAGCGAGACGGTTATAGCTCGGTAGCTGAGGCTGTCGGCACCCGCAGAGATGAATGGCTTCAATAAGGTCGCGACAAAGGAACGCTTAGATAAATGCGGTTTGTGCGTTTCGCGGAATAAATATAGAGACGAGAGGGCTTCTTGGACAATAATTGAGGACGGATGAAGCTTTGAAAGAAAGAATTCACGGCGATCTCTGCCGGCGAGAAGATTTAGAAATGCGCTCTCAAAACTTCAAACTGGCGACGGCATCAAGACCGAATACTGTATTGCCGGGAAAAGTTTGGTCTGTCCACGAGCCGTTCGTTACTTACCGCTGAACTCGCATAACGTTTGAACTCTCATTCCTAACTGCTCAAGACGCTGCCGTCCGCCCAATTCGGGTAAGTCGACAATAAATGAGCAAGCGATAACATCGCCGCCTAGCCTTTCGATCAAATTGATCGCCGCTTCAGCTGTGCCACCCGTTGCCAAGAGATCATCGGCAAGCAATACTTTATCGCCGGCTTGGATAGCATCATCGTGGATTTCCACGACAGCGTTACCATACTCGAGAGAATACTCGCGTTCAATCGTTCGGCTCGGCAATTTACCTTTCTTTCGTATCGGTACAAAGCCCAGTGAGCGTTCGTAAGCGATCGCGCCACCAAGAATGAAACCGCGGGCCTCAATACCGACGACCAAGTCGATTTTCAGGTCGGTAAGTCGCTGTAGCGTTTGGTCGACAGCAAGCCGAAAACTATCTGGATTCGCGAATAATGTCGTGACATCGCGAAACATGATTCCCTCGTGCGGGAAATCAGGAATGGTCCGGATAAAATCTTTAATTGATGTCATGGGTTGGTACTCGCTATTCGCTACGGATGGATGACGTATTGGCTCTATCGGTCAGAGAAAACGTTTCTTGGTTGTCGTTGACACTTGGCAGTCCGAACTTGCGATTATCGGTAAATCCTCATTAACGAAGCAGACAAATTCAAGCACTTGAGCACCTCAATTGGCCACCTATTCTTGCCTAGACTTACGTCAAAATATTCGGTATTCTCTTAAGTAGAGTCTGCTAAAAAACTCTCATTTTTCTGATAAGTTATGGATAAAATTACTTTTTCTGTTACTTTTCTCTCAGGAAGAATCGGTTACCTGACGCAACTTCCGCAAGATTGGATAAGATTTCTACTGAAGCCACGAATCTTCACTTAAGGTAAACACCAACTAAAAGCATATCTCCGATATTGCAAACCACTGGAAGAACTAGTTTTTTGTAATCGTGGGATGTGCAGATTTTTCCAAAATAGGGGTTTCTTAGCAGACACTAAGTAGACTGAGTGGACATTGGAGAAGGCTTAGGAAGCGATCACAGGACGCGCCCGGCGATAGGAGAGAGTTTTTCGATCATCATGGGATCGCGATTTTCTTGGCGGGTGATGATTGCAAATTCGAGCGATTGATCGCATCCCTGCGGGCACGGTGTGCGCTTGGCAGGAATCACGGACGGTAGCGCGGAGACCAAGTTTTTTGCTTTCGCGGTGTTTGACTCCAAGGTTTTGATGACGTCCGTTATATCTATTTCGCCATGATCAGGATGCCAACTATCGTAATCGGTGACCATAGCGACAGTCGCATAGCAGATTTCTGCTTCGCGGGCGAGTTTTGCCTCCGGCATATTTGTCATGCCGATGACGTCCGCGCCCCAATATGTTCGATACATTTTTGACTCCGCCAAGCTGGAAAATTGTGGTCCCTCCATTGCGAGGTACGTCCCGCCCTTGTGTATGGTCACATCAATATCTTGCGAGACGAGTTCGCAAGCATCCCCCAATCGAGCGCAGGTCGGCTTTGCCATTGACACATGTGCTACTAATCCTTGACCGAAAAAGGATTTTTCTCGTGCGGTCGTGCGGTCAATAAACTGATCTACGATCACAAAGTCGCCGGGGGCAATATCAGAACGAAGTGATCCGACGGCGGATAAACTAATGATGTCAGTGACACCTAATTGTTTAAGTGCCGCAATATTAGCTCGGTACGGTACCGAAGAAGGGCTATGGATATGACCCCGTCCGTGACGCGGCAGGAACGCCATTCGCAAACCATTGAGTCTGCCGAGCAAAACTCTGTCAGACGGCTGGCCAAATGCCGTATCCACCTCTTGCCACGACGCTTGTTCTAGTTGCTCAATCTCATAGATTCCTGAACCGCCGATTATCGCGAGTATTGTTTCTTTCATCAGTCGCGAACTTTCCTAATCACGTGGTTTTCTCTTTGTTCAATATGAACGGCCGACATAGAGAATATCTCATTGAGTAACGATGGTCAGTCGTCAGGACGGTTAATTTCAAATACCTCGGAGATTTTAGCATAGTCACGGTAACCGAGTCGACCAAGCGGTTGATAGGTCGTGACGTCGAAGCGACCATTGTTGAGACAATCGTCTCGCAAGTGAATCCCTACAACTTCGCCAAGTACCATATAGTTTGATTGACCCGCCAATTGTATCGTATTGACGACGATACATTCAAGGGCCGCTGGTGCGTCGGCTACTCGAGCACAATCAATCACGGCACAAGCAATAGCTGGAAGACCAACATAGTCGAATTCACTCTGCTCTTTCGGAAGATGACGGGATGTTGCATTCATGATCTCCCGTGCTTCATAGGAAACGATGTTAACGCAAAAACATCCAGTCTGGTCAATGTTAGACACGCTATCTTTCGAAGTCGGTTGATCAGGCTTTTTCGAAGTTGATGAGAACATCACTTGTGGTGGCTCATAAGCGATTGCATTGAAGAAGGAATAGGGTGCTAAATTGTCACAGCCATAAGAATCACGGGTTGATATCCATCCAATCGGACGGGGCGCGACAATGGCGCCAAAAGGATTATGCGGCAATCCGTGGCCTTCTGTAGGTTTGTAAAACATGATGGCTCCCCGATGGCAGTCTTATGGTGCTTAACTAAATCGCAATCGCCGAACTTGCTAGCGACATTGAAATGAAAGAATGGTATACTGAGCAGAAACAGGATAGTTTGGAGGTCGAAGCCCTTTTTGATCTCTGCTTTGCGCCCGGTCGTCAAGCACTATCTTCCTACCGATTGCGGGCTGAACAGGCACCGGTCGCCGACCTGTCGACTATCGTGCGCGATGCCGATGGTTTGCTGTTTGCGGCAATCCGGTGCTGGCCCGTCTGGATCAATCAAAGTGCTTCGTTGTTGCTAGGTCCCATCGCCGTCCATCCGACACGGCAGGGAGAAGGAATAGGAGGAAAATTGATACGATTGACGCTCAAGAAGGCTGAGAGTATGAATTGGCAGCGAGTCATTCTGGTTGGCGACTTGGCGTACTACCGGAAATTTGGTTTTGAGCGACTACACGATGTTGTGATGCCGCCGCCGACAAACCCAGATCGAGTCCTCGGTATGGCATTAACCGAGGGTGCATGGACGGGGATTGAGGGTCTAGTTCAGCCTTGGTCGGCAAACCGCAATTGAGGGTTTTCGAACGCATGATTGTGACGCTTCGACCACTCTTGTTTCTCATCAATGGGCCAAAAAGATGATCAAAGAAATTGTCAATATTGAAGCTGAGATGGCTGATATTGCTCGTCAGTATAAAAGCGCAATGGGACCCGGCATACAATTGCTCAACTTGATTGGTGGCCAAGCCGAGGATCTAATTGATCGGCTCCCGATTTCTGTGCGCAAGCAATTGAACGAAGTTACCGAAAAGGCATTAATTGTAGCACTCAACACGGCCACGAAAAGCCGCAGGGCTGTTCCCGATCAATCTCAATGGTTGAATTCCGCCGTTGCGACCGCTCTCGGTGCGGCGGGTGGCTTTGGTGGTTTGCCGTCGGCCTTGCTTGAGTTGCCCGTAACAACAACGATCTTACTGCGCGCAATTCAAGGGGTGGCAGTTGAACATGGCTTCGATATCGAATTAGAAAGTGTGCGATTTGACTGTCTTCGCATTATGGGTGCTGCGGGACCATTCGCGTCTGATGATGGTGCCGAGTTCGGCTTTCTCTCGGCTCGCTTTACCTTATCGGGAAATGCGATTCAGCGGGTTATTTCATTGGTTGCGCCAAGACTTGCCACGGCTTTGGGTCAAAAATTAGCGGCACAAGCCATCCCAGTTCTGGGCGCTGTAGCCGGAGCGGCGACCAATTACACTTATACCAATTACTATCAACGAATGGCTGAAGTTCACTTTCGACTAAGACGTCTCGCAATCGAAGCGAACAAAACGGAAGACGAAATTCTCCAAAACTTTAAGGAGACGTTTGAGCGGCGACAATAACCCACGGGTTGAGGGGTGGAATTTGCGATCAAACGGTATCGAACAAGTAATGACTCTTGCTTTAGTGGCGGCGTTAATAACAGAGCGAACGGCTCGCCAACGACAAAGCTAAATGAGATCGCCAGAGACAGATCGCAAATTGGTACGGTCTTCAAAATACCCGAAAATCGGTTATTCTACATCAAATGTATAGACTGAGTTGCTGGTGAAAGTACCGTCATCACAGTTCCAACTAAGTTTCCCAGGGGGCACGCAGCGTAATTTCGGGGTGGAAAATGGCAGGATCGCAACCTTGCGGACAACCCCCTTGCATTATTGCTGGAATTGGACTAAATGTTGCGTTAGAAAATTCTTCTAACACAATATAAGATTAATTCAGACAATGATACTCGTCGCCTATTGGGTTTGTTCGGCAAGGTTGCGACTCCATGCTTAAGCAACTACCGCTTTCGCTACGAAAATCCTCTCGAAGCGAGGTGCGCAGCCAATTTGCCGCTCTGTGCTATCGAATAAAGCTTGACCGCCCGCAGATTCTGATGATTACATCGCGGCGATCGGGTCGTTGGATTGTTCCGAAAGGATGGCCAGAGGACGGACTGACCCCCGCAGAATGCGCGTTGAAAGAAGCATGGGAAGAAGCCGGGGTTAATGGCATGGCACATGATCTTTGTCTTGGTTTATTTGCCTACGCAAAGTCAATTTCTGATCAGGTGAGTTATCCGTGCGTTGCGATGATTTATCCCGTTAAGGTCAAGTTATTATCAAAGCATTATCCTGAGAAGACGCAGAGGCAGCGTCGTTGGATGACCCCAAAGACGGCGTCAAAAAGTGTGTCCGAACCCGAACTGGCGCGGATATTGCGAGATTTCGATCCCAAAATACTGCGATGACGTCAGGGCAATTGATTTTTTGGAACAAATTGATATATTAGGCAGGTTCTTAGAATCGGTGTCAAACATGATTCAATATAGCTTAAAGTGCGCGAACGGCCACGAATTTGAAAGCTGGTTTCAGTCCGCTGAAGCCCACGACAAGCTTGCTACCGCGGGAATGGTTACCTGCCCGGTATGCGGATCGGTTGACGTCAAAAAGTCGATTATGACCCCACGGGTGCGTACTGCTCGCAGTAAGAGACAGAAAGCCGAAGAGCGGGCCCTTTCAGTATCAGCCAGCAAGGCAAGCCAAGCTCTGCAAAAGCTAAAGAATCATATTGAAACGCACTCGAACTATGTCGGAACTAACTTTGCAGCAGAGGCACGTGCCATTCACCTCGGAGACTTGCCAGAGCGCTCGATTCATGGAGAAGCGCGAGCGGACGAAGCTCGAAAACTAATCGAAGATGGGATTCCGGTTGCACCCCTACCATTCATGCCTAAACAAAAGACAAACTGAAAACGAAGAGTAAACATTTGCGGCTCGTCTCTCCGCGAATTTAATTTCTCTTCTTGGTAGGGTGAGGTTCAGTTGCTGCGTGTTCATTAGAAATTTGGTTCTTTGTTGAGTCAATCCGTGCCTGTGCTTGTGATGAAATTCGGTGGCACCTCGGTGGCTGATCTTGCCTGCGTGCAACGGTCGGCCAAGCGGGTGGTGCGGGAAGTGCATAATGGCAAGAATATTGTTGTCGTCGTGTCGGCGATGGCTGGTGGAACCAATCATCTCATTTCTAAGGTGGTCGAGACAGCACCGGTCTACGATGCTCGTGAGTATGACGCGGTGGTGTCTTCTGGCGAGAACATCACTGCCGGGCTGATGGCACTAACCCTGCAAGGAATGGGTGTACCTGCCCGCAGTTGGCAGGGTTGGCAAGTTCCAATTGGGACAACAGCTACGCATGCTAGCGCACGAATCACTCATATTGAGACTGACAATATTTTGCATAAGTTTGACGAGGGTATGCGGGTCGCAGTTGTTGCTGGGTTCCAAGGAATTAGTCCAGAATATCGCATTACTACGCTCGGGCGAGGAGGTTCGGATACCACAGCGGTCGCTCTTGCGGCGGCACTTAGTGCGGAACAATGCCAGATTTTCACCGATGTTGATGGCATCTATACGACCGATCCACGCATCTGTGATCGGGCGAAGAAGTTAGATCAAATAGCGTATGAAGAGATGCTGGAGTTAGCCTCTATGGGTGCTCGGGTGCTACAAACGCGATCAATAGAGTTTGCGATGCGCAATGCTGTGCGCCTCAGAGTCTTATCGAGTTTTGTTGACGAACTGGACTCACAGGGTACGCTGGTTTGCGACGAGGAGGAGATTATGGAAAGCAAAGTTGTAGCTGGCGTGGCCTGTTCGCGTGACGAAGCCAAACTGACTCTCATCTCGGTTGCTGACCGTCCTGGTATTGCCGCGATGGTGTTTTCATCATTGAGCGAAGCGAATGTGAATATCGATATGATCGTTCAGAACATCGCCGAAAAGGGGCGCACCGACATGACGTTCTCATGTCCGAATGATCAAGTTGGTGCAGCTGAGCAAGCTTTGATCGACATTCGAAGCAACGGCGAGGTGCGCTATGATGAACTTGTTGTTGACAACTCTGTAGCAAAAGTCTCAGTTGTGGGGATCGGGATGCGTAGTCACACCGGCGTTGCGGCCAAGATGTTCAGCGTTCTGTCGAAGGAGGGCATAAATATCAAGGTGATTACAACATCAGAGATAAAGATCTCGGTTTTGATTGATCGAAAATATATGGAACTTGCCGTGCAGGCACTGCATGACGCCTTCGAGTTGGAAGAATAGGAAGCATCAAGAGACTCCCGCAGTGCCAATCGAATTGACCGTAAGACGACCGATCACCCTTGGCCGCCACTGTTAGCAGCAGTTCTCGTGTTTTCTTGAATTCAAAACCCAACAAAGGACACGAACCGTTAGTATGACGTGTCAGCGCGGCGTTAGTTTACGTCAGATTATATAATGAATGTACGTCGTTACTAGTCGCATAAGGAGCGCACAGATTGATGTCACGATGCAAGTTCCCGCAATAGAGAAATCGGGAATTTTATCGCAATGGACTGGGTAAGAAACCAGCAGTTATATTCCGTGTCATCTGATGTGACAAAATGCCTTAGAGAATGGTTAACCTATGGAATTGCCATGGCGCGAGTGCCGTCTATGCTAATCGGCAAATAAGGCAACATAGACGACTTTTTTCGGTTTCTTATGCCGTTTTTCATTCGCGATGAACGGTTAGCGGCGGTTAACTCTAATGTACACATGTAGCTGCAGTTATGTTGGAAATGTTGTTGGTTTGGTTTAGACTGCCTAATCGGTGGCAGGGCGTACGAAACCCAATTTGCGGCAAATTCGACATTGTGATTACTGCCGGGAAAAGGAATTGAATGAAGTTGTCAGGTTTGTTTTTTGCTTAACGGGACTCGATCGCATATTTTAGCGTAAACAGGCAAAACTAATCTCGGTTAATATGCTTTTTCTGATAACCGAACCGTGCGCTAGCGATGCGCCCGAGCGAAGCGCGGAATTACATGGATTATTCCGCACTTTGAAGGAAAGAATTGATGGACTCAATGGTGCCTGATGTCGGAACAGACCGAGAGTGAGAGTCGAAAACTTCTTGGACGATTACGGGACACGTTAGCTCGTAACGTTGAAGGACAGGCGCGACTTGATCAAATTACGCAATTGACCGCCCGTAGTATGGGCACCGAGGTGTGCTCCATTTACTTGTTCATGGACGACGACGTTCTTGAATTGTGCGCGACTCAAGGTCTCAATCCGGCGGCGGTTCATCAGACGCGCATGCGCTTAGGCGAGGGATTGGTTGGTCGAGTTGCTAGCAGAGGTCGCGTGATCAATACCCCTGATGCGCCCTCGGAAGACGGCTTTCGCTATATGCGGGAGACGGGTGAGGAAATTTACTCATCATTTCTCGGTGTTCCTATCCAAAGATTGGGTAAGAACCTAGGGGTACTGGTTGTTCAATCGAAGACCCAGCGTGAATATTCAGCCGACGAGGTGTACGCCCTAGAAGTTGTTGCCATGGTGCTCGCAGAAATGACCGAACTCGGCGCTTTTTTGGGGGAAGGGGCAGCCTTATCGGCGCAACATCAAAAACCGGTTCTATTCCGCGGTTCAAGTGGGCAAGAAGGAGCAGCTGAGGGGCATGCGTGGTTACATGAGCCACGCGTCGTTGTGACCAATCCGATTGCTGACGATCCGCATCGGGAACTCGAACGGTTGATCGCTGCTATTGAGCAACTTCAGGTCGGTGTTGATAAACTTCTTGAAGCAACCGCCGACGGCGACAAAGAACAATTTAAAATTCTTGAAGTCTACCGCATGTTCACCAACTCCAAGAGTTGGTTAAGGCGCATGCAAGAAGATATTAGCCGCGGGTTATCGGCTGAGGCCGCTGTTGAGAAAGAACAATCTCAAGCGCGGGCGCGAATGGGGCAAGTGCAAGACGCCTATTTGCGTGAGCGATTGAGCGATCTTGATGATCTTTCAAACCGACTTCTGCGCATCTTGACTAATCAGGGCACCCAACAGGGGTTGGAGCTACCAAAGGATCCAATTCTAATTGCCCGAAATATCGGCCCGGCAGAACTTCTGGAATACGGAAGAAAACTAAAAGGGGTCGTGTTAGAACACGGTTCGGTAGGTAGCCACGCCGCAATCGTCGCTAGAGCACTCGCAATTCCTTTGGTTGTTCACGCAAGGCGGATTTCCACCGAGGCCTTGAACGGCGACCACATAATGGTCGATGGTGACCAAGGCTTTGTTCACCTAAGACCCGACGATCAGGTTGTATCCGCTTTTCGTGATAAGATCGCGATGAACGCAAAAGCGCAAGTGCGATATGCGTCCTTAAAAGACAAACCGGCAATCACCCGCTGCGGCAAAGAAATCATCCTCAACATGAATGCGGGTCTGATGGCTGATTTACCGTCGCTCAAAGAGTCAGGAGCGTACGGGGTTGGTTTGTTCCGAACCGAGTTGCAGTTCCTTGTCCGCAATCGAATGCCGAAGCGCATGGAACTGGCAGAAATTTATTCCCGGGTTTTGGATGCCGCAAAAGGCAAGCGTGTCGCCTTCCGTACCCTTGATATCGGTTCCGATAAGGTCTTGCCTTACATGACGCCCAATGAGGAACCCAATCCGGCGCTGGGCTGGCGGGCGATTCGAGTTGGGTTGGATCGACCAGGCGTCATGCGTATGCAGCTGCAGGCGCTTATTCGAGCGGCTAACGGGCGCCCTTTGACAATTATGTTTCCCTTCATCGCTCAATTAGGCGAATATCGATTGGCGCGGGCGGAAATGGAAAAAGCGTGGCGGCGAGAAGAACGATTGGGTCACCAGTTACCCGAGAAACTTGAGGTTGGAGCAATGCTTGAGACGCCAAGCCTTGCATACGCGCCCAAACAATTTTTTGAAGAGGTTAATTTTTTGTCAGTCGGTGGAAATGACCTCAAGCAGTTCTTTTTTGCTGCGGATCGCGAAAATGAGCGAGTGCGTCGCCGTTACGATGTTCTTGAGGTCAGTTTCTTATCGTTTCTAGAGAATATCGTTCAGCGCTGTTTTAAAACGAGTACACCGCTAAGCTTTTGTGGTGAGGATGCAGGTCGACCGATTGAGGCCCTGTGTCTAGCAGCAATTGGCTTCCGCACGCTCTCAATGCGACCAGCCTCAATTGGCCCTGTGAAGGCTCTGATTCGACGCTGCAATGTTGATGAATTATCTGAAATCATCAGGCAAGAACGGGATAAGGGTGAACAATCTGTTCGTCCAGCTGTGATTGAGTGGCTACGCAAACAAAACTGACTGTATGAAACAGCGTACTCATTGATCGCCGGGCGACCAAGCGTCGCTACTTTCTCCTTGACGGTGCAGTCCGCTCAGGGAAGGAATGTAGCAATTGCTCCGTCTAAAGGGTCAATTCGAGGGGGTAGGGCAACCGTCTGGTATTGTGATCGACACACTTCTTTTAATTTCGGGCAGAAAGTGGATCATTCCATTCTCCACTGTAGCTGCGACCCAGTTATATCCCCCAAACCAAGAGCGAAACTCTACCTGTGCGTCAGTAAGGAGTACGTCAAATTTTTCAGTGTTCGGATACGACTCATCGCAGGGATCGCCATCTTCCAAAATCAAAATCTCAACACCGGTTTGCTCACCGCCTGGTTGATTCTCCCGCCAAGTAATCGTCCCCGAGACGGGTTCATAATCTTCATTGGCAACCGCCGTATTATCTCGTGTCTCGAAACTATAGCGGATAGCTCGGAAGAGCCCATTATCGGCAGCTTCGGGGGGAATTGTCCATCGGGTTACAAGTCGTGCAGTTTCACCCTCTACTGAACTTGTATCTGCCACCTCTAACCACGCAGCTTCTACCGGGGAAACCACCGGAGAAACAAGCGAGACGAAACCCGCAAAGAAAATGAGCCTCCAGAAAGAGGGTAGAAGTTTCCTTACCAATCTGTCAGGCGATGAATTTATCGAAATCGCCATTTAGCACACTCCGCTGCCTATTGCCCATAATGGCACTAACTTTCGAGTGAAAATATCGAATCGAACAATAGCATGTTCGTGAATATCCATCACTTCAACGTAAATGACAACAAAAAAATTAACTTTGAAGCATTATTTTTTGTTCGGGCAATTCCTTCATGCCGACATCAAAAAATCCCGCCAAGAACGTCGCCAAAATGGGCGTTGTATCCAGAAATATGTCAATTTTCCTATTCGGCAAGTTTAATGTGCGGCGGGTAATAACATCTCTTGGAATGCGGATGCAGTGCCTCATATACTGCATGAGAAAATCCATATGCTTGCGGTCCATATGCTTGATCTCAAATGGAGATTTCCTGAATGGTTGTTTTTAATCCGCAAAGTGACAACCTCCGACCTTCCCGGCACGGGGCCAGAGGCGGGCACCGCTACTGTTCGAAAGTCGAAACCAGTCGATGTCATTTGACAAAAGCCAATGCTAACTGTTGCAGCGATTCTCAAAAGACCCGGTCGCTTCCAAAGACTGAGCACAATCTCATACGATAAACCGGTTGGACAAGATGTTGATCATCGTCCGTGCGTGGTCTGCCCAAGATTTCACTGGTTCGGAAAAGCTTTGCTAGAGCTTACCTAACTTTCGTAACTGCGCACGATGCTGGATGATTTCTTCTTGCACAAAATCTCGAAAGGCAGCAACCCTCTTGGAGTGACGAAGCTCTTCGGGATAGGCGAGAAAGACTGGTACAGCTTCCGACTCTAACTCTGGCAACACCCGCTCAAGGTCTGGAAAATCTTCGGTAATGTAGTCAGGAAGAACGCCAATACCGAGGTCATGACAAACGCCTTGCAAGACGCCATAATAGCTATTGACGGTAACGATAGACTTGATCGGATTCGACAATAGTTCTTCAACAAGAGCGGCACCAGCCGCAGCCTGATAGGAGGAGGGCCGCTGGCAGACAAGTCGGTGATTGCAAAAGTCGCAAAGGCCGGCGGGGGCTCCAACCTGAGCCAAATACTTCCTTGACGCGTACAGGCGAATTCTTGCCGTCATGAGTTTCTTGCGAATGAGATCGACATGAGTTGGCTCTTTCATGCGGATAGCAAGATCGGCTTGTCTCATTGAGAGATCCAAAACCCGCTCGGCGAGTACGAGATCAATCTTTATCTCAGGATATTTGGAATAGAGATGCGGTAATCTTGGTGCTAGCCATAGGGCGCCAAATCCATTCGTTGTTGTGACACGCAGTTCCCCAAATAACTCATCTTCTGTATCACGAATACCGGCTGTTGCGCTCTCAAGCTGTTTACTCATCGCAACCGTCGTGGAAAATAGCAACTCGCCTTGCTCTGTCAGTAAGAGCCCCCGGGCATGTCGATGAAATAGGATTGCATTCAGAGACTCTTCAAGAGCACGAATTTGGCGGCTTATGGCAGATTGTGATAAGTTGAGATGGGTGCTGGCGTTGGTAATACTACCCTCGTCAGCGACGGCATGAAAAATCCGCAATTTGTCCCAGTCCATGACACAGTCCTTAGGGTAGAGAAAATACGCTAAAGTTCTTAATGAACTAAAATATACGAGGAGGATCAAAGTCAAAGCGTCATTATCATTGATGCCAAAAGGCTGACAAGGTTATATAACAGGAATTAGTTGAAGGACGCAGCATGCCTGGCAAGAATATTTCCCTCAATGATCGGTTTGACCTCAAGAAGCAATCCGTTTTGCTGAATGGTACCCAAGCCCTCGTTCGATTGATGCTCATGCAAAAGGGGCGTGACAAATTAGTCGGTTTGAACACTGCTGGTTTAGTCAGCGGATATCGTGGCTCGCCGTTAGGAGCCGTTGATATGCAGATGAAGCGGGCAGCCAAGCAGTTGGCAAAGCAGGAAATCGTCTTTCAATATGGATTGAATGAAGATCTGGCGGCGACCGCAATATGGGGAAGTCAACAGGCCGAATTGCGCGATGAAGGCAGATATGACGGAGTTTTCGGACTTTGGTACGGAAAGGGACCCGGCGTTGATCGAACGGGTGACGTGTTTCGCCACGCAAATATGGCCGGAACAAGTAAGTATGGTGGTGTGTTGGTCGCCATGGGCGACGATCATACGGGAGAGAGTTCTACTGTTTTGCACCAGTCGGAGTGGGCTCTAATCGACGCATATGTGCCGATTGTCTCGCCCGCCGGGGTTCAGGAAATTCTTGATTATGGCATCTACGGTTTTGCGTTGAGCCGCTTCTCTGGACTTTGGGTTGGCCTGAAAACAATGAAGGACACCGTCGAGGCGACGGCAATCGTGGACGGCCGAGTGGATCAGGTACAACTGACCGAACCAAAATTCGAGATGCCCGACGGTGGATTAAATATCCGCCTAGTCGACACTCCGCACGACCAAGAAGCTCGAGTCATTGATTATAAGCGATTCGCTGCGGAAGAATTTAGCCACATTAATCGGATGGATAAGAGAGTTTGGGGCAAAGCGGGTGCCAAAATCGGCCTTGTCGCCGCTGGTAAGAATTGGCTCGACCTTGTTCACGCAATGAACCTTCTCAACATTGACGACGAGGAGGCTGAGCGACTGGGAATTACCCTCTATAAGGTGGGACAAACATTTCCCCTCGACATGAAGGGTTTCAGTCAGTGGGCGGAAGGCCTCGAATTAATCGTGGTGATTGAGGAAAAACGCAAGCTGATCGAAGTGCAGATAAAGGAAGCGATCTTCGATGACCGCCGTGGACGGCGTGTTTATGGTTGGTACAAAGGTGGCGCCGGTAGCATGCACCAGGAAGAACTATTTCCGACCCGAGGCTCGCTTGATCCAAATCTAATTGCATCAAAACTTGGACAGATTTTCCTCGAAGAAGGTCGTGAGACCGACGGAATTAGGGCAGGTTTACAAACTGTTCATGACGCCATGCGGGCGGACAATGCCGCTGAAATTGCGACCCGCCTTCCATATTTTTGCGCTGGCTGTCCGCATAACTCATCGACGAAGATTCCTCAAGGCTCAAGAGCCTACGCTGGGATTGGTTGTCACTATATGGTGCAGTGGATGGATCGCGAGACCACTGGCTTTACGCACATGGGTGGTGAGGGCGCCAACTGGATCGGAGAAGCGCCTTTTTCATTGAGAAAACATGTCTTTCAAAACCTCGGTGACGGCACCTATAATCACTCAGGTATTCAAGCGATTCGCGCGGCTTTAGCTGCCCGAACCAATATCACTTTCAAGATTCTCTACAATGATGCCGTTGCGATGACCGGCGGACAAGGCAATGATGGTGACCTCTCTGCAGCAAGAATTGTTGCAGAGTTACGCGCCATGGGTGTCGGTAGTTTAGCTGTTGTTTATGACGAAAAGGACGAACTTGATCTTGCGAGTTTTCCAGTCGACGTCCCCAAGCATCATCGACATGACCTGATAACGGTCCAAGAACAGATGGAGAAACAAGACGGAGTTTCAGCCATCGTCTATGTGCAAACGTGCGCTGCGGAGAAAAGGCGTCGACGCAAACGTGGCATTATGAATGATCCAGACCAACGAATTTTTATCAATCCAGATATTTGTGAAGGTTGCGGCGACTGTGGGGTACAATCAAACTGTGTTGCGGTGGTGCCGAAGCAAACGGAACTCGGTCGAAAGCGCGCCATCGACCAAAGTTCTTGCAATAAAGATTTCTCCTGTTTGAACGGATTTTGTCCGTCTTTTGTAACGCTATCGGGAGCGACAATCAGGAAAGAGGCCACGGCAAGGTTGCAGCTACCTGAATTGCCAACCCCGCGGTTGCCGAGCATTAGTGGCACCCATAATGTCGTTATAACCGGTGTCGGCGGAAGTGGCGTTGTAACAATCGGCGCAATCTTGGTTCAGGCTGCGCAATTTGACGACAAAGGTGCAGCAATGATCGAAATGGCTGGTCTCGCGCAAAAGGGTGGGGCCGTTCATATTCACTGTCGCATTGCCAACCATCCAGAAGATATTACGGCTGTTCGGGTCGCAGCCGGCGAAGCCGATGCTTTGATTGGTGGTGATCTCGTCGTCAGTGCGGGTTCAAAGACACTGAACCTAACCCGATTTGGGTCAGCAGGAGCCGTGATCAATAGCCATGAAATCATCACCGGTGAATTTACCCGTAATACTGACTTTTCGTTACCAATGGATCAGTTGGAACTCGCGTTGAGGGCTCGTCTACGCGATCAGCTATGCCTGTTCGATGCATCAGCACTGTCAAAGGCCACTATGGGTGATTCAATCTATGCAAATATGATGGTTTTCGGCGGTGCTTGGCAACAGGGACTGCTACCATTGTCACTTACTGCCATAAAAGATGCTATCCGATTGAATGGCGTAGCGACAGAAAGTAATTTACGGGCGTTTGATGTTGGACGATGGGCTGTCCTTCACCTTGATGCCGTAGATCGTCTGATTTCACCTAGCGTCGTGACGTTACCAAAGGCATTAGCTGAAAAGATTGACTATCGGGCTGCCCATCTGGTTCATTACCAGAATGCACGACTGGCTAAGCGATATCGCAAAATGGTTGATCGTTTTGAAGAACCGCGTGTGAAGGAAGCTGTAGCAAAAGGTTATCACAAAGTCCTAGCCTACAAGGACGAGTACGAGGTAGCACGGCTGCACCTAAAGACCCATCAGAAGGCGAGCGAAGAATTCGAGGGTGCGTTTAAGATGACCTTTCATCTATCGCCACCGTTGTTGGCGAGAGTGGGATCAGATGGCCGTCCGAAGAAACGAGAGTTTGGCGAGTTTATCTTACGACTATTTCGTTTACTAGCAGCACTTCGATGGCTTCGCGGCACCCCCTTTGATCCGTTTGGCTATTCTTCTGAACGTAGGTCAGAGCGCCGTTGGATTCGGCAATATGAAGCCGATATGGCGACTCTACTGCCGCAACTCAATGATCACACGCGAGATGCGATTATTGCGCTTGCAGAATTACCACTCGAAGTCCGAGGGTTTGGTGTCGTGAAGGAAGAGAATGCGAAGAAAGCGAGCGAACGACGCAAAGAACTGCTGACATTCATATCGCAAGGGAGCAATTTAACCGCGCAGGCAGCAGAGTAACTTGGGTTCAGTTTAGTATAACAGGCTTATGGCAATCGGAATTTTCGACTCAGGGCTTGGGGGCTTGACTGTTTTGGCTGCCGCTGAAGCTAAACTCCCTAACCAAGAATTCCTATATTTTGCCGACAGTGCTCACGCGCCTTACGGGGAAAGAGACCCTGAGGATATCTACCGCCTAACCAAAGAAGCGGTAATGATCTTGTGGGACCAGGGTTGCGATCTTGTAATTCTCGCGTGCAACACGGCATCTGCTGTTGCTTTGCGCCGTATGCAAGAAGACGGCGTTCCGAATGGAAAACGAGTATTGGGTGTGTTCGTTCCCTTAATTGAGGCTCTTACGGAACGACACTGGGGAGATAATTCACCACCGCGGGAAGTGGCTATCAATCAAGTTGCGCTTTTTGCAACGCCAGCTACTGTCGCAAGCCGTGCCTTTCAGCGGGAACTTGCGTTCAGAGCCATCGGTGTCGATGTCGAATCGCGGGCCTGTCACGGGCTAGTCGATGCCATTGAGAATGGTTCGCATGAGTTAGCCAAGAAATTGGTTTGGTCGCACGTGGAGGCCTTGAAGCGCAAGATGCCAACTCCGCAAGCGGCGATACTGGGATGTACCCACTATCCGCTGCTCTCATCAGTTTTTGCCACCGCCTTAGGCCCAAATATTCGCGTTTTTTCTCAAGCCGGAATTGTTGCGGAAAGCTTAGCAAATTACTTACATCGTCGGCCTTCGATGACAGGAGGAGGAGCAGCAGGATTTGTCACAACTGGCGAAACAAAGAAAACCTCAGAGCAGGCTACCCGCGTTATGCGGCGTCAAATTCACTTCACTCGTGCGTAAGATATCTGCATTAGGCTTGCTAATCTCCAATATCCCGTTCATTATCCATACGCGCCGTATATCCTCACCCTCCAGGGCGCGGATATACGGCGCAATGTTTTTCGAAATGTCTTTTGTTGCGGGTCTTGATGTTTAAGACATTTGCGAGTAGGCAAGTATACCTATTTACAAAGACTTTCGACCTGTGTTGTCGAAACGACAGATTAACGAAAACCAAGTAATCGGCGTGGCGACTCTGAAGGTCAAATTAAGTAACGGCGGCAGGGCTATCCGTCTCTGCTTGTGGTGGCTTGCGTAAGACGAGCATATTGCTTGCTGTAGCCGATGAAGCAAGAAGCTCCGTCCTTAAGGGCGGGGAGTAGTCACGCATAGCACTTGCCAGTACCGCCAAGTCGCAAACTCGATGACAGGATCGCGACAATGAAGGGCAGGGAAACCTAGCGATACCCAAAACAAAGTCGAACCAAAGCATGAACCATCGAATTGCTATTCTTGGTGCGTCAGGCTATACGGGTGCGGAACTCATCCGTTTAGTTGCGACGCATCCCCGTTTTAGTATTGTTGCCCTTAGTGGCGAACGAAAGGCTGGGATGAGCATTTCCTCAGTGTTCCCGCATCTGCGGCATCTACCCGCGCCACCAATTTACAGGATTGATGAGGTAGACTTTTCGGAAGTTGACCTTTGCTTTTGTGCCCTGCCACATAAAACTAGTCAGCAAATCGTCGCTCACTTGCCCAAGTCCGTTCGGGTTGTTGACCTATCAGCAGATTTTCGTCTGCGTAATGCTGATGAATATCAGAAATGGTATGGAGTACCACATTCCGCTGCAGCACTTCAAGAAACTGCAGTCTACGGTCTAACAGAATTCTATCGGGATCAAATCTCGACAGCGTCGTTAGTTGCTGGTACGGGATGCAATTCGGCAGCCGCACAGTTCGCGTTGCGCCCGCTTTTGGCCGCTAAAGCAATCAATTTCAACGAAATCATTATTGACCTTAAATGCGGCGTCTCAGGTGCCGGCCGTGCGCTGCAAGAACACTTGCTCCATTCTGAACTGAGCGAGGGGTATTTCCCTTATGCTGTCGGCGGGACTCATCGACACCTCGGCGAGTTAGATCAAGAATTTTCGCAAGTTGCTGGAGAGCCGATCACGGTGCAATTCACCCCACATTTGCTCCCGGTAAACCGAGGAGTTCTCGCGACTGCGTATGTTCGCGGTGATGCGCGTACGATCCACGAAGTGTTATCAACCGCATACGCTGAAGAGCCATTTCTTAGTGTTTTACCCTTTGGTGAAATGCCATCGACCCACCACGTTCGGGGCTCCAATTTTGTCCATATCGGCGTAGCAGGAGACCGCGTTTCTGGTCGCTCTATCGTTGTGGCCGTGCTTGACAATTTAGTCAAAGGAAGTAGCGGACAGGCCTTGCAAAACGCCAATGTGATGCTAGGTGAAAGCGAAACTGAAGGGCTTTTGGCCGCACCACTCTTCCCGTGAGGGTTACATGCAGGGGCTGAAGAAGCGTCGTCGCATACAAATTGTCGCGTTAGCGACCGTAGGTTTGGCCCTTTCAACGGCGCTGATTGGTTACGCGATGCGCGATGGAATAAACTTTTTTCGAGCTCCAACTGAGGTTTTTGAGGAGCCACCGAACCCCGCCGAAGTGTTTCGAATTGGTGGGTTAGTAGAAGAGGGGTCAATCGTTCGGGGTACTGGTGAGACCGTCAAGTTCTCAGTCACTGATGGCGGCGCGTCAGTAACCGTGCATTATCATGGTATTCTCCCTGATTTGTTCGCCGAGAATCAAGGGATGGTCGGCACTGGTCGATACATTGACGGGATCTTTCAAGCAACCGAGATTCTTGCCAAGCATGACGAAACTTACATGCCTGCCGAGGTTATTGATGCATTAAAGGCGCAGGGTATCTACAAAAATCCGAATGACGACTAAATTCGTAACACCAAAGTTCTTTGGCAACTTGACGCTATTGATTTGAATGAGCCTCGGCCAGACATTTTAATGTTAATGGCGGTATAATGATCACAATTGGGTGGGTGACAGGCGACAGGGTTCAATGATAGTTGAATTTGGGCATTTTGCGCTCGTTCTGGCATTTGTAATTGCTATCGTGCAAGCTATCGTGCCGCTGATCGGAGCACAACGTCGCTGGTCAGGATGGATGGCGGTGGCAGAGCCTGCAGCCGGGGCGCAGTTCCTGCTGACGGCGATTGCTTTTGCAGCTCTGATGTGGGCGTTTGTCACTTCTGATTTTTCGGTCCGTTTAGTGACCCTGAACAGTCACTCTGCTAAGCCACTAATCTACAAAATAACGGGCACTTGGGGAAACCATGAGGGCTCAATGCTATTGTGGGTGATGATTGTGGCCCTTTATGGTGCATTGGTCGCCTGGTTTGGTACGAATTTACCCCCATTGTTGCGGGCGCGAGTACTTGCAGTACAGGCAGCGATCGCGGTGGCATTTTTTTCTTTTATTATCTTCACATCTAACCCCTTCTTGCGATTAGAACTGCCGCCATTGAACGGACAAGACCTGAATCCATTATTGCAAGATGTTGGGTTGGCCATTCATCCGCCATTCCTTTACCTCGGATATGTTGGACTCTCCATGTCATTCTCCTTTGCGGTGGCCGCATTAATTGAGGGACGCATTGATGCGGCTTGGGCGCGCTGGGTGAGGCCGTGGACTCTTGCAGCTTGGATCTTTCTGACAATCGGAATTGGATTGGGCTCTTGGTGGGCTTACTATGAACTCGGCTGGGGCGGCTTTTGGTTTTGGGATCCAGTTGAAAATGCTTCCTTCATGCCTTGGTTGCTGTCGGCCGCGTTGCTGCATTCAGCGATTGTTGTCGAAAAGCGCGAAATCCTCAAGACTTGGACCATCCTACTAGCGATATTGGCGTTTGGCTTTTCTTTGATCGGCACCTTCATCGTGAGATCGGGTTTACTAACTTCGGTACATGCATTTGCCAACGATCCCGAGCGAGGTTTATATATCTTAGCGATTATTTTTGTCTTTATGGGGGGTGCGCTGATCCTGTTTGCTTGTCGAGCAAGTGCGATGGAAGCCCGGGGAGTGTTCGGGGCCTTCAGTCGCGAGACCGCTTTGATTTCAAATAATATCTTGTTGGCGGGGAGTTGTTTTGTTGTATTTGTTGGTACTCTCTGGCCATTGATATCTGAAATGTTTTTTGATCGTAAGTTATCAGTCGGTCCGCCGTTTTTTGATACGGCCTTCACCCCTTTCATGGTTTTGCTTGGTTTGTTGCTGCCAGTTGGAGCGATGATTCCTTGGAAGCGCGGGCATATTGGTCGTGTAATAAGGCCATTACGTTGGATTTTTGTTGCAGCACTTGCTTTGGCTGTTGTCTTATGGATTATCCCGACGCAGCGCAGCGTTCTAGCGCCACTCGGCGCAGCGATTGGTGCCTGGGTATGTTTGGGCGCGATTCTCGATATTGTCTCTCGAACAGGAAAAAAAGACAGGGTCTCAAGACTTTTTCGCCTTCCGCGTGCCGATTGGGGTAAGGCTGTCGCTCATTTTGGAACGGGAGTCGTCTTTTTCGCGATATGCGCTCTTGTTGCTTGGCAAGAGGAACATATCCAAGTCGCTGAGATTGGAAAGCCATTTGAAGTTGGCGGCTTCACATTAACCCTAGAAGACGTCAACCAAGTACAAGGACCGAACTACTCTTCGACCAAGGGATTCGTCTCGGTGCGCCGTGGGGAATATGAGATTGCGCAGCTGCGGCCAGAAAAGCGGGTTTATCCGGTGGCGCAAATGACAACGACAGAAGCAGCCATTGACTATCGAGTATTTCGAGATGTCTATGTGGTTATTGGCGATCGCCAAACTGATGACAGTGGGTGGGTTATACGAGCCTATATCAAGCCGTTTGCAAATTGGATATGGGCCGGGTGTATCCTAATGGCTCTCGGTGGGTTGTTGAGTATGAGTGATCGGCGATTCCGAGTTGCAGTGGGTGAAAAGAAATTGCCCTACGGAATGCCAGCCGAATGAGTATCGTGCGCGGGGTTCGATATTGGTGCGGTGTTTGGGCAGTGACGCTGTTGGTGTTGGGAGTTGCACCAAACGGGTCACTTGCGGTGCAGCCTGATGAAATATTGGCTGATCCTAGCTTAGAACAACGGGCGCGTGATATTTCAAAAAATATTCGGTGCCTTGTTTGCCGTAATGAGAGCATTGATGAGAGCAATGCGGACTTAGCCCGCGATTTGAGGCTTCTTGTACGGGAGCGTTTGGTTAGTGGTGAGAGTGACAAGGAAGTAATTGACTTCGTTGTTGAACGCTACGGGGAGTACGTTTTGCTGCGGCCGCTGGTGTCGGGCTCAAACTGGTTGCTCTACGCAGCGCCGCCCGCCATTTTCTTTTTCTCTGTTGTTTTGGGGCTGCTTTATTTCCGATCAAGACGCCTAGCCGACGCGACTCAGGAACAAGCCTTGGATCAGCGGGAACTGGCAAAGTTGAATGAACTATTAGACAATTGATTGTAATAATCAGCGTAACGATGTGAGTGAGATCGTGAGTGTAATGAGCAATGTTGGATCATTTTATGACGGAATATGAGACTATCGTTCTTGGCATTGAAGACGACATTGCGGTCGTTCGTTTGAATCGCCCAGAGAGGCTCAATGCTCTAAATGTACGGATGCGGGCAGAGATTTGCCATGCCGTCAAACTCGCTAGTGACGAAGCGCGAGTCGTTGTTTTGACAGGAGAAGGGCAAGCCTTTTGCTCAGGGCAAGATCTCGGTGACGGCGGCTCAGCCGCGAACTTAAATCTTGAGCAGACGTTACGGGATGAGTATTTCCCGATGCTGCAAGCGATTTATGATTGTCCCGTACCAACGATTGCGGCAGTGAACGGCGCGGCAGCTGGTGCTGGTGCCAATCTCGCATTAACAGCGGACGTCGTTGTTGCGTCTGATAAAGCTTATTTTTTGCAAGCCTTTACACGTATTGGTCTTATTCCGGATGCTGGTGGTACTTATTTCATGCCGCGCATGATTGGGTCAGCCAAGGCAATGGGAGCGGCATTATTTGCTGAGAAAATCACCGCCAAGCAAGCGGATGATTGGGGGTTGATTTGGGAAGCTGTGGACTCAGAGATTTTCGAAGAGACATGGCGCGCTCGCGCCGCACACTTAGCTTCTGGTCCGACGAAGGCTTATGCATCTGCGAAAGAGGCTATTCGAGGGACCTGGGACAGTACCTTTGCGGCGCAACTGCGTCATGAAGCCAAGTTACAGGGGAGTTGTGGAAGAAGTCGCGACTTCAAGGAGGGTGTCTTGGCTTTCACCGAAAAACGCTCACCAAGCTTTGAAGGGCGCTGATTCTCGAGGTAGGTGGTTCAGTCGGAAGCTGATCTGCCGCGCTATTCATATGAAACCGCCGAGGGGTTGAATCGATTAATGTCAAGCTAATGGCTAGTATAGAACAAGCAACTGAGGTGATATAGTCACTACTGCGTGTGACCGCCGTAAGCGCCTGACTTTGTGCCACCATGATATTTGCGGTGAAACCACCGTCTTTTGGCACATGACCAGATCCCGTGATTGCAATAAGGACCATTATCGGCAATTTAACTCAATCTCACGGAAAACAGAAAACTAGAGTGCGAGAAACCTAGAAGTACATTCTGTAGCTGAGTATGGGGAGCAAGAAATTACATGAAATGGCTGACAGTTCTTTGTATTATTGTAAGTCTATGTTTTTCCGCTAGTTCGGTGTACGCTGACGGCCAAGAGTACGCAGCCAAATACGGGATTATACTGGACAATTGCTATGAGTTCTCAACTACAGACGAACTTTTGGATGAATGTAGTGGCCGCATGTTGGCACCCTGCATAGATATCGAAGGCAGCGATGGTGGTGGTATTGTAACGCGAAATTGCATCGGCGCTGAAACAATTGTCTGGGACAAATATCTAAACCTTGAATATAGAGAGACCATTACTGTCTTAAGAGAATTTCCAGGAGACTTTGATCACGCACTTAGAGAGGCACAACGGGCATGGATCACGTTCCGCGATGCAGAGTGCCAATTTGGCGATCCGATTAATCACGGTGGCACAGCAGAATTACTAGCGATCATAAGTTGCTTTCATGCGATGACCGTTGAACGCACTATTGAATTGCGAGAATTACGTGAACATCTAAGAAGTTTTCTGTGAAAATCTTTGCCCATTGCGGGATTCTCCCTTAAACTTATAAGGGTGTGATAGAATAATTGAGATCTTGACCTTCTTTAAAGGGCTGGTGAGTAGAAAAGTGGCAATTAGACTAGAACAAGAAAGTTCCTGTGCTTTCGGGGGTATTCGAAAGCAGGAGTTATTATGCGGGGAGTTAAGGTCTGGAATTGAGGTTGCATGACCGTTAACCTTGAGGTCATTCATTCATTTGACAGAATGTGATCTGCAAATTAACAGCAACCTGCGTTCGCTACGGAGACTGCTATACCGGAAAGCAGCGTTCAAACGGGTACCAAATCACAAGTGCTTTTGCTCAATGACAAAAATTAACGATATCACCACAGGGGAGTATTGAGATGTTTCAACGATTTATGGCCACTGTTAGCCTGATATGCGCGGCTGGATTTTCGAATGCTCAGACTGACGTATCATTTGCGCTTGACTGGAAATTCGAAGGTCCTGCGGCACCTTACTTTGCGGCGATCGACAATGGACATTTCGCAGATGCGGGTCTGACTGTTGAAATTACGGCGGGGCAGGGCTCACTTGACGCAATTCCTAAAGTTGCGACCGGTGGATTCCCGGTCGGATTTGCCGACATTAACTCTCTCATAAAGTTCTTGGATCAAAATCCGAGCGCTCCTGTCATTGCGGCGATGATGATTTATGACAAGCCGCCCTTCGCTGTTGTTGGTCGCAGGAGCCAAGGTGTTGAGGAGCCGAAAGATCTTGAAGGTCGTGTTCTTGGCGCACCACCGCCTGATGGCGCTTGGGCTCAGTTTCCAGCATTTGCAACGGCAAATGATATTGATGTAAGCAAAGTGACCGTCGAAGCGGTAGGATTCCCAACGCGAGAGCCAATGTTGGCGGAGGGACAGGTTGATGCGATCACTGGTTTTTCCTTTTCGTCCTATCTCAATCTAGTACGACTTGGCGTACCAGAGGACGATATTTCGACGATTTTGATGGCGGATTACGGGCTTGAACTTTACGGCAATGCAATCATTGTCAATACGACATATGCGAATGCTAACCCCGAGGTCATTAGGGGCTTTTTGAGTGCCATCGCTGATGGTTGGCGCGATGCTATTAATGATCCTGCGGCTGCAATTAAAAGCCTTAAGGAACGAAATCCAGCCATTGATGAGGCTCTTGAGAACCGCAGATTGCAATTGTCCATTGATGCAAATGTTGTGACGGATTATACGCGCATAAATGGTATGGGGCGAATTGATAACGCCCGAATGGAACGGGCTCTCGTGCAGTTAGCCGAGACTTACGATTTTCAAACTTCGCCAAACCCCAATTTGTACTTTACCGACGCATTCTTGCCAGAAGACGGTTTCTCGTTGCAATAAGCTAGCTGCGGACTTCAACCGGATGTTGGCCCTACCGAAATGAAAAAGGGGCTGATTGAAATAAAGGCCGTTTCGCATGCATATGCGACGGCCGAGGGTCCGTTTCCGGTACTGAGTAATCTTGATCTCTCCGTATCTGAGGGCGGCTTTGCAGCAGTTGTCGGACCTTCTGGTTGTGGCAAATCGACGCTCACCCGACTCATTGCTGGTCTTCTGAAACCTGACGCGGGCGAAGTTTGGTTACAAGGAGAGATGGTACACTCGCCGCGCCCGACAGTCGGTATGGCCTTCCAAAACCCGGTGTTGTTAGAATGGCGATCAATCTTAAAAAATGTTTTATTGCCATTGGAAATTGTGCCGATGCTGTCGCGTGCCGAAGGTGAAGAGCGCGCTCGGCATCTGTTGGAACTTGTCGGTTTGGGGGGCTTTGAAGACAAGCGACCCTCTGAACTATCGGGCGGCATGAGGCAACGCGCCTCTCTCTGTCGCGCATTGATCCATCAGCCAAAAGTACTTGTTCTTGACGAACCTTTCGGTGCGCTTGATGCGTTTACGCGAGAGGATCTATGGCAAGTCATGCATCGTTTACGGGCTGAAGAGCCCTTTACCGGGGTGCTGATTACCCATGACTTGCGAGAGTCGGTGTTTCTGGCAGAAGATGTATATGTACTCTCAGGCCGCCCTGCGCACACACAATTTCGACTGCGGGTGACTCTCAACGGTCGGCGAAGCATAGAGCAACTCTATGAGTCGGAAGCCGTCAAGATGCTTGCGGAGCTTCGTCATCAGATTGCAATTGCGCAAGGGCAAAGTGCAGAGCCAGATACCCGTCATTGACGTCCAACAACTGCTTGTCAAATTATGTCGTGAATAAATTAGGCTGGTGCTGAACCGTCTCGGTTGGGCACGTTATTACGCACGGTAAAGAATAACTTCAGTCTTAGCGATCATGAATTTCGATATAATTCCGTTCGGTCTCGCCGAGATATAATTGCCTTGGCCGCCCAATTTTATTTTGACGATCGGTAATCATCTCTTTCCACTGACTGATCCATCCCACAGTTCGAGATAGAGCAAAAACGGGGGTAAACATCGCGGTGGGAAATCCAATAGCCTCAAGAATTATACCAGAATAGAAGTCAACATTGGGGAATAATTTCTTTTCGATAAAGTAGCTGTCTTGAAGGGCAATACGTTCAAGTTCTTTTGCGGTCTGTAGCAGTGGGTTGTTGCTAACGCCAAGAAGATCAAGCACCTCATCGGCCGACTCTTTCAGAACTTTTGCCCTCGGATCAAGGTTTTTGTAGACCCGATGCCCGAATCCCATGAGGCGAAACGGATCGTTCTTATCTTTCGCACGCGCTATGTACTCAGGAATCCGATCAGCACTACCGATTTGCTTTAACATCTCAAGGCAAGCTTGATTTGCGCCGCCATGTGCGGGTCCCCATAAGCAAGCGATGCCCGCTGCTACGCAAGCAAAAGGATTAGCACCTGAGGACGAAGCAAGCCGTACAGTAGAGGTAGAAGCATTTTGCTCGTGGTCAGCGTGAAGAATCAAGATACGATCCATAGCACGACTCAGAATTGGATTGATCTCAAATTTTTCGGCGGGGACCGCAAAACACATATTGAGGAAATTTGAAGCGTAATCAAGATCGTTGCTTGGGTAAACGAAAGGTTGCCCAATTGAATATTTGTAGGCCCAAGCTGCAATAGTTGGCATTTTGGCAATAAGACGGTGCGAAGCGACCTCACGCTGATATTCGTCGTTGATATCAGTCGAGTCATGATAGAAGGCTGACATTGCGCCAACAACTCCGACCATAATAGCCATTGGGTGGGCGTCGCGTCTAAATCCACGGAAAAAGTTCACCATTTGCTCGTGCAACATGGTGTGGCGTGTAATGGTATCCTTAAATTCAGCAAGTGCGCTTGCGGAGGGTAGTTTACCGTAAACCAATAGGTGACAAACTTCCAAATAGTGGGACTTAGTTGCCAACTGGTCAATTGGATACCCTCTATGTAGTAGTTCGCCTTTGTTGCCGTCGATGTAGGTGATGGTTGAGTCACAAGCCGCCGTCGAGGTAAACCCGGGGTCGTAGGTGAAAACTCCAGCCTCAGAGTAGAGTTTGCGAATATCAATGACGTCAGGTCCATTCGTCGGACGAAGAACCGGTAGATCGTAGGTTCGGTCATGGACGGTTAATTTCGCAACTTTCGCCGCATTATTCATTTGCATCTCCTATTACCATTTGATTGTTAGTTCGGAACGCGAACTTACGATGCCTGGCCGTGGCTGGTGAAAACAGATTCAGATTGGTTCCAATGTATTATATTTTAATTGCGACAGACTTGCCTTTGGGCGCGAAGCATATTGCAGCTAAGGTACGTCTATTGGGAAGGGGTAACGCACCCAAATCAAGAAAATAACTCAGGAATTTCATGGCTTGGATTTAGAAATTTCGCCAAGGTTTGTTGCCGTTAGCCCGTCAGCCAACCAGCACTCTAGCTGTTCTGTTGCTGCATCGCAAACGACCCTCAGGTGCTCGTTGGACAAATCAGCAAACTTTAGTTTCAGCAGATTTTGGAGCATGTTCACCGTAATTCATTGATACCTTCGGCTTTGCTTTTCTCTATCCCCACTTGCATCCATTGTTTTGCGGGTGCTCTGATTATTTCACCCCCTTCATGTCGATGCGTTGCCGTTTGAAGTTTGTCGACTTCTACACTACCTTATCACCGATATCCGTTACAAGATCAAGAAGCAAACCTGACGCTTGCAGCAAATGGAAGCGATGACCATGAGTTGCTATGGGGAATCCCTTTTGGTTCCCTGAGAAATTCATCGCCTGAAAAACTGCTCTAATGTCAAAATCCGCGCGAGTTCTTCGGTGGTCATATGGAGAAGGTTGCCCCGATCTTAGTCCGTCTAAACTTTGAAGGCTAGGGCTGTAGGGGTCGGTAGTCGCTTAAACAGCGCATCATGAGACTTGGTATGAATGTTGGTTCGCTCAGTTTTCTTTTTGTCTGGCATTGAGTTTATTCCTGCTTTTGTAAGCTTTCCATTTTCTGTAAGTGGTAATCTTTGACTATAGGGCCGCGATATCAAATGATCGCTACGTGAGATCGTCCGTGTCAGCGCTGATAACGTATCGTCTCTGGCACACAAAGAAGTGGCCCCAACTCCATCTGTGCTCAGATTGGCAGTTTTTATTGTATTGACCTCACGGATAAAGCCAAAAAATCTGATGGCTCCCGAAGAGAAATGCCCTTCCGGCTGGCAAGGAAGACTGTTGAAACGCCGTAGCTATTCTCAAGATCAAGTGCCGCAAGTGTAGGTAGGACTGAGGTGATATGGAACTTGTTTTGCCGAGTAGATAACAGCAAAATGGAACCGGTGCTGATATGTCGTTTCAGGCAACATCACGTAACCGAGTGATGGATTCCTTGCGGCCGAGAATAAGCATCATGTCAAATATAGAAGGGGTGACTGTTTTCCCGGCAAGGGCGACGCGCAGCAGACTTGCTAATTCTCCAAACTTTACTCCTTTCGCGTCAGAATAGTCCTTCAAAAGAATTTCAAGTGCCGGACGTTCCCAGTCGGATTCTTGCAGGCGTTCCGCAAGCGAGACTAAAAGTTCAGAGGAATTCGCATTCAAAACCTTTTGCGCATCTTCTTCAATGCTAATTGGCCGTGAGCAGAGAACAAATTGTGCCTTGGCAAGTATATCAGAATAGGTACGAACCCCGGTTTTTAAACAATACATCGCTGCCGACAGTTTATCCCACTGTTCACTCGATAATATCGGTAAATTTGCCGCCTTACAGAAACTCGAAAGCTCTTGCAGTAGAGTAGCATCATCACTGCTTGCCAAATGTTGGCCCGAAAGGCGCGATAATTTCTTAAGATCAAGTCGAGCCGGACTTTTCCCCACTCCCGTGATATCGAACCATTCGAGCGCTTGTGAGTCAGAGAAAAACTCGCTGTCACCGTGACTCCAACCGAGCCTTGTGAGATAATTTCTCATAGCGGCAGCACTGTAACCCATTTCTTGGTAATATTCGACGCCCAAGGCTGCGTGCCTCTTTGAGAGTTTCTTGCCGTCGGGGCCGTGAATGAGCGGTATATGTGCCCATACGGGTAGGGGCCATTCCATTGCCTCGTAAATCATCGTTTGTCGTGCGGTATTGCTTAAATGATCATCGCCACGGATGACGTGTGAGATTCCCATATCGTGATCATCAACAACGACTGCCAGCATATATACGGGCGTACCATCCGATCGAAGCAAGATCATGTCATCAAGAATATCACTACGAATTCGTACCGATCCTTGCACGACGTCTGAAATCGTCATTATCCCTTCGCGAGGCGCCTTGATTCGAATGACGTACGATTTATCGGGATGATTTCTTGGGTTGATATTTCGCCATGGTGAGCGAAACGGCGCGTTTGTTCCTTTCTCACTCTGTTCAGCGCGGTAGGCATTAATTTCCTCGGCAGTCGCGAAGCATTTATAGGCTTTTCGCTCGTCCAAGAGTTTATGGGCGATTTCTGTGTGGCGTTCTACACGCTCACATTGACTGATTGGCTCGCCGTCCCAATCGATACCAAGCCAATTCAGCCCTGATAGTATCGCATCTTTGGCATCCTGCGTTGAGCGCGAACGATCAGTATCTTCAATACGTAGCAAGAAGCGACCATTCCGGCCTCGTGCGTATAGCCAATTGAAGAGAGCCGTACGAGCTCCGCCCAAGTGTAGAATGCCAGTTGGCGAGGGAGCAAAGCGGGTTGTGATCAACTCTGACACAAGAACAATATACTCCCCTACAGACGCTGCGCCATTTTTCCCATTCGACCCGTCAAAATTAGGTCGGTCCTATGTGTGTAGACGCAAGCAAGTTATGCCTCTCTCTTATACGAATCCTACAGGTCATCAGATCCAATCCACAATAGCAGAATTACCTTGCCTTACCTCTGACCTCAGCACAGTACTACTGTAAACTATGTATCGCACCATAGGAAGTTTCCCTAATGCGTATATTTTTCCCTTTTCGAGTAAGGGAGGCGTAAGCGTCAAATTCCACAGTGAAAGGAAACACTTGCGGTGTATTCTGGTCAAATTGGCAAAAAGTTAATTTGATCACCCGATGGCCGTTGCCGGTCGTGGGGCGGACGAACTAGGAGTGCATTCGCTTGCGCAAAAACAGTGAGCAGACTTGAGTCTTGCCGTGCAAATGGCGTTGCTCGACCACGTTTGACGACCGCACGCATATAATGCGCTCTGGGTCCGTTCTCCTTCAAAGATGTGTTGAGTATCGCCGACTCTAGCGTCTGCTGAATACCTCTCAATCCTTGCATCTTACGAAGCACGGGCAAAACAAAAACGTGGCCGCAGACGAGTGCGGAGACTGGATTTCCTGGTAATCCAATCATGAGTGACGATCCCAATCGACCCGCCATCAACGGCTTGCCAGGTCGCATTGCCACTTTGTAGAAAATACGTTTTAGTCCCATTTCATTAGCGGCTGTGCCCACTAAGTCATAGTCGCCGACAGAGGCACCACCGATTGCAAGAATGATGTCGGCATTTGCTGAACTCTCAAATTGTTCTCTTAGCGAGATCAAGTTGTCACGGGCGATCGGTAGTACGTGGGTGTCGGCACCCTGTTCATCAAACAACGCCTTGAGACCAAGGGCGTTTGAAGCAAAAAACTGGTCTCGGCCTGGAGTTTCTCCGGGCATCACCAGTTCATCACCGTTGGAAATAAGCGCAATAACCGCTTTGCGCCTCACGGGAACTTCATTGGTACCCATTGCTGCTAGGAGAGCAATGTCTCTGTGACAAAGCTTGCGAGGTGTGGTCATGCAGTATTCGTTATTGAAGTCGTACGCCTTGGGTCGGATGTTTGCTGAGTTTTTTGGTCTTTCAGTAAGCGTTATCTTTGTGCCGACGCGCCGAACATTTTCCTGAATGACAACAAAGTCGGTGCCCGATGGCACTGGTGCACCGGTAAATATTCTCACTGCCTGACCAGGAGCGATAGTGTGCTCAAAGCGATGTCCAGCGGCGGCTTCACCAACGACTTCAAATTCCTTTTGCTGCGCACGACCTTGGGCGTTGACCGCGTAACCGTCCATTGATGCCATCGCAAACGGCGGATGATTACGCTTTGCGGTAACATCCTCCGCAAGTATGCGGCCCACAGCGTTCGCAATTGGGACGAATTCGATCTCCAAAGAACGGGCAAGTTTGAGTAGTTGATTTAGGGCGTCATCGACTGCGATCATGTCGCCTCAAAGCGTCTTGATTTTCCGCCTTCCTTCGATAGCAATCGAATATTCCCGATCTCCATAGCTCTGTCAGCGCTTTTTAGCATATCGTAAACCGTGAGTGCCGCCGCCGATGCCGCTGTTAGCGCCTCCATTTCCACCCCAGTTTGCCCAGTCGTTTTTGCGAGCGCGGAGATCCGAAGGCCGGGAAGTTCTGAATCCAATTCTAATTCGACGGATAACTTGCTGAGCGGTAAAGGGTGGCAGAGGGGAATAATCTCGGCGGTGCGTTTGGCGGCCATGATGCCTGCAATTTGCGCGACTGATCGCACGTCACCTTTTTTGTTGTTTCCCTGCGAGATAAGTTCAAGCGTTTCTGGTTTCATCTTTACTGTCGCAGCCGCTACGGCAGTCCGCTCGGTGTGTGGCTTGCCCGAGACGTCAACCATATTCGCATTTCCCCGAGAGTCGAAATGAGTAAGTTTTGCCATTTTTTCTTGTATTCAAGGATTATCTAGAAGCGAGGCGGTTGCGGCGGCGACGTCGGCTTGTCGCATTAAACTCTCACCGACCAGAAAGTTGCGTACGCCGAATTCAGATAAGTTGGCAAGATCAGCATAAGTCTTGATGCCGCTCTCAGCAACGACCACATAATCTGACGGAATATGGGGTGCTAATTCACGGGTGATATCAAGGGTGGTGGCAAATGTCTTCAGATCGCGGTTGTTGATGCCGATCATTGTGATTGGCAAAGTCAGCGCCCGGTCAAGTTCCCAGTGATCGTGTACTTCGACAAGCACATCCATATTCCATTCTATGGCAAGCTCAATAAGTTCACTTGCTTGCATATCAGATACTGCCGCTAAAATGATAAGAATACAGTCGGCACTCAATGCTCGCGATTCAATAACTTGATAGGGATCGAAGATGAAGTCTTTACGCAAGACTGGTAAGTTGCATGCCAAGCTGGCATCGACCATGTCATCGAAACTGCCCCCGAAGCTGGGTCTATCGGTCAATACGCTCAAGCATGTTGCGCCACCGGCGGCATAAGCTTTTGCTAGCGCTGTGGGATCAAAGTTTTTGCGAATCAGACCTTTTGAGGGACTGGCTTGCTTTATTTCTGCGATCAAGCCGAAATGGCTTTTGCTTGCTGACCATAGTGCTTGCTCGAAAGGCCGAATGGGACGAGCGTGGCGGGCCCTAAACTGGATCTCTTGTGGCGACACGAGCTTCTTCTGCTCCGCGATTTCTTCGAACTTATAGGTTTTAATTTTGTCCAATATGGTTTGAGCCATTAATCACACCTTACCCAGCTTTGTCGCACAATGGAATTTGGGATGAGTTCAAACGACCAATTTGCTTCCTATTCGACGATTTCTATTCAAATGACCCTGAGAAGATACAGTTCGGTATTTGATGCGCGTCATTTTTTCAGAGAAAGTCATCTCTTGGCGGTTAGGGCTGCATTTTTGGTCGAGGACATACGAGCGAAACCAAAGAAACAATCGCCGTGATTATCCCTTAGGTTCATGCCGTTGCGTTCTGCGTGAGTTGCGCGAGTAAGTCAAACTTTTTTCTTGCTGAACCGCTGTCAATTGATTCAGATGCCAGTGCAACCCCTGTCGGTAAATCGTTGGCGTGACCAGAAATCATCAAAGCGGCGGCGGAATTCAATAATACCGCGTCGCGATAGGCGGATTTAGTACCATTGAGCAGTTCACGAAAGGCCATGGCATTTTTTTGCGGCGAACCGCCAAGTATCGACTCAAAACTCTGCGGGTCGAGACCCGCATCATGGGGATGGATCTCAAATTCTTCTATAGTCTGATTTGTCAAAGAAACGATGGCAGTGTTACCGCAGATTGATACCTCGTCGGTGCCGTCATAACCATGCGCCAACCAAGCGTGAGTCGACCCGAGTGCTCTTAGGGTTTCGGCCATGGGACGAAGAAGCGAGCGAGAAAATGCTCCGATCAAATGTTTTTTTACATTGGCGGGATTGGTTAGGGGTCCCAGTATATTGAATATGGTCCGCGTTCCCAATTCTGTGCGCGTGGGCATGACGTGGGCAACCGCAGGATGATGCATTGGTGCCATCATAAAACCGATGCCAATTTCGTTGATTGCCTGCTCAGCGGTTTGAGCTCCAACCATAACGTTAACCCCTAATTCACTCAGTGCGTCGGCAGCTCCAGAGCGTGAACTGAGGTGACGGTTGCCGTGTTTCGCGACGCAGACATTCGCGCCCGCTACGACGAAAGCCGTTGCTGTGGATATATTGAGTGTGCCCTTTCCATCGCCACCGGTGCCAACGATATCAATCGAATTATCGGGCGCGATTACGCTGTTGCATCGATTACGCATGACCTTGGCGGCGGCAGCGTATTCTTCCACGGTTTCACCGCGGGTGCGCAATGCCATCAATAGGCCGCCAATTTGGCTCGGCGTTGCCTGCCCGTCAAAAAGGATCGCGAAGGCGTCCTCTGCCTGTTGTTGTGTGAGTGGTCCGTCGGCGGCGGCGGCGATTAGGGGCTTTAGCTTGTCACTCATGCGGTTATCTCTATGTTTTCCAAGAAATTCTTTAAATCTTGTGATCGTAGTCGTAGCGGATGAAATTGCATGCCGTGAATCGGTGATTTATTATGTTGCAAGCCCAAAAAGTGCCGTCAATTTGCTGCGCTGCGACGGCAAGTGACGATGGTACAGACTCTGGTTCCACCAAGTGGGAATGGTAGTGGGTCGCTCCAAATGGGTAGGGCGGATCGCCAAAGACGCTTTGACCATTATCGGAAACTGTTCCAACTTTACCGGTTGACAATATCTCTTGCTCGAATCACTTTTTTTATCAAAGGTTTGACCAATCGTCTGATGGCCGAGAGGATAGTCGAGGCGGGGGGGGGGGGGTCTTCGGCTGCGGCTTGGCCAATCCTAGGCGAATTCCGTTGCGATCACGGTTGCAATGATATGGCATCTTTGAGCCCCAATGCGTCGTTACGATGGACAGTGATCTTTGCCCCGAAATCACCCAGATAACGGACCAAATTACATGTGAAGCTATCATCATTATCAACAAGTAACGGCACCCTGGGGTCCGCAGTACCGATCAGGAATTCGGGATTGGTCTCAGAATGGGCAATATAGTTTAATGCTAGTTCTTGTCTATCAAGAAAGTCTTATTTTGCTGGTATTATCCGACCAAAATCAAACTAACTTTTACTGCTCAAGTTTGCTTTGCAGATTGTGGTTTCTAGGTTGACAGCGGCTTGAGAGCAGCCTTACATCTTTACGGGTCGACTTACGCATGCAACGACGGCAGCCCTTGGGGCAGAGCAAGAGGTTAGGATCAAATAGATGGGTATGCGATCTATAACAATGATTAGGAAAGGCTACGAAATCTGGGATCCTGCAGAAAGCGATAAGGCAATTAGTGGCATTCGGATGATCCTCAAGTGGTTTAGTAAGTGTTAGTGCTGCGAACGGCTAGTGTTAGAGAGTAGTCTGATGGAGGTGAGTACCGGAATCGAACCGGTCTACACGGATTTGCAGTCCGCTGCGTCACCACTCCGCCAACTCACCATTGTGCATGGGATACAGTAGTATGTGGGCCTACGCAAGCGTTTTAGTTAGGGATGGTTGGTAACTATTCTTGCGGTTTTGCTCGCGTTGTGTCATCTAGAGACTGGGAGTAATCGCATGAGAACCTTTGATGATTGATTTTGCCACTCGGCGCCGAGTAATGGTCGATACACAGGTGCGTCCATCCGACGTGACCAAATTTCCCATCATTGAAGCATTGTTGAGCGTACCGCGGGAAATTTTTGTCCCCCCAAATTCCCGTGAGATCGCTTATGCGGAAGGGAATATTTCTCTCGGCAACAACAGGGTGCTATTGGACCCAAGGACTTTGGCCAAGATGCTAGACGCTCTAAACTTTACTGGCGATGAGTTGGTCCTCGATATTGGGGGTGGTTTAGGATATTCCTCGGCAGTGACGGCGAAAAATTCCCAAGCGGTTGTGCTCTTGGAGGAAAACTCGGAATGGATAGCTGAAGCGCCGACTCTACTTGCCGAGGCATCTGCGGATAATGTCGTTGTGCAAGAGGGGAAACTAGTGGATGGTGCACCTGAGTTCGGCCCATATGACGTCATCATTCTGCAGGGAGGTATCGTCCAATTACCAGATGCAATTATCGGTCAATTGAAGACGGGTGGTCGGGTCGCCGCCATTTTTGTGGAGCAGGCGTTGGGTTTGGTTCGAATCGGTCACAATTATGGCAGTGATATCAGTTGGCGATTTGCTTTTCATGCCAGTGCCCCAATTCTACCCGGCTTTGAGGCCGTTCATGAGTTCGAACTCTAAGGCAAGTCCCGGTCCTCATTGCGCTGCAAGGATGGACAAGTAGAGTATGAAACGGAGGAGATTTATGGGCTGGCGAGCATTACGGAAGCGGCGAAGAGCCTTCATTTTGGTCACCTGTTTGTCGATGGCAATACCAACATTTCTGCAAGCAGAAACGCTGGCAGAAGCGCTTGCGAATGCGTATACATCTTCTGGGCTCCTCGAACAAAACCGGGCGTTACTCAGAGCAGCGGACGAGGACGCGGCAACGGCAGTTGCTGCCCTTCGACCCATTATTGATTTTGGTGCGGCGCTATCAAGAAATTTAAATGAATCTCGTCCCGATGTTACCTCGCGCAACGCAAATTTGACAGCGACTTGGGTGTTATGGAATGGTGCTCGCGCTCGCCTGAGCGCCCAGGCGGCGAGAGAGACGGTTCTCGCGACGCGTGCCGCGTTACTATCACTTGAGCAACGTGTCTTGTTTCGTGCTGTTCAGGCCTACATGGATGTTATCCGAGACACAGAGTTTGTCGCTCTTCGAGAAAACAATGTGCAACTACTTGAACAAGAACTACGGGCTGCTGGGGATCGTTTTGACGTTGGTGAAGTAACCCGCACGGATGTTGCGCTTGCGGAAGCTCGGCTCGCGCAGGCGCGCAGCAACCTTGCAACCAGCCAAGGTAATCTTACGAATACTCAACAAGAATTTCTCGCCGCAACTGGCCAACTTCCGACCGATTTAACCGCGCCGCCCAGACTTCCAGAGCGCCCCGCTTCGGTAGAAATTGGTCAAGCTTTTGCCATTAGAAATCATCCCGATGTTATGCAAGTACAGCATCAACTTGCCAGTGCTGAGCTTATGGTGCAAGCGGCGCGGGCAGAGTTAGGTCCCTCTCTTTCCTTCCAAGGGAGACTCGATTCGGCGGATACCGATGGCTCGTTGACCGATGGTGAAAGCGCTTCGTTGGCGATTAGTCTGCGGCAGCGAATATACCAAGGCGGCGCACTGACGTCGCGATTGCGTAGTACGATGGCATCGCGCGACTCGGTTCGAGCAGGATTACTCGTCACGCAGAAAAATATTCGCCAAGATGTCGCGGCTGCGATGGTTCGCGTTGAGGTTGCCGAAGCCAATATTTCAGCGTCGGAAGGTCAAGTTCAGGCCGCCGAGGTTGCCTTTCGAGGGGTTCGTGAAGAGGCGCGGCTCGGCGCTAGGACGACACTTGACGTCCTAGACGCTGAGCAAGAACTCCTCAATGCGCAAGCTAACTTGATTGCTGCGCAATCCGAACTGAATGTTGCGGCGTATCAGATACTCCAATCGCAAGGTGCACTAACGGCCGAAAACTTGGGTCTGAATGTGCAGATTTATGATCCTGAGGACTATTATGAGAAGGTCAAGAATGCGCCCGCCCTGATCAGTGCGCGTGGTAGACAATTGGATCGCGTACTAAGGAAACTTGATGAAGAGTGATTTTTTGCCTATCTTGATGTGTTGTGATCGCATGTGAAGTAGGGACGGTTGAGGCGACGTGGCCAAAAAAAGCCGCTTCCATTCGCTCGGAAGATTTTCTTACCGGTGATGATCGTCCGTTCGGATTAGACGTTAAGTGATTTCTTGTGAGCGTCGTTTTGTCTTGCTTAATTGTTTCTGGTTGATCACCAGTAAGTATGATATGACAAGATACGAGATCTAATTTTACAGCTGTTTCTGATTTATTCCTTCAATGGTTTGAGAATATCTGTTGCAGCCTGGGCGTAGGACAGCGATGCCAGCATTTGATCCGACCGAACGGCCTGCTACTTACGAGGATGTTCTTGACGCTCCGCCTAATCAGGTGGCGGAGGTGCTCGCTGGCACGCTCTATACACAGCCCCGTCCGGCTTCTCGCCATGCTTTAGCGAGTTCGGGGATACTCGCCAAGATTAACCCGCCCTTCAACTACGGCGACGGAGGCCCTGGCGGCTGGTGGATCATCTTCGAGCCGGAGTTACATCTAGGCGAGGACATCGTGGTGCCCGATCTAGCGGGCTGGCGGCGTACCACCATGCCCAGCTATCCCGATGCGGCGTACTTTGAAATCGCGCCAGATTGGGTGTGCGAGGTAGTCTCTCCGTCAACCCGGCGCATTGATCAGAACGAGAAACGTGCCATTTACGCACGGGAGATTGTTTCACATCTCTGGTTTGTTGATCCCGACGCCCAAACTCTAGAGATATTTGAACGGCAGAAAGGACAGTGGTTACCCCGGAAGACGCTTGCTGGCGATGCAGCTGTGTCGCAACCACCCTTCGAGGCGATCAGCTTTCGGTTGCATGCGCTCTGGCCGTAAGGGGTGCAGAAAGATCAATAAAAATGACCATCGGTGCCGAGAAGCGAGTTTGCTTCGGCCACTTAGGGGTCAACGCATTGACGAACTCCGTGCCGGCAAGCCATGCTCAATTTCCAGTCAATTCCTACCGAGATCGAAGCCGCCGCACGGTGGATGGCCGAACAGTTACCCCAACGCGAGGAAGAAAAGCCAGAACTATCCGATCACCAAACTGTCAACGCAACGCAAGATAGTGGCGGCCGATCTATCGGCACTGAACACGCGGTTCTAGAAGTCCTCAAGCTGCTTGATCTTGCGAACAAGATCGGTGAATTGGGGTCCAATAAACGGCAACAGTCTGGTGCGCTGACCAACATCAGCGATCGTATGGCGCAGCCGGGTTCCGAACGCGCTACCAATAAATAGCTCCGCACAACCAGCGCCGCAGTGAGATGTTGGGCATGGATTTTGCCCGTCGCAGCGATATGGCGCTTTATCCGGCTGCTGAGCAACTGTTTCGGCATAAACGCGTCCTTGAAGAGCATATATTTGCAACGGCGAAGACGCTGTTTGATCTCCGACCGATGGTGAACTTATATGACGTCGGACAAACACCTACTTTGACGGTCAAATGCCATCGCCGCCCAAAGCCAAGCGGGGGCACTTAAAAGAAAGGCGGAAATATGCGCCGTTATTAACCCTTGGGGCGGTTATCGAAGGCAATAGCTTTCTCAAGCGCACCGAGATCTTCCCTGGCAATTCTGAGGCCTCTTTGTAATCGGGCGGTTTGGGTTCGGTTGTGGGGTGTATAGGTCGCCACCCTCTTTCTTGGAAGAAGACTCTTTCTCATTCAACCTCGGTGTTCAAGCGCTGCTGGATCAAGCCCCCCGCGGCGCAGAATATAGCTTTGAAAGCTAGGGATCGGACAGGACAGCGCGCCGGTCTCTAGATTCTCCTCCAATGCCCCGCAATGCATCAGATGAGTCACGTAGGTGTAGGAAGACTCCTCACTCGGCACACGCCATGCGCTGCCGGGCTGAGCGGCGTTGTAGGTTTCGACGACATCGACGACTTGATTAATGGGTAAACCGATTCCAGTGCGTTCTGCACGAGCGGCTTCATAAAGCACTTGTGCCGTTAATTTAGAGGAATATTTCATCACATCGCTGTATTGTTCGCCGTAGTAGCTGTGTCGGAGTCGGTCTGAACGGTGCTGAACTGCGTTCCAGTCCTCTATCTTATCGGCCTGACCATCGACTTCTTTGACAAGGAGGGCTTCTGCCAAGGCTTGCTGCGCACAGTGGACATGACGCGGCCAGCCGTCGGTGGGCGTCATCAGTTGATCAATGTGGGCGCGTTGGTCACCAATCGTGATGCCGAAATGCGCGCTCCATCGGTCGGTGAGTTCGGCCTGTTCGTCCGGCGTAAAGCATCCGAGCGTATGAAGTTGTAGACTGCGCGTTAGCCCCATGGAATGGATCACCGATTGCGTATCACTCAATCCTGCCAGCACCAGAGTGAGGGGAAGTTTTGTCACAGCTTCGTGTAGCGCCCGCAGAAAATTCGATTGAGGTGTGCCGCGTCCAAAGGGGAGATTTTGCGCTTCATCGACAGCAACAATGACCGCGCTGTCCCAATCCGACACGGGAAACGCCTTGTGAAGCGCCCCAATGTTCCGGACCTCGTTTTCCTGAAACAGGGTTTTCACGTCTTGGATATTGATATCAATCAAGCCCGCGATATCAAGGAGAGCGAGGCTACCCAACTGCGCACGCTTTAAGACGTGGGTTTTTAACTGGCTTTTTTTCGTCCGTCCGAGGGCCCCGATTGCCATCAAGACATCGGGAAAATTCTCCTCAAGTTCCACACTGGAGATATGCAGGGTCTTTGGCCCCTCTTCGGAAGGGTCGGTATTGAATCGGGTGAGTTCACTCAGAACGGAACTTTTCCCCGCGCCGGGTGCGCCTGTTATAACAGTGGTGTTGCCGGGAATGCCAACTCTTTCTTGCTTTGTTTCGGCTGAGATCGTTAAAACGTCGTTTAAAACTGACTTGCGCCCCACAAACACGGGCGGCGGGGACTTCTCCCGCTTATTTACAAAGCGCTGTAATTCTGAGCGTTTGAAATTTGCCATCGGATCATTTCTCACTATCGTCATAAATTATCGCGTAAATTGCCGGTGACTTCAAGTCTGTGAGCTATTTTGGATAGGACAAACTTGTTCTCAGATATTTACGAAGTTTTTCGTCATTTTTTGTCATCCATGCGACTCGACATCCTCTTGAGACACACGGTACGTACTACCTAGTATCTCCAACGGATCGACCGACCGTGAAGGATAGGACCCATGACGCGTCAACGTCTGCCCATCGGTATCCAAAGCTTTAAGCGATTGCGGGAAACCAACAGCTACTACGTCGACAAAACGGCTCTGATTCATGATCTCGTTGAGCGCGGTGATCATTGGTTTCTCTCGCGCCCCCGCCGCTTTGGCAAAAGCCTGCTTCTGGATACAATCGGAGCATTATTTGCGGGACAGGAAACGCTGTTTCGGGGGCTAGATATTCATGAACATTGGGATTGGTCCGTCACCCATCCGGTGGTGCGGTTGAGCTTTGATAGAACTTATGACAGTCCGCAGGAAATTGAGCGCAACCTTAACACGCAACTCGACCTTATTGAGCATGCCGCGGAATTACAGGCTATTTGTTCCGCAGGTGCTGCCCCTGATCGTTTTCAGAGTCTGCTCTATCACCTCCGCCATAAAACTGGACAGGAGGTGGTGGTTCTTGTGGACGAGTACGATAAGCCGATCCTGGATGCTTTGAAGGATCCTGATCAGGCCCGGGCCAACCGGGAGTATCTGCGCGGCCTTTACGGCATCATCAAGGGCAGTGCTGAACATGTCCGCTTCGTCTTTGTCACTGGAGTAAGCATGTTCTCCAAGATCAACCTGTTCTCGGACCTCAACAATCTTGAGGACATCAGCCTGGCCCCACACTTCGCCACCATCTGCGGTTATACCGACCGCGATCTCGACACCGTGTTTGTACCGGAGATGGAGGGTCTCGACCGTGCGGCCATCCGCACCTGGTACAACGGTTATAACTGGCTTGGTAAAGAGCGGCTCTACAACCCTTTTGATGTGCTCCTATTTCTGCGGAACCGCACGTTTAAACCCTACTGGTTCCGCACTGGCTCACCGCAATTCCTGTTTGAAACCTTACAGGCGAAGTCGATCAACCCGCGGGATCTGGAAGGGTGCTTTACCGATGAGTCGCTGATAGCAAAGTTTGATGTGAACGATATCAGTGCCGAAGCCCTGTTGTTCCAGACGGGCTATCTGACGATCACGGACGAGAAACAGGAGGGGCACCGAACTTTCTATCGGCTGGACTATCCCAATCAAGAGGTCAAGCTCAGTCTGAACGATGCATTGCTGAGCCATCTGAATCCGACGAAGCGGGTACCCTCGGAGGAGGGGGGGATACTGCGGAACTTGCTGGTGGCGAACGACTTTGAGGCTTTTGCGGAGACTCTGCGAGCCTATTTGGCGAGCATTCCCTATCAGTGGTCTAGTTCAGGAAATCTCAACCATTATGAAGCGTGGTACGCGGGTCTCTTGCATATGGGCCTTAGGACCATCGGTGTGGATGTCCGGTCGGAGGAATCCTCCAGCCGAGGTCGGGCCGATATGACGGTACTCACCGGTGGACAGGTGTTTATCTTTGAGTTCAAGATGGTGAACACCAGCGATGGGACCGAAATCGCATTGAAGAACGCCCTCGCACAGATCCGAAAGCGGGGCTATACAGAGAAATATAAGGATCGCAAGGAACCGATCCACTTGATCGCAATCGCTTGCGGGCGTGATATTCGCAATTTGCTGGATATCCGAGCCGAACCAGCGGCTCTTCCATGAGGGTTTGATTCAATCTTCTCTTGGATTTTATGACCCCGCTTGCTGTGACCGAAAGACCGCTCTGAAGCGTACGATCCTAGCAAAATCAAATGGGAAGCTATAACGAGTTAAAAGGGGAAGAAAACTCAGATATTAAAACTCAATCAGCTTCTTCCTGCTGTTCCCAATCTTGTAAGCGGGTCAGAAGTTTTTAGTGGAAACTATGCCAAAGTCATTATTCCTCTGCGTGAATTAGTAGATGCGCACGGTGGTGGATTTAGGGCTTTTGTTAGAGGAGCCGGCGGTCTTATCAAGGAACATGCAACCTTATCCAATCCTGACATGCTTAAAGGCTTAGTTGGTTCTGCCACACTCCGGAGTCTTGCATCAGTTGCCGTGGGTCAAAAACACCTGCATGACATTAGCAAGAAGCTAGATGGGATTTACAGGATTGCGAAGAAATTAGCCGCTTTCAAAAGGAAGAGCCACTTGCAAAATTCATCAGGCGAGCGACTTTTTTCTGAAAACAGGCAATTTTTTTGA
>JAPORY010000048.1 GCA_026709985.1 Aestuariivita sp. | reverse complement strand
CCCCCCCCCCCCCCCCCCCCCCCCCCCCCCCCCCCCCCCCCCCCCCCCCCACACTTCATATACGTCTCCTTAGTTAATTTGTAGATCGCTTAAATTGTCTCTATGAGACATGTCAAGTCGGGACGGAGAAAATAGTTAACCACTTTGTCACCCAATCTTTATATCAACTGCGCGATCTGCTTTTTCTCCGATGTTTACCACTGGCGCAACTCCCAACATTCGGCGAAATGATGCCTGCTTACCAAATCTTACCGCCGGTCAAGATCGATGATATGGACTACCCGCGAGAATCGTTGCGGCGCGGTACAGTTGCTCGGCCAACATGACACGCATAAGCCGATGCGGCCAAACCATTGAGCCAAAGCTGATACAATCCTGCGCTTCGTTGCAGATCAATCTGCCCAAACCGTCCGCACCACCGATGAGCAGCGCAAAATCCGTTGTGCCTTTATCTCGCCAGTCCCCTATGGATTTGGCGAAGGCCTTGGAACACATTACCTTGCCACGATGATCAAGAGCGCAAACTGTCGCATTCTTTGGAATACTCGCCCGCAGCAGCCGTACTTCCTCATCGCGACCTCGTCCCCGCCGATCAACAACTTCATGGACCCGCGTCGGACCTAATTTTATTGAGCGTCCGATACGATCAAATCGTGTAAGAAAATGGTCAACTAATTCCTGTTCCGGACAATCGCCAAGTCGACCAACTGCAAGCAGATGAAGTCGCATTGTCGGTACTCAATATAAACGCTACGGCGATGATGGCTCGGGCGCTAACCACAGCTTTTCAAGTTGATAGAATTCTCGCACTTCCGGCCGAAATATATGGACAATAACGTCACCCGTATCAATGAGTATCCAATCTGCTTGATCTTTTCCCTCGACGCGGCTGACAATACCAAAATCTTGCTTGATGGTCGTAACAAGCTTCTCCGACATAGCGGCAACTTGTCGCGTTGATCTCCCCGAACAAACAACCATATAATCGCCAAATGAGGACTTCCCCTGAAGATCAATTTGCACCAAGTCTTCGGCTTTGTCATCGAAAAGTTGCGAAACAATCGCCGACAGCAATTTTTTGCTGATCGTATCATCTTTGGGCTCGCTAGCTGGCGGCACCCGATGTTCGGCGGGTACAGGGGCCCGCAGGTCAGCAGTCAGAACTTCATCCTCCTCAAGCGTTGAATTTCGCAAACAGTGATACAGTCAACCAAATAATCGCACGGCGCCGATTTTTCAACGGTATTTTTTGGTACCATCGCAAGTTTTGAGAGTTCTCACCGCCACATAACCTCCTCTTTGAAGCGGCGGTGCTTCGATAATGGTGCGCGATATCTTCGCTGTTACCAATCCGTTTCACCAGCTCTGAAGTCTGCTTTTTCGCACTTCGCAAGCACGATAAAGGTTTAAACGCCCAGAATGGTCTTTGAAAGAGATACGGCGCAAGCAAACCGTCAAAATATTGGATGAATGGTTACATCAAATAGGACGTGCTCTGTGACTAAAGCCTCTTGTCTTTAATCGTGCAGTAAATTACTTGGTATCGCTTGTTATGACTGATAAAGCAGCCCCTAGTGGTACGTCGTCCGCTTGAGGCCATGGAGCAGTTCCGTTTTCCTGATGCCGTCTTTTGCGCTAATGGAAATTGCGGGGAGAATTACAGACTGCCATTTTCTGGCGGAGAACAATTTGGTTGCAGCGGTAATCGCACTAGTCAGCGGACTTTGTACCGCCAAGAATCTTGAAATTCACGTTCCCCTCCAGTTGGCCGAGAAGAGGTCTGGAAACAAGATAACCACAACAGGAAACTTCAATTCGATCAATTTCTTCGGGCGTGAATGCCGCTATGTCTCAACTTTCGACCTTTAAGGATCCCGCTAATGGCACCAAAAACACTGTATGATAGAATTTGGGACGCCCATGTTGCTCATTCAGCACCCGACGGCACCTGCTTACTGTATGTGGACCGACATCTCGTGCATGAAGTCACGAGTCCGCAAGCATTTGAAGGCTTGCGCTTGGCAAACCGCCGCGTACGAGCACCAGAGAAAACGATCGCCGTTCCCGACCATAATGTGCCGACTACTGACGGGCGTGAAGACCCGAAGAACATGACTGAGGACAGTGCAATACAAGTTGCTGAACTTGATCGAAATGCTCGGGACTTTGGAATCAACTACTATCCGGTATCCGATGTTCGTCAGGGCATTGTTCATATTGTTGGACCTGAGCAGGGATGGACTCTGCCGGGTATGACCGTCGTATGCGGTGACTCGCATACATCGACTCATGGTGCATTTGGCGCCCTTGCGCACGGGATTGGGACATCAGAGGTTGAGCATGTCTTAGCGACTCAAACCTTGATTCAAAAGAAATCGAAGAACATGAAGGTTGAGATCACTGGCAAACTCGCCGAAGGGGTGACCGCAAAAGATGTCACGCTCTCGATCATCGGCAACACGGGTACCGCTGGCGGTACCGGTTATGTCATCGAATATTGTGGCAGCGTCATCCAAAACTTGTCCATGGAAGGACGCATGACAGTTTGCAATATGGCGATTGAAGGGGGCGCGCGAGCAGGATTAATCGCACCTGATGATACGACTTTTGACTATGTGCGGGGACGCCCACATGCCCCCAAAGGAGCACTGTGGGAGTCGGCGCTGACCTATTGGAGAACGCTTTACTCGGATGCGGATGCTGAGTGGGATAAAATTGTGACAATTCGTGGGGAGGAGATCGCGCCAGTCGTAACCTGGGGAACTTCTCCCGAAGATGTTTTGGCGATCACCGATGTTGTTCCCTCCCCGAATAACTTCGTTGGCGGTAAGGTCGATGCCGTTACACGATCGCTGGAATACATGGGACTGACGCCTGGTACCAAACTCGCAGACGTCAAGATTGATACGGTATTTATCGGTTCATGTACAAACGGTAGAATCGAAGATTTACGAGCGGCTGCAAAAGTTTTGCGCGGGAAAAAAGTTAAATCAGGTTTGCGTGCCATGGTCGTACCTGGTTCAGGTTTGGTGCGTGCGCAAGCAGAAGAAGAGGGCTTGGCCGATATTTTTCGAACTGCGGGCTTTGAATGGCGTCACGCGGGTTGCTCAATGTGTCTGGCGATGAACCCCGATCAACTCGCTCCTGGAGAGCGCTGCGCCGCCACCTCAAACCGAAACTTTGAGGGCCGACAAGGTCGAGGCGGTCGGACTCACCTCATGAGTCCAGCAATGGCGGCAGCCGCCGCAATAACTGGCACGCTGACCGACGTGCGGGAGATGATGACGTGAAGAAATTTACGACGCTCACGGGAATCGCTGCCCCGCTACCCTTGGTTAATGTTGATACCGATATGATTATCCCGAAACAGTTTCTCAAAACGATCAAACGCTCCGGCCTTGGTGTTCACTTATTTGCCGATATGCGATACGATGAAGATGGCCAGGAAATTGCTGATTTTGTCTTGAATCAGCCGCGCTACCAAGGCTGTAGCATCTTGGTCACTGGCGAGAACTTCGGCTGCGGTTCATCACGAGAGCATGCGCCTTGGGCTTTACTTGATTATGGCATCAAGTGTGTCATCTCCAGCAGTTTTGCCGATATATTCTATAATAATTGCTTTAAGAACGGGATATTGCCGATTCAGTTGCCCGCTGACGCCGTCGCTATATTGACGAAGGACGCTGAAAAGGGATCAAATGCGCGCATAATCGTCGATCTGGCCGATCAGTCGGTTACCACAGCCGACGGCAAAACTTTTTCTTTTGAACTCGATCCGTTCAAGAAGCATTGCCTTCTTCATGGGCTAGACGACATCGGGCTGACATTGGAGAAAGCTGAGGTAATCGACAGTTTCGAGAGCAAACTTGCTTTGGAGCAGCCTTGGATCTGAGTCAGCAGTTGCCAATATACAACGTGGTTCAAAATGGGAGCAATGCGTGCCACGGCGAATTGATGAACCTCGCCGATAAAATCAGTGTAACTGAGTTCAAGCAGCGGTTGAGACTTGGCAACTTAACCCGTCAGAATCAGACCACACGACCGTGGTCAAGCGATTAGAACATAGTTCGTTGGTCGTGGCTCGTTTGCTTGGTTTTATTGACTCACGAAAGTGAGCGCTGACTGGCGGTCATTCGGACAGATCGGAGAAACGCGAAAAATGCCGAGTCCCACCCTGCTTATTCTTCCTGGCGATGGTATTGGGCTCGAGGTGATGACGGAAGTTCGTCGCGTCATTTCGTGGTTTCAAAGCGAGCATATTATCGATTTAGAAGTTATCGAAGATCTCGTCGGCGGGGCAGCTTATGACGTTCACGGCACGCCTTTAAGCGATGAAACTCTTGAGAAAGCACGTCTCGCTGATGCTGTACTCTTAGGGGCGGTTGGGGGAGAAAAGTATGAGAAGCTGGATTTTAGCTTAAGACCTGAACGCGGGCTACTAAAGCTTCGCAAGGAGCTCGATTTGTTCGCGAATTTGCGTCCGGCACAGTGCTTTGATTCTTTAGCTGACTTCTCATCGCTCAAGAAGGAGGTGGTATCTGGTCTTGATATTCTCATTGTTCGTGAACTCACCTCAGGTGTTTATTTCGGCGAGCCTCGAGGCATCTTCACCGAGGGCAATGAGCGGGTTGGGATCAATACGCAACGCTATACGGAGAGTGAAATAGAGCGGGTTGCGCGAACAGCATTCGACCTAGCGATGCACCGAGCGTGCCGACTATGCTCAATGGAGAAGGCCAATGTGATGGAGTCAGGAGTTCTATGGCGCGAGGTCGTTACTCGGGTGGGAGCAGAATATCCGTCAGTCGCGCTCAGTCACATGTATGCGGACGCCGGCGCGATGCAGTTAACACGCGACCCGAAGCAGTTTGACGTCATTGTCACCGATAACCTTTTCGGCGATATATTATCAGACCTTGCGGCCATGCTCACCGGATCACTGGGGATGTTGCCGTCCGCAAGCTTGGGAGCGCTGAGAAAAAATGGCCGTCCACAGGCGCTCTACGAACCCGTCCATGGATCTGCGCCAGATATTGCCAACCGAGGGATTGCCAATCCGTCAGCGTGCATTTTGAGTTTTGCAATGGCACTCCGTTATTCTTTTGACCTTGGGACGGAGGCTGATCGGCTGGAAAGTGCCGTCGAAAGTGCGTTGGCAGATGGCATTCGCACTGCGGATCTTGCTCAGGCCGACGATCAAGTTCCGGTATCAACAACAGAGATGGGTGACGCAATCCTTTCGAGATTAGAAAATAGCAAGCGCGATTGATATTTGGGCAATTTTTCTTTGTTTTTCGCAATTAGAAGCTATAGAATGAAACTTTCGGAGTGTAGCTCAGCTTGGTAGAGCACTGCCTTCGGGAGGCAGGGGTCGTGAGTTCGAATCTCGCCACTCCGACCAAAATGTATTATTGGCGAACCGGCGACTGCGATCACATTCGGGCGAATTTCCTGATGAGTTGGGTGACCCGATCGAATTACAAAATATCCGCAACATAAGCCTTCAGTTCAGTACCTTGCCGCACCGTTGAAGAGTTTGACTTCCTGTTTACCCAAGTCGGCCTTTGGAAAGCGAATGCGAACATGACCACAACGAAAAACTGAACTCACAATCTCCACTCTCGTTGAGCGGATGTGTTTAGTTACTGCCTTTGAGTAGCGCTTCTTTAGGGATTGCGGCTTCTTAGCCGTGATATATGCCTCTTTTGAAAGGCCTGAAATTCGTGCCTTGTCCGCTTCCGTGGGAAGTCTCTTCCCAGCCAAGCTCCATGGAGTGACTACGGAGACAACATCCTTGCACAGCAGTTCAGACCATACCTTGTCATGATGAGAACCTACTGAGCCATGATGCGGAATCTTGATTGCGGCCGACTTCGGTCCCTTTCCACTAAGGTTGTGGATCACTGCTGCCCAACCAAGTTCTGGGTCATGGTGATGCTCAAGATCTGCTCCTAGCAATATGGACAAGTCACCGACTTCAAGCACTGAAGCTATCGAAAGGTCGTTTCTCCCAGCCGTCAGCATTTTCTTTGCTTTCAGCGGAAGCGCGTGGGGTTCGGCTCCTATCATTCGAAGGAACTGTTCGAACTGCTTGCTAGATGGTGATAGGGCCAAAAGACGACTTGCGTGACCATGGGCAAGCCTAGCAGCCGGCCACTCGGCGACGAGTGTATTCTCAAGAAGTCGCTTCGTCCTTCTGCCAGTCGCGTTCATCAGCTTGATGCATTTCAGCATCTCCGTCTCCCCGCGATCCAGCTTTGTTGGCTGGTTGTTTGTCATGCACCGCCAGAAATGCAAGAAACTCGCCTTTCGTCAGTGCTGCCGAGTACCAAAAGTCTGCGTCTGTGCATGCGTGCAAGATCGTGCTCAGACCCTTTATGTGATCGTCATGCCAGTGCGTCGCAACGACTGCACAAACATCGGCGGAGGCGTCAAGGCCCAGTTCCGACATATACTTTAGTGGGGCTGGCGTCCGTCGATCATCCACCAGACAGGAGTCGATCACTATCCACCGCCTCGACCCAACATGAATGAGAATGGACTCACCGTAACCCGGACCGAAGACGCTGATCTCGACCACATCATCTTGAGGGGGCGTCATCCCATTCCTGGGCATCCAACTGTATCCCAATACTCTCTACGGTCGCATTTATCTCCTTTTCCGAATGTGCAGGAAGCCTTCGAAAAAACACCTCGGACACTCTCTGCTTGTTTCCGTTCGGAAGTCTTTGCAGACCTATCACCCACCGGAAGATAGCGCCTACTTCGAGGTTCGCACGCTGAGTGTCACTCAGATCTGAAACAGGAAACCTTGCTTCCTCAGTTGGCAGGAGTTCGCCTGTGGTCACATTGCAAAGCCGCGCAACGAACTCATCGCCTTCTATGCCTTCCACGCTGCCCTCCCACTCCATCAGCGGATTCAAGGACCGCACTCCCGAATTCAAGGGCGTTTTCCTAGGCGCACGAAATTGTATAGACGCGACCAAATTATCGATCAGTTGGAGCTTCATGTTTGGATTGTTGGAGGCACGATAGTCGGCAACGCTCTTAGACTCATCGCTTGCCATATTATGCGTCTCAACGTCTTCCAAGCAACTCGACATACGTTGATAGTAGCCCTTTATATAGCGCTTTATGTAGCTTACCGTCGCATCCCTGTCTGCAGTCCTTTGGTCAGAGTATACGGACTCCTGGTGCCTGCTGCTGAAAGTGTCTTGCTTTGTCAGAGAGTGAAGCACCATGTCAAGAAAGTTCCTTGACTGAATTGATGATTGAGTCAGCCTCAGAAATGCGGGACTCAAAGGAGTTCACTAAAGTCTTGACGGCCAGCCGGGCACCGTCGCCCTGATCGTAGTCCAATAGTTTATGATGGTGGTTCACTTCCATGAAAATTCCTCTGTTCCCGGATAGTCTGACAGATGGCTCGATCTTCGCGTTTGTGATGAGGAAAGCCGCATCAAGGCGCTTTTGTCGACGCATTGTGAGGCTTTGCAGACCGCCGATCTTGGATCGATCGTCAGGTTCCATCTCTGATCCGAACTCACGTATAGGGGTATGAACAAGCAGTTCTTCAAAGATCTGCCTAGTGATGTCCGCGACGGTGACCCAAGGTGCCGTACTAGTCTCCAGGGTAAAGCTGTCTGGCATCACAGTGTATGTCCGTGTGTCGATGCGGAATGACGAGATTTCTCGAATGACAACCTGAATGTCCGTGATCGCCTCTGAAATGTTGCTTTCGACACCAGTCGCGTGGAGCCATGAGGGATGAACGATCGCTGGATTGAAGTCGCCCAGCATTACCACTGAACAGCTAGAGATCTCAGGCTCAATGCCAAGCACCATGGATTGCCTCAGTATCTGATGTCAGCGTGCGCATCCGACGGTCAAATTGTTGCCCAGTCGGAATAGGTTTGGGTTTGCATGGGATTGCACCTCCCCCAATCCATTAACCGTTGTCAGCATCCGCGTCAAGCTTTCGTACGCAGGGCAAAATTGTTTTCATAATGTCTATCAGAGTGTTCCTTCGTCTCCAATTGGAGACATTTCTTACGGTTGGCGGAACACTCTGACCACTCTCTCAAGACAAACAAATAGCAGCGGCGAAAAGTGCCAGATCGGGAAACATTTGGCTCGACAGGGAGAATTTTCGCAAAATGAGGCGAAGCTTGCGTGATTAGTAAAATCCGAAAAAAAATTATCACGCAATATCAATAACTTAAAGAATTCGCCCCGCACCATCTGGGAACCACACCCGCCTTCAGTTTCTCCGCTGGATGTCCGGTGAATCCGCAGAGGTGGGAAAGGTCAATGTCATTGGTTCGCAAGGAGTATTGTTTTACAGTCATACTGCTTGCGGGTCGGATAATCACGAAGTAGCGATCTTTTCTAAAGGGTTGTTGCGATGAACCCACCGAATGCTGAAAACAGGTATCAGTTCGAAATTGACCAACTCTCTATGCACTAATTGTTGGACACCATAAATGGCCTGATTGACAGATTGACCTATTTTTCGACGAATAAAATTTTGAGGTTGGTTTGCCTATCTAATTTGATTATGACTATATCAAATTAATATAATGACTTTTGCAGATTTACTTGAAAAAACAATAGTTCATGACGCTTACTTGCAAAATTGAGTGGCGGTGACGACCCTCACGAACGCAGACGCGTGCGAAACCGAGTACTGGGCCAAAGCAGGGTTGTTTAGTTCACGGCCTTCGCCATGCCGACCATCGTGCAGAATAACGCTGTCGATAGCACCTAACACTGACCTGTCAATCCTTTTTATGAGTTCCACAATGACCGATACCCCCCCCCCTAACTCAAAAGGGCGTTCGCTCGGAAACCTCCAATCGTCCGAAGTCCAATC
>JAPORY010000040.1 GCA_026709985.1 Aestuariivita sp. | reverse complement strand
CATTGATTTCGGTCTCGGCGATGTGCAACCAAGAGCCAGGTTTCGGCGTCTAGTGTACCGCAATTTGTCGGGCAATGCGAGCCGCCTCCGCCGGTTCATAGCGATCATACAAGACCGAGAGTTTGTGGGTATTGAGATTATCCATAACCAAGACAATCTTTTTATTCGGAAAGTAATCATCCACCAGATCTTTCAACAACTCGGCAAAATCCTGACGCGTTCGCCGGTCCGTAACTTTCACCTGCCGCCAGCCGGCAAGGGGTGCGCAAACCATAAACCGATTGGCAGTACCGTTCCGCTCGTATTCAACGTCATCTATTGCCGGCTGTCCAGAACGCACGGCGAGCGGCGTTCGAGTTGCCTTCGTTTGTTGCTTCGAGGTCTCATCCATACAGACCAGGACCGTGTCGGCGGCAAAATCCCGTTGGTATACCGACAGTACGTCTTCCATCGCATAGACGAAATCCGCATTAGCCTTGGGCGGCAGGCACCAAATCTGCTTCAACCACGGTTTGATGTAGTTTTTTTTAACGTGCGCCGGACGGTTTCCTTCGAAATCGCATCGACCACGTTGAGTTCAACCAACCGATCGCCAAGCAACGCCAGTGTCCAACTGGCCTGACCCGCTGGCGGTTGTGAACACGCCAACATGGTCAAGGTGGCCTCGCCGTCACCGTCAAGCAATCGTCGCGGCGGCTTCGGTTGCGGCTTGCGGTTCAACGCGGCTTCGAGGCCCGCCATCACACAGGGCTTGCGAACCCGCTCTACCGTTGTCACGTTAACGCCCAACGCATCCGCAATGTCGGTATCAAGGCGACCACCACGGTCACGGCCGGTATCGGCTAACAATAAAATATGGGCTCGCTTGCGACGCTCCTTAGAGCCCTTACCACGATCAACTAGGTCTTGGAGTTGCGTCCGTTCGTCTTCGGTAAGGGTAACCTGGTAACGCTTTCTGCCACCAACCGTCAGGCCCAAATATCCTCATATCTGTCCCCCAGATCTGAAATCGAAATAATCGCGATGATTGCCCATACGGCACGGATTACATCGTGCTCGTTGTTCAGTGAACTGGATACGAGTAACCCACAATTTGATATTTTCGGGATACTAGGTCTTGTTCAGAGACGCTCAACGCGGTCGGTTTCTCTTGAAGAAACTTCGATTGGTACCCAAATTGAGCAGTAAGGCTATCACTGACGAGTGCCGCACTGCGGGCTCTGTCTTCAACGATGGTGCTTTTTGAAAGGAAACAAACATGGATTTGAATAAATTTACCGAACGAGCCCGTGGTTTTGTACAGGCGGCGCAGACGCTGGCACTTCGCGAAAGTCACCAGCGATTGCTGCCCGAACATCTGCTGCAGGCAATGCTGGATGACGATCAAGGTCTTGTTTGCAATTTGATTAAAGCCGCAGGCGGTGACGCAACAGTTGTTACGGAATACGTCGAAAACGTTCTAAAGAAGCAACCGACGGTTTCTGGAAGCGATGTGCAGGTCTACCTTGACGGACAAACTGCCCGTGTCCTTGCAGAGTCTGAAACAATCGCAAAGAAGGCGGGTGACAATTACGTCCCTGTCGAGCGCGTTCTGATGGCCCTTTGCCTTGTTGCGTCAAAGGCAAAAGACGCCCTTGCCGCGGGAAATGTGACGCCGCAAAAAATCGAAGAAGCGATAAAAGCCCTTCGCAACGGCCGCACCGCAGACACCGAGAACGCGGAGGCTGGCTATGACGCGCTAAAGAAATACGCGCGGGATCTGACAGAAATTGCGCGCGATGGCAAAATCGACCCAATCATTGGTCGCGATGAGGAAATCCGACGCTCCATGCAAGTTCTGAGCCGTCGCACCAAAAATAATCCCGTATTAATCGGAGAACCCGGAGTTGGAAAAACGGCGATTGCCGAGGGTATGGCCCTGCGTATTGTAAATGGTGACGTTCCTGAGTCGTTACGCAACAAGAGGCTCTTGGCTCTGGACATGGGAAGCTTAATCGCAGGTTCAAAATACCGTGGTGAATTTGAGGAACGCCTCAAAGCGGTCTTAGCTGAGATCACCGCAGCTGCTGGTGAAATCATACTCTTTATTGACGAAATGCACACCCTTGTTGGTGCCGGAAAAACCGATGGGGCGATGGATGCTGCTAACCTCATCAAACCGGCCTTAGCGCGAGGCGAACTGCACTGTATCGGTGCAACAACTCTTGATGAATATCGACAGTACGTTGAAAAAGACGCCGCACTGGCAAGGCGATTTCAACCTGTAATCATTGCCGAGCCGACAGTCGAAGAGTCGATATCGATTCTACGCGGACTGAAGGAAAAGTATGAATTACATCACGGCGTTAGAATCTCCGACTCGGCGCTGGTGACGGCTGCCGCCTTGTCGCAACGATACATTACGGATCGATTCTTACCCGACAAGGCGATTGACCTGATGGACGAGGCGGCAAGCCGATTACGAATGGCGGTCGATTCGAAACCGGAAGATCTAGATCAACTCGATCGGCAGATCTTACAGCTGCAAATTGAGGTGGAGGCACTCAAGCTAGAAGAGGATCAAGCATCGAAGGACCGACTGGAAAAGCTCTCAAAGGATCTTGCCGGTTTGCAGCAGGAATCAGCGGAACTAACTGCCAAATGGCAGTTGGAACGCGATAAGCTTGCTTCCGCACGTGAAATCAAGGAGCAAATGGATCGGGCGCGCGCTGAGTTAGAAATTGCTACGAGAGAAAGTAACTTGGCTAGGGCCGGTGAATTGAGCTACGGTATCATTCCGCAACTTGAGAAGCAGTTAGCAAAGGCTGAGGATCGTCAAGATGGCATGATGGTAGAAGAAGCGGTAACGCCCGAGCAAATTGCGGCCGTTGTTGAGCGATGGACGGGAATACCGACGGCCAGAATGCTTGAAGGTGAACGGGAAAAATTGCTGCGCATGGAGGACGAACTTCGGCGTCGAGTGATTGGTCAAAACGCTGCTGTCCAAGCTGTGGCAGATGCTGTGCGGCGGGCTCGAGCCGGTCTGAACGATGAGAATCGCCCGCTCGGCTCTTTTTTGTTTCTAGGCCCGACAGGGGTTGGAAAAACCGAATTAACCAAGGCAGTGGCCGAATTTTTATTCGATAACGATAGCGCGATGGTCAGAATTGACATGTCGGAATTTATGGAAAAGCACTCGGTCGCTCGACTGATCGGTGCCCCGCCTGGCTATGTTGGTTATGATCAAGGCGGGGTACTGACGGAAGCGGTAAGACGCCGACCTTATCAAGTTGTGCTTTTTGACGAAGTCGAAAAGGCGCATCCCGATGTCTTTAATGTGCTCTTGCAGGTCTTGGAGGATGGGATCCTCACGGACAGTCACGGACGCACCGTAGACTTCAAGCAAACTTTGATCGTCTTGACCTCGAATCTAGGTGCTCAAGCGCTTAGTAGCTTGCCGGAGGCTGCTGACACGAAGGAAGCCCACGCGGCGGTATTGGCAGCGGTTCGCGCCCATTTCCGACCGGAGTTTCTGAATCGTCTAGATGAGACAATCATTTTTGATCGGCTCTCCCGCGGTGATATGGACGGCATTGTCAAAATTCAACTCGGACATCTAGAGCGCCGCTTAGCGAACCGACAAATTGTGGTAGAACTGGACGATGACGCTCGAAAGTGGCTGGCCGATGAGGGTTATGACCCGGTGTTTGGCGCTCGACCGTTAAAGCGGGTCATTCAAAAAACCCTGCAAGATCCGTTGGCAAAGATGTTACTGGCTGGCGGTATCTCTGATGGCGACAATGTTAAAGTTCAGTCCGTCGACTCTGGGTTGAGTGTCGCGGGTCACTTGGTTACATCGCAGCGAGAATTGAAACAAGACCGCGTTATTCACTGAGTTAGTGGGAAAGGCGCTAATTATGTTTGCGAATTGATTGCAGAGTTAAGGGCATGCTTGACGACCATGGGTCGACCAGACGGCGTGTTATTTGCCGACAGATAAGGACGAAAACTCACACCGCTTATTGAAGCCTAACGGTGGGTGGTAGTTTGATCAGAGAGCGGCTAAGGGCGCGATATAGGAGTTTCTGGCTTCTTGCCTCGGCACCGGCGTACTTGGCAAACTGTATTTTTTCTTGTAGTGGGTCAATTGTGTTGAATCATGCGGTGGTCGGTGCAGAAAGATCGCGTAACGCGTTATGAGTTATTGGAGAGGAGTTCGTTATGGCACATCGTTGGAAGAATAACCTGACTTCGGAGGAAGTCACGGCCGAGGTGCTGTGGCTGAATAGACGTCAGCTATTGTCTGGCCTCGCCGGTATCGGGGTTGGCGCCATTGCGGGGTCAGCATCGGCGTCGGAACTTGAGCCAAATTCTTGGGAAGACATTACAAGCTACAATAACTTTTATGAATTCGGCACTGATAAGGGAGACCCGAAGCGCTACGCAGAGAATTTAACGACAAGTCCATGGGCAATCGAAATAGATGGTCTAGTTGATCGACCGGGCACCTATTCGATGGAAGATATTCTAGCGGCGGTAACTATTGAGGAGCGCATATATCGGTTCCGCTGTGTAGAAGCGTGGTCGATGGTGATTCCGTGGAGTGGTTTTGAGCTAGCCGACTTATTGCAGATGGCGGGTGTTCAACCTGAGGCAAAATACATCGCGTTTGAGACACTTTATCGTCCAGAAGAAATGCGAGGTCAGCGTTTTCCGACGATAGAATGGCCCTATGTCGAAGGCTTGCGACTCGACGAGGCAATGCACCCTCTGACAATTCTTGCAACGGGTCTGTACGGAAAAACAATTCCTAATCAAAACGGTGCGCCGATCCGTTTGGTTGTTCCTTGGAAGTATGGTTTTAAGTCAATTAAGTCGATCGTCAAAATCACAGCGACGACGATGCAGCCGCCCACCAGTTGGAATCGGCTGCAACCGCGTGAATATGGCTTCTACTCCAATGTGAACCCTGGGGTCGACCATCCGCGATGGAGCCAAGCGACAGAGCGGAAAGTTGGTCAAGGCCTCTTTGCGCGTCGACAACCGACTTTGATGTTCAATGGCTACGAAGAGGAGGTCGCAAGCCTCTATGAGGGCATGGATCTAACTAAGCATTACTGACATGCTCGTCGACCGCTTAAACGTAGGTTTGCGCCGAATTCCTGCTTGGGTCGTTTACGTAGCTTTCTCGATTCCCGCACCGTGGTGGCTCTATCTGGGCCTAACGGGCGGTCTCGGGGTAGAGCCGATTGAACGCCTCGAACATGAACTCGGGAAATTGGCATTGCAACTCTTGATAGCCACACTGGTTGTTACGCCCCTGCGGCGTTTTTCTGGGGTTAATTTTCAGAAGTTTCGTCGGGCTCTCGGCGTTATGGCGTTTATTTACGTCCTTTTGCATCTCTTGGTATGGTTAGTACTTGACGTCCAAATTCTATCGCAGATTTGGGCAGATATTATCAAACGGCCTTACATAACAATTGGAATGGGCGGCTTCCTGTTGTTGTTGCCGCTAGCCCTAACCTCAAATAATGCGGCGGTGCGCTGGCTTGGTCCGCGCTGGCGAAAACTGCACAAGCTTGCCTATCCAGCGGCAATTCTTGGCGCGTTACATTTTGTTTGGCTTGTTAAGGGCATTCAGTTAGAGCCGTTAATTTATATGGGAATTGTTCTGATACTTTTGGCGCTTCGGTCGAAATGGGTGCAGCGTTATTTGGCTCGGTAAGTTAGTAAGCTTTAAAATCTGAGCGAAGATTTAGGTGACACAGTGTGATTGCCGAGCAAAGCGCGGCGATTCGCAGTTCCCTCGCGCTAATAGCAGACAAGCAACCCTCAATCTCATCAGCACCGATGCGCATCTGCCATTGAACTGACTGTCGTGACGATTAATTCGGCTTTGCGGGCGTTCTGACGCCGACTTGCGCAAAAGCAGTTTTTCTCAGGCTCTATCTGGTGACGTTAACACAAAACAGTTAGAAGTGGCGGGTTTGGTGCAGAAGAGGGCTCGCTTACGAGCGTCTTTTCCAACGTGGTGGTTAATTCTGATGGGTTCGGAGAGGGGCCAATATCGTTAGTCTCAAAATACTCGCTTCGGTAGAGCGGTGACGGAAACCTAAATTGTCCGTCAAGGAAGCTGATTTGAAGTCCGCAGAGAAATCCCAGCGGAACCGTCCTGCGAGAGTTGCGCCCAAAGGTTTTGGGATGCCACGGCAGGGTTTTATTAACTGAGATGCAACCGCTTTCCGAACAGTTCGCGGTTTCCGCAGTTGAACTTCCGGCTACTGTCAATAGAATGTTGCTGGCGATGGTTTGCTGATCTGAATCAGCGGTCGTGGCTGGCGGGGTGGGCTTCTTATCGGCGCAGGCACTACAAAACAACGCCTGACGTTAACTGCCGCCATTTGCAACAATCCAAATTCTGGGGTATCGCGAAACAGGTGTTTCTTTGGATTACCTCCTTTTAAGAATTTCATGACCCATCAACGGCTACCAATTGGAATCCAAGACTTCGAAACAATTCGGAGTGAGAATTTCTACTACGTCGACAAAACACCTATCATCAGGCGCCTTGTCGACGACGGGCGCCATTATTTCCTCTCCCGGCCTCGAAGGTTTGGCAAGAGCCTTCTAGTGGATACAATCAAGGCTTTATTCGCAGGGCAGGAGAAGCTGTTCAGAGGCCTAAGCATATATGAGCACTGGGACTGGTCGACTACCCATCCAGTCGTTCGGCTGAGCTTTGACGGGAAGTACGATACGCACGATGATATTGCTCATAATATCAATAATCAGCTTGATCTCATTGAACACGCTGCTGGGCTAAAATCCAGTCGCACGTCGGGGGCACCCCCTGAACGGTTACAAACTCTTCTCTATCACTTGCATCGCAAAACGGGACAACGAGTTGTTATTTTAGTCGACGAGTATGACAAGCCAATTCTTGACGCGCTCGGTGATAAGGAATTGGCAAAGGCAAACCGAGACTACCTGCGGGGCTTTTATGGCATCATTAAGGGCAGTGCCGAACATGTCCGATTTGTCTTCGTCACCGGCGTTAGCATGTTTTCAAGAGTCAGCCTATTCTCGGGGTTAAACAATCTCAAGGATATCAGTCTGGATCCTCGCTTTGCTACCATCTGCGGCTACACCGATACCGACATCGACACAGTGTTTCACTCCGAGTTGGAAGGGTTGGATCGGGACGCGATTCGAAGATGGTATAATGGCTACAATTGGCGTGGGGAAGCGCAGCTTTATAATCCCTTCGACGTGCTCTTGTTGTTCGACAATCGCGAGTTTCGTCCCTACTGGTTTGAAACGGGCTCGCCCACATTCCTTTTCGAAACGCTGAAGAAGAAATCTGTCGGGCTAAGGGAGTTGGAGAATCGATTGGCGGATAGATCGCTAGTCTCAAAGTTTGACGTGGACGAAATTAGTGCTGAGGCCTTATTGTTCCAGAGTGGTTACTTAACGATTGTCGAAGAACAGCGGGAAGCGCATCGGATATTTTATCGATTGGACTATCCCAATCGAGAAGTTCAACTCAGTCTAAATGATGAATTATTGGCACACCTTGACACACGGGATCGCGTTCCTCTTGAAGAGGCCAAGAATCTCCAAACTTATCTTGAGACCCAGAATTTTGATGCTTTTGCTAGTCAGTTTCGTGCTTGGCTGGCAAGTATTCCATATCAATGGAATAATTCTGATCTAGCGCGCTACGAGGCGTGGTACGCAAGCCTACTGCATATGTGTTTTCGCGCTGTTGACGTCGATGTATGCGCAGAGGAGTCTTCGAGTCATGGTCGAGCCGACATGGTTGTGCAGACGGGAGGACAAGTATTTGTGCTCGAATTCAAGATGTTCGAAAACGCAAAAGGCGCCGACGTCGCGCTCAAGGCTGCCTTACAGCAGATGCGAGATCGAGGTTATGCCGAAAAATATCTCAATCGAAAAGAACCAGTGCATCTAGTTGCCATCGCCTGCGGGCGTGACTCTCGGCAGAACTTGCTAGAAGTCCGAGCCGAGCGAGCTATATCCTGACTGGCGGGGAACTCGCGACTGCCGAAACAAAGATTAAGCTCGCAGAATTATCGGGTTAATTCGATACAGCTTTTGGTTTAGGCACTTTTAAACGTACCGAAATGCGACACGGTGCCAAAGCCAGCCAGAATCACGGCAGTGCCACGAATGTTCGAAGCCAAGTTCTCTTCGAATGGTATCAATTCAGAGCAAAGCCGTCAGGTTGATGACTTTTCTGCGTTGATGCTGCCCGAACTTCAGTAGATCGCATAAATTATGCGATCAATTGAGTAGGTCGGGGAAAGATATCAGATCATTGCGACAAAGATTAGTCTGTGAATTGCGCTGCCGCAAATAGATTGGCAGTGATTCAGGCTTTTGAATTTTTTTCTAAAATATTGCTTTTTTTTGCATTTTGGGGTTGCAGACGGTTTCCCCTATCGCTATTGGTGCGCTACTGTTCTGCTGGAATGCCGAAGCGATCAGTCGCGCTAAAGACAGGCTTGACTTCGTTGCGGGCAGACCACAGATGATAATGGGCAGGTTCACGGTCGGTGCCATATTTATGGTACCATCTTTGTGTGGCTGTCTTTTGTTCTTTGAAATGCAGGTAGATTGAAGAGATATGTGGGTGGTCAGGTTCTTGCGATGGATCGGACTTTGCATATCGGCTCATTAGCCTTCGGGCGATAATATGAGTGTCAGCTTCACTGTTTGAGTTGGTTGCTGGTTTGAAAAAAACCAACATCACATCAAACAGAATGGTCACTGATTCTGTTATGGATCAGTGGATGTGCAGAGGTTCGGACGTCAAGGTTAGACTGGTAACAGTCTTTCAACTTGAGAGTTTGATCCTGGCTCAGAACGAACGCTGGCGGCAGGCCTAACACAT
>JAPORY010000081.1 GCA_026709985.1 Aestuariivita sp. | reverse complement strand
CCCTGCTTCATGCCAGCTTCCTGTTGCGCATGTTCTTGCGCTTGCCGCCGATATAGCCTCATCGACTTCCGCCGAGCCTTCAAGAGCGGACCACCGTCGCTTTCCATCTGTCCTGCGACCTCTCTCAGCCGCCCCAGCAGGGCTGGTTCGCTTGCAACGCCAAAGCTGATGGTAGTACCGTCTTCCTGCAAGGTCAGGGCAACGGCGATTTCCAGGTCGTCGATTTCGCGCAATCCCTTTCGTGTCAACGTGGCTCGATCCATCTTAGTGGAGGGAATAGCAATCTCTCTGACCATTTCTTGCGCACCGGCTTGCGAAGCAAATAGGCGGATGCGATCAATCGGAGGCAACACAAGGTCAGTGAGTAGTTGCCTGACGATTTCGGGTTTTGCGGTGGTCAAATCATCGATCTGACCCAGAAGATTATTCCAGGCGCCCCAACGGCGATGTTTTTTGTTCTGGCTGATAAGGGGTTCCTTTTGCATCTTCTGTAGCGAATATTGCAAATATTGCGTTTTGGGCAGAGCACAACCAATTGCTCTCAGTCGAAATTTGCCCAAAAAATCCCAAAGTTCGATCCTTTTCGACTTAGGTTTGGCGGTAGTTTGCAGTTTAGCCAAGTTAAATTGCACAAAAACCTGCAATGAAGTACTTGGCAAATTTGCCTAAGGTGCTAAAACAGATAAATGGATTTCGTTCGGGCTGTGCAGCCCGGTAGTTTGCACTGATTCTCAATGATCAAATAAGTTGGTGTATCGGTTAGTCCCCGAGTCGTGAAATAAATATAAGGAGTAAGAAATGCACGTAAGGAATATACTATCTTCGGTTGCCGTGCTTGCCGCTAGTACCGCACTAGCAAGCGACGACCATGAAAAAGTTGTTTTTGGAACAAATTGGTTGGCGCAAGCTGAGCATGGCGGGTTCTATCAATCCGTAGCCGACGACACGTATCATAATGATTGCGGGTTTGATGTAGAAATTGTTTCTGGAGGGCCGCAGGTTAACAATCGCGCCCTGCTCACTGCTGGGAAAATCCACTTTCACATGGGCGGTAACCTACTCCAAGGTTTCAATGCGGTCAAAGAAAATGTCCCCGTCGTCAGTGTGGCAGCGATCTTTCAAAAAGACCCGCAAGTGATTGTCGCCCATCCCGGCGAAGCAGAAACGTGGGAAGAGCTTAAGGACCTCACCCTGTTAATCGGCGATAACGGCTACCATTCCTATTACCAGTGGATGATCAAGGCGCATGGCTTCACCGAAGATCAACGCGAACCCTACACCTTTAATCCGGCGCCGTTCCTGGCTGACAAGCGTAAAGGGATGCAAGGATATCTTTCGTCAGAGCCCTATCTAATTACTAAAGAAGGTGGGTTCGAACCTAACGTATTTCTAATCGCCGATGCGGGCTATTCGTCATATGCAACAACGATCGAAACGATGGCCGATACAATTGCGAACGACCGCGAGAAGGTACAATGCTTCGTCGATGCATCAATCAAAGGTTGGTATAACTATCTCTATGGCGACAGTGCGGGAGCAGACGCATTGATTATGGCTGCGAACCCCGAAATGAGCCAAGATAAGATCAACTACGCTAAGGAAAAGATGCGAGAGCACGGCATTGTCGACAGCGGCGATACCCTTGAAATGGGGATCGGCGCAATGACGGATGAGGTCGTGGGGAATTTCTATCAGCTTATGGTCGATAGCGGCGTGACCCCGAGCGGATTGGATTGGAAAGCCTCATTTACGACCGAGTTTGTTAACAACGGCGTCGGCATGGAATTGAAGGCTAGCAATTAAGAATTACAGCAATCAGGGCTGGGCGGTAACCGCTCAGCCCGTCCTATTTTAATCTTCTTTTTTTCACCCCAATGACGCTCCTAGGGCCGCAGATGTCATCAGTAAAGCCAGCTCTTGATGATCGCCCGCCGCTCCTAACGATGCGTCGTATAGGCAAGACGTTTTCTGGCGATATCGTCGCATTACGCGAGATGGATTTAACCGTTAAAGTCGGTGAGTTTATCTCGCTTCTCGGCCCATCTGGTTGTGGAAAATCAACAGCCATTCGGCTTATCGCGGGATTGCTGCACCCAACCAACGGCGTCATTCGTTGGACCGGGGGTCAAAGTGAAGATGACCTTGGGATCGTTTTCCAAGAACCAACTCTGATGCCGTGGGCAACTGTGGCCAAGAATGTATGGTTGCCGTTTAGGTTGCAAGGGCAGTCATTCAATTCCGTAAAGGCCGAAATTCACGAGGCTCTTGAACTTGTTGGCCTTGAGAATTTTTCGAAGGCTTATCCAAGGGAACTATCTGGCGGCATGAAGATGCGCGTGTCAATTGCACGTGCGATGGTAACAAAGCCACGCCTAATTCTGATGGACGAACCCTTTGCTGCTCTTGATGAGATTACTCGGCTCAAACTCGACAATGATCTACTTGAACTAAAGAAAAAAATCGGTTGTACTGTGATTTTTGTCACCCATTCAGTATTTGAGAGCGTCTTTTTATCAGATCGAATCGTGGTGATGGCCGCACGGCCAGGCCGAGTCGTGCGTGAACTTGAAATCAATCCTACTTATCCACGGGACGAAAACTTCTCTACATCAACTGAATATGCCAATTACACACGATTGACCTCTGATGCATTACGGGAAGCGATGGAGCACGGCGAATGACGGCTACTGAATCTACGGCGATGGGTTCCCATTCCGTTGATCCAGAAGAGGTGCAGCGGGAAAGACGGGCCTTAGTCACTCGGATCGCGAAGTGGACTCTGCCATCGTTAGTCTTGGTACTTTCGATTCTTTCTTGGCATCTATACGTCACGATTGGCGAGGTTCCGCATTATATTTTGCCGGGCCCATTTCATGTAGCGAAATCCACATTTGAGGACTGGGCGGTATTATGGCCGGCATTGCTGGTTACGGGTCGTCTGACTTTGTTGGCACTGGCAATGGCGATCATTGGTGGCGGTCTGTTAGCCGTTGCTTTTACCCAGTCTAAATGGGCGGAAATGTCATTTTTTCCTTACGCCGTAATTCTACAAGTCACGCCAGTGATTGCGATTGCACCCTTACTGCAGATTTACGTTGATAGTGCATTTATCGCAGCACTCCTATGTGCTTGGATCGTTGCATTCTTTCCAATCCTATCAAATACGACCATTGGATTAAAGTCGGCTGACCATAATCTGCGCGATTTGTTCACAATTTATGGTGCGACGCGGGGCCAGCGATTGATCCACCTAGACATGCCGTCTGCGTTACCGTTCTTTCTCGGCGGTTTGAAAATCGCTGGTGGGCTAGCGTTAATTGGGGCCGTCGTAGCCGAGTTTGTGATTGGACGCTCTGGGGCGGGCTTGGGGCTTGCAGCTACGCTCTTGGAAGCCTCTTATCGGTTCAACTTTGGGCGCTTATATGCGGCGCTGATTCTAATTTCATTGATGGGGGTTGTGATCTTCGCGATCACCAGTGTCATTAGCCATCTAATATTGCGGAGTTGGCATGAGAGCGCGGTTAGGCGCGATCATTAATGGATTTCAGAAAAATTGAAGCCAATGATGTCCGACTCGAAAATGTTACGGTACCCGGTTGGCTGCTAAACTGCCAAGAAGACCTCGTTCAGACAAATATTTCGATTCTAGATGGCAAGATTGCCGTTGAGGGAGGGAAGCCGGTCAATATGAACCGGGCACTTCTTATACCCGCATTTGTTGATATGCACACTCACCTCGACAAGGGCCATATCTGGGGCCGGGCACCCAATCCTGATGGTCGATTTGAAAGTGCCCTTGAGGTCGTAACCGTTGATCGACAACGTAACTGGTCGGCATTAGATCTGCAGGCGCGCATGACGTTTGCGCTGCGGTGTGCTTATGCCTATGGAACGCAGAGCATCCGAACTCACCTTGACTCAATACCACCGCAGGATCAGATTTCGTGGCCATTATTTTCGGAGTTAAGACAAGAATGGGCCGGAAAGATTGACCTCCAAGGGGTCTGTCTGATCGGTGTGGACGCGATCGATTTCGACGGAAGTTTCTCTCAGACGGCGGATTTAGTCGCACGATCGGGAGGTGTCCTGGGGATGGTCGCTTATCCAATCCCAGATTTCCGAGATCGATTGCGCACTTTTCTTGCCATGGCGCAAGAACGGCAGTTGGCGGTTGATTTTCACGCTGATGAAACCCTTGATTCAGAGGCGGAGTGCTTACGGATAATTGCTGAGACAGCGAGTGAGATGAGGTTTGAAAATTCCATTGTGGTGGGGCATTGTTGTTCATTATCAATGCAAGAATCCACCAGAGCGCTCAATACGCTCGATAAGGTAGCGAGAGCGGGAATTCATATTGTTTCTTTGCCCATGTGTAATCTGTACCTGCAAGATCGACAAGCGGGAGTTACGCCTCGCAGCCGAGGCATTACCTTAGTTCATGAAATGAAAAACCGTGGGATTAGCGTTTCTTTTGCTTCTGACAATACGCGTGATCCATTTTTTGCTTACGGCGATCTTGATATGTTGGAAGTTATGCGTGAGGCTATACGACTAGGGCACCTGGATCACTCCGACCGCGATTGGAGCCGTGCGTTTCTGACCAATCCGGCGGCAGCATGTGGTTTTGAGGAGCCCTCTTTGGAAGTCGGGTCCGCCGCCGATCTCTTGCTCTTTAATGCACGAAACTGGAACGAACTCTTCTCGCGACCGCAATCAGATCGGATCGTTCTGCGGGCTGGGCGACAGATTGAACGGGTCTTGCCGAATTATTGTGAACTAGACGAACAAATGAGGACGCCATGACGCCAGATTTTGCTGCAGCTAAGTCAGCCCTTGCTCACCTTGACATGGAAGAAAGTGACAGCGCGATTAAAGCGAAGAGCCGTGATTTCTTTTGGTATTCTCCAGTGCTGAAGGAGCGATTAGATCATGTTGTTGCTGACTTTGTTGTCGCACCGAAGTCAGAAGCGGAAGTTATAGAAGTATTGCGCACCTGTTATCTGTATAATGTTCCAGTAACAACGCGTGGTGCGGGTACTGGTAATTATGCACAGGCGATGCCCCTTGAAGGCGGTTGTGTTATGCAACTAACCCGCATGGATAGCATCAAGGAAGTGAGGCTGGGTCGAGTTGTTTGCGAGCCCGGCGTACTCTTGAAAGATCTTGATGAGCATTGCATCCAAGATTCCAGACAGGAAATTCGGATGTATTCTTCCACATGGGCGACAGCGACAATCGGTGGTTTTGTTGCTGGCGGGTCTGCGGGCGTTGGATCGTGTCGCTGGGGTGCGTTACGAGATCTCGGCAATATAATTCGTTTGCGTGTTGTGACAATGGAAGAGGAACCGCGGATTTTGGAGTTCCGCGGGGAAGAACTTGCGCGGGTTTCTCATGCGTATGGGACAAATGGTATTATCACTGAATTAGAAATGCCACTGGCTCCGGCTTATGAATGGGTCGATTTTTTTGTTGCATTTGATGATTTCCCAACGGCGATGAAATTCGCGAGTGATCTTGCCGGTGAAGACGGTATTCTCATCAAGTTAGCAACGGTATTTGAGGCACCAACGGCGCATGCTTATTTTCAGAGAGTTAGACCCTATGTTGATGAAAATACGCACCTCGTTTCGACGATGATTGCGGCGCACGCCGTAGAGGGTTTCTTAACATTTATGGGGAGGCGATCGGATGCTCGGATCATTTATCGTTCTGATCAAAACAGCTGGGAGCGGCATCCGGGGCGTGTTTTCGAATATGGTTGGAACCATACGACGCTTCGTGCGCTGAAAGTGGATCCTTCGATTACGTACTTGCAAGTGCGGTATGGTGAGCCCGACCCGGATGTCTTGGTCGACAAAATTCGCGCCGAGTTCTATCCAGAGGTCATTCAGCATCTCGAAGTCTTGCGCGAGAATGGCAAACTTATTTTTGCTGGTCTAAGCCTTGTGAAGTTCGCGTCTGAGGCGCGGTTAGATGACATTATCCGTCGCCACGAAGAGTTGGGGGCCATGGTGTTCAATCCGCATCGTTACACGCTCGAAGAGGGCGGTCGACAAACAGTGGATGCTCGTCAGCTGGCTTTTAAACGGGAAGCAGATCCTAAGGGTCTATTAAATCCTGGAAAGATGATTGCTTGGGAAAATCCCGATTGGAACTTCTCAAAGATGTATGATTATCCCAAATTACAAGCGGCTCAATGACGCGCAGTCTGGTTATTTTTGCTCATCCCTGTCATGAGAGCTTTTCTCGCGCTCTATTCGATGCCACCTGCGGTGCGATCAAATCGTCTGGTCATGAAGTCGACATCATTGACCTTTATGCCGAGGGTTTTCAGCCGGTGCTGACAGCCGAGGAAAGGCGTACTTATCATGAGATTGGGCCGAACCTTTTGCCGGTTAAAAACTATGTCGAACGCTTGCAGGCTGCGGATCGTCTCATCTTCGTTTTTCCAGTCTGGAATTTTGGCTATCCGGCGATTTTGAAGGGATTTTTGGACCGTGTTTTTTTGCCGGGGGTTTCTTTTGCTCTGGAAGGCGACCGTATACGCCGTAAACTTACGAATATCCGTCATCTTGCCGCGGTAACCACCTATGGGGCGTCGCGTTTGCAGGCCGTCATTTGCGGGGACCCGCCCCGCCGTTCGGTGACACGACATGTTCGTATGGTTGTGCATCCACGGGCAAAAGTGCGCTATCTTGCGCTCTATGGTATGAATCAGACAACACAGAATCAACGCGATAACTTCCTCAGCCGTGTTATTAGGGTTATGGGAACGTGGTAATGTGCGAGGCGGTGCACGAACGGTTTGACTTGGTTTCATTGCCAAGAATATCGCCTTGAGCCAACGCTATCAATCGCTGTAAACCGGGCAATTTGGGCGTCATGCTGTTGAAAAAACACCTTGTTCGGTCGAAATAGGAGGGCAGCAGCATTAATTTTAGTTGGATTCAGATTTGGAACCAGCAAATCACTGGAGATATTCTCCTCAGAAACTGATAATTCATATTTTATCGGACTTGCGATTTTTCTCGCTACTCGTCCGCTTTTTCTTTCGCCCGTTCAATTCTGAAGTCCAAAACTACGATGTTGTGGTTTAAAGGATTGTGGCTCATAGATGTTGTCTTGAGGTCAGGAGTTGATATGAATCTTTGACAGTTTAAATCAAGGAGATTCTGATGCCAAATGGCTACCACCACCTGACCTGCGCGGAGCGTTGCCAGATTCACGGCTTGAAGGCGTCGCCGGGATTAGTCGCACAAAAGTGGCGATGCGGGTGGCTAAATCTCTGAAATGTTGCCGTGCCGATGGAAGTTTGAAGTATTGACCCGGTCTCGGCGCCCCAGATTTCGGGGATCGGCTCGCGGAGACACGGGCGCGGTACAAGGAGGTCCGACATGTCGGTGTTGGGCGTCGCTTCGTCGTCCGCAAGGCTGGAGGGTGGGTTGCGTCCCAGCATTGCTCTTGCCTCCTGTCAAATTCGCTTGAATGTAATTAGGGGGAATTGTCTGGTGTGCTAGCCGCGTCAATTCCATGCGGGTTTTCGTTTCAACGCGTGCGGGCAAACAATTCTAGATCATTGCCACTCATTGAGTTTGACATCCGGTTATCCGGTCATAAGTGCCGCGAATGCCGCGGTCGCGGCACTTGCGGCCGCAGGGTCTCTATCGGACGGACATTGCTGCTGGCGTCGCGATTCGGACGGTATCACCGGGAGAAACTGCATCCTTCGGGCTCCGCGGTGTGTCACGGCGGAATCATAGAGCTCGTCGCAGATGAGTACCCGTTGCTGGAAATTTATGCGGGAAATCCGTCAAAAATGAACATAGAAACCAAAATGGCACACTTTTTTGACAAAGATGTTATTTTATGTTGACCTTTCCGTGAGTGAAGCTTAGACAGAGATACAAAATCGTGAATATAAGTGTGTAGAGAGTCAAGATAGTGCAGGACCGGCTGACAGGATCTGACACGAAGGTAATAGGAAAAGGAGAGTATCATGAACACCTCAAGATCAATCATAAGTCTGTTTACTGGCTTTCTCTTTGCGGTGAGTGTGGCACTAGCCCTGGTCGCCCCCCAGACCGCAGTTGCTTGGGGGTGGGGTGGATGGGGGTTCAGTGGCGCAGATATCCGGGGGGAACCTTCGAAATACCGCCGCCATGTGCTGTGTAACGAGGCGTGGCGCGCCTCTGCAGCCGCCAGTTGGCAACAGTGTGAGTTGCGCAGCGTCCACTGGGATTCTTATCGGAACGATCTCCCAACCGGGTACGGCGATGTGTTCGGGGAAGCCGCACACATGGCGATATCAATGTGTTGGATCCACATCAAGTGCGATTACGGCACCCCGCTGTTCGCCCGTGGCGAGCATTGGGGGAAACGGGCGTACCCCGAAGTCGACCAACTCCGCCGGTGTAGTGGTGCGCCGCACGTGGTCAATCCCACCTGTACGGCACTGACGATGGAGGAGATCCACGACGGATGGGCTGAGCACCGCGCCCAGCAATCTTCGTCGTCGAGTAGTAACGGGTACCAGGGCGGGTGTGGATCGAATGCCGGTGGCTGTTGACCAGGGCTAAGCAATTGCCCAATATGTAGAGTATACAATTTGTATTAGATTTATATATGGAATAGGGATCACAGAACGTGTCTGGGATGCGTACCTGTTGCGGGAAATTGATGCGGGCAATCCGTCATCACCGGAACCGAGAAATCATCCAGGCACACATTTTTTTCACAAAAGTGTTATTTTTCTGTTGACCGTTCCGCCGTATGGGGGTAAGTAGAAGACACAGAATCGTGATTGAGCGGATGAGACGTACCGGAAGCAGATGATAGAGACAAGCCGCTAGGGACCGGACGCGCACGCATCCGAAAGAGACAAACGACAAGGAAAGGAGTGTATCATGAAGATGCAAAGATCATTGCGAGGCCTGTTCGCCGGCGTTCTATGTGCTGTTCTATGTGCGGGCGTGAGCCTCGTGTCGCCGGCATCGGCGGGGAATGTGACGGTGACGGAAGGTGAGACGGCGACGTTCCAGATTGCGGTAACGCGGTTGGGGAAGGGGAGCCAGTTTTCCGCAGATACCCGTATCCGTGTGTATTATTCCGCGGCCGGTGGGACTGCGACGCCGGGCCTTAGCGATCATGGCGTTGGCGTGGA
>JAPORY010000103.1:27410-44351 GCA_026709985.1 Aestuariivita sp. | reverse complement strand
GAAAAAGTGCGAGAAATTCGTGGGAACGAGCCGATTTTGTGGAAAAAATGTGGTCCAAGCCTTAATTTTGTATTGGTGTGTTATATTGCTGTCGCAATTTTTTTCCCATGACTCCACCCCCATTGTTTTTGCAAGCGGCTCTAACGTAAACCGCAAACCACCAAATGAGCGGTAGTGTACTCAAGAGTTAATTGGAGATGCCGCATTCGGGGTGGGAATCATTTTTTTGGAAAAAAGGGGTTGCGTTCCCCGCATAAAAGCTTACTTTATGTCGGTCAATCTCCACTGGGGTTAGAGTAACCGTGTTGGGCTCTCCAGTGATGTTGTAAGGAAAAACGAATGATTCCCTCTGAATTGCGTGAAAAAACGCCAGATCAGTTGCGTGAAGAACTGCTGAAGCTGAAGAAGGAAAGCTTCAACTTGCGGTTCCAGCAAGCGTCAGAACAGCTCAAGAGTTCTGCCAATATCCGAAAGGTTCGTCGCGATGTCGCACGGGTCAAGACAATTTTGCGCGAAAAAGCGAACAACTCAGAGATGACCACGGAGAATTAAATGCCTAAGCGAGTGCTACAAGGTGTCGTAACCTCTGACGCCAATGCCAAGACTGTAACAGTATTGGTCGAGCGTCGTTTCACTCATCCAGTATTGAAAAAAACCATCCGTCGATCAAAGAAGTACCGTGCGCATGACGAACAAAACACTTTTCGGATCGGCGACGTTGTCCGAATTCAGGAATGCGCACCGAAATCTAAATCTAAACGCTGGGAGGTCGTGATTGCTTAACGGCCGTCACGAAACCGCGTCCCAGTAAGTCGTAGAAACGCTATTTTGCTGCTGTCAAGAAGGTCTGGAAAAATAACATGATACAAATGCAGACCAATTTGGACGTTGCTGATAACTCAGGAGCGAGACGCGTCCAATGCATAAAGGTCTTGGGCGGTTCTAAGCGCAAGTACGCATCGGTCGGCGATATTATAGTCGTGACCGTGAAAGAAGCCATTCCGCGCGGGCGCGTGAAAAAAGGTGACGTGCGCAAAGCCGTCGTTGTGCGGACAGCAAAAGAAGTACGCCGTGCCGACGGCACAGCGATCCGTTTTGATCGCAACGCGGCCGTCATATTGGGCAACAACAATGAACCGATGGGCACTCGGATTTTTGGACCGGTGGTTCGAGAACTCAGAGGGAAAAACTTCATGAAAATTATCTCTCTCGCCCCCGAGGTACTTTAGATGGCCGCCAAACTAAAGACTGGTGATCGCGTCGTTGTCCTAGCGGGCAACGAGAAAGGTGTGGAAGGCGTGATTAATAGTGTCAATCCAAAAGCCCAAACGGCGATTGTCGGTGGGGTTAATCTTCGTATTCGACATACGAAGCAGAGCCAAACGGACCGCGGCGGTCGAGTGCCAAAGGAAATGCCGTTGCACCTATCAAACCTCGCATTGATCGACAGTGAAGGGAAACGGACGCGGGTGGGATTTCGGTTTGAAGATGGGCAAAGAGTCCGTTTTCATAAGACAACGGGGCAGACGATCTAATGCTCGATTCAGCGACCTATATACCGCGCTTGAAACAACAGTATCTTGATGAAATCAGGCCAGCACTCAAGAAAGAGTTTGCGTACACAAACCTGATGCAGGTCCCGGCACTGACAAAAATCGTGCTCAATATTGGTTGCGGTCGTGAGGCCGTCAAAGATAGCAAGAAAGCGTTGTCCGCGCAGGCAGACTTATCAGAAATTGCCGGTCAGAAAGCGGTTTTGTGCCGAGCCAAGAACTCAATCGCGGGATTTCGTGTTCGAGAAAATATGGCCATTGGTACCAAAGTAACCCTTCGAAGCCATCGGATGTACGAATTCCTTGATCGATTGATCACCATCGCGTTGCCACGGGTGCGAGACTTTCGCGGCATTTCGGGAAAAAGCTTTGATGGACGGGGTAACTTTTCGATGGGAATGAAGGAACATATCGTGTTTCCCGAGATTGATTTTGACAAGGTAGATGAAGTCTGGGGACTTGATATTGTGGTTGTGACATCTGCGCATACAGACACCGAAGCCAAGGCTCTGTTGACGGCCTTCAACGTTCCGTTCAACAGCTAAAGGAAAGATTAGGTTGCGATGGCAAAAAAATCGATGATTGAGCGCGAAAAAAAGCGACAACGGCTAGTCGCAAAATTTGCGAGTAAGCGAGCGGAACTAAAAGGTATCGCCAATGATGACAGTAAATCGATGGAGGAGCGCTTCAAAGCGCGATTGCAATTGGCAAAGCTGCCGCGTGACAGTTCCCGTACCCGCCTCCACAACCGCTGCCAATTAACCGGACGACCACACGCGTATTATCGAAAGCTCAAAGTGAGCCGTATTGCGCTGAGAGAACTTGGATCGGCTGGACAAATTCCTGGCTTGATCAAGTCTAGCTGGTAGGGAGTGATATCGAATGAACGATCCTATTGGTGATATGCTGACCCGTATTCGAAATTGCCAAATGCGCGGTAAATCGGTGGTGTTGACCCCGGCGTCACAACTGCGCAAGCATGTGCTGGAGGTTATGGTCAACGAAGGTTACATTAGAGGCTTTGAGGATGCCACGGATGAGAACGGGCATCCGGCAATTGAAATTAGCCTAAAGTATCACGACGACATGCCGGTGATACGAGAGCTAAAGCGCGTATCGAAGCCAGGCCGACGCGTGTATGCCCCCGTTGATGATATTCCGTTCGTTCGCCAAGGGCTCGGCGTCTCAATTGTGTCGACATCGAAAGGCGTTATGTCAGACGCTAAAGCGCGCGAAGCCAATGTTGGCGGCGAGATTTTGTGTACGGTCTTCTAAGGAGAGTCAAGAGATGTCTCGAATCGGCAAGAAGGCCGTTGAACTGCCCGATGGCGTGTCCGCCTCGGTTGTTGGACAAACCGTCGAAGTTAAGGGGCCAAAGGGGACGAGAAAATTCAGCGCAACCGATGATGTGTCAATCTCTTTTGAGGATAATGTTATTAGGGTAGATCCGCGTGGGCGATCAAAAAGAGCTCGCCAACAGTGGGGGATGTCGCGTTCGCAAATCGCAAACTGCGTGATCGGGGTAACGCAAGGGTTCAAGAAGGAACTTGAGATCACTGGGGTCGGCTATCGTGTTCAGATGCAGGGCCAAGCCTTGAAACTCAGTTTAGGATATTCGCATGAGGTAGAATTTGTTGCCCCCGACGGGGTTACAGTCTCAGCGCCGTCGCAAACCCGTATCGTGATTGAGGGTATTGATCAGCAACAAGTCGGAGAAGTGGCCGCAAATATTCGCAATTGGCGCCCACCAGAGCCTTACAAGGGTAAGGGTATTCGCTATATCGACGAGTATGTATTCCGCAAGGAAGGCAAGAAAAAATAAGGAAGGCTATCGTGGCCAGAAATAAGCGGGAGTTGTTTCGTAAGCGTCGATTGCGCGTCCGCAACAAACTCAGGAAAGTCAGTTCAGATCGGGTCCGCCTTAGCGTACATCGTTCAAATAAGAATATATCTGTCCAACTCATTGATGACGCGGCGGGGGTAACGCTAGCGGCTGCTTCTACGCTTGAGAAAGAGTTGGGGTTTATTGGCAAGAACAATATCGAAGCAGCAAATGCTGTCGGTGCAAAAATCGCTGAAAGGGCGAGGGACGCTGGAATCAAGGAAGCATTCTTCGACCGCGGCGGCTTCCTGTATCACGGGAGAATTAAGGCACTTGCAGATGCCGCACGAGAGGGTGGGTTAAAGATCTGATGGCGTGTGCGCTTTATGAGAATGTGATTTGGTCGAGGGCTTATAGGCCCGCAATCATTGCATCGGGCATTGTATCGGGCAAGATTTTGATGACGAAGCACCTGAGCAGTTCGTTCGGAGAAAGTCGTATGGCTTTGAGCAATGAACCGAAAGAAGGAACGGCGTGATGGCAGAACGAGAGAACCGTCGCTCGCGACGTGATCGTGATGATGCGGCAGAGTTTGGCGACCGTCTAGTAGCCATCAACCGCGTCTCAAAAACGGTCAAGGGTGGTAAGCGTTTCGGGTTTGCGGCTTTGGTCGTTGTCGGTGATCAGAATGGTCAAGTTGGTTTTGGGAAAGGAAAAGCTAAGGAGGTCCCAGAGGCGATTCGAAAGGCAACAGAAGGAGCGAAACGCAAGTTGGTTCGCGTCCCCTTGCGCGAAGGGCGCACCTTGCACCATGACATTGAAGGGCGACATGGTGCCGGTAAAGTTGTGATACGAACGGCTCCCGAAGGTACTGGAATCATTGCTGGCGGTCCCATGCGAGCCGTCTTTGAGATGCTTGGCGTGAAAGACGTGGTCGCTAAGTCTATCGGTTCGCAAAACCCGTACAACATGATTCGGGCTACGATTCAGGGATTGGTTCAAGAGCAATCGCCGCGGTTAGTCGCGCAGCGGCGCGGTAAGAAAGTGGCAGACATTAACGCAAGTCGCTTTCAGCAGGTCACGGCCCGCCGTACTGATGCGGCGGATGCGGCGCGGGCAGATGCGGAAATTCAAATCGATGGCTCTGACACCAATGACAGTCAAATGGATATTTCTGCCACAGATACTCAGTTGGACGAGATCTCGGCAGAAGCCAATGGCACGGATAAAGGAGCGGACATCGTGGTTGGGCCTACTGCGGAGACAAGCGTAGAAGACAGCAGTGATGAAGCAGTGGCTAAGGAAACAGTCGGTGACACTAAAACTTAGGGGGCTCCGCACTGTGCCCTGGTGTGAGGAAAGAACGTTATGGCAAAAAAAAAGACCATCCTCGTAAAGCAAATTGGCTCACCGATTCGGCGTCCAGACAAGCAGCGCCGAACTCTAATTGGGCTTGGATTAAATAAGATGCACCGGATTCGTGAACTCGAAGACACGCCTTCGGTTCGTGGTATGATTAACGCAATTCCGCATTTGGTAGAGATTGTCGAGAAAAAATGATTGTCGGCGTTTGGCGAAGTTCTGCCGAGTTATGAGGTATAGACGAGAGCGAAAGGGTTACACGATGAATAGATCGCCACTTTATTGAAGCCGCGAAGCTTCATAGAGGGGTGCGATATCGTCGGTCTCAGATGCCACTAATCGGCTAACGTCGAAAAGCATAGTGCGTATCGGATTGGCGCTGAACGAACAGTGGTTGTAGGCTTGACGTGCTCAAATCGGCAAACATCCGTCTGCGGCGCTAGTGAAGGCTCATCTTAAGTGAAGAGATGCAAAATGAAACTAAACCAGTTGCACGATAATCCGGGGGCAACCCATCGTCGAAAACGCGTCGGTCGAGGTCCCGGATCAGGCAAGGGCAAGACGGCGGGAAGAGGGATGAAAGGGCAAAAGTCTCGCTCGGGGGTTGCGATCAACGGCTTCGAGGGTGGGCAAATGCCACTTTATCAGCGTTTGCCGAAGCGTGGCTTCACCAAGCCAAACCGAAAGCGGTATGCTACGGTCAATCTCGGAAAGCTTGAGAGTTTTATCGCAAGAGATAAAATCAATCCCAAAGCTATAATTACTGAGGAAATATTGGTTCAAAGCGGTATTGTAAACCGCCGCCACGACGGAATCAGGATACTTGCTGGCGGCGAATTGTCGACGAAGCTGTCGATTGAGGTCACTGGTGCCTCAAAAGCGGCAATTGCCAATGTCGAGAAGGCGGGCGGTTCACTCACGCTCATTGCACGCGGCAAGTCGTTGACGGCAGTTGAGCAACAGCTATGAAGTGGTTGTTTATCGCTCCATTGATGCCTAGATTGTTAGGGGCAGAGCGTCATTTCTGGCGCCGCGTAACCTTGCGCTGTTGGGCGTAAAATCTGAAAGAGTTGCCAGATGGTATCAGCAGCAGAACAAATGGCGGCCAACACCAGTTGGTCAGCACTTGGTAAGGCCTCTGACCTTCGCAACCGCATCCTCTTTGCGTTAGGTCTTTTGATCGTCTATCGGTTGGGGACCTTTATTCCCGTTCCCGGAATCGATGGTATCGCGCTGCGAGAGTTCATGGAGCAAGCGGGTCAAGGTATCGGCGGTATGGTGTCGATGTTTACTGGCGGTGCTCTCGGACGGATGGGCATTTTTGCACTCGGTATCATGCCGTATATTTCAGCTGCGATCATTGTTCAACTTATGGCGGCGATGGTGCCGTCGATGGAAGCCCTGAAGAAAGAGGGTGAACAGGGCCGCAAGAAACTTAATCAATACACCCGATATGGCACAGTTGCCTTGGCGACAGTGCAAGCCTATGGGCTTGCTGTCTCGCTTGAACTCGGAGATTTGGCAACCGACCCGGGTCTATTCTTTCGTTTGTCTGTTATGATTACTCTCGTCGGCGGAACGATGTTCTTAATGTGGCTGGGAGAACAAATCACCTCGCGTGGTGTGGGCAACGGAATCTCACTCATCATTTTTGTCGGGATCATAGCTGAACTACCTTCGGCATTGGCACAATTTTTGGCTTCTGGACGTTCTGGTGTGCTGAGCCCAGCGTTGATCATCGGTGTGATTGTTATGGTTATCGTTGCAATTACTTTCGTAGTGTTTATGGAACGTAGTCTTCGCAAGATTCATATTCAGTATCCGCGGCGGCAAGTTGGATCAAAATTATATGATTCGTCCTCTAGCCACTTACCGATCAAGGTTAATCCGGCCGGGGTTATTCCAGCAATATTTGCTTCATCTTTGTTGCTGCTGCCGATTACCGTCTCGACCTTTTCGGGTGAGAGTACGGGACCCATTATGTCCAATCTGTTGGCATACTTCGGACCCGGTCAGCCGTTGTACTTGATTTTCTTTGGCGCAATGATTGTGTTTTTTACCTACTTTTACACGCTCAACGTTTCGTTTAAGCCGGACGATGTCGCAGAGAATCTCAAAAAGCAAAACGGTTTTGTGCCGGGGGTGCGACCGGGAGCGAAGACATCGCAATATCTTGAGTATGTCGTTAACCGCGTTCTTGTGCTTGGCTCCGGTTACATGGCGCTCGTGTGCGTGTTGCCAGAGATCGTTCGGGCCGAACTGGGCATCCCGTTTTTCTTTGGCGGAACTTCGGTTCTCATTGTCGTTTCGGTGACGATGGATACCATTCAGCAGGTGCAGGGTCATTTGTTGGCGCACCAATATGAGAGCCTTATTGAAAAGAGTCAGCTGCGTGGTAAGCGGGATGGTACACGAAAGCGCAAGCGTGCACCAGTCCGCAGGTAAGGTCGGCGCCGCTGGCCTTGAAGGTATGAAAGTAGTTTGATCAGAAGCCGAAAATACGACGTAGGGTTTTGCTGCAAATGAATTATTGAACGCTGGTCTACTTCGTTTTGAATCATGGGAGTGCCGACTGAATTTATTTTAGCGGCGTTGTGAAAAAAGAACTTGGAATTACGGGTTCGCAACCAAGAAGGAATTTTTAAGGATGGCTCGAATAGCTGGCGTCAATATCCCGACTGCAAAGCGAGTGCCGATTGCTTTGACTTACATTACCGGGATCGGTAGAAGTACTGCGTCCTCAATCTGCGAGGCGACCGGCATCAGCGAGTTGCGTCGCTTTAATGACCTGTTAGATGGCGAAGTTCTCGCCATTCGGGAACATATTGATGCGAACTACTCGGTAGAAGGTGATATTCGACGGGAAGTTCAAATGAATGTCAAGCGATTGATGGATCTCGGCTGTTACCGCGGACTTCGACATCGTCGTAACCTGCCAGTTCGAGGCCAGCGCACCCATACCAATGCTCGCACACGTAAAGGCCCGGCACGGCCGATTGCTGGCAAAAAGAAATAGTGAGTTAAAATATGGCAAGGGATAAAGTTCGTCTCAAGAAGAAGGTAAAAAAGAACATCGCTGACGGCGTGGCACATGTTAACTCTACCTTCAACAATACCAAAATCATGATTTCGGATGTTCAAGGGAATGTAATTGCTTGGTCGTCTGCGGGTACAATGGGCTTTAAGGGATCGCGAAAATCTACCCCTTATGCCGCCCAACTGGCCGCAGAGGATGCAGGCCGCAAAGCGCAGGAGCACGGCGTGAAAACGCTGCAGGTTCAAATACAAGGCCCAGGTTCTGGACGCGAATCAGCCCTGCGGGCGCTGGCTTCGGTCGGGTTTAATATTACATCGATTCGCGATGTTACGCCTATTGCGCACAACGGTTGTCGGCCGCCAAAGCGTCGACGGGTCTAGAGAGCCGAACGCCAACCGTTTATTGCCAACATTTAGCAAAATTTAAACCTCGGGAGCTTTGCTCTTTCATTGGATAGAGAGCAAGGCGAGAATGGAGGACTCAAATGATCCAAAACAATTGGGCTGACCTGATTAAACCGATGCAGCTTGATATCAAATCTGACCAAAATCCGCTAAACCAAGCAACGATTGTTGCCGAGCCGCTAGAGCGAGGTTTTGGCCTCACTTTAGGGAATGCGTTGCGTCGTGTGCTGATGTCGTCCTTACAGGGAGCCGCAATCACAAGTGTTCACATCGAAAACGTTTTGCATGAGTTTTCGTCGGTGGTTGGGGTTCGCGAGGACGTAACGGATATTGTGCTGAATTTGAAAGGTGTTCGCCTTCGCAAGGAAGTTGAGGGGTCAAAACGGCTATCGGTGCGAGCGAGCGGCCCCGGGGAGGTCACCGCTGGAGATATTTCCGAGACCGCGGGAATTGAAATTCTGAATAAGGATCATGTGATTTGTCATCTTGATGACGGCGCCGAAGTATTTATGGAATTGACGGTTAATTCTGGCAAGGGTTATGTGCCGTCAGAAAAAAACAAGCCGGAAGATGCGCCAATTGGCTTAATTCCGATTGACGCGATTTTTTCACCGATCACAAGGGTCTCCTACGATGTTCAGCCGACCCGCGAGGGCCAAGTTCTCGACTATGACAAGCTTACGATGAAGGTCACGACGGATGGTTCGATTTCGCCGGAGGATGCGATTGCTTTCGCAGCAAGAATTCTTCAAGATCAATTGTCGATTTTTGTCAATTTCGAAGAACCCAGAACGGCGAGTCGTGAGGATGACGACGATCGGTTAGAAATCAATCCGTTGATGTTGAAGAAGGTTGATGAATTAGAACTAAGTGTGCGCTCGGCGAATTGTCTGAAGAATGAGAATGTCGTTTACATTGGCGACTTGATTCAGAAAACTGAGGCGGAGATGCTCAGGACGCCGAATTTCGGCCGCAAGTCATTGAACGAAATCAAAGAGGTCTTGCTCAAAATGGGGCTGCATATGGGCATGAATATTGAGGATTGGCCCCCTGATGATATTGAAGACTTGTCAAAAAAGCTGGAAGAGAACTTTTTGTAATCGGCGTTGCTTGCAATTTGAGCAGCGGCTCAGAACTGGTCTTGAAGCCAGAGGGCTCTAGATCGGGGAACCAATATGACAGCAGTCCCGCAGTGCGTTGTTGCGGGTGTTGAACTAGAAACATGTGAGGAATTGAAACATGCGTCATGCAAGAGGTTATCGACGCTTGAATCGCACGTCTGAGCATCGGAAGGCTCTTTTTGCGAACATGGCGGGGTCTTTGATTGAGCATGAGCAGATCAAAACCACGCTGCCGAAGGCCAAGGAATTACGTCCGATTGTTGAGAAGTTGATCACGCTTGCAAAGCGAGGAGATCTTCATTCGCGGCGGCAGGCGTCGGCGCGGCTGAAACAAACAAAATATGTTACCAAACTATTTGAAACTCTGGGACCGCGCTATGCGGATCGTCAGGGTGGTTACGTTCGTGTACTGAAGGCAGGATTCCGGACGGGTGATATGGCACCGATGGCCATCATTGAGTTCGTTGAGCGAGATCTTGACGCAAAAGGGGCTGTCGACAAGCAACTGGTGGAGGCCGAGCGAGAAAAGACCAAAGTCAAGTTATAGTTTGACTTGTCGATTCTCAGACGTTAGGTGCGGTGCCAACGTTATCCAGAGCTTTGCGGCACCGTATCGCTCTTCCCCTTTCCAGCCCCCGCTATCATATCACTGTCACGGTAGCCACCGTCCGGCGACGACGCGCCGATCGGCGGCACCAATAAAGCTACCAATAGGGAAAAAACGGTCGCGGCGGCGGTCAGGGATTATTGACGAGCACCAATCAAAAGGTCGCAGTCAGTGCTAACAAAACACCATAACAATACTTATTCGGCGGAACTAACTCGACCGTTCGCATGACCTCGGCGACGCTGCCGAAACTCACCGCCGGAGACCAATGCCGATAATGAGGGGCGATAAGTCAACGCGCACGTTACCGCCAATTTTTCAAGCTTTCTCGCCGCCGTCAACACTGGCGCTGGGGGCCGTTGCACGTGTGTTCGCCGTGCTCAGCCGCACGCTTTCCATGCCACCGGCTTCGGCTGCAGCCAGCGACTTCATACCGCCCTCGCACCTTGGGAAAACAAGGCTATCGCCAAACGATTGCAGCGTCCCGCGCCCCTTGTCGATGAAACCGGCTTTCCAGGTCGCGGGCAAGACGCAATGGCTGCCTGTCGTCACCGACGGGATGCTAACGGTAAAGACGCTTCACCGCAGCGTGGACGCGAAGCGATTGCGGGCATCGGCATCATCCCAGCCTCCGCGTATAACCAATGTACGCATCAGCTCTGCTGTAACCACTTGTTACGCGAACTCGCTGTTCGTCCTCGAGTCCAATGCCGATGTCTGGGCGAACGAGATGACAACGCTGCGGCCGGAAACTTGCCACCAGATCAATGCCAGTGAGACCAAGTTCTTAACCAAAACGGAGTGTCGCACGGTGCATGCCCGCTATCGCGCCATCCTAACGGCAGGTGGCCAAGAACTGCCAGTGCCGCCGCCGCCCACAACCGGCATGAGCGCCTCGTCAAACAGGAAAAGTCCGTGCTACGCTTCATTCAGGACCCCAATGGCAGCTTCACCAATAACACTGCTAACGGCAAATCCGGATGGCAAAAGTCAAACGAAAGGTCTCTGGATGCTTTCGAACGCCAGAATTTGCCCAAGCGTATTGCTGCATCTCCAGCTACTGGCGTTCCCTGGGTGCTCTCGGCGACAATCCCTTCGTCGCTTTTGCGATTGCTCTCAAAGGAAACGCCGCCGATAGGGTCAACGAAAATCGCAATGAACCAGATTCCGCAAATTGAGGGGTGAATAGTTATGATTATTTTACCAATTTCGTATTTTTTGTATTTTTCAACCCTACAAAAGTACACTTGATTAAGGTTGTATTTTGGCGAGAGCCCTTAGGACGATCTTGCGTTTGATTCCGTCTGGAGATTTTTGTCCTCTTGAAGCCACTTTCGGATCTTTGGGCCAAACTTGGTCTTGCCGAGCGAGAAATCTTCTTTGTACCATTTATAGTTCCCATGAATCGCCAAGGCGGTTACAGCAAAATCGACAATTGATCTCATGTCTATCCTTTTCTTTTCCAAATCAAGACAACGCATTCATACTATCCGCCTATCAGCGCACGGAATCGCTCATCTTCCGCTTTGATTTTGGCATCTAATTTGTCTAGGACAAAACGGTCTTCCTCCTGAGTCACAGCACCAAAAAGATCCATCTTGTCGAGCAGGTAACAGCAAAAAGCCACTAACAGGGCTGAAAGTCCTGCAACAAGCCCTAGTACTAACGGGGTCACAAGCAATGCAAGCACGGGAAAGGAGACTGTTAACGCTTTGTCAATGATGTCCTCAAGAGCAATGCCACCGATAATAATGCCCCCTGAGACAAGAAGCTTTGACGCTGCGTGAAAGGACTCGGCATAACTTTGCCCTTCTGGTGGAAAAAGAGCGGTCTTGATTGCTTTCAGAAAAGAAAAGAAGCCTTCACGGATCATGCGGACAACACGTCTTGATGTCGTAACGAAGGCGTTGATCAATGTGGTCACCAGGCTCGACAGAAACCCCGATAGAGAACCTGACGCAAAGGCGGAAAGAACATTTTGCCATTTATCGACTAAGCGATTCTTGATGCGTATAAGCGCCGCCTTTAGCTTGCTCCAGTCGGTCGTCCCCGATGCGATCATACGCTTTGTTTCATCAAAGGAGGCCGCCAGAAATTCAATAATGATCAGACCTACGGCCTGTTGGAGACCCATTTTCGCACCTTCTAAACCAGCCGCCGTCGCGGTGTTTTTGGCAAATTTCTTGCTTGTGTAGTACTTAAGATTGATATTTTTGTTTTGAGCTTTTTTGGCTTTTTGCTCTATTTCCAAAAGATCTCTATCTGGTGTGTCGTTTAAAGCTTTCCAGTGTTTCAGATCACTTTTGGCTTTTTCCAAATCGTTTTTTTCCTTTGGACTCAAATCGCTTTTGTTTTTCAGGCTTGCGATCTTTTTTTTACAGGCGCGTATCTTTTCTGGCGCACGGCCTTTGGCAGCAATTATTGAGCCGGCGCCTTTGGACTGATTTATTGTTCTGTATGTCGGCCCTAGATTCTCAGGCAGGTCTGCAAGCTCTTCAGTCGTGAGTTCTGCAAGCACCCGACCAGCGTCGTCATGCGTTTCTTTCGCAGATATTTTATGATCAAGGTCAAATTCCTTTTTGCCAAGTAATTTTCCTGTATAAGTGTCCTTTCTATTCTTATCGGCCTGTTGCTTTATTTTTTCCCGCTTTTTCCCATAGTTTGTTTTTGGGCTAGGATTATGATTTTTTTCGCTGTCGTATTTACCTCGATTATCATAAGCTTGTTTAAACTCCTCAGAAATAATACCATCGTCTTTGTAAAATTTAGAATCTTCCCCCTTTTTCTCTTCACGTTTCCATTCACGTACATTGTGAACCGTATCCACATACCCGCCTGTTTTATCGTATGCAGCAAGAATTTTCCCAAGTCCCAAGGGACCGACAATAGAACGGGTCACATCTGCTTTGACTTCTTTCAAAATAACTTCGGCGCGTTCTGCGTGAAATTGGCCACGTAACTCACGAAGATATTCTATCGCGTCCGCATCGGAAATTGTGATATCGAAATTAAATTCGGGATACTCGGTCGGGCCAACGCTATCACGAACAAACGAAGCATCCGGCTCTTCTTTAAGAAACTCTTCAACAAGATCGCTATCAGCAATAGACGGAATGCGTTTTTGGCGATCTGCTTGCATACGAAAGAAACGGTCTTTATTGGTCATGATTACTTCCTCTGTTAGGCGGCCGCCAATTGCCGCCAAGCCGTAAGAAAGGCGCGTTCATTAGGATGAATTTTGTCATCTATTTGAATCACCACATTAATAACTTCTTCGCATAATGCCATTGGAACTCCGAATTCCTGCGCTCGATAATAGGCAGAGTGCAAACTTGGTGGCGTTTTTTTCATATACTTGATCTTGTTCTTCACTATTGTCGGCAAATACGGTGAACTTATACCTATAACAAACTGTTCAATGACTTGACTTTCTTCCTCACAAACTTTGCCATCGGATTTAGCGGCTGCCATGCCAACGGCTACAAGGGCAAGAACCTTATCAAAATAGTGATCCTTTTCTCTGTGCTTTCTCACAAAATCGGTTATTTCACGATTCAGTCTTTCCATCCGCTGTATGTGTTCGGATTTCTCCTTTGCAGAATCTTCTTTCTCCTTTGCAGAATCTTCATTACTATCTGAGTCGTAGGAATTTTTCTGGTTCATTGCAGTAGCAGCACCGGCGGCGGCGGCACCTAAAGCAGTACCGGCAGTTGCACTTGCCACCGCAACAGTCCCAGTGCCATAGAACAATGCCAATAGTGCTCCTGGCCCTGTTAACGGGAAGGCCGCTGCAGCACCACCAGCGAGCAAAGCGCCGCCTAGTATAGGCCAGACGCTGATAGAATTATTTTCCTCCTTTTCCCCCTGCGGATCTTCTTTCGTTTGAGTTTGTGACATAAGGTAACCTCTCTAAATGAATGCCCGTTCAACTCCCGGGCTTTGTGAAAGTAAAATGTATGGCAAAAATGAAAGGGTAATTGCCATCAATTCAATGCCGTTGGCACTCTAGAACTATTCGACTTGACGCGTTTCAGTAACGTTATATCACCAAAGGGGTGTCTGCCTCTTGCTCCATGAATGCCCTAAATTCCTCGAAATCGTTGAACCTCAAAGCACCACCGGTCATTGAAGCAAGCTGGGCCAAACCTGCCACGACCCTGTCAGTTTCACCGACCTTGAGAGCCTCGTCGATCAATGCAAAGCAATGGCTGAATGCAATATGGCGTTGTTCTAAAATGCTACCCATCTGATCTTCGAATTCCCTCCGCCGTCGGTTCCATTCCTTTACCGATTCTGCGCACAAGGCTTCAATCCTGGCGGCTTCCTCTTCCACAAGGCGGGCTTCTTGGAGAATGGCCATGCAGGTCTGATAGGTCTGGGTAGTCACCATATATCCGACCATTGATCCCACCACTGCACCGACGGGCCCCAACAAAGCTCCGGCCGCTGCGCCAGCGTAGAAGCCACCGGCAGCAGAACACGCTGTCTCGCCAATGCGTTTTCCCGCTTCCTCAGCAGAAATTTCGCCCTTGGCGTAGTCGTAGACGACGACTCCTACTTCTATCGTTGCCGCCGCCACCGCGGTTGCGGCATTTGACTTCATTGGTACGCCTAATCGTGGTGCCATGCGTCTGATCCCGACCCCAAGGACACCCGTCGCCCCGCCACGCACGCCTGACTGCGCAGTGTCCTTTGCTACGTTCGTCAGTGCTTGCTGGTGGCCTATCTTACCGTTGTGATAAGCGATGCCGTTCTTCACCGTGGACAATGCCCCCCCAAACACCGCCGCGGCACCTGCTGCATATATACCTGATTTGACAACCTCACTTCGTAACTGCCTATAGTTTTCGCGGTTCACATAGCCGTCAGGATCTTTCTCGGCCTGATCCAACTCACCAGTTGTTGTTCCGCCCGAAGAGGCCCCATCCGCTTCGAGTTCTCCAACTACCCGTCTCTGCTCCCCTTCAACTTCTTCTAATATACGGTTAACTTTGTTTACCATATTCTTTGGGACAACAACCTGCATTCCGTCGTACTTTGGTTTACATGCCTCCTTTGCTAGCCATTTTGCGTCAGATGATGCCTTCAGTTGAATCTGCTTACCACCGATACTTATGTCCACCGAGCTGTGCGCACCTCCAGAGTCTTCGCTTCTTGCATTCAGCTTGGAACGTATATTCTTGCCTGAGGCGGCGGCGTTTTTATTGAATTTGGCAGCTTCAATATACTCAAAGAGAAACCCCTTTAGCCCCTTCTCGTTTGCTGATTTTTTTCGATATTCGTCAAGAAACCTTTCCAACCCTTCTGAATAAATATCTGACGCAGCGGCCTGATTCCTGGCAACATGCGACTCAACAGGCGTAAACCCGGCTAAGTTGCCGGTTCGGGAACGCTTTCCTTCCTCTCTGGGCTTACTTTCTGTTTTCTTTTTCATACGGCTTCCCTCACTTCCTGGTTTCTATCGGCTCGCTACGGTAATAATCGGTTTACCGTGGAAGGGAAGGAGGTTCGCCGCCCTTTGTGTTTACTTGTTCTTCCGTTTTCTCCCAGAAGTTTCTGCCCTGATTTCAGGGCTTCCCGATATCCTGTTTCGAGCGTGCCTTTCTTGGTAAGGAGCGGTGCTTCCAATACTGTCTTGAGGCACTGTGCGAATTGGGTCGACAGGTAGACTGTCTGTTGGGCACTCTCTGGGTATCGGGAGAAATCAGTACCATTCTCGGCAATCACTTGTGCCAATTCATCTAGCACAGGCGTTATTCTTTCGTTCAGTTCCTCAATAACCTCCTGAACCTGAAGGGCGGCGTCATGGATCGCCACGACAACCACCGTCGCCGCATTCAGTTTAGCTTCATGCTCCTTTGCAAGCGCATGATTCTTGCGAGCCGTAGCTAAGTTTTCACGGGCTTTGGCCGCGAAAATTACACCCCCGATGGCGAGGACTGGCGCTGCGACTATGCCACCCAGGACCGCCATACTACCAGCCATTCCAACCCCGGCAACTAGGGATCCACCCCCTAACCAGGCAAGAGTGGCGTTAGTCCCTGCAACGCCACCAAGCGCCGTGATGGAGGTACCGGTCAATACTGGTGCAAATACGCTTGCGCCACCGTAGCTTGCCATGCGGACAAGGACGGCACTGGAAACGGATCCGGCGGCACCCAAAACCATCATTTCATTCGCGTACCCAGAAAGCTTCTTCATTTCGACGAGATTATCCTGTGTCCACTGTATCGTGTCACTAGACGCAGTGCCCTTCACTTCAATCCTGTGTATTTTTTTAAACAGCGCGGCGAAGCGCCCTAACTGTCGGTCCCAGACTTTTAATTTCAATAGACCCAGATCTTCTAGCTGTTTCTTGCAAGTACCGCGATTGCGACCGAGTCGCTGCTCAGCTTTCTTCAGTAATCTCTTCGCTTCATCGTTGAGATCACTTGCCTCCGAGTGATCATAGACGGTATCGACTGTCTTCTTTGTTCCATATGCTGCGATAGCCGTAGCCACGACAGCTAAAGGTATAACTGGCAACATCCCTCATTCCTCCATCAGCTTTTGTGCTTGTTTCACCAGATCAAGCTGGTCCCTCACCCATTGAAAGATGGCTTCAATCGTTCCATTTTCATCAAAGCCGAACACCTTAGCGACCTCATGCAAGAGATCCGCTTCAGTCTGATCAAAATTCTCGTCGGCGTATGCGATGCCGACAAGTTCAAGCAGGAACGACACGCGACTCAATCTTCGCTTGAACACGGCAGGAAGTGCCTCAACCGCGATGTCCTCTGCCCTGACGCCGGGTTTCATCTGGTTGCGCAACTCGTCCATTACCACCAATTCCGCTGGATCAATTCTGCCATCCGCTCGCATTACTTCATCTGCGTAATGCAGTAACGCCCCTTGCTGTTTTTGATTCAAATTCTGTACGAACATGATTTACAATTACTCCTCTATATTATGTTCGGTTCCTTCTTGGATTTCCAATATAGTTAGGGGGGGGGGGGGGGGGGGGGGGGGGGGGGGGGGGGGGGGGGGGGGGGGGGG
>JAPORY010000103.1:0-27400 GCA_026709985.1 Aestuariivita sp. | reverse complement strand
CGCCTTTGGTGTTTTTGAGGCAAATTGTGGACGAACCTTTTTAACCATTACCGCTCTATATGTGGTTCGTTCCCTGTTCGCGGCCCCCTCCTCCTCCCCCCCCCCCCCCCCCCGAATTACAAGCCCTTATTTTATTGTGTTTTCTCCTGCCTCTGATCAGGCGGATATTCCTCAGTCTCTTCGGTAAATTGTTTTTCGAAAAGCTTCTTACCCCAAGGAGTTGGCCCCTTTTCCTTAATCCATTTATAGGCACCGTAGATCCCGAAACCGGATACAACCAATCCAAACACTTGTTTCATTTGCCTTCTCCATGTTCATCTGAAATTTTACCCGCACGTTCCAAGAAAAGAAAAATCAGCAAAAGTGCGGCTGTACTCAAAGCCTGCCCCAAAATGTTCCGGGGAGTTTGAGGAGGTTGATAAATCATATCTCACATCCTTATCAAAATGATTCGATCTTCGATTTCCAAGTTGCATATGAATTTCATATGTTTATCAAACTGGTTTGTCCTGAACCTCCTCTGGTGTTGGTTTGTCTTCATGAGTGAACCACGTCCAAATTTTTTGGGTCGTTTCCTTAATAGGTTTGGCAAAGACGGTGCCGATCACAACACCGACAAGAAAATTATGCATCGTTTTTCTCTCCTCTTGAGTTTTGTTATGGTGCAACTGTGTGCAACCCTCAGATGACTACTCACCCTGACCATCAGGACGATAGTTCTTTATTCGCGTCGACAGTTTTCATGTGAATTTCCAAGACATCATCCAATTTCTTGCAATCCAACTTATTTGCTTTCGCAAGGGACGTAATGCCTTTGATTACTCCATATGAAGCCAAACCGGCCGCAATGGGAATTGCCGCAATCACCCCGATTCCCGTTGCCATTGATCCCAGGCCAAGCGCGGCCAAACCTGATGTCATTCCGGCCGCAGACAGTCCCGCAACGGAGCCAGCCGCAGAAACCGCTGCGGTTGCTCCTGCAACACCACCCGCTGCGCCGGCTGCACCGGCAGCAATCTCGGCTGTCTTATCATGGGAATAGTTTTGACCGATTATCATCAGGGCCTTTAACCGGTTATACATTTCGTCTGTGGCTTGGGTATCGCCATTTTCGAGGCGGGTAATTGTAGATATTGAACACCCAAGCATTTTTGCGAGCTCACGACGGCCTACACCGGCTTCAAGGCGAACGAATTTCAAAGCCTCACCTACCTCTTCTCTTGAATAGATTTTATCCATTTGATTTCTTTCTCTGCAATCACATTATATTCTCATGATATAGCCATGAGATGTTCATGATATTTCCATGATTATCCCAGACATAAGAGTGATGTAAAATTTGTCAAGAGAGCTCATCGTTTTTTGCTGCGGCCAAGTAGAATAATGACAACCAATCTAAAGTTCTTTAGAAACTCCTCTTCAATATAGAATCGCATTGCGCCAGGCTAAGCTCTAGATTGGAGGATAGCATGATTTGAAACCAATCATCGCGGTCCAGCGGGTTCCACTCCCGTCCGGTAAAGGCGTCGCCGGCTAGCCGGAAGCGCGTGTTGCCTAGCAAACGGTGACGCGTGTCGTGAAGCGTACACAGCGGACAGTGAAGCGATCGATTGAGCCCCGAAATTTTCAATGTTGGTGCCTTCGTGTTGGTGATAGCGGGGGCCGCACTGATCAGGCCGTTAACGGTGCGGCGTGATTGGACCGGTCGGGGTCGGAGACCGTCGCAAAGCTGTCGGATAGACCGTCAGGGAACCTTGGGAGATCCCGTCTTTACCCATAAGCATTGCGGTGCTGGAAATCAGGATGCCAGTGAGCGAACAATCAAGACCCTAGCCTTCGGTCTGGCAGTCGGCGCCAGCGAGGGAGCGAACAGAGCGGACGCTGATGGAACTGGCAGGCGAAACCATAGGCCGAAGGACGCGTGGGGGCGGGAAGTCGTCGTGCTCTGATCGTACTGTTGCGGGCGGGGAATCCTGTTCGGTGGGACCCGACGGCGGGAAGCGGAGCATCACATCGGAGAACTGCGGGCGGGAAACACATGGAGACATTGAGCTTTCGAATTGTGTCAACGAAATAAGCGCCGATCGCCGAACCGGCGAGATGACATCCAATGAAACGAGAATCGGTATAGGAGGCGGATTATTTTCCGTGCCATGCGGTTTCGGAACTGTCTTGACCGGCGAATCAAGAACGATGTGAGTCGATGGATAATTGATAGATGGCGACCGGCAAGTGTGCTTGACGACGACGTTTTTACAACGTTCGGAGACGGGTGCCGCCGCCAATCGCTAAGCATCCACTTAAGTTATACCGCTTGAGCGAAGCTGCTATGTGAGGAACCGGATGCGTTAATCGCGCACGTCCGGGTCTGTAGGGGACGGGGATCGGTAACGAACCCGTCTACCCGGCCCTCTCTCCACCATCAATATTTCGGACGACAACTTGATTAATCAGACTGGATAGTTCAAGTTTCTAATCTGATCTTCGGTCAAAATCCAATCTCAGGGACAAGTATCGTGGCAATTCGAACGGGGATGATTTCTCGGGGCGTCTTTCTTGGCTTTCTAATCCTATTGCTATGTCCGTCAGCCCTAATTTCTGAAGAAAAAATACCAAGGAGCGAAACAGAAATCACCCTATCTTTCGCGCCTTTGGTGCGCAAAGCTGCTCCAGCCGTTGTCAATATCTATGCAAAGGTCATTCGTCCAGGTCGTCAGAGTTTATTTCAACAGGATCCATTCTTTTCTGACTTCTTCGGTGATTTTTGGCGGTCACAGCCAAGGTTGCAAAATGCTCTTGGTTCCGGGGTGATCCTATCTTCTGACGGTATCGTTGTTTCAAATTATCATGTCGTTGGGCAGGCGACGGATATTCGCGTAATTTTGAGTGATCGCCGAGAATTCTCGGCAAAGATACTGCTTGGGGACGAAGCAAGCGATTTGGTTGTACTACAGCTTGATGATGCGTCAGATCTGCCAGCTCTAGACCTTCGAGATAGTGATCAAGTACAAGTTGGCGAGTTGGTTCTGGCTATCGGGAATCCGTTTGGCATCGGGCAGACGGTGAGTTCAGGTATTGTTTCTGGATTAGCGCGTACTGGCGCGGCTTTTGACAAAGCCTACGGTTACTATATTCAAACGGATGCACCGATCAATCCGGGAAACTCGGGCGGTGCATTAGTGGATATGGACGGTCGCCTACTGGGCATAAATACTTCGATTTTGTCGAGATCGGGTGGTTCGAATGGAATAGGCTTCGCCATCCCTGCCAATCTTGTTGCGGAGTTTGTTGACCAAGCAATGCTTGGTAAGAGTGAATTCAGGCGACCGTGGGCTGGTCTCGGTGTTCAGGCAGTCGACTTTGATCTCGCCGAGAGCTTAGGAATGGGACTGCCTCACGGAGTGCTGATAACGACTGTTCATCCTTCTAGCCCCTTCGCCGACGCTGGATTAATGGTGGGTGACATTATTACTGAGGTTGAGTTACTAGAGGTTAATTCTCTGTCGGAAATGCAGTTTCGGATGTCGGTAGTTGGAATCGGAAGCGACGCTCGAATCACTTACTTGCGCAAAGGCCAGGTGCAAGAGAGTTCGGTTGCCATGATCGCAGCGCCGGATATCCCGCCGCGGGCAACCGAAGTTCTGGGGTCGGATACTGCTTTGCCGGGGATGACGGTCGAGCGGGTTAATCCCGCCACCATTTCGGAGTTTGAGCTATCGTTATCGGCAACGGGAGTCGTTGTGACGGAAATTGGCCGCTTCGGTGGGCGAGTTGGATTGCGGTCAGGGGATGTTATTTCCCGGATCAATGGCAGAGTGATTCAGCAGCCCAGAGAGGTTCGTCGTGTACTTTCGCGGCGTAATCGCAATATTCAGATGGAGTTACTGCGTCGCTCGCAAAAAATTACGCTGCGCTTTCGGATCTAGCGATTTTGGCAACGGAGCAAGACTTCGCATGCTGTTTTAGAGTTGATTTCGTGCACATTTTTCGAAAACAGAACCACATAGTATTTGATGCCTTTTGACGGTGGCTTGCTGCCGCTTGCGGCGAGATGATGGCCACTCGGTCTGTTAAAAGGTTTATTGGACGTCGACACGAGTATATTGGAGTTGGTACCGTGTGGGTACTCATTCAAATTGGTATTGGCGGTGCGATTGGGGCGATGAGCCGCTATATGGTGGGCATGGCTGTCTCGCGTGCGTTCGGCGGGTCACCGTTTCCGCTTGGCGTACTTAGCGTCAACATTTTCGGGTCATTTTTGTTGGGGTTGTTTGTTGTTTTCGCGTTACAGCGGGATCTTTCGCACCTTTCGCCATTCTTGGTAGTCGGTATGTTGGGTGGCTTTACCACCTTTTCTGCCTTCTCTTATGAGACAATAGAGTTGATGGAGCGTGGTCAGGTTGGTCTTGCTATGACCTATGTTAGCCTCTCAATTGTTTGTTCGATAGCAGCTCTTATGTTTGGGCAGTGGTTAGCGCGGGGTATATTTTCGTGAGCGAGGCGCGAATCAAAACTGTTGCGAGAGGCGAGGGTGATCAGCGGCTGGATCGATGGCTAAAGCGTCTATTGCCGCAACTACCGCAATCAAGGATAGAACGACTCTGTCGACGAGGAGAAGTTCGGTTGAATGGTCGGAGAGTTAAGCCTTCGGTACGATTAGAGGAGGGGCAGGAGGTACGAATGCCGCCGATCATCAGCAATCGGCAACCCGAGAAACGGCAACTATCTATCCCGATCTCTGAAATTGCCAAGATTAAGGCCTCGGTAATTCATATTGATGATCAAATCATTGCACTCAACAAGCCTCCGGGCTTGGCGGTTCAAGGCGGAAGTCGGCAAACTCTGCATCTTGACGGTCTGTTGCCGCATCTTCAGTTTGGCCTTGAAGAGACTCCGCGGCTTGTGCATCGACTTGATAAGGAGACTTCGGGCGTCTTGCTATTGGCACGTTCACGCGCAATTGCTGCGGCATTGACGGCCGAATTTCGTCATCGTGAGACCAAAAAGATATATTGGGCATTGGTTGATGGGGTGCCGAAACCAGCGTCTGGCCGAATTCAATACGGACTTGTTTCGAGGTTAAGGTCTAAGGGTGGTGGGCAGATGATCTGTACCATTGATCCGCAGGAAGTTCCCAAAACTGAGGGGGCCCGAAATGCCGACACGTTGTATTATACGGTTGCGCACACAATTGAGAATATTGTGTGGTTAGCTTTACAACCGAAGACGGGTCGCAAACATCAGCTGCGCGTTCACTTATCGGCAATTGGGCACCCCATATTGGGCGACTCTAAGTATGGTATAGGCAATCGTGATCGTCCTAAAGAGCAGTTAGAGATTTTGAGAGACAAGGTTTCTCTTGATCAGTTACACTTGCACGCACGCTCCCTTCAAATCAAACACCCGGTGACACGGCAAGAATTGTTACTCTGTGCTGATTTACCGGTGCATATGCGCTCAGCCCTAACTAATCTTGGCTGTGATTTAGAGAAGGTACCGAGCGCCCCCTTTGGGCCCTTACCAAACGGTCGCGTCCAGTAGAGCAATGAATTCAAGACAGTTACGCCGGTTTTGGAAAAATGTTTGTGTCGAGCGGGCGTCTGACGGCTGGGTAATTTGCCTTGATCATCGAACAGCCGAGACGCCAGCCGGAAGGCCACTGTGCCTACCGTCTCATGAACTAGCGACAGCGATTGCTGCCGAGTGGTCGGCGCAGCGAAGAGAGGTTTCGCCCGTATCAATGCCTCTTACGCGGATTGCCAATGCGACTATTGATCAAGTTATTGCCAAACATGAACAAGTCGCCGATTTTCTGATCGATTATGCGGATACCGATTTAGTGTGCTATCGAGCTCTTGAGCCAGTAGAATTGGTCGAACGGCAAGCACGCGATTGGGATACTGTACTTCGTTGGGCAAGCGATGATTTTGGAGTGGAATTTAAGCTTCGCTACGGTGTTATTCATAAACCGCAGGCGACGAAAACTTTGAAGGTGCTCGGACAGAAAGTGAGGGACTTGGAGCCTTTTCATCTCACGGCGTTCTATGAGTTGGTCACGCTTACTGGCTCGCTAGTACTAGGGCTTGCAACAATTAAGAGGTGGCGCTTAGCGAGTAAAATTTGGCAATTGTCGCGTTTAGATGAACAGTGGCAGCAGGAGCAATGGGGCGTAGACAAGGAGGAACAAGCAGCGTCGGAGAATAAGCGGCATGCTTTCCTTAAGGCGTACGAGTTTTACGAACTGGTCTAGGAACGACTATTTTTGAGCGGCCGCATAGCTTAGATGTTGCCGATTCTATAATCTGGTCACCATCACCGACAGCAGGATCGTGAGTCGAAATCTTTCGCCCTCCCTTTCAAGTTGCTGCAGTTTGCAGCAACTCGCGGATACCTAAAAAACGGGTAATGTGACGAGAAAACTTCAACGACGATTTGTAATGCGATGCGATATAGTCCTTGATTCGAAAAGCCTTTAGGATAGGTAGCTAGGAGCGAGTCTGCAAATGGATTGTGATTTGGCTCGGCGGAAATTCATTATGTTGGTATAGGCGGGGTTTTTTGACCCTATAGGCGAACGTTTATTTTTCGCCTGCACGGAATGGGAAATTTCAGGGAACAGGGAACTCTGGCCAAAGAGACAATTATGTCTATCAACTAATGGCAATTAGGTAAATTTTCGGCACAATTATTACCCCTAGCGTCAATCCAAATGTCTATTCCCAATGAATCTAGAAAACAGAGATTTTCCCAAATTTGATACCCTCCCAAAAAAATTAGCTCATACTGCTCGGTTCAAAAATAGCGTTGAGCCGATGCTGTCAGTTGATAGAAATCAATATTTTAGTGAGGATGTGTTGAGAAACCAGTTCGCATGAAGAGGAATCAAACTCGCTCAAGAAAATATACCGCACCTGTTTCGGTACTTGCGATTAGCGAGCGCGATAAATCTGGAAATTTGATAGCGCATCCGTGGCGAGAAAATGGCAAGAGTCGAGGCTCAGCCGTAAGGATCAATCCGAAGAGTTTTCGACAGGAATTGAAACCTGGTGATCGCGTTCTCGCCCGTTTGCACAGCGTTACCGGCAAGGCGTACAGTCACGATGCAAAGGTGATTCGAAGATTGAAGGCGGCCAACAGCATAGTCACCGGGGTATTTGAGCAATCGTCGAGAGGGGCCAAACTTCGGCTGATATCCAAATCCAGGCAATCGACCGCAGAGATTCCAAAAAGTGCCACGATGGGAGCGTCTGATGGCGAACTAGTCGAAGGTGAATATATCAAAACAGCAAAGCCGAGAGGACGCCGAAAAGTTCGTGTCACAAAGCGCACGGGTATTCACGTGGAGCCTAAATCGAGATCGCGGGTTGCTATTCACCAACATGACATCCCCTTTCAATTTTCTCAGCCCGTTATCGCAGTGGCGGAAACATTGCCAACATTTTCGGAAGCAGGGCGGGAAAGTTTGTGCGATTTGCCCTTTATTACGATTGATCCTTCCGATGCTCGTGATCACGATGACGCGGTGTTTGCGTGCAAAGATGATGAACCTACGAACATTGGCGGCTGGATCATTTGGGTCGCGATCGCAGATGTTTCCGCATATGTAACGCCAGGCACACTCTTAGACGCAGAGGCGCGGAACCGAGGTAATTCAACATACTTTGTTGATAAGGTCGTGCCGATGTTACCCGAGACACTCTCGGAAGATTTGTGTTCGATACGCGCTGGGGTTGTTCGCCCTTGTATCGCGGTCAAGATGCAAATTGATTCTACCGGTGAGAAGATCAGCCATCAGTTTGTTCGCGGCTATTTGCGATCACATGGCGCCTTCAATTATGAAGAGGTGCAAGATGCAATTGATGGGCATCCCAACGACCGCACCCAGCCGATTCTAGAGACAATTCTAAAGCCGCTCTTTGGCGCTTACTCTTCACAGTGTCAGGCGCGAGAACGGCGGCAGCCGCTTGATCTTGAAGTCTCTGAACTTGCTGTTGAACTTTCTACCAAAGGCTACGTTACCGCGATACGGCCGCGCACCCGACTTGTGGCGCACCGAATGATTGAGGACTTTATGATCCTCGCAAATGTGTCAGCAGCCGAGACGCTTACCGCTGAGCGGGTGCCGATGTTGTATCGCGTTCACGAACCGCCTACTCAGTACGACATAGACATTTGTCTTGAGGCGCTAAGAACGACGTCTTTTGATCTGCTAGATCAGCAAACATTTACGACGCGCAGTTTGAATGAAGTTTTGCATACCGCCAAGAAAGCTGGCCTCTCGGAAATGGTGAATTTGTTTGTTCTTCGGGCGATGACTCAAGCCAAATATTCGACCAAGAATTGCGGACATTTTGGTTTGGCCTTGCAATGTTATACACATTTTACGTCCCCGATCCGTCGCTATAGCGACTTGTTGGTGCATCGCGGGTTGATTACTGCGCATCGGTGGGATGGTAATGGGTTAAGCGAGCTAGATATTGACAGTATGACGCAAACGGCGGCGCATGTTTCGGCGACGGAACGGCGATCATGGCTCGCTGAGCGTGATACGAGAGATCGATATCTTGCCTCCTATTTTAGTCAGAGAGTGGGGGAGGAATTTATCGGACAGATTACGGCATCCGTGCGCGCTGGTTTGTTTGTACGATTACCGGCTTCTGGCGCGAGCGGGTTTATTCCACGACGGGCTATTGCCGTGTCTAAATTTAATTCACGGCAAGATGGGTTTGGCTGGGGGAAACACGTCAGAGTGCGTTTGCAGGCGGCGGATGAATTCGCTGGATCGCTCGAGTTTAGGTTGCTAAGTATTTTAGAGGACTAGTCATTGAATCTGCGGGCTGGGTTAAAACAATGCCTACAATGCCATATACAGGGTCATTGTCGTGTTTGACGAGTATCCCGAGTCGTACAGATTTGATGCTCACGAAGGAGGTTAAAGGTAACAGCAGTCGTGGGATGCCAATTCCGCTTATCCGGCAACATTGATGACCGGTGCAGAAGTCACTGCAGAAACTTGTATGCGGATTAATCACGAGGGCACATCGGATAGTTGCGAGACGGGCAAGGGTGGTTTATCAATCCGCGCCTCACGGCAACCGTTTGATCGTCCAGACATGATTTTCTCAGCGGGTATTGAGATATCTTCGGTCCGTCTGAGATTAATGCGTGAAGTTAGGTACTCAATACTGGCGCTGTGACATGTTCTGACTATGGATCGTTATGCTCAAAGCTTACACAAGAATATCGTCATTGAGTGCTGTTACACGGCATTGCTGGCTCGTTGGAGGCATTATGATACTTGTCTATATCGTGAACAAATTTGAGAGAATGAAACCTTGAGATTGAGTCGCGGAAATGAGTTGATAACGCCGACCAGTAGAGGCATAAGGTATCCGTGTGCGTCTCTAGGGAGCACTACATCTCTAGCGAGCAACGGCGTCGTCGCTAGGCTTTCGCTCTCCGAACTAGTCGTGAGAGTAAGTTGGCGATGGTAAGGGCCGGTCGGACTGAGGAGCACTAACCAACTTTGTCGTCTGATATACACAAGACCATAGGTTTCAAATGAGAATATCACATAACGGTCAATCCAACGGATCGGCATCGTCGAAGCTTGCCGCTTTTGATTGGTCTGATCCTTTCTTGCTGCGCGAGCAGTTGCATGATGAAGAGCGCATGGTGGCCGAATGTGCTGCAGCTTACGCTAAAGACAAGTTGTTACCACGGGTTACCCAAGCGTATCACGAAGAAACAGTGGATCCAGATATATTCGCTCAGATGGGAGAGATGGGGTTATTGGGCGCGACTATTCCAGAGCAGTATGGCGGTTCTGGTGCCAGCTATGTGACGTATGGATTAATCGCACGCGAGATTGAACGAATCGATTCGGGTTATCGTTCGATGATGTCTGTGCAATCGTCGCTCGTCATGTATCCAATCTATGCTTATGGTTCTGATGATCAGCGAAAAAAATATCTACCGAAGCTTGCGAGCGGAGACTGGATCGGCTGTTTTGGCTTAACGGAGGTCAATGCTGGTTCTGACCCGGCAGGGATGCGAACGATCGCTAAGAAGATCAGTGATGGCTATCTGCTCAACGGTTCCAAGATGTGGATTTCCAATAGTCCCATTGCTGACGTCTTTGTCATCTGGGCAAAGTCAGATGCGCATAACGGTCAAATTCGAGGATTCGTCATTGATAAAGATATGAAGGGCCTGTCCGCGCCAAAAATCGACGGTAAGCTTTCATTGCGTGCCTCAGTGACGGGTGAGATCGTCATGGAGAATGTGGTAGTCGGTGAGGACGCGCTGCTTCCAAATGTAGAGGGATTGAAGGGCCCATTTGGCTGCTTGAATAGGGCGCGTTACGGGATCGCATGGGGGGTGATGGGAGCTGCTGAAGATTGTTGGTATCGCGCCCGCGACTACGGGCTGGAACGCAAGCAATTTGATCGCCCGATAGCGCAAACCCAGCTTTATCAGAAGAAGTTAGCTGATATGCAAACCGAGATCGCGATCGGTTTGCAGGCCGCTCTTCGTGTGGGGCGCATGTTAGATGATGATCTTGCTGCTCCTGAGGCCATCAGTCTTATCAAACGGAACAATTGCGGCAAGGCGCTCGCGATTGCTCGTGAAGCTCGTGACATGCACGGGGGTAACGGGATTATGGCCGAATTTCATGTTATGCGCCATTCTCAAAATCTCGAAACCGTCAATACCTACGAAGGGACGCATGATGTTCATGCGTTGATTTTGGGACGGGCGCAGACCGGACTGCAAGCCTTTTTTTGATGCTCGGTAACAAAGACTGACATCGAAAAAACTCGCTCGCAAAATTTACCGACGACTGCCGTTATCCTTACGGCATAGATAACGCAGTACCGTGTTGTTTTTTTGGTCAGACCCGTCCAACCGTGATCTTTTCTGCGCTGTTATAACTGTAGGTGTTTCGTCTTTAAGCCTGTCCAACCGACACTCCAGAAAATGTTGTGCGGTGTCGTTTGTTCCAAGCAGTTCTTGCGCGGTTGAGAATGTTATTGATGTGTCGTCGCGGTCATCGTGGTGCATGGGAAGATTGGTTTCTTGGTCGCGTTAGCTGTCAATCTGACCATTGATATAATCGGACAGAAGGCAAATTAAGGATTCTTGATTGTCATTGAGCAAGGCTCGACTCTGCAGCTTGCCGGATTGTACAAATATTCTCGCCGTATATCTGGGGCTTATCGATCGTACCGCCGCTAAAGATACCTGAGCCAGACACGAGAACGTCAGCCCCAGCCTTCGCGACTAAAGAGGCGGTGCTGGCATTAATGCCGCCGTCGATTTCGATATAAACGGGACGATCACCGATGATCGCCCGAAGTTTGCGAATTTTCTCTGTCACATTGATGAAATTCTGTCCGCCAAAGCCAGGGTTAACGCTCATCACGCAGATCAAATCCACGAAGTCGATTAAGTCAAAAGTGGTTTCGGCAGGAGTCCCAGGGTTCAACGCCAAGCCGGCTTTCATGTCTGCGGCGCGAATGGCCTGCAATGTACGATGAATATGCGGCCCCGCCTCAAGATGCGCCGTCAAAACATCGGCGCCTGCTTGGGCAAACCGATCAATGTAGCTGTCAACAGAAGCAATCATCAGATGAACATCCATGATGGTACGAATGTGCTTTCGTAAAGCGCCCACAACTTCCGGGCCGATTGTTAAATTCGGAACAAAATGGCCGTCCATAACATCAATGTGCACCCAGTCGGCTCCTTGCGCCTCAACGGCCTGAATTTCGTCTCCGAGTGCCGAAAAGTCTGCGGATAATATAGATGCGGCGATCTTAATTTTACGACTAAAGTTCATGATTCGCTCCTAAGGAATCCTTTCCTCAATCCATCAATCGAATTGTGCGCCTATCTTCATGGATAGTTCGAGATGGGACTATGATAAAAATACACCGCAATATCGTTATGGCTCAAAGCTGAATTGGTTACATCATTGGCTGCTGCCGACGTAGGCCGCCCCCAAAACCTTAGTGAACTCTCTTCGTGGTATTTATATACGGTCTAGAAGTAGATGACAGTAAACGCTGATATTCAGAGAGAGTGGTCTCCTTGTCCCCTTACCGTGTGCTCGCCGTGACTGAAATTACGGTTCAAAAAGTGTTACCCGCCAGTGTGCTGAGACCATTCATGAAGAGGACTTGGCTGATAGAGATAGGCACGCGTGATTGGAACAGAATCGCGGTTATGAGATAATTGCAACTGATAAACGGCCTGCTCTTGCTCCTCGAATGCCAAAATACAAGCAGTGAGATAATAGTTCCACATCCGAATAAAGCGGTCGTCATACCAAACTCTGATCTGCTCTATGTTCGACGCAAACCGCCGGCGCCATTCACGAAGCGTCAGCGCATAATGACGGCGCCAAATTTCGATATCTGCCTGCCATAAACCAGAAGACTCAATCGCCGGCATGAGTTCCGACAAAGAAGGAATATAACCGCCCGGAAAAATATACTTATTGATCCAAGGTGACGTGACCCTCGGAGGACATACCCTGCCAATCGTGTGAATGAGAGCAATGCCATCTGGCGCCAGCAAATTCGCTACTTGCGAAAAAAATTCAGTATAGTGCGGCAAGCCGACATGCTCTAACATGCCGACACTTACAATACGGTCGAAAGTCTCATTGAGCTTACGGTAGTCAATGAGCCGAAACGTAACGCGATCCGACAACCCACGTTCTCGCGCACGATCTTGTGCGGTGGCAAGCTGGTTCTCGCTTAGAGTAACGCCCGTAACGCGGACATCAAACTCGGAAGCCAAGGTCAGTGCCATTCCGCCCCAGCCACAACCGATGTCAAGAACATGACAGTCCTTTTGTAGGAGAAGCTTCTGCGCAATATGTCTTTTCTTCGCCAGCTGTGCAGCTTCGAGATCAAGAGTGGGCTGATGAAAATAGGCGCAGGAGTACTGCATGTCGTCATCGAGCATAAGGCGATACAGGTCATCAGAGAGATCATAGTGATGAGCGACATTAGCTTTGGCGGACTGAGCAGTATTGCGATGTTTCAATCCTCGAGCCCGGTAATTCAGCCAATTTAACAAGCGCAAATACGCGGGAAAGGAATTCGGACGCCGATTCCGTAACAAGAGCGTCAATAGCTTTTCTAATTCGTCTATGCCATCAAGAACAATACTGCCGTCCATATAGCCTTCGCCAAGCGCGAGCTCTGGGCGAATACAAAGCTTTCGCAGGGCAGCATTCGTTCGTATTGTCATCGCGGCAGTTAAGTCACCACCGGAACCATAGGTTCGGGTTTCGCCGTTCGGATATGTCAGTCCAAGTTCGCCAACCTTGCACAAACGGCGGGCGATACTATCCATGAGGTTCATCCACATCAATACTTCCTCGCCAGCAAATGGGCCAACCCTCGGAACTTTATTTGATGCTACACTCTGACTATTTTGAAAAACTCAATTGATTTCATTAAGCCAAACTTATTCAATAGAATGAAGCTTTGTTTGCATTTTTTTGATGGCATTGGAAATGCGCTTCCAACGTGGGTCGTCTGTAGCTAGAGTAGACCGATCGCAAGCCTCACCATTGCCATCCAGAATCGACCGTGAAAGATCATTTACTTCCGAGTCGAACCGGACAGCAATATTCCCAAACATTGGCGCCGGTTTCTGAGGGTGGCTGATCGCTGTTTCAAGATGATTAAGCATCATGATCATTGATCGACGCTGGCGCTCTTGCCTATCTCTAGAATGGCCAAGAGAACTCCAGAACTGCAATGCGGCTTCCTCAACATCTTCTACTCTTTTTGTAATATTATCAATTTTTGCCAGATAGCGATTTTTTTGATCACGCCTTAGTGCCAAACGATGAAATACCACCCATCCCATAATCACAATGATCCAAGTGATAAAATCTAACCATTGAAGTTCCACAATTAGCTTGTTCAATTTCCCACCGCTTCAGGGATAGCATTCTGAATGGCTTCGCGGATCAGCATCTTACGATTGTTGCGGTTTGTTTCGATGTTCAAACGCGACAGTACATTTTTGCCAAATCCTTCCTTACGGATAAGGCCCCCAAACGCTTCCTCAAGAAAGGACGGTCCATAACCCGCCGCACCATCCATCTCAATAGTTACAGTCCCCTGTTTCTTTAATGCAGGAACCAAAAGCTCCTCGCGAAACCGTTCACCAGAATAGCGGCCATCTCTACGAAACCGTCCCGCAGGCCAGCGATTAAATTCATTTGCAACATCTATTGTGGTGTCTTCAGCCATCATCAAATTTCCATGTTATCATATTCTCATCACGAATACGCCATTCGATAAAAGTGCCGCTAATATCACTCGGCAGCGCCGTCGTGTCTTCGCTCTTGTTCGAAACATAATAACGTCCCGTACCACTCAAAATCAAGAGATATCCATCCGACACAAGATTGATGGCATGGCGCAATGTTGCCATGCCATGACCCCTATAATTACTCTGCAATCGGGATTTACCAATTTCCATCGCAAGTTTAATTTTATCTTGGTCACTGTTTCCCAATCCTAGACGTTGTTGAATGTCGGCAAAATATCCATCTTGCTTGAGCGTTGCCGGGATTCCAACACCCATATCGTAAACCAAGACAGCAATTTCACGACGCTCACGATCCCAATATCCAGCCGCCCACCATTGTTGAGGTAGTGTCCAATAATACGCTGTTTGATGTTCAATGGGTTAGGCATGTGCCGTAACATTGTTCATTGCCTCCAGCAATGCTTCATACAATGAAACTTTGGCTTCTTTGTTCAACTGCACTGATCCGGTCCCAAACACCTCTGTTACATAGTTCAGCTCCTGTCCTCTATCCCGTCGTGCGGTGCGCATTGTAATAAATTGTGTCGAAGATTCTTGATCTGAATCAAAAGATAAGGGTTTGTATCCAATGTTGAGCATTTTGAAAAACCCAAGTTCACCCAGAAACTTATGAATGATCGGATTTTTAGGATAATTCCCGGTTAGCGTCGGTCGGTTGTTTCGAAAGCGCAATATGCGACAACGTTCTGTTTCCGCCGCTAAGATCAGACCCGCTCCAGCAGATATCGTTTCACAGAATTTAAAATCAATGTAACCCTTTTTCTTTTTAGCCAGAATTGTCTCACGCATTTTGGCAAAAAACAGCAGCGCTTGCTTTACATTGAAATCAAGGTCAAAGTTCTTTGGAACATACAAACGAACTTCTTCGTCAAGATCGGTTTTATTTTCCCCTCTTTTCTTAAGGTCTTTCCATCTTTTTTTACGCTTTTCTTGAAAGGCTGCATGTTTAATGTTCCATTTTTTTCTGGCGATCGAAAGATGCTTCATTGTTTCTGCCCGAATCATTCAATTCCAAAAAAACTGAAAACGCTCTCTGAATGAGTTTTTTGTTCACTGGTTTTACATTAATTTTTTTCGCTGATCATACTTTCAATAGTTTTGAGTTTTTGGCCTAAAAACTCTCGAAGCTGTCCAATCTGACTTTCAGAAATTGGAAGATCACGAAGATAGTTCGATTTTGCTCTTTTACCTTCTTCGTCCCCATCAAATAAAAAAAGAAATTAACGCATAAACCTAAATACAATGGCATAAGTGAACTATCATTTATCGCTCCACCAATTGGAATAAAATCGAGATTTAAATTTGAAGCATGACACTTCTCTGTAAATATTCCTTGCCGTGTGGCTTCTAATACTGAAGGTTATACTTGAAGCTTGTCCGATATTGGTTGGAAATAGTGACTTTTTCGGCGTTCTGATCAACAAAAGTTTTGTAAGGCATAACTTTAATTTCAAAAAGCCCAGAAGCTTTGATACCAAAATCAGCGTTAATCGTTGCAGAATTATGTGTCGGTTCGACGTTTGTAATGAAACGAAAAAACAAGGTTTGTCCAAGAAAACAAAAGACCGTCAAATACCTTGATGACGGTCGTGAGTCTGTTCTTATGTCCAATAATATGGGTTTGGCTTAATACGTTCTGAGAATGACGCAGCAGCTTTCAATCCTCTGAACTTCTGCATATTGACAAAGCAATCTACGTTTTAGTCGATCTTATGTGATGCTGTGGTCGGCAGAGCGGCGGTCCAGCTTTGCTGAGTCTTTCGCGAGTCCTTGCCTTGCCTTTTTGCCTCCTGATGGGCATAGGCTTTTGAATTGACCTCGTTAATCGGGTAGTCGACTAGTGCAAAAACCATGCGACCTGTTCATCGCCCGCAAGATTGATTACGTGGCAATATTTTGGTTTTGCAGTCACAAGCTATTTGAAATCCGCGAACTTCAGGTCACTCGACTAATTTTCTTGAAGCCGCAAAGATCATCGCAATAGTGAAGATAGGGGTCTTTGATGCATTTATATCGCAGCCATACCTGCGCCGAACTGAATTTATCTCATGTTGGACAAGTTGTACGCTTATCGGGCTGGGTTCATCGCGTTCGTGATCATGGCGCCGTACTCTTCATCGACTTGCGTGATTACTATGGTCTTACACAAGTGCTGTGTGATCCCGATAGCCCAGCTTTTGGTGCGGCGGAGGTGGTTCGAGGTGAGTGGTGTATTCGCATTGATGGTGAAGTCCGCGCACGGGAAGAAAGCTTAGTAAATCCTAAAATATCGACGGGTGCGATCGAAGTTTACATTCACACAATTTCGATTCTGAGCGCGGCGGCTGAACTGCCATTGCCCGTGTTTGGTGATCAAGAATACCCTGAGGAAACGCGGTTGCGGTACCGCTATCTCGATCTTCGGCGCGAAAAAATGCAAGAAAATATGAAGTTGCGTTCAGACCTGATTGCCGCGATGCGACGCAAGATGTGGGAACAAGGTTTTCGCGAATATCAGACCCCAATCATCACAGCGTCCTCACCAGAAGGCGCACGTGACTTTTTGGTGCCTTCTAGGCTTCATCCGGGAAAGTTTTATGCACTTCCGCAAGCCCCACAGCAATTCAAACAATTGATTATGGCGAGTGGGTTCGACAAGTATTTTCAGATTGCTCCTTGCTTTCGCGATGAGGATCCGCGTGCCGACCGAGCGCCAACGGACTTCTATCAACTAGACATGGAAATGTCGTTTGTTACCCAGCAAGATATTTTTGATACCATCGCGCCCATTCTTGCATCAGTATTTGAAGCCTTCGGCAAGGATCGTCCGATGGATAAATCAAGTGACTGGCCGCAAATTCCTTACCGAGAAGCTTTACTGCACTTCGGGACCGACAAGCCAGACTTACGTAATCCAATCAAAATGACGGTCGTCAGCGAACATTTTGCAGAGGGTGGCTTTGCCATCTTTGCGAAAATTCTCGAGCGTGACGGTACCGAGGTTCGTGCGATCCCCGCGCCAGGAGGCGGGTCAAGGCGATTTTGTGACCGGATGAACACTTGGGCACAGGCCCAAGGGCTGCCGGGGATGGGGTACATTTTTTGGCGCACCGCTGACGAAACTATTGAGGCCGCAGGTCCGTTAGCAAAGAACATTGGTCCAGAGAGATCGGAAGCGTTGCGTCAACAGTTGCAACTCAACGCCGGGGATTCTGCCTTTTTCTTGGCGGGCGAGCCAAAAGCGTTCGAACGGGTTGCTGGATTGGCACGCGATGAGATTGGTCGTGAATTAGGGCTAATCGAAAAGGATCGCTTCGCGTTTGCGTGGATCGTCGATTTCCCATTCTTTCACCAAGATGATGAGACCGGCAGAATTGACTTTGAACATAATCCTTTTTCGATGCCGCAAGGCGGCCTAGCGGGGCTCGATCGTAATCCGCTCGACGTCGTTGGATATCAATATGACTTGTGCTGCAACGGCTATGAAATCTTGAGCGGCGCAATTCGTAACCATGACCCGGAAATCATGATAAAGGCATTTCAAATCGCTGGTTATTCAGAGGATGAACTCGAAAAACGGTTTGGCGGCCTCCTTCAGGCTTTTCGATTGGGAACACCGCCGCACGGGGGCTGCGCTGCTGGAATTGACCGAATTGTTATGCTCTTGGCGGATACCGAGAGCATTCGGGAAGTCATTATGTTCCCAATGAACCAGCGGGCCGAAGACCTAATGTTGCATGCACCGTCTGAACCCACAAGCGAACAACTTATGGAACTGGGACTTCGACTTCTTCCAGCCGAAAGTTGAACGACGCTGATCGGCCGACAGTTGGCCGAACATAAGGTAGAATTAGGATACAAACCGACAGCTAAGGCATTGCAGATCAACCCCCATTGTCATAGAGTTCTTGCGCTATTTTTATTGGCAAGGAACCGATAGCTTGGCGAAAGTATCGTGCGACTTTGATACAGTTTTACCGTAGATCGTGAATCTTCCAAAAAAGGCACGTAGAAAATAAGGCCTGACAATTCTTGGGTTGTTCAACGGACACAAATAAAAATATCAGGAGATTATGTATCTCGAAATGTGAACAATTACGCAGTGTAGCGAGAATCTATCACCTGCGCACAGCGAAATTGCTTACTCCAAAAAGCCAAGTAAACACAAACCGCTATCGCCATCTTAATGTGCTTATCAGACCATCGTGAACGCGACACTGATGGCTGCATTAGGCGAACCAATTTAACATCCACTCAGCATGAACGAGACAGAATTTTTCTGAATTAGGAAGGAAAGTATGGGGACGAGAATCGGAATTAACGGATTTGGCCGCATTGGACGAAATATCTTGCGGGCATTAGTCGACCGTCATGTCAGCGAGTTAGAGGTCGTTGCAATCAACGACTTGACGAGTAGTGAAACGATGGCTCACTTGCTTCGCTATGACAGTGTTCACGGGCGTTTTGGTCAGCCAGTCGCGCTCGACGGTGAGACACTTTCTGTTGGCACTCAACAAATCCGACTAACAGCCATTCGCGATCCTCAAGACTTGCCGTGGTCCGACGTTGATATCGCATTTGAATGTACGGGCTTGTTCACTGAGCGCGAAAAAGCGGCAAGACATCTGCAAAACGGTGCCAAAAAAGTTTTGGTTTCAGCGCCAACCAAAGGTGCGGATCGAACAGTGGTCTTCGGGGTGAATCACAACAGTCTAACCGTTAATGACCAAATCATCTCCAACGCTTCCTGCACGACGAATTGCCTCGCGCCGATTGCGCAAGTTTTGGACACGGCGTTCGGAATCGAGACGGGATATATGACAACAATCCATGCCTACACTGGCGACCAACCCGTTCATGATACTCCTCACCGCGATCCGTATAGGGGTAGGGCGGCAGCACTATCAATGGTGCCGACTTCGACCGGAGCAGCTCGGGCTATCTCACTCGTTCTACCGCACTTAGAAGGACGGCTTGAGGGTTCGGCCGTGCGTGTGCCAGTTCCTAACGTGTCACTTGTAGATTTAGCTTTCATGGCCAAGAATCCAGTTACCGCAGCAGAAATCAACGCGGAAATTCAGAAAGCTGCGGCGGAAAAGTATCACGGAATTATTGCCTACAACGAAGAGCCACTTGTTTCGGCTGATTACAACCATGACCCACATTCGAGCTGTTTTGCGCCAGCGCAAACGACGGTCACGAGAGACGGATTGGCACGCGTTGTGAGTTGGTACGACAATGAATGGGGATTTTCCAATCGAATGATTGATGTTGGTCTGCATATCGGCAACATGATGGGTAGGGTGTCCGTGCCCAATTCAAGCGAGTAAGAAGCTTGGTTTCGCGTGTAATTCCCGTTGATGAGTTTGACCTTGTAATCATCGGCGTGACTGGTGATTTAGCCCTGCGCAAAATTCTGCCAGGGTTGTTTCATCGCTTCGTTGTTGGGCAAATGCCAAGCGGTGCTCGGATCATTGGTTCGGCTCGTCGTGAGATGGATCGTCGTGGTTTCGAAAGCATGGTTCGCGAGTGTCTTGAGAATTCTGAAGAAACGGCACCACCCAAGCCGGATATGGTCGAGAATTTTCTTGATTGTATGGTCTATGTCTCGATGGATGCGACCGAAGAAGGCGAATGGTCAAAGCTATCAACAGAACTGCGTTCCGACGTAGTCAGGGCATTTTGCCTATCAGTGTCGCCAGCTCTGTTTGAAGTCATTGCGCTAAGACTAAATGCAAGTGGCGTGGCAAACTCGGACAGCCGCATCATTGTTGAAAAACCCTTTGGCCATGATTTGGCAGCAGCGCAGTCTCTAAACAAGAGCCTGCTGGTCGCTTTTGAGGAAAGTCAAATCTATCGAATCGATCATTATCTCGGTAAAGAAACGGTTCAGAACCTTATGGCTTTGCGATTTGCGAATGCGCTTTGGGAGCCGTTGTGGAATTCGACTCATATCGACCATGTTCAGATTACCGTCGCTGAGACTGTGGGGGTCAGTGGTCGCGGGGACTATTATGATCGCTCGGGAGCGGTACGAGACATGGTACAGAATCACATGCTTCAGCTCTTGTGCCTCACCGCGATGGAACCGCCGGCAAAGTTTGAACCTGACGCCGTTCGCAACGAGAAAGTCAAGGTTATCGCCGCGTTAGAGGCCGTAGACGAGCATGATATCGTCCGCGGTCAATATGGGGCTAGAGATGGTCACGATTGCTATCAGAGCGACGTTCATAATGCCGCAAGCAAAACTGAGAGTTTCGTTGCGATGAAATTGCGAATCGGAAACTGGCGGTGGGCCAATACGCCCTTCTACCTGCGCACCGGTAAGAAACTCAAGGCGCGCAGTTCTGAGGTTGCCATTATTTTTCGTGATCCACCGCACATGATTTTTCCAAAATCTATTGGACGAAAAAGCAATTCTTTGGTGATCAGGTTGCAGCCAGACGAGGGTATCGAATTGCATAACACCATCAAGGAGCCCGGGCCGGGCGGCTTTCGTTTAATGAACACCTCGCTTGACATGACGTTTGCTAGCGCTGTCAATGAGGTTGCGGTGCCGCAAGATGCCTATGAGCGCTTGATTATGGATGTGATTCGCGGCGATCAAACTCTGTTCATGCGGGGAGATGAAGTCGAAGCGGCGTGGGCCTGGGTTGATCCAGTCATCGCGAGATGGGAGGAAACTGATCAATCTCCTGAGATTTATGATCCCGGCAGTTCTGGTCCCGAGGCGGCTTTAGCGCTTATGCATCGAGAAGGTCGCCGCTGGCGTGATCTTGGTTAGGGTTGAATGATGACGATTGACAGTACTGTTGCTCGCGTGACCGAGCGGATCGTTCAACGCAGTGAACAAACTCGCTCTGATTACTTGAAGCGGATGCAGGCCGCCAAGATTAACGGAACGGCGCGAGCTCATCTATCCTGCAGTGGTCAAGCTCACGCCTATGCGGCTTCGGGCGAAGACAAGCCGACGCTTACCGCTTCGAATGCCGGTAATCTTGGGATCATTACGGCTTACAATGATATGCTGTCGGCGCATCAGCCGCTGCAGGTGTTTCCTGATCTAATTAAGCAGGCGGTGAGAGAGATCGGTGGGACAGCGCAAGTTGCTGGGGGCGTACCGGCAATGTGCGATGGGGTAACGCAGGGCGAGACCGGCATGGAGTTGAGTTTATTCTCAAGAGATGTCATCGCAATGGCCTCAGCGGTCGCTCTTAGTCACAATACTTTTGACGCCGCAGTTTTTCTGGGAGTCTGCGACAAGATTGTTCCAGGCCTCGTAATTGCTGCACAAACCTTTGGGCATTTTCCGGCCGTGTTTTTACCGGCAGGACCCATGGTAAGCGGGCTCGGCAATGACGAAAAGGCCAAGGTTCGGCGGCAGTACGCTGAGGGATTGGTGAGTCGTGAAGAATTGCTGGCGACTGAAATGGCCGCCTATCATGGGCCTGGTACTTGCACATTTTATGGTACGGCCAACACCAACCAGATGTTGATGGAGTTCATGGGGCTGCACTTGCCTGGCGCAAGTTTTGTTACCCCAAATACGCCGTTAAGAGAGGCGTTAACCCGTCAGGGGGCTAAGCAAGCGTTATCTCTTTCGGCTTTAGGGAATAACTATACCCCCACGAGCGATATTCTTGATGAACGCGCCTTCGTCAACGGCATTGTTGGTCTGAATGCAACGGGCGGTTCTACTAATTTGCTCATTCATCTGATCGCCATGGCTCGCGCTGGTGGGATTATTCTGGACTGGCAAGATTTTTCTGACTTGAGCGAAATGACGCCATTGATGGCGCGTATCTATCCCAATGGTATGGCTGATGTGAATCACTTTCATGCAGCGGGTGGTATTGGATACATGATTGGAGAGCTACTTCGGAGTCGATTACTGCATCCAAACACGCAAACTGTCGTTGGCGAGGGGCTCGAGAATTATACCAAAGAGCCAGTTTTGATCGACGATACCTTAAGCTATCGACCTTTGCCCAAAAAAAGCTTTGATGAGGGAATTTTGCGACCCGTCGCGAAACCTTTTCAGGCAACCGGCGGCTTGAAATGTTTAGAGGGGAGCCTTGGCAAGGGGGTGATGAAAGTTTCGGCGGTGGCAACGGAACATCAGATTGTTGAGGCACCAGTGCGGATTTTCAGTGACCAAAGTGATGTAAAAGAAGCGTTCAAGGCGGGGGAATTGGAAGGGGACCTCATTATTGTTGTCAGGTTTCAAGGACCGAAAGCGAATGGGATGCCAGAGTTACATAGTCTGACCCCGTTACTTACAATCTTGCAGGGGCGGGGGCAAAATGTGGCACTTGTAACGGACGGACGGATGTCAGGAGCTTCGGGGAAGGTCCCAGCGGCGATTCATGTCTGTCCAGAGGCGTTGGATGGTGGGCCGATCGCAAAATTACGCGATGGTGATCGGTTGCGGGTCGATGCAATAGCGGGCGTTCTGGAGGTCTTGATAGATAAGGAAGAACTCGACGAGCGACCTGTAGTCCATCGTGATTTGACTAAGAACCAGTTTGGTACTGGGCGGGAGTTGTTTTCAGTTTTTCGCAGTTCTGTTAGCGCTGCAGATGCCGGTGCCGCTGTTTTTGGCTTGAGCGAATGAGTATTATAGCTAGAGATTCTAGTCGCATCATTCGCGAAATCTGCGGTTTAGCGCCGGTTATGCCGGTGCTCGTTGTGAACGAACTAAAGTCAGCAAAACCCCTTGCAGAGGCTCTCGTCAGCGGTGGTATAATTGCATTGGAGGTGACGCTAAGAACGCCCGTCGCTCTTGATGTGATTCGTGCGATGAGCGAGGTTGCAGGTGCTCATGTGGGCGCTGGTACCTTAATCACCGCGGATGACGTTCGAGCAGCGAAACAGGCGGGCGCCAAGTTCGGGGTTTCTCCTGGCGCCACTGCAGAATTATTGTCGGCCTGCGAGAAGGAAAACTTGCCATTGTTACCGGGCGTAGCTACCGCGAGTGAGGCAATGAAACTGCTTGCCCGTGGCTATGATGTGCTGAAGTTTTTTCCGGCCGCGGCGTCGGGAGGGGTTACAGTTCTGAAGGCGTTGAGTGGACCGTTACCCGCAATTGACTTTTGCCCGACGGGAGGGATTAACGCCAATACCGCTGCAAGTTATTTGGCACTAGACAACGTGGTTTGTGTAGGCGGTAGTTGGTTAACGCCCCCTGATCTTTTGGAACAGGAGTGCTGGACCGAGATTACAAAGTTGGCGAACCAAGCGACTAAACTTGCTGATTGCCGATGAGCAGCTTACCCTCTTATGCTGCTGGGTGGGCACACACGTACCGAGGCGACAAATTCGAGATCGAATCCGTGCGGCAAACCGCTACTCTGAAACAACAATTGATTGTTCGGGCTGAGATTATTTTTCTCGACGCGTGAATCTATTGTGGTTACGGTCAGTTTTTGGCGTAGAACTCAACGACGAGATTGGGCTCCATCATCACCGGATAGGGGACATCACCTAAAACCGGTGTGCGCACAAATGTTGCCACCATTTTGTTATGATCAACTTCCATATATGCGGGGGGATCTCGCTCTGCCAGTTGCGTTGCTTCAAACACTGTTGCGAGTTGTTTTGAGCGCTCGCGCACCTCAATGTGATCGCCTTCGTTAACGCGATAGGACGGGATATTGACGCGCTTACCGTTGACGAGGATATGCCCGTGGTTCACGAATTGTCGTGCGGCAAAAACAGTCGCGACAAATTTTGCGCGATAAACCACGGCATCAAGGCGTCGTTCAAGTAGGCCAATGAGATTTTCTCCGGTATCACCGCGTTGCCGTTCCGCCTCAGCAAAGATTCGTCGGAACTGCTTCTCGGTGAGATCTCCGTAATAACCCTTTAGCTTTTGTTTGGCTCGGAGTTGGATTCCGAAGTCTGACAGTTTACCTTTTCGTCTTTGACCGTGCTGTCCGGGTCCGTACTCGCGACGGTTGACAGGGGATTTTGGTCGGCCCCACGTATTTTCGCCCATTCGGCGATCAATTTTATATTTGGCAGACGTGCGTTTTGTCACGGCTGATCTCCTCTTTATGAGTCTAAGAGGGCGTTGTCCTCTCCCACCACATCATTGGGCGACAGGCGTCCCCTTGCGGAGGCCACCAACACCAAGCATCTAGTGCATTTACGCTCTATTTTGCGACTGTCAACCGCTAACGTCAACTCTGTGACGACAAAGTCATCTTTATATTTCTTTTGGCGTCGCGGGTGGCGGAAAAGCGATGACATTTGGGTGTTAGAATCTTGCTGCAACTACACGGATTAGGCGGTTAATATTGCTATGAAGCACGGACAGGAAAGTGAATTGCAGTGTCTGACAACTTCGCAAACAGTAGACGCGGGTAGACGCCGAGGGAGGGCCTGCTATGGACGGGGAAGGGAACCTGTTATCGTATGGAATCAGATTTGGACGTATTTTTCGTATGACGCAGAGACTATAGCAGTCGTTGAGACCGCAATTCTAGAGGGATATACTCGTTTCGTAGATTTACCAGAACTCGCTTGCGGGTAAGATAGATTCCTTTCTCGCAAAGTAGAAAATCGCAGAGATTGAGGATTTCGAGAAATGCAAGCTCAGAAACAGATCTTTCGTCGTACATTGGTCGCTCCTCACACAGGTAGGTGCTCAGTGGTCTTGAGGTATCGCGGGGGAAAGGAAAGAATCATTGAGGCTTGATCGAAGCAGGAAAAAAAGGGGGATTATATACTTGATTAACCATAAAAAGTTTTACCGGACTTCATTGCACTTGCAAAATCTTTGTTTCTAAAACCATTACAGATATCTAATGTTTTAAACGAAAATTTTGATCAGTCATACACGCGTAATGATGAGGCACTTCTGCCTACACCATACCCCGCCCAAACGGTGAGGGATTAATTTCGCGGTGAGTATACTAGATGAGGACATATACTCATGGAAAATGAATCAGCGCGACAAAAAATAGACGAAGCTCTAGCTGAAATCAAAAAGCAATCTCCGAATAAATCAGATGGCGGATGGCTAGAAGAGCTATCGGCAAAATGCGCACCTCTCATTTCAGATTGGCAGGTACAAAAAAGTTATTGTTGGGACGAGTGGCCGGATGAAGAACGCCCTGAATCACTACGGAGAATTCGCGACATTGGAATAGATGTGGTTGGTGTTCGTTCCGATGGACATCTAATTGCCATGCAATGTAAATCACGCCAATTGGATAGAGACGGACGTGGTGCCAATATTAATAAAAACGACGTGAACAAATTTCTCGGAGCGGCACGCGATGAAGTCTGGAAAGAACTTTTCCTGATTACCAATGGTGATGTGAAAATGGTCTCTACGGCGGAAGCCGTCGCTGGAGGGAGCCGTCCAGTAAAACTAATCAATTTAGAAGTTGATCTCATTCGGCAAAAAGAAATGCTCGTTTCTCAACAATATGAACCAGAGCCATCCCCCAATGCAGATTTACCTCATTCTTTTCAAAGTCGTAACGACATGCAAAAAGAGGCTATTGAGAAAAGTCTAGCCGCTTTAAAAGCGCAAGTCGACGCAAACGGCACAGCCCGTGGCCGTATTATCTTGCCCTGTGGATCTGGAAAGACTCGAATCGCACTTCAGCTTATCGAAAAACTGACACCCAAAGGCCAGGTTTCGGTTGTTCTATGTCCGTCTATTGCGCTTGTCGCCCAAATCCGGCGGGAATTTATCCATCACGCAAAAGAAAAAATGGATGTTCTTGCCGTATGTTCAGATAAAGACGCTGGAAGAGAAGAAGGTAAGTATGACCCAACCGCCGATGTTGGCTTTGTCAAAGTAAGTCAAGTCAAAGGAAACGTTACAACGAATTCTGAAGAGATCGCAAAATGGATTGATAATGTCAGTCAAGATCAGATCGGTGTAATTTTCGGAACATATCAGTCAGCTTATCGGATTTCCGAAGCACTGGTTGGTGAATATCTTGCAAACGGAGCAATCAGCCAAATTGGCGGAAAAAATCGAAAAATTTTCTGTTTGATTGCAGATGAAGCTCATCGCACAGCTGGAATAAAAAAGATCGCGCATAAAGAAGAGAAACTTCGAAATTTCACGATTTGTCATAACCAAGAAAAATTCCCTGCGACTTATCGAATCTATCAAACCGCCACACCGAAAGTTTTTAATGTAACCGAAAATGCCAAAAAAATCGATGAATCAAAATTGATGATTCGCTCAATGGATGACCCCAATACATTCGGTGTTGAACTCTATCGACGTTCTTACAAAGACGCTGTCAAAAACGGTTGGCTTTCAGATTACCGTATTATTGCACTGGGAATAAATGACGAAGAGTCCTTTAACGTCGCTCAACAGATCGCTGAAGATGATAAGAATACAAAATTAACGACTGGCAGCTTGTTGAAAGGACTTCCTCTGGCTCTAGTTATGGGTGGCGCGACTATCGATAAAACAGGTTCTATTCGGTCTTCAATTAGTTTTATGAATACGATCGCCAAATCAAAACAAATGACAGAGGTTCTGAATAGTAAGCGTGTTCATGATTGGGTCGCGAAGAGACTTAAGACGGATTACGATCAAAAGTCTGCAATTTACAAACTCGAACATCTAGATGCGAGCGATCGAGTTTCAAAACGTGAAAAAGCGAAAGGAAAACTTGGATCAGCGAATAACGAAAGCCCCTATGGTATTTGCAATGTTGGGATATTTGGCGAAGGCACTGACGCGCCTTCCTTATCGGCTGTGGCTTTTCTTGAACCGCGTCGGTCACCAGCCGATGTCATTCAGGCGGTTGGTCGCGTTATGCGTCGGTCACCGGGCAAAGAATTCGGATATATCATTTGTCCTGTTGTGATCCCTCGAAGTGTGAATGCCGAGAATTGGCTGCGCGCAAACGGACCTGAAAATGGCTGGAGGGAATTGGCCGAAATTCTACAAGCTCTGCGAGCGCATGACAAACGCATAGAGGAGAACCTAGCAGACTTGATGGAGTTTTATTTACCAGCTGATCCAGATACAGACTCACAAGAAAAGCGCAGCGTTACAACATTTGTGACAATCGGCTCT
>JAPORY010000031.1 GCA_026709985.1 Aestuariivita sp. | reverse complement strand
AGTTGGACACTGGCGTTGCTTGGCGGCCGGTTGGTGGAACTCAAAGTTGTCGATGCGATTTCGAAGGAGACGGTCCGGCGCACGTTAAAAAACTGCGTCAAACCGTGGTTGAAGCCGATTTGGTGCCTGCCGCCCAAGGCCAATGCGGATTTCGTCTATGCCATGGAGGATGTGCTGTCGGTTTACCAACGGGATTTTGCCGCTGACACGGTCCTGGTCGGTATGGATGAGACCTCGAAGCAACAAACGAAGGAAACTCGAACGCCGCTCGCCGTGCGTTCTGGGCAACCGGCAATAGATGACTTTGAATACGAGCGGAACGGTACCGCCAATCTGTTTATGGTTTGCGCACCCCTTGCCGGCTGGCGGCCGGTGAAAGTCACGGACCGGCGAACGCGGCAGGATTTTGCCGAGTTGTTGAAAGATCTGGTGGATGATTACTTTCCGAATAAAAAGATTGTCTTGGTTATGGATAATCTCAACACCCACAAACTCTCGGTCTTGTATGACCGCTATGAACCGGCAGAGGCGGCTCGTATCGCGCGACAAATTGAGGTGCACTATACGCCGAAACATGGCTCTTGGCTGAACATCGCCGAGATCGAAATCAATGTCCTCACGAAACAATGTCTTGCTCGTCGGATCCCGGACCGAGAGACGATGGTCCGTGCGGTGACGGCTTGGCAGAACCGGCGGAACGAAGCGACAAAATCCGTTGACTGGCGCTTCACAACTGAGAAGGCGCGAATCAAACTAAAGTCACTATACCCCGCAATATAATGATTTCGGGATACTAGACGCCGCTCCAATTCGGACAGACGTTGGCCATGCCGTTGCAGCTGCGTCGACAATTCCCGGATCGTCGCATCCTTGATCCGAAGCTGTTCCCCTTTCTGATCTAGCATCCCATCCCACTGAAAATAGTGGGTTCGGTTGTGATCGACTTTTATTTATTGGTAGTATAAACTTCAGAGTAATAAACAACAACAAGCAATCCGTGCCGGTCCGGCAATCATCGCTGGTATTTCGATTTAGATATTCGGGGGCGGGCAATATAAGGGTACTCAGGCATGACGACTGTTGGCAGAAAGCTTTACCAGGTTACACTGACGGACGACGAACGGATACAACTGCAAGACCTCGTTGATCGGGGCAAGGGTTCTAAGGAACGTCGCAAGCGAGCGCATATTTTATTGTTAGCCGATACCGGCCGTGACCGTGGTGGTCGCCTTGATACCGACATTGCGGATGCGTTGGGCGTTAACGTGACAACGGTAGAGCGGGTACGCAAGCGTTGCGTGATGGCGGGTTTAGACGCGGCATTGGACCGCAAGCCGCATCCGAATCCACGGCCACGATTGCTTGATGGCGAAGGCGAGGCCACACTAACAATGTTGGCGTGTTCACAACCGCCAGCGGGTCAGGCCAGTTGGACACCGGCGTTGCTTGGCGACCGGTTGGTGGCACTTAACGTGGTTGACACGATTTAGAAGGAGACGGTCCGGCGCACGTTAAAAAAACGGCATCAAACCGTGGTTGAAGCAGATTTGGTGCCTTCCGCCCAAGGCCAATGCGGATTTCGTCGATGCCATGGCGGATGTGCTGTCGGTATACCAACGGGATTTTGCCGCTGACACGATCCTGGTCGGTATGGATGAGACCTCGAAGCAGCAAACGAAGGAAACCCGAACGCCGCTCGTCGTGCGTTCTGGGCAACCGGCAATAGATGACTTTGAATACGAGCGCAACGGCACGGCCAATCTGTTGATGGTTTGCGCTCCCCTTGCCGGCTGGCGGCAGGTGAAAGTCACGGACCGGCGAACGCGTCAAGATTTTACCGAGTTCATAACAGCTTCATTTATAAGAACACATTGATTTCCATGCGGCTGAACGTTGTCCCATCCCGCTCTCTTAGCTTCTTTGATAAACTCTTTTATAACTGGTTGAGTGACGTTCTTTACTTTATCTGCTGAATCACGACCGCTGTTAACGACATCAATTATTGTTTTCGGCGTAACAATAACACTTGGTTCATTTGGGCTACGATTATTGGGATCCGGCAGTTCATTTTTTCTTGGCATATTTATTTCCTTTTTTGAGGGAGTACTTATGTTCTCCAAAGGAACATAAGTACTCCCAGATATTTGTCAACACCAAAAAATAAAAAATATGAAGCCATTGCAAAACTCTACATTGACGTGCGGTTTTCTAATTTTGAGATATTTTGTAACTTCAGCACCTAAGAGATCAATTATGGGCAGCATGACTATGCGTGCAACCGAACAGCGAGATGTTGTGGCTTTTCGGATGTGCTGTAGATTCCTTGTCATGGGTTGAACCTTATGGGCGGAAGCGTCACGCCGTTGCTCGGATGATCGCTAAGCGTTCGTTACCAATTCTGTGACGGGGTTGTTCGATGAAAGGTGCCACATGTCCAACATGTTTTAGTCCTGTTTACGGGCGGTCGCCAACATTGCCCGGCGGAGGGTGTGGTTGATGGTGCTCTGGCGGTTGCAAAAGTTGCCGGCAATGTCGGCACCGCTTGCGCCCAGTTTGCCCACTGTGGCCGATATTACGCACAAGCGGCCTTATTTTGAGTATAGCGACCCCCGCAATTTCGTCAGGGGCATGAAGGACTGATGGTAATAGCGTCTACTGACTCAAAGACAGCAGCCCGTCACAAGGTGATTAGGACAATGATTGCAAAGGCGCTGGCGAAACCCGCCGACGGCGATGCAAGCGTCGATTTGCGAACAGAATTGCCGGCGGCGGTTCTCGTTCCAATTCTGATGTGGCACCAAGAGCCACAGGTCTTGTTGACCGTAAGGTCATCGCGGTTGATGATCCACAGCGGACAAGTCGCGTTTCCAGGAGGAAAGAAAGAGCCACAGGATATTGATGCTGTGACGACAGCACTTCGTGAGGCTCTAGAAGAAATCGGGTTGGCAAGTGAGAGTGTCAATGTCATGGGACAATTGCCACCGCATGTAACGGTCACCGGCTATGTCATCTCGCCTGTCGTGGCCTTCATAGAACAAAGGGTTGAGTTCTATGCAGACGCAAGAGAGGTAGAAGAAATCTTTACGGTTCCACTTCAACACCTGATGCATCTCAGCAACTATCAGGTTCAGCGCCGCACCGAGGCCAACGGGCTCCGAAGTTACCTGACGATACCCTACGGCCCCTATTATATTTGGGGCGCAACAGCGCGTATTCTGAAGTCCTTGGCAGAACGAGTGTCGCATTGGCGCAAATAGCGGAAAATTGGCTATCAGATCCTGCGACGCAGTCGATCACGCAAGCACTCACCCGTGCAGGAGCGGCGGTCTATTTTGTTGGCGGCTGTGTGCGAGATAGTCTTCTCAAAAGGCCAATTTCTGACGTTGATATCGCCACCGATGCCGAGCCAACCGAGGTGACGAGGATCTGTGAACAATCAAACTTACGCGTTATTCCAACGGGGATACATCACGGCACGGTCACGGTCATTTCTGATGGCAAAGCTTACCAAATAACGACTTTTCGTCGCGATGTAAAAACGGATGGGCGTCGCGCTCAGGTCGCGTACTCAAGCAGTTTAGAAACGGACGCGAGGCGGCGCGACTTTACCATGAATGCGTTGTACTGCACGCCTGAAGGAAAGGTCATTGATGTGGTGAACGGCATTCACGATTTGACCGAAGGCAAGGTACGCTTTGTGGGAAATCCGAAAGACCGGATTAAGGAAGACCTACTTCGATCTTTGCGACTGTTTCGTTTTTTCGCATGGTACGGCAATCCAAAAATAGGGATTGATAAGGCGGCACGGACAGCGGTTACCCAGAACCTTGATCAATTGGCGACGCTGTCACGTGAGCGGGTGGGTGCCGAAGTATTGAGACTTCTGGCCGCCGAAAATCCAACCCCCGCGATCACAATTATGGAAGAGACCGGCATCCTGCAGGTCATTCTGCCGCGAGCATGTGTGAAACACCTTGTGGCTCTTGTGAACCTCGGAGTAGAATCGGATCCAGTTCAATGCTTGGCCGCCTTTGGCGGTGACCGGCAAGAACCCTTGCGCTTGTCAAATCGGGATGCAAATCGGGTACGACGGTTGCAGCAAATTGCAGAAAGTGACGAGAGTCCCGAACTACTTGGGTATCGCTATGGCGCACGTGACGCGGTGAGCGGATTGGAACTTCGAGCGGCACGAAGCCAAACTCGTCTAACGTCATCTAAAAGGAAAGCAGCAGTAGCGGGTTCACGTCATAGGTTCCCTGTTCGCTCCCGCGATCTCTCGGATCGATTTACCGGTGCGCAGTTAGGAAAGGCACTAAAGCGGCTCGAAGGCCGCTGGATTGCATCAGGTTTTTCTCTCAGCCGATCAGAATTACTCAAGAGTATTGAAGCTGTAGAAGATTTCACTTGAGGGAAAACCGAAACACACGCCCAATCAATCAAGGCGGCGGTTTAAAAACGGCCCGGCAATAAGCAGGGAGGGGATTGCGAATTTGTCAGAAGTCCAGATGTTCGACGCTGAGGGCATTTTGTTGAATGAATTCGCGTCTCGGCGCGACGATATCCCCCATGAGTTTGGTAAATAGGTCGTCGGCTTCTGCCATGTCCTTGATACTGACCTGCATAAACGTGCGAGCATCGGGATCAAGAGTTGTCTCCCACAGCTGCTCTGGATTCATTTCGCCGAGACCTTTGTAGCGCTGCAGGGTGAGGCCCTTCTCGCCTTCTGCGAGAATTGCTGTCAACAAGTCCAACGGGCCGCAAATTGCTTGCTGCTGATCTTTTCGCAGCAACAAAGTTGGCCAAGCGTAGACGTCTTGGAGGACCTCGGTGGACTCACCCAACTTGAAAGCCTCGCTTGAGCGCAAAATTTGGCCATGAAGGACACGAAGTTCTTCTACGCCGCGCACAACTCGTGAAAGCCGTATTCCTCGATCTTGAGTAATGCGGCCTTGCCACCCCTTTTCGAATTCGGGAGCGATTTGTTCAAGCCTTTCAGCGACCTGCTCTGCAACTTTCGCTAAGTCATTGTCGGCCTTGCCGGGTCGAAAGGCTCCCGCAATGGCAGCCTGCTCCAAAATGTGCCGCGAATAAATGGTCGGGAAAGCATCAATAATTCGTTTTACTTTTCGAGCGTTCATGACGATGCGACTGAGGTCTCGTCCAGCGACTTCTTGACCCGAAGCCATCCGCAAACAAGCTCCGTCTACACCTTGTTGTATCAGATGGTCTTCAAGCGCATTTTCGTCCTTGAGATACACTTCTGACTTGCCCCGCATCACCTTATAGAGCGGTGGCTGCGCGATGTACAAAAAACCGCCCTCAATGAGTTGCGGCATTTGCCGAAAAAAGAAGGTCAACAGCAGCGTACGAATGTGCGCTCCGTCGACGTCAGCATCGGTCATGATGACAACCTTATGATAGCGGAGCTTGGAGATATCGAATTCGTCCCGACCAATTCCGGTCCCAAGCGCCATGACGAGGTTGCCGATCTCGCGTGAAGACAACATGCGATCAAACCGGGCTCTCTCGACGTTAAGGATTTTACCGCGTAGGGGGAGAATTGCCTGCGTACGGCGGTCACGACCGGTTTGGGCGGAGCCGCCAGCACTATCGCCTTCAACGAGGAACAATTCCGAGAGCGCTGGATCTTTTTCAGCACAATCTTTCAACTTTCCCGCAAGAAAATTAACGTCAAGAGCGGATTTGCGACGGGTGAGTTCCCTAGCCTTTCGAGCAGCTTCTCTCGCTCGGGCGGCGTCGACGATCTTGCCCACGATAATCTTGGCCTCAGAAGGGTTCTCGTCAAACCATTCGCCTAGTTTTTCACTGAGCAGGCCCTCAACGGCGGGGCGAACCTCGGAGGAAACCAGTTTATCTTTGGTTTGCGAACTAAACTTGGGGTCGGGGACTTTTACCGACAGAACGGCTGTTAAGCCCTCGCGAGCATCGTCGCCCGTGAAGGCAAACTTTTCTTTTTTGGTAATGCCGCTGTCTTGAGTGTATTTTTGTACCGTTCGTGTTAACGCGTGTCGAAAGCCGATGAGGTGGGCGCCGCCGTCGCGTTGTGGAATGTTATTGGTGAACGGAAATACCGTCTCATGGTAGCCGTCGTTCCACCATAGGGCCGCCTCAATACTAATGTCGTCCCGCATCCCCGTGACAAAAATCGGTTCGGGCATTAGTCCGACTTTGTTTCGGTCAAGATATTTTACAAATTCTCGAACACCCCCTTCATAGAAGAGCTTTGACAAGCGCGGCTGATTATCTCGGAGATCCTCTAGGGTAATTTGCACTCCCGAATTCAAAAATGCGAGTTCCCGTAACCTTCGCTCCAGCACGTCGAAGGAAAAATTGCGATCACTGAAGATCTCTGTCGATGCTAAAAAGGTGACTTCGGTCCCGGTCTTGCTTTCCACTGTATCGACTATGGTTAGCGGTTGTGTGGTTTCTCCCGACTCAAAACGAGCGAAGTGCTCCTTGCCATCGCGCCAGATTCGCAACTCTAACCATGTGCTGAGAGCGTTAACGACCGAGACCCCGACGCCGTGCAAACCTCCTGATACCTTGTAGGAATTGGAATCGAACTTACCACCCGCATGCAATTGGGTCATAATGACTTCTGCGGCCGATATCCCTTCACCCTCGTGCAACCCGACAGGAATGCCCCGACCGTTATCGCTTACCGATACACTTGAATTTGGATGAATTCGAACGTGGACATGGTCAGCATGACCAGCGAGTGCTTCATCGATACCATTATCGACGACCTCGTATACCATATGGTGTAGCCCAGAGCCGTCATCTGTATCTCCGATATACATTCCTGGGCGTTTGCGAACCGCACTCAAACCCTTGAGAACTTTGATTGAGTCGGCCCCGTAATCGTCGGTGACCATCTCCGTATCTTGCGACATCTGGTTTCCTTTTTAGCCGCGCTGCCAAATGACGCGGGCACTACGACTACGGGTCTAGGAATTAACTAAGCGGAATAATGAGTCCGACGACAATTAAAGCCCAGCCAGCAACGAGGTTTATTCGTCGGCGTGTGTGTGACGACGTGATGAAGTTTCGAACCTGATCAATAAAGAGTGCAAAACACAGATTTCCTATGAGCGGTACGATTACGGAGAGTGCAACAATCATGGCAATATCGGCTGATGTGATGTTAGCAAGATTGAAGAATCCTGGCAAGATGCCGAGGTAAAATAGAATTACCTTCGGATTACCAAGGATTGCTGCAACTCCCGCAATAAATCCAGCCCCCATGCCGGGCCGTGTGAGTCGGGAGTTTGGACTGATTTCGTTCCCGGCGGTTCGAATGACTTGCCAACCTAAGGCAATGAAGGTCAAACAAGCGACCCACCGCAGAACGGCAAGAAGTTGATCATATTCAGACACGATCCAACTGACACCAAGGACCGCGAGGAGTGGCCAAAGAACGTCACCGCAGGCGACGCCGAGAGCGAGAGGCCAAGCCGAGCGAAAACCACCGGTGACCGACCGCGCGAGAATGGCTAACCAGACGGGACCGGGTGTAAGAAAGAGGACCAGAATCGCGAGGCTATAGAAGCCCAAGTCGAGCCAAGTGACGGACATCATCATGGGTTCGTGCTCGCACCAAGTGGCTAAAGGTTAGCAGATCAAGAGTAAGGTTAGCGAACTGTTCACTATGCGAAGATTCGGAAAATTGGTCAATAAACCTTAACGGTGATCCGAAGCAAAGTTACCAATCGCGGGGCGGAAAGATAGGCGATCGGGATAATCAGCACTCGCTTTACGCACGGTTGCTTGGCGGATCATGAGGCACACGCGCAGATCGGGTCAGTATAATTGATATCGGAACCGGTAAAGTGCGGAGGCGAAGTGTCAGAACTGTCGAGTTCAATAGGGCAGGCCGACGTAATTTTGTGCCAGCACCGCTTGAGCCGCTCTATTTTCTAGCAGAAAGCTCAACTCCGCCTGCTGCAGTTTGCGATCAAAACTCGATTGGTCGGGAAAATCGTGCATAAGGTTGGTGAACCACCATGAGAACCGAACAGCTTTCCAAACGCGAGCCAAAGCGCGCTCGGAGTATTTCTCGAGGCCCGTCTCTTCACCGTCACGATAGTATTGGCTCAATCCGAGATACAGATAGTAGACATCAGATACTGCGGTATTGACGCCCTTGGCCCCGGTCGGCGGTACGATGTGGGCGGCATCGCCACAAAGGAACAATCGACCGTATTGCATAGGTTCAGTGACAAATGATCGCAGGGGAGCAATAGACTTTTCGATTGCAGGCCCAGAGATAAGCGAGTCAGCAATGCTTTGAGGCAGTCGGCGTCTTAACTCAGTCCAAAAGGCATCATCAGACCAATCAGCAGCCTTATCTGTTAACGGGCATTGGATGTAATAGCGGCTGAGATTAGCGTTTCTCATTGAGCATAAAGCGAAGCCAAGTTCGGATCGGGCATAAATCAGTGTATCGCTTACGGGGGGCGTCTTTGACAAAACCCCCAGCCACCCAAAGGGGTAAATTTTTTCGAATTCTTGGCGATGATACGAAGGAATGCTCTTGCGGCTGATCCCATGGAAGCCGTCACAACCAGCGATAAAGTCGCAGTCGACACGGCACACCGAGTTATCGTCGCGGAAGGTAACATAGGGCTCATCTTCGTTTAGGCCGTGAAGCGTGACGTCGGAGACTTCAAAGATAGTTCGCGCCTCAGTTGCGTCACGAGCGTCGTATAGGTCATGCGTTAGTTCGGTTTGTCCGTAAATGGTGACGGCGGTGTTAGTAAATTCCTTAAGTGGAATCTCAAGCACTTGATTTTCGAGTGCGAGTGACACGGAATTATGAATGAGGGCTTCATTATCCAAACGGTCAGAGGCGTTGGCCTGGCGTAACAACTTGACGGTCCCGCTCTCAAGAACGCCAGCGCGAATGCGACCAAGAACATGTTGGCGCGTTTGCCGTTCCAAGATAACAGACGTGATTCCGTGGCGAAGCAGCAGTTGGCCGAGCAACAGGCCAGAGGGACCACCACCAATTATCGCAACGTGGACGCGCATGAAATTCTGTTTCAACTAGGTGAATTAAAAACCAAAGTCGAGATAGGATTCGACGGTGGTTCGATGTTGAATGATCAATTTAGCTATGTACCTATAAACCTCCCTTCGATTGTGTAAAGTAGGTCAGGATGTTGCATCGGGCAAAGTTTATCCATATGCGCCGTAAAACGTCGCCCTTGAGGGCGAAGATATGCGGCGCAATGTTGTTTGAAATGTTTTTTGTTGCGGTTCTTGATGTTTAAGACATTTGCGAGTGGGCAAGTATACCGATGTACAAAGACTTTCGACCTGTGTTGTCGAAACGACAGATT
>JAPORY010000005.1 GCA_026709985.1 Aestuariivita sp. | reverse complement strand
TGGGCGACAGGCCGCAAGGTGTGGCAGGGGACTGTAACTCCCTCGCGGAGACGCATGCTTGGTTCGATTCCAAGGTCGCCCACCATCCTAAAGCTAATAACGGTTGCAAAGGACTTCAGCGCTCTATGACTCACCTGAATAGGTTTAGCGGTAGTGCGCTCCCACTCCTTCCGCTAAAGCTATCTCGCCCGCAATCTCGTAAGTTTTCGTGTGTGCCCGCTTGCAGAATACGGTTCGCTATTTCTGTCCTGTCAAAAGAGCACCCACTTGATAAGATCAAACGATAATCCGATCAATTGGTGGCGGCTGAAAGTCCCCGATCAAGATCATTTATTAAGTCATCGGGATCCTCAATTCCAATAGATAAACGAACGACATTGGGCTCTGCGCCCGCAGCCGCTTGTTGTTCTGGGGTCAACTGTCGGTGAGTGGTTGAAGCGGAATGAATGACCAGTGAGCGGGTGTCCCCGAGGTTGGCGACATGGCTAAAGATTTCTAGAGCGTTCACCAGCTTAACACAAGCATCATAGCCGCCCTTCACCGCAAACGTGAAGAGTGCGCCGGCGCCATTCGGACATATTTTTTCTATCCGACCAAAATACGGCGAACTCTCAAGCCCCGCGTATGTGACATTCTCCACGCGATCATCGGCTTCTAACCAGCGTGCGATTTTCTCCGCGTTCTCAACGTGCCTTTGCATACGAAGACTTAAGGTCTCAATGCCTAACAAAGTATAATGCGCCGCTTGGGGATTCATCGTCATGCCAAGATCACGAAGTCCGACAGCAATGCCGTGAAAGGTGAATGCCAGAGAACCAAAGGTCTCGTGAAATTTTAACCCGTGATACGCCGGCTCAGGCGCCGACAATGATGGGAACTTATCACTTGCGGACCAATCAAAGGTTCCCGAGTCAACAATACAACCTCCAGTCACCGTACCGTTTCCCGTCAGGTACTTGGTCGTTGAGTGCACAACTAAAGTTGCGCCATACTCAATCGGCCGACATAAATAGGGTGTTGCCGAGGTGTTATCGACAATAAGCGGAATACCCGCTTGATCCGCCAAGTCGGCTATCACGGGCAAGTCAGTGATATATCCACCTGGGTTTGCAATGGACTCACAAAACACCGCCCGAGTATCGTCATCAATAGCATCACGCACTGCATCACAATCGTCAAAGTCGACGAACTTGGCCGACCATCCGAAGCGCTTAATCGTTTGCGAAAACTGCGTAACCGTCCCCCCATACAGACGCGTAGAAACAACAACGTTCTTTCCGGGTTCCATCAATGGAAAGAGAGCCATGATTTGCGCTGCATGCCCCGATGAACAACATACGGCTCCTGCACCGCCCTCAAGCGTCGCAACTCGCTCTTGCAAAACCGCAACCGTCGGATTGGTTAGTCTCGAATAAATGAAACCAACTTCTTGTAAATTGAATAATGCGGCCGCGTGCTCCGAGTCACGAAATACGTAAGCAGTTGTCTGATAAATCGGTGTTTGTCGCGCACCAGTCGCAGGATCAGGTTTTGAACCAGCGTGTATTTGTAACGTGTCAAAACCGTATGTGGGACCGTCAGTCATTAATTTTTCTCCATTGGAAGACCGGCATCACTATACCAGACTTCTTACACTGTAAACATTAAAGAGCAATTGAACTAATGGAATGTGTATACGCAAGGACGTTTTACAGAAATCTACGGACGATAAACGGTCCCCATTGATATAGATGAGCATATACGACTGTTTAGACTTTCCCACAGTCATCTTTTGATCAAGACGGCTTTTGGATCAATCTGTGACCCCGCTTCAGATGAGTCCGCTCGAAATGATTCTGTTCATTTAGTTTCGCCATCATGACTATGAATGGAACCAGCCAGTGATCGAAATTCTCCCAATCTTAAAGGAACAACCATACCCATATTGCAAATGCACCAAAGAACCATTTTGGCTTTGTCTTTCAATCTTCAATCTTCAATCCTCAAGACATCTCTGACTTTTTTGCGAACCTAGTTTTGAAAATTCTTGCTCAGTGGCAGAGTTTCAGAAGATAGTTCAGCCCAGTAGAAAAGGAGCCAGAAACTAAATTGGTGCGCAACCAGATTAGAGGTGCAGAATGCCGATTTCGCCGTTTTGAGTTTGCCGATGGCTTGCGCCAACACTTTTGGAATTAATTCCACGAATCCCTTTTCGATTTGACTTGAAATTTAGCGAAGAAGGCGGTTTAGTGACGGAGACACGAGTTTATCACCTTGCACTAGTCTTGAGCCGACTCTTATTCATCAAATCGACGAACCAGATGCCAACGGTGCAGCGAAACTCCTTGCGTACGGAGTAAACTCATGAAAGCAATCCTGCCGCAGTCGCGCCCAAGAAATCATGCTCGCCAACACAAGCGAGCATCGCTGCCGACTCAAAGGAACAAACGGGTGAAAGAAGCGCCTGAGAAGGTTACCGAACCTACGCCTGCAAAAATCGCATCAATTGCAACTCAAAAACGGGCACTTAAGCAACAACAAATCAATCTGATTGGAATTTTCGGAAGTGCTGACAAAAGAAGAGCGATTCTTCGACTACAGTACCGACGGTTGCAAACGGTGAAAGTTGGCGACGCTCTTGCCGGAGGTCGTATCGCCAATATTACCGAAGAGGAAGTACTCTATGAGAAAAATGGACGGCAGTGGGCCCTTTCAATTCCGACAAATTGATCATTTCTTGACCTGATACCAAGTCGAATGAGACTATCGTGTAGCTAGACGAAGCTTGCACATAATGAACTATTCCTTCGCATAAGCTTTATCAATTAGCGACTCCAACGCTAAATTGTTTCGTTCTCCTGTTATTCAAACCTGTATTCCGCAGATGTAAGCCGGCTTCGAATCTCTGTCATCTCCAGTACTAGATGACGAGCAAGAGTAGCAGAATCGATCCGAGCAAAATAGTCATCCCTAAGCCTTCATATATCGTTATCTTTTCTCGGAAGAATAACACGGAGGCTAGAAAGCCAAACAACAGTTCTACCTGTCCCAGCGCTTTCACATAAGCGGCCGTCTGTAACGCGAAGGCAGCGAACCAGCAAAATGATCCGCATACGCTTGTCAATCCGACCCACAATGCTCGCCGACGTGCATCCCAAACAGCTTTCACCTCATGCGGATCAAAATACAACAGCCACGCAGCCATTATCAAAGTTTGCCAAGTAATCACCGCTGTCAGCGTGAGACCCGCACGAATAAGCAGCAGTTCTTGGTCTAACTCTAGCGTTGCTCCTCGATACATTACGGCCGATAGAGCAAACAAAGCGCCTGCTCCCAACCCGTAGGCCGCCGACTTTCTCGAAAGACCAGCTTCAAAGACCCCACCGGAAATTGGATTCTTTGTCAACAAAATCACTCCGACTGAACCGAGCAAGATCGCAACAAAACCGAGCAAGCTCACCCCTTCACTTAGTATCAGTATCCCAACGAACGCCGCTAATATGGCCTCAGTTTTTTTGAGCGTAATACCAACAGCGAAATTCCTCAGTTTGAATAACTGAAGTACCAAAACCGTCGCGAAAATTTGTGCCAATCCACCGAGGATGACATATACCGCGAACCATGAGGAAAACCGCGGTAGCTCGAAGCCATATAGATATAGGAAAACCGCGACGATGCCCCAAACAATCGGAAACGAATAGACAAAACGCGAGAAAGTTGCGCCGGCGACCGAGAGAGCCCTGTCAGCCGAACTAAGTAATTTTTGCAGAACGAAGCGGACGGTTTGAAATAGAGCCGCAGAAATCGTAAAGAGGACCCATAAGTTCAAGAGCTATTGCTCCACAATTTTGGCTTACTACAACTAGTAATCAGATAGAGGGCATTGGAATTGGTCAATGATTCAGTTGCCTCAAACGCTGTAATTTAATTTTGCCCCTCGCAACAAGTATTGATCGCATTTTTCTCCGCCAGCGACAGGCCATACGCAACAACCAAAGTGCCGCCGTGATGTGTGACTATGGATCAGACTGAAAATAAATGTAGACGCGATAACCAGTTTCCGAAGCTGCACGTATTCTGGTTTTTTGTTTCTGCCAAGCGGGTCTAAGTCGGTGGGAATAAGGCCATTGTTGAGTTGATGAAAACGGTAAAATGCCGCTAGTGAGGATTGAGAAGAATGATCCCTGTCATGGCGCACACAACCCACAGCAAACATTGCCGCAAAGGCGTCAACCTTATTGATCTGTTCACAACATTTGCCACAGCGAAGCGGCCCGCCGCCGGATCGAAGGGACTGTTTGGTTCGACGACATCGCTGCCCGTGCTGCGGCAGTGCCGAGGTCCAACTTGGCGTTATCGATAAATTGATGGCGCACCGATGTCAGGCATACTCTGGCAAGCCGCTTTGCAGCGTCAAAACTTGGACCGTGATGCAGTCAAGTAAGCTGGGTTAACGAACTTGGGTCGTCATCCCGTATCTGGAGACCAGCAGTAATAACAGCACGTTAAACAAATTCAGCAAGAAACAATTTGGCCACTTCGTGACCGAGTTGGTCGGGGCAATGACTCGCGGCATCAGGACACGATTCGCCAGACCACCAGAGTGGAAAGCAAGCACTTGACATACAAAGCTTTGAAGGCCGGTAATCGGCTGCATAACTGGACGAGAGTATGAGACTGAAGGTCATATGCCTGTTTTCGGGAACTGGCGGCATGGATATCGGCGTTACAAAAGCCGGATTTGAAAACGTTTGTGCGATTGAATCAGATCTTCATTGCGCGGCGACGCTGCGCCGGAATCCGCCTAGGACGGCGGTTTGGCAGGTTGATATACGGGCGATTGACCCGAAGCTTGCGCTGGACACCCTTGGCCTTGCGAAGCAAGATATTGCACTTCTTCACGGCGGACCGCCTTGCTAGCCGTTCAGCCAAATCGGCCGAAAGCGAGGGCTTTGCGAGCCGAGGGGCCAACTTGTCTTCGAAATGGTGCGGTTTGCGGAAGCTTTGAGGCCGTCTGCTATCATGATGGAGCAGGTACCTGCCTTTCTCAAAGCCGAGGCGGCCAATAGCGTGACAGTCCTTGGCTTGATACAGGAGTCGTTCTGGGCCGTGGGTTACGAAACACGCGCAAGTATTCTGAATGCCTATGACAGCGGTGCCGCAGCAACGTAACCGGGCCATCATCGCCGCCGTGCCCAAAGAGCAAGCTTACGCTTTTCCTGCGTCGAATCTATGCGCAGTAACTGCTGGCGATGCGCTTGCCAGATCGCCCATGGCCGTTAGGATTGGCTGCAAGCTTCTCGCACCCAACCATGTTGACGTAACGCCTGACAGAGACAGATACCGGATTTCTTTCGTGCCAGAAGGTCTTTGGCTTTCAAAGACTAAAGGTGCACCGCCCGATACTGTACAGCGATTGACACCAAAAGATTCAACCAAGTTCCGCCGTCTCGACAGAAGCAAACCTTCACATACGCTCCACCGTGGCGAAGCACTATATCACCCTACCGAAGATCGCCATATCACGCCGCGGGAAGCCACTCGGCTGCAAAGTTTTCCCGACAAGCATGTCCTTGAGGGGCCGATTCGGTGACGAACGAGCGTAGTCAAAAACCTTGATCAACACAGGCAGGTTGCCAACGCCGTTCCGCCGCCATTAGCAATGACCGTCGCGTTAAGTGTGAAGTCCGAGCTGTGCCTGTAGTCTACGAACTGTTTGATAAAATTCTTACCGCGCCGGGGGACCAGAAAAGGGAATGCCGGTTTGCGCAATGCCCGCATATGGACGGCAAGCAATGTGACGGCGACAGCGATTGCGATGTGGTCAGATGACTAGCAGCTGTTCCGCGGGCACCGAATCTTTACTCCATCCACTGGGAGAAGGGACGGCTTCATTCCGTGCGGCTTCTGCTCCATTGCCAACTATTGGTGTCTGCCAATGGCACTTGGTGTTCTATCGCCGCTTGTCTATATCCTAGAGGTGGTTTATTCAGATAATCGCCAACAAACTAGAACTCGGGCCGCCTAGGGTTGACGATATGGACGTACACATACAAGCTGAAGAAACTGTTGCAACTTGGCTCGTCGCGGATGGTAAAACTTTGGTCGCGCCGCAATACCTGATTGGCATTGGTCCGAATCCTAGAATAAGGGAACCATACAAATGGCCTGACATTCTCGCGGTTCGACCAAAGGACAAACAAATACTCGTTTGCGAAGTAACTTGAGACAAGTGTTGGCTCAAACTCCGAGAAAAGATAATCGAATACCGCGACAATTCGGATAATATCCGTGCGAGCCTAAACCATTGGCTGGGGATCGGAATGGGGGATGATTGTTGGAAGATATCGATCTGGTATTTCGTTCCCGGACGGGAAGAATATTTTAAGGGGCTTTGAAAGAAACGTGAAAAATCATAACCAGATCAATATTGAGTCGAAACTAACTCTGAAAGTGATACCGCTAGAGGAAACGTTGCAGTGGGATTATACTTGGGGTGATCGCAAAGAATCCGATCACGAGTGTTAAACATGGAGCATACAAGCGTCTTGCAGTAATTTAATTCGGAATGGCCTGAACTCGGGCTTTACTGCCAAAAAGTGAGAACATGATGGACACAATGAAACTACATTACGCACCCAAAACCGTTGCTGGTGCAGCGATTATCTTGATGTTTGAGACCGACGTTGCCTTTGAGCCAGTTCGCGTTGATTTCGCAAAAACGGAACAGCGTAGTTCCGCTTATCTGGTAATAAATCCGAAAGGTCGTGTTCCAACACTTGATACACCACACGGAATCATCACCGAAACCACCGCTATCCTCGAATACATAGCGTCACTCGGATCTCAACCTTCGCTCATTCCAAAAGATCCTTTCGCCGCTGCCCAAATGCGTAGCTCAATGTCGTACTTGGCCACCACAATGCACGTTAATCATGCGCACGGTGTGCGCGGACATCGATGGGCGAATGAGCAATCTTCATGGGACGATATGAAATCCAAGGTCTCCGAAACCATGGCTGAGAGTGCTGCCTTTATTGAGTCAAATATCATTCATGGTCCCTATGTGATGGGGGATGCGATAACGATTGCCGACCCTTACCTCTTCATCATGTCCAACTGGCTGGAAGTTGATGGAGTCACAATCGAGAATTACCCCAAATTTAACTCTTTCCAAGAGGAAATGCTCAAGCGCCCCTCGGTAATTCGCGCTCAACAAGAGGGGTTAATTTGATCTTCGGTGATTGTCCCTTCTTTTGAGGTACGCTCACGCCTGTCATTTCTGATCAAAACACCTGAAATATCAGTCATGAAGCGCTCAAGTTGAGTTTCTATTCACGGATGCGCGATACCTTCCAAGGGCTTCATGTCGGTGTTCCACGAAGTCAGATTTGCAGCAATAAGAAAACCGCCAAGGCTCAAATTCTGATAATGTCAGGTTACACCAAGATCCGAGATCTGACTTATCTCAATGCTCTTGCAACGAAATCAGTACCCCCAACAAAGGCTATTCTTTGGCAACAGGGCGCTGTGGCGGTAAGAACCTATGCGAGCCGTACAGACGCTCCAGCACCTTCAGGACGAGGTAGCTTCCGATGAGCAGCGGCAACCCCAGCAAGATTTTGCTGAACCGGCAAACTCGGAAGTGACGACTGCCTCGAAGACAATGACGTATGAACTAACAAATGTTCGCCCGTCGCAATCAAATTGTCATCACGACACATGCTGTGAAACAAATGTAGCTTCTTACCCTGTCCAAACAACACTTGCGTACGAACCTTGATGCGCTCACCAACGAGCACCTCGTGCAAGTGTCGAAGATGCGTTTCAACAGTAAAATAGCTGTTTCCAACCGATACATAAGCATCATCACAACCAATCAACGCAAGGAAATAATCGGTTGCTCGACTGAAGGCATCAAGATACCGATGTTCCGTCATGCGACCATTATAATCTACCCAATCTACTGGTACGATTCGATCAAGTACCAAAATCGGTTGAATTAAGTCCGAAATATCGTCAAGGCAGGTTGGTAATGCCGAACGCTGTCGTTTCTCGGCGTCAATTCTGTTCAGCAGAGCGCCAGCGCCCCAGCCATTCGCTTTGAGACCGCGCAATATTCCGACAAGGTTGTCGTCCCGAATCTGCTCCATCTCGCGAACTGTCGCTTGCCCGGACTGCTCCTCTGATTGACTAACGATTTTATCGATTAATTCCTGATCAAACTCGGGAACGTCGATCAACCGGCTCCAAGGCCACTTCAAAGTAGGTCCAAACTGAGTCAAGAAATGGCGCATTCCCTGATCACCACCAGCGAGCCGATAAGTCTCAAAGAGTCCCATCTGAGCCCATCGCAGGCCAAAGCCAAAGCAAATCGCCTCATCAACTTCCTTTGTCGTCGCAATGTCATCCTTGATAAGCCACAACGCCTCTCGCCAAACGGCTTCAAGCAAGCGGTCGGCAATATGGGCGTCTATTTCATTCGTCAGATGGAGAACATGCATTCCAACATCTCGAAGCACCGCTTTTGCCCGTCGAATGATCTCCTCACCGGTTACAGAATTCGTGACCAACTCAACAAGCGGTAATAAATAGACAGGATTAAAGGGATGCGTAACGACAACCCTCGTCGGGTCAACAGCCAATTTTTGTAAAGCTGAGGGAGTAAACCCCGAACTCGAAGAACCGATTATTCCAGTACTTAACGACTGTATTTGCTCAAGAGTCTGTTGCTTAACCTCAAGCCGCTCCGGCACACTCTCTTGGATCCAGTCAGTCTCGGCTACTGTATCGCCGATATTGGTATGAAAAGTAAGGTTGCCCTCCCTTGGTATCACTTCGTCGGATAAACTCGGCATAGTTCGTCGAGCATTTTTCAAAATGCTCTGGACTTTTTCTCTGGCCGCAGGATCGGGATCAAATATCTTGACATCCCAACCACTCAGGAGGAAACGAGCGGCCCAACCGCCTCCAATCACCCCCGCTCCAATTATTCCAGCCACAGTCGTCAAGGTATAACTCCGAACATCGCAAATAATGTTTGTCGGCAGCTTGCCCGCCGACATCTGTCTTCGGTTACATTGTCTTGTTTAGCTTGAGCTTCGTGCGGACTTCATCCGGTTCCATTACCCGGCAGCCAAGACTCTCAATTATTCTTTGAGCTCGTTCGACCAATTGCCAATTTTCCGCTAAAACACCCTTTTCAAGCCACAAATTATCCTCAAGGCCAACGCGTACATTCCCACCTGCTAGCACCGACATCGCGACATACGGCATTTGATTACGTCCGAGCGAAAACGCCGAAAATGTCCAATCTTTCGGTACATTATTGACCATCGCAATGAATGTATTCAAATCATCAGGTGCTCCCCATGGAACGCCCATGCATAACTGCACAAGCGCCGGCTTCGACAACACACCCGATTGTACCAGCCGCTTCGCGTACCACAGGTGACCAGTATCGAAGGCCTCCAACTCCGGCAAAATGCCACATTCCTTAATGATACCAGCCATTGCCGTCAGCATGCCCGGGGTATTGGTCATCACATAATCAGCTTCGGCAAAATTCATGGTACCGCAATCTAATGTGCAAATTTCCGGCTGACATTCGACCACATGAGCTAATCGTTCCGCAGCGCCAATCAGGTCAGTAGAAGCGGATAGCGGCAACGGATTGCGGCTTGAACCAAAAACCAAGTCCCCACCCATTCCCGCAGTCAGATTGAGAATAATATCAATATCAGCGGCACGAATTCGATCCGTCAATTCCCGATAGAGCCCCAATTCCCGGCTGGGTGCTCCTGTCTCAGGATCGCGAACATGACAATGAACAATCGCCGCACCCGCCTTGGCCGCTTCAATCGCGCTATCCGCGATTTCTTTCGGGCTTCGGGGCACTTTGCGGCTGCGGTCTTGCGTATTTCCCGATCCGGTGACTGCGCAGGTAATAAATACCTCACGAGACATTTCTAATGGCATCTGTCACACTCCCAAACCATTATGAACAGTCACCACCGCACACTCGGTGGCAGCCGAAGCAGATGTCATATCTTACACTTTGGTCGCATTCTTGTCCGCTAAAACTGCTCAATTCACTCGCCTTTGCTCGCAGCCAGATTTAATGAGGATATTTCTGAAACTCTCCCACTCGGAAGCTAACCGACCAACCGCTGTTAATTTGAACTGCTAGCAATAAGAAACCCTTCACCGTACCAAATTTACCATAGCAGCAAGTCGTCAATTGACTAGATTGGCGGGAAGTGCAACTCTTGAACAATGAATTCACTCGCTCGCTCGGTGTACCCACATGGCTCGGCATTTAATTACCTCTGCTATTCCGTATATCAACGGCATTAAGCATCTGGGAAATCTGATTGGCAGCCAGTTACCTGCTGATCTATACGCTCGTTATCAACGGGCGCGTGGTAACGAAGTCTTATTCCTCTGCGCAACTGACGAACACGGAACCCCCGCAGAACTCGCAGCCCTCGCAGCCAACGTGCCAGTGGTAGAGTATTGTCGTGAAATGCATAAGGTTCAATCTGAACTCGCCGATGCTTTCGGGTTAAGCTTCGATTTCTTCGGACGCTCCTCTAGCCCTCAAAACCACAAATTGACCCAACACTTTGCTGGGCGCTTGCACGCGGCTGGCTTAATTTATGAAGTAACGGAGTCACAAATTTACTCGGTAACTGACAATCGCTTTTTGCCCGATCGCTACATCGCTGGAATCTGCCCAGCTTGTGGATACGAACGAGCACGCGGCGATCAATGCGAAAATTGTACCAAACAGCTTAATCCCACCGATCTTATCAATCCTCGTTCCGCAATTTCTGGCTCAACTGACATTGCGATGAGAGAAACAAAACATTTGTATCTTCGACAATCCGCTCTCAAAGAACAACTTGATCAATGGATCGACGAGCAAACAGACTGGCCAATCCTAACAACCTCAATCGCAAAAAAATGGCTGCACGATGGAAACGGCTTACAAGATCGCGGCATTACCAGAGATTTAGACTGGGGTATCCCCGTCAAGCGGGGCGCAAAAGCCTGGCCGGGAATGGAGGATAAAGTCTTTTACGTTTGGTTTGATGCGCCAATCGAATACATCGCCTGCGCTCAGGAATGGGTCGACAGCGGTGAAGGCGAAAATTGGAAACGATGGTGGCGACTTGATGAAGGCGCCGACGATGTCCGATATACCCAATTTATGGGTAAGGATAATGTGCCCTTTCATACCTTGAGTTTTCCCGCAACCCTCATTGGTTCCGGCGAACCTTGGAAACGAGTCGACTATATTAAGTCCTTCAATTATCTGAACTATGATGGCGGACAATTCTCGACGTCGGAAGGTCGCGGCGTCTTTATGGATCAAGCACTCGCACTGCTCCCAGCAGATAATTGGCGATGGTGGCTGCTATCAAATTGTCCCGAAAACTCCGATAGTGAGTTTACTTGGGAGAGCTTCCAAACCGGGGTTAACAAAGACCTCGCCGACGTCCTCGGTAATTTTGTGAGTCGCATCACCAAGTTTTGTCAGTCAAAATTTGGCAACAAGATTCCGGACGGCGGCAGCTACGGCCCTGTCGAGAACGAGGTGATTTCGGAACTGGCGCTCCGCCTTGCGAACTATGAAGCTGCAATGGAAGGACTTGAGATCCGAAAATCTGCTCAAGAACTACGTGCGATCTGGGCAGTGGGTAACGAGTACCTACAAAAGGTGGCACCATGGGTCACAATTCGCGACAATCCCACTCAAGCCGCTGTTCAAGTTCGATTAGCACTTAATCTCATCCCCCTCTATGCGATCTTGTCCGAACCCTTTATTCCCAATGCTTCGAAAATGCTGCTCTCGGCCATGAAGGCACCAACTCCCACTTGGCCTATAGATCTAGACACCGCGCTTAAGGCACTAAAGCCAGGTCATGTATTCGAGGTTAACGGACCTCTGTTTTCGAAAATTTCCGATGAACAGCGAGACCTTTGGCAAGAACAATTCGCAGGCGGCCGGGAGAGCACGTAGAGTTGTCGAAAGCAGAGAGTTCCCTCATTCACCTCAGCAATTCGCGCAACCTACGATCCAGAATGCCGTCTCAAATTTCACTGAAATAGCACCTAAAGTGGTGCGGGCGGGGGGACTCGAACCCCCACGGGCATTCGCCCAACGGATTTTCTTACCCACTACAGTTTTCACTGCCGCCTTTCGAGGCGTTTGGAGTCTGGACTATCCCTTCACCTTAGCGCCAGCCTTAGGTGCTGCCCGTCTAGTCTCTACACCTTCCCAAAATGGGCTTGGCTCGAGATTGCCATGCAAGTCAATGCGTCAGGTTCCCTCGAATTTGAGCAGTTCTACGCGTCAGTTTCCTATACACGCACCCAATAACATCAAGTCCGTTGCGTCTACCATTCCGCCACGCCCGCTAGAACGAATACCATAAATGGATTTACTGTCAGTTCCAAGAAAAACTTTCGCGTCTTCAAACTTCGGTACTTTGATCGGACAATCTCGTCCAGTGTAAACTTGTGAATATCGCTGTCCGCCAAGAGTTAACGATATATTCGGTTCCTCACCCTTTCGGAGCCCGTTTATTGATCTTCCAACGTGGTTCAGCCCGCTGTCCATCCGCCGTCAACCAACAGTGCAGTACCAGTTACCATTGCCGAAGCATCTGAAGCCAAATACACAACAGCGCCCATAATATCTTCCACTTCCCCAACTCGACCTAACTTGATCTTGTCCATCACCCATTTGCTCTTCTCGGCATCTTCAAGGGTCGATCTCGTCAAATCCGTTAGGATGAAGGTCGGACAGATCGTGTTCACCCGAATCTTTACCGGACCAAATTCGACGGCCATCGCTTTTGTGAAACCCTCAACGGCAAATTTTGTCGCACAATAAACTGATCGATCAACGCCACCGATATGTCCCATCTGGCTCGAAATATTAATAAGGCTGCCAGATTTGTTGGCGGCAATCAGCCCCCGTGCCACAGCTTGTGTCAGAAAATAAGCTCCCCGCAAATTGACGTTTACCACCGCATCGAAATCCGCCACTTCTACATCTATAGCGGGTCCATGACGACCAATCCCAGCAGAATTCACCAAGATATCAAAGGGACCATTCTCAGCAACAGCACTTGCTGTCGCCGCAGCTTCGGAAACGTCGAGCGCCAAGACACGCGCCTTCCAACCACGCGCATTTAACTCGGAAGCTAATTCATTGAGCTGCGATACACGCCGCGCCGCCAGCACTACCTCGGCACCATTCTTTGCCAAAGCGGCAGCGCACGCAAGGCCAATGCCAGAGGAAGCGCCCGCGACCAACGCTCGTTTTGAACTTAAGTCAAATGACGGTGTGCGCGGTATTCGCATGAGCAAGTTTCTCCAATAGGGGTGTAAGTAAGCTAATCGCGATTGCGATAAAGAATGTGCGTCATCAACGCTATGCGGATCGCGCCCGCCGCGGATCAATCAACATCTGTCTGTGATCGACGTGTCGAGAAGCGATGTCTTGGCTCAATTCGCATAATTTACCCATCGCGGCGCTTTGAAAGCTAGATGGCAACCTATCGTGTGTCCGGCTACCACTTCCGCTAAAGGCTCCTTCGCTCGGGTTGCGTCTATGATCGATAAACCAATAGCAGATTGCATCAGATATCTTCCCCTTCAGGCTCAAGGGCACCACCCCGCTCAAGCAAGCGTCGTTCTGCCAACCACGGATTAAGGTCGACAGCTTCCCTTAATACACTACGAGCTTCGTCCCGTCGCCCCAGAGCCATAAGCGATAGAGCCTTTCCAGACATGGCACCAATGTGTTTTGGGGTAATCGCCAACGCACGATTGAGGTCTGGCAGAGCCTCGCGATAGTTGCGAGTCAAGTATTTGACAAAAGCCCGCTGATTATATCCCTCAGCATAGTCTGGACAATAAGCCACCAAACGATTGAATGCATCTAAGGCTTCAATATAGTTTCTGCCGTTTCTGAAGGCCATTCCACGATCCAAGAGGGCTTGCGCAATCTCGTCAGGCGCATCTGTCCACAACTCCCACATCTTTCCCGAAATAGTTCGCGCAGCCGACTCAGTCTCAGCAGCCTCGACTTCAGATAGCAGACGGTCAAGAGCAACTTGATGATCTGGTACTGCCGGACAAGCGTGAGCCGCACCGTGTAACAAGAGATACAGCAGGCTAGGAATAACCAAGCGCATATTATTCATCCCCAAAAACACTCGCGATCTTAAGTGACGGGAATACTGGCCTCATCAGCTTGTAGATCGCATGGTATCGTGACTACTCTCCGCCCTAGAGGACGGGGTTTTAAGGCGCGATGGATAAAGCTTACCCAAGAGTTCTCGTACCAGAGCGAGGTCCTCGGCCGATGGCTCGGAGTCGACTCAGTTGTCGCGACAGCAACCATTTACTATAGATGCCACTCACAACTCAATGCCCTATATCGACCGAGAGACACGATTGGCGTTGCTTTCGACAACGGTCACAAGTAACCCTATCACATTTTACGAAAACAGTAGACATCAAGAGTCAATGTTCCCGCTCCGAGATCATAACCCCTCTAACCGCACCCCCTATGTGACCTACGCGTTGCTAACGCTAAATATCTGCATCTTCTTGCTTTGTTTGCCGCTGTATGCTGACAACGATGCTTTGCACCATCTTTTTGTATCTTGGGGCGTGGTTCCACGCGAAATTATCGCGGGTTCACAATGGCAAACACTTATTTCGTCGATGTTTCTGCACGGCGGCTTTCTTCACCTCTTGGGCAATATGCTATTTCTTCATATTGTCGGAGATAATATTGAAGACCAAATGGGGCATTGGCCTTTTCTCGGGTTTTATTTGGCAACCGGTATTATTGCTTCAATGACCCAAGTTCTTTGGTCACCGTCATCCGCCATTCCCATGATAGGGGCCTCAGGTGCTGTTGCCGGTGTCATGGGCAGTTATCTGCTTTTGTTTCCGAAAGCGCGAATTGATATCTTGTTTATCCTCGTGATATTTTTTCGCGTCTTCTCAATACCGGCTTGGATTTGCTTGGGTATTTGGCTGACGCTACAGTTCGTTAATGGACTCGCCGCAACATCAGCTAGCGGCGGAGTTGCTTACTGGGCGCACGCCGGTGGCTTTATTGCTGGCGTTGTCGTCTCAATACCACTTTGGTTACGGCTTGGCGGCACGGCATTCTGGTATCGCAATGAAGGACATCCACCACACAAAGAGGCCGAATATCAACTATTTTCGTCGGGCGTACCGAAAGTTCGAAACAAGTCACAACGCGCCCCTTATCGTCGTTGAAAATTGTCGAAAAATTGAACCGTTTGCAGCGATAATTGAACCGTCTTGCAACACACTTTGCTCTGGATTTATCGCTTCAAATAACCCACCAGCCTCTTGCAGAATAATCAGCCCCGCAGCTAAGTCCCAGATTTGCAAACCTCGTTCCCAGAATCCTTCGTATCGTCCGGCAGCAACGTAAGCGAGGTCAAGCGCCGCTGCTCCGAAACGCCGAACCCCGGCACATTGCGGCAAGAGGTTCGCCAAGTCATCAATACTCTCGTCCAAACCCGCCCGTCCAGCAAATGGTAAACCGGTAGCAAAGATACTCTCAATCATAAGGTTGCGTGCTGATACCCGAATTCGTTTGTCATTTAGCCAGGCACCTTCGCCCTTTTCCGCAAAGAATAACTCGTTCTTGATAGGATCAAAAATGACACCGGAAACTATTTTGCCCTTATGCTCAAGCGCGATTGATGTCCCCCAGTGTGGCAAACCATGCAAGAAGTTAGTTGTACCATCTAGGGGATCGACCAACCATCGTCGTGTGGGATCCGTGCCCGGCGTCTCGCCACCCTCTTCACCAACCCAACCATAGGTTGGTCGCGCTTCCATAAGTTCCTTGCGTAAAATCTTCTCCGCAGCGATGTCGGCTTTGGAAACAAAATCACCTGCCCCCTTCATGGAAACTTGCAAGTTTTCAACCTCAGAAAAATCGCGAACCAGGACACGGGCGACCCGCCGAGCAGCCTTGATCATGATGTTGAGATTAGCGCTACCAACCATTACGATTCCATTAAGCAGGCCCAGATTAAGCTAAGGGACCATACCGAGTTTGGGCGATGCCTTTCGCCAAAATTTTGAACGTATCGTTTCCTCTTACCGAGACCTAACTTGTCTCGCCAATCCTGTGCCACCCATTCTGCGCCAGTCAATACCCTGCGTCCAAGCACGTCTAGCCGAAGCAGCATAGTTAGCGAGGAAAACAAAGAATACTAAGTTTGTCGCTGATTTTGTCCCTCTGCACGCGCCAGTTCAATGATCTTTTGCATAAAGGGTTTTTCGGCGTCTTCGGAGCGGACCGCTGCATAAAGCGTACACGTAACCCCAGAGGCCGTCAACGGTCGCGTGACATAGTCGGCACTGTATTTTACTTCCCGCACCACCCAATCAGGCAATACCGCAACCCCTCTATTGGACGCCACCAGTAATAAAATCACGTCCGTTAATTCAACCTGTCGGATTGCCTGGGGTTCGACATTGGCGCGATTCAGCAGTTGCGTAAAGACATCCAATCGAGATCGCTCCACCGGGTAGGTAATCAAAGTTTCATTTCGAAAATCCTCTGCCACCACAAAAGGCTTCTTCGCCAACGGATGTTGGGCCGCCGCAACAAAAACCGGCGCATAATCAAAAAGTCGCTGGAATACCACGCCAGACAAGTCCTCAGGGTCCGACGAAACGACCAGATCAACCTCCTCTTTCTGTAAAGCCGGTAAAGCACCAAATGCTAACCCCGGTCGAATATCTACATCGATATCAGGCCAACTCTTTCGAAATACCTCTAACGTTGGAAACAACCACTCGAAACAGGCATGGCATTCAACGGCAATATGAAGCCGCCCTGCCCGTCCATCTCTTAACTTTTCGAACTCGTCTTGTAGCGCAACAATCTTTGGCAAGATGTCTTCCGCCAGACGCAGAAATCTTTGGCCAGCAGTCGATAATTTCATCGGCTTTGAACGCCGTACAAAAAGTTCGATTCCAACCTGCTCCTCAAGCCCCCGGACTTGATGCGAAAGCGCACTCTGCGTAATATTCAACTGCTCGGCAGCACGCGAAAAACCGCCCGCATCATGAATGGCCTTGATCGTTCGTAGATGACGTAATTCGATGTTCATGTTGTTGTACAATTCATATTCTTGTTGAAAATTATGAATTTGTTTCACAGATTTATCTGTGTTACAAGGCGGAAAATTATATCCCATAAGGTCTATTGTGATGTCGATTCCGAGCGTTTCATTTGAGTTTTTCCCACCGCAATCTCTCGCGGGTTCATTTCGGTTGTGGGATACGGTTCAATCGTTGGCCCCTCTTAGCCCTCGATTCGTCTCTGTAACGTATGGTGCTGGTGGAACAACACGGGAATTAACACGGGAAGCCGTTGTAACACTGCAAGAAAATTCGCAATTGCGCGTCGCGGCTCATTTAACTTGTGTTAATGCCAGTCGTTCAGAAACCTTAGATATTGCGAAGAGCTTCGCTGCAGCGGGTGTTTCAGACATCGTCGCCCTCCGCGGTGATCCACCGAGAGGAACAGGCCCCTTTCGAGCGCATCCGGACGGTTTTTCGAATTCTTGTGAACTGATTGCGGCTCTGCGGGACAGTGGTGATTTCGTTATTCGGGTCGGTGCCTACCCCGATGGGCATCCCGAGGCAACCGACTTACAGAGTGACATTGAGTGGCTGAAGAGAAAAGCCGATGCCGGGGCCTCTGAGGCGCTCACACAGTTTTTTTTCGATAGTGACCCTTATTTTCGTTTCCGTGACGCCTGTCAAAAGGCGGGTGTTGAGATTCCTATCATTCCAGGGATTCTGCCAATTGAGAATTGGCAAGGGACCGTCAGGTTCGCCCAACGATGTGGGGCGAAGATTCCCGACTGGCTCTCGTCGGCCTTCGAAAAAGCCATGCGTGATAATCGTGCGGACTTACTCGCGACCGCCGTTTGTACGGAACTTTGTAGCGATCTCATTGCCGGCGGCGTTGATACGTTGCACTTCTATACGCTTAATCGTCCCGAACTTACTCGCGATGTCTGCTTTGCGCTCGGCTTGGTTCCTCGTATCAAGTTAAAAAATGTCGCCTAGTCAGCTATGACGTAAGCGAATTCCACGCGCCTCGTCGTAACGTCGCAACCGGAATGAAAAGCGCCACCTCCCTCACCGATCTTTTGTCGCAAGAGCAATTATCGTCGATGACCGGGCTTGAGGTCATGACCGGTATTCTTGAAGGCCGATTTTCAGCACCGCCTATTGGACAGACACTTGGTTTTCAATTGCATCACGTCGAGTTGGGGCGCGTCGTATTTCAAGGCCAACCGGAATTTCCCTCGACAAATCCAATGGGAACAGTTCACGGCGGATGGTATGGCACGGTGTTGGACTCGGCGATGGCCTGCGCGGTAATGACCCATATACCCCGCGGGTCGATCTACACGACGCTTGAGTACAAAATTTCCATCATTAAGCCCGTATCTCTCGGTCGGAAAATTATATGCGAGGGAATTACTGATCATGTTGGGCGGTCTACGGGTGTCGCCCGCGGAGTCTTGCGAGATCAAGCTAACGACCAAATTTATGCGACTGGCACAACGACCTGCCTCATCATGAAAGCAAATTGATTGGGCGAGATGAGCACCAATTGCGCCGCATGATCTGAGTTACTCGTCCAAATTGGTTGCAAGACCGTGCCCAACAAAATCACGCATTCAAAAGCAACATCCCTAGTGAGGGAAATTGCTGCGGTTAGTTCGTTTGGCCCTCTGCGCCAAACGCTCTTGCGAAATTGGTATCATGACAAGCATTCCATTAGGAAAACAGCAAGAATGATATCTGCACAACCATGTCAGATTAGATCAAGCAGCTTCATCAATTTGTTGGCGATACCAAAGCTTGGCATAACGACCATTTCGACTAATCAACTCCTCATGTAGCCCACGCTCGACAACTTCGCCCGACTCCAAGACAAAGATCTGATCGGCTTCGGCAATTGTCGAAAGACGGTGCGCAATCGTGATGACAGTCCGACCCTTTCCTGCCAAAGTTAAGGCCTCTTTGATATCAGCCTCGGTATCGCTGTCGAGCGCCGACGTCGCCTCATCCAACAGTAAGATTGGGGGATCCTTCAACAAAGCACGGGCGATACCAACTCTCTGTTTCTCACCGCCCGAAAGTTTTAGCCCGCGCTCGCCAACTTGAGTGTCATAACCATCAGGTAAGGCCACAATAAACTCATGAATCTGTGCGTCCCTTGCTGCGCGAATAACATCCTCCCTGCTTGCGTCCTCGCGACCATATGAAATATTGTAGTGAATACTGTCATTAAACAGCACAGTATCTTGCGGCACGACCCCGATTGCGGCATGCAGACTGGCTTGCGTAACATCGCGTATGTCCTGGTCGTCAATCCGAATACTGCCACTCGACACGTCGTAAAAGCGAAACAATAGCCGGTCAATCGTCGACTTACCCGAACCCGTGGCACCAACAATCGCAACTGTTTGACCTGGCTCGACTGTCAAATTTATGCCTTTGAGAATCTCTCGTCTTTCGTCATAACCAAAATGGACATCCTTAATTTCAATCCGTGCCTCCTTAACATGTAGATCAGGGGCGTTCGGCAGGTCCGAAATCTCTCGCGGTTGCTCAAGTAAATCAAACATCTCTCCCATATCGACGAGCGACTGGCGTATTTCGCGATAAACCGTCCCCAAAAAGTTCAGTGGGATTGTAATTTGGATCATGTAGGCGTTCACTAGAACAAAATCTCCAACAGTTAACGAACCATTTTGAACACCAACAGCGGCCAAAATCATGACGCTAATCATCCCCGCCGTAATGATTAATCCCTGTCCGAAATTTAACAACGCGAGGGAATAGGACGTCTTCAACGCCGCTGTCTCATAAGCCTGCATAGCGCTATCGTAGCGCTTTACCTCCCGTTTCTCGGCACCGAAGTATTTGACCGTCTCATAATTCAAGAGGCTGTCGATAGCCTTTTGGTTTGCTTCGGTATCCTGTTCATTCATTTCGCGGCGCAATTTTACGCGCCACTCGGTTACAATGAAGGTGAACCCCACGTAAACGATAATCACCGCCAGCAGAATCAACAGGTACCAAACGTCCAACAGGCTGGCCAAGATAATCAATACGAGAAGTAATTCGAGAATCAGCGGTCCAATGCTAAACAACAAAAAGCGCAGCAGAAAATCGACCCCTTTAACTCCTCGTTCGATAATTCGGGACAATCCACCGGTCTTTCGTACGATATGAAATCGTAAGGATAAGCTGTGAATATGTTCAAAAGTCTCTAACGCCAAATTTCTCAAGGCGCGCTGGCCAACCGCCGCAAAAATTGCATCCCGCAATTGTTGAAACCCGACACTCATTATGCGAGCACCACCATAGGCAACTGTCAGACCAACGGCTCCAAGCGCGAGCATCGGCACTCCGTCCTCGGCCAAGGCATCAACGGCGCCCTTATAGAAAAGTGGCACACTAACCGCGACAAGTTTTGCAAAGACAAGAAATACGAGTGCTCCCAACACGCGGAACTTGATCCAGTTCTGCGCGTTCGGCCAAAGATACGGCAAAACCTTGCGGATCGTCCGCAGACCCGAGCGGCGCTCTTGTTCGGAAATCGAATCAATCATCCACAGACCAAACCCGTTTGAGTTTGTCGAGGAACGCACACTCAGTCTGACTTACCCAACAGAGATGCGGATCAATCTGGGACAACGAATACCTGGCCAGGATAAATCAGATCGGGATCACGAATTAATTCACGGTTCGCTTCGAAGACTCGCACGTATAGAATTCCTGCACCGTAACGTTCGCGAGAAATTGCCCATAAAGTATCATTCGGTTGAATAACTACCTGACTTACGGTTGTACCGAACGCTTCTTCCTGTGTTTGCGACTGAACCTCAGACAAAAGCTCTCTGCTTTCGCGCTTCAAGGGAGTTTCAAGACGGCTCTGAACTGAGCCATCTGGTCTAAGTGCGTCAAGCCGCAGCAGATATACATCTGGCGCGATGCTCTCAAGTTTGGCGTTCCAATGGCCTTCCGCATCGGTAGAAAACTGTAGCCGCTTTTCGTTGTTCAAATAAAGAACTGTCAGCATGTTCGGAGCACCGCGGCCGCTCAATAACACATTACCTCTCTGATCATAGCTAACGGTATCAAGTAGAATTTGACTATCTTGATCCATCACCTCGGTTTGATCCATCGTGAACCGCTCAATCCCTTTCGGCGTTGATCGCAAAACTGTGACGGTATCTGGTAACGGCGGTGCTCGCGAAATTTCTGCTTCACGCAGCGAAGTTATCGTCAATGATTTCTCAGCCACCTCGTCAGAGCCGTCTCTTGAATCCTCCACGAGTTGGTTGTCTAACAAGTTTTGATCGGCCACCAGTGATGTTTCGCCTTCTGCCGTGTCGAGCTTTATCACTGGTAATTCGTCGGGTTTTTGCTGCTCATCACTCACTTCGGACGCCAGACTATTCGGCTCAGAGTCGATCAGATTATTTTTGGGTGGCTTCGGGACCTCGCCACTCTCAGCTACGACCGTCATTGTTGGCGCGATGATAAAATCCTCGGCAAAAGCAAGTTTTGAACCTTGTTGCGTGGCAAGACTCATCACGCGCGGGTTTGCGCTTGGCGGTAAATTCAAAACAAGGGCAAATTCGCCGTTAGCGCCAACTGTCGTTGCCGCAACCTCAACCCCGTCAATCAATACCTTTACCAAACTTCCGGCATCGCCTTTACCCGCAAGCACCGTCGTACCGTCGGGCGCAACCCTCAAGATATCAAGAGTTGGCGGGTTGACCGACTGGCTCTTTGGCGGCTGCTCAGGATCGGAACTTGAGATTTCTGGTTCAGAAATCGGTTCGCCTTTAGAAACATTTTCGCCCTCTTCAGAAGAAGTATCATCAGTATCGACCGTGGTGGATTGACGACCATTTTGACTCTCGGGTTGCTGCTCAGCATCCGAAATTGAGACTTCTTTTTCGGAAAATAGTTCCCCTTTAGAAACACTTTTTCCCTCTTCAGGGGAAGTATCGTCTGGTTCGATCTCGGCAGATTGCCGAGGCGGTTGGTTCTGTGGCTCGGTCACTAAATTCGAACTCGGCTCGTCCCTACCTAAATTACCAAGGGAATACAGCAAAATGACGAAGAGCGCGATTAGGATCACGATGACCCCAAACGAAGCCTTGCCGTCCAGTCCGAAAAAACGAGCCTTCTTCGCCATAATTTATGCTTCCTTAGCATTCAAATTCGGCAGTTGTGCCACCTGTCTATACAAGCTATCACACTCGGCGTCACCGCAAGAGAGGAGCAACTGATGGCCAACAAGTCAATTTGTGTTTACTGCGGTGCGCAAAACGGTGCAATGCCTGAGTATGAACACACCGCAAGGGCTTTTGGCAAGTTGCTCGCAAATCGAGGCTGGCGATTGGTGTACGGTGCCGGGGGCACTGGACTGATGGGCGTTCTTGCCAACGCGGTCCAAGAATCAGGCGGTGAGACGTTCGGGGTTATTCCGAAGCATTTGGTCGAATGGGAAATGAGCAAGACTGATGTTACCCGCTATGTTGTCACGGAAACGATGCATGAAAGAAAAAAGATCATGTTCACGAATGCGGATGCATTTGTCGCACTCCCTGGCGGTGCGGGAACGATAGACGAATTCATCGAAGTTCTTACTTGGGCGCAATTACTTTTACATCGCAAACCAATCATACTGTTTAATGATGAGGGTTATTGGGATCCGCTCGTCGAGCTATTGAATCACGTGGTTAAACAGGGTTTTGCGAAAGAGTCGCTCCTAACGCTTTTTTCTACCTGCAGCACACTTAACGAGACATTTCACACCTTAGATTCCATTGAGCATCCAATAGACTTTGCAAAGTCGTAAGATACCGCTATGCCTCTTGCAGCGAAAAAGGGTCAGGTTACGAGATCAGAGCAGGTCATTGCATTTCTATCAAGCGCCCGTTCTTGATCCATTTTCTCAATCGGTTTCCAACACTTTATGAAGCTTTGGGCTATTTGAGCCACAACATAGAATCGCTGACTGATACATCGTAAGCGTTCGGTCAAGGGGTATTGCCACCGTTTGTATATGTACAACTCTACTCTTTTGCGCATCCTTTGCTGCGGTTAGTTTCTCAACAAAACCAACAAGACCTGCAGATGGCTCACTATACTCTGATATTGGTTCGCTTATGATCTGAGAGACCAAATGCGCTGTTTAATCTTGCGGCCGTCAAAAATAAGTTTGTCACGCAAAAAATAAAGGCTGCCCCATAGCCGATACTCAATTATCAGCCGCTAAAAAAAACTCCGACCAGCGATTGGGCTGGTCGGAGTTCTCAATCAACAAAGGAGTAAATTACGGATCATCGGTACACTTATTCGTATCGAAAGTCAATTACGAAAAAGCGCAAATGAAATACCGATCCTCGTCGGCCTCTTGCAACGGTTGTGAGGGCGGCAAGAAACCCCGCTTTAGACATAGAAATGATTTCACCTTCGCTGTCACGACATGTCAGTTCGCGCTCACCTCAAACGTGCAAATCATGATAAGCTAGGCAAGGCAGAACTTCGTGGCTTGTACTCAGTTTACCGATACCGAATGCCTGTGCAGGCGATCCTATCCAGCAGCAGCGGTTTGTTACCAAGGACCAACAAGAATAAGCGGTGCATCTGTTTTGGCACATCCTTACCATAAACATGAAGTCTGCTAGCAAATCAGATACACGAACTTATTTGATACTTTGAAAAGCATCTCAATAGCGGCTCTATCAAGCGATACGCGTGAACTGTGAAGGTCACATACGCGAAGCAACATTTTCCCAGTTAACCAAATTGTCGAGGAAGTTGGTCAGGTAGGCGGGGCGCTTGTTGCGAAAATCAATGTAGTAGGAATGCTCCCAAACATCACATCCAAGCAAAGCCGTCTGTCCGAAACATAGCGGGTTCACGCCATTTTCTGTCTTCGTTACCGCGAGTGACCCATCTGAGTTTTTCACTAACCAACACCAACCTGATCCAAATTGACCAACGCCAGTAGCGTTAAACTTCTCATTGAAACCCTCTACCGAACCAAAATTATCGATAAGGGCGGCTTCGAGTTCACTTGGTATCGCTGTTGGTCCCGGGCTCATCATTTCCCAAAACTGATTATGGTTCCATAACTGTGAGATATTATTGAAGATACCGTTCTGAGCGACGGCCGAACTATCGTAGGTGCCCACGATAATTTCTTCAAGCGACTTGCCTTCCCACTCGGTGCCAGCAATCGCCTTGTTACCGTTATCGACGTAAGCCTTGTGGTGCAAATCGTGATGATATTCTAGCGTTTCTCTCGACATGCCACTGCTTGCGAGGGCGTCATGAGCATAAGGTAAATCGGGCAATTGAAAAGCCATTTGTGAAATCCTCGTTTATTCAATGCGTTTTATATGTAATTGGGTTATAATCGCCTTACTTCAAGACCTCTTGCTTGGCCGCGGACAGAATTATTTGCCCGGTTCACTTGGGTTGATGATCGTGGCTGAACTACTTGTGTCGATTGCTATATTTTGGGGTAAGTCGCGGTTCAACAAGATTGCTAAAATTGTGAGAGCATCTCCACCATCAACTCCAAAACCGACTATCAAGGAAAATAGACGACTTTGGGAAGACTTTGGATCTGAAAGATAAAATTTTCGACGCCAAAACTGCCGAAATACCCGTATCTATGGAATTTTCGAAAGTAAGGTATGGACAGTATCCATGCGCTATCAATGGCGCTACTGCTATAAGATTGACTGAAAAGGAACTAACTGGAGGAAAAAAGAGTTTAGTAAGAGAACGAGAAACAATCTTGATCGTTACGAATAAATTAGGGATGAATTGGAGCAGGAAAAATTATGTCTTGGTGATTTTGCAGTAAATGTATTCGGCGAACCTTCCTGTATCATTAGCAAGGACACACCATCTACAGGGCAAAAATCGAGAAGTAACTACTTCTAAGGATGTCCAGAACGCCCAAATTTTACTGGCTCTAATGTTTCGTCTCACACCCTTTGTTGCCCGCCACATCGGTCGTTACCACAAATCCACCTCCGAACCCTCACTGGCAGCAACCCGAAGCAGATCAAACGCGTATTGCGCAACGGATCGCATCACAATGATCTCGAATGTGTCGTGCTTGGATAACCATATAGTGGCAGCAATCTGCGCCATTCGAGTTCTTCGGATCATCCCACTCGTAAATTCAGTCGGAGAAAAGTCTACTGGGCATAATTTCGCCATGACTTCTCGTGATCGGACCCCCGAAACCGAAAAAATAACCCGCTCATCTGATACGGTCAAAACAAGTGTGTGCCGATCACCCAACAGCTCTCGAAGTTCGTCCACCCGCGCCGCAACTTTTTCATGATCACAGAACAACAACAGCTCGTCGGGAGATATCCAACCGACCCCATCATTGCCGGTGAACACCACTCCCCTAACACCGGGTATTGCAATATTCATGACTTGCTTGATGGCGTCACCCAAGAACTGCGTTTGCAGATCACCTCGCACGGCGATCAAACCCTGAAGTCCAAGTGGTTTGATTTCCGCAATTCCAACGAAAGTCTCTGTACCAAGAGGCGCAACGCTGTCAGACATTTTGTTTCGTATGCTCTCGGTCATAAAAGATCGGATTCACGATTCGGGCCTTGCGGTGTCCTCCCTCAAGGTCGGCAACTAGCAAGACGTCTCCCATTCGGTCAGGGCCATGCCTCACTAAACCCATCGCAATTCCCTTGCCGAGCGTCGGCGAATAATAGGTCGACGTCACGCGACCAATCATGTTTTCTTGCCCCAAGGCATTACGACCATCCTCAACCATGTATGCACCCTCCGGAAGCACCGAGCCATCAAGAGACTCAAGACCGACTAAGCGCCATCGATCAGCGTGTACCATATAGTCTCGCTGTTGCGCCCTCTTGCCAATATAATCCTTTTTCTTTTTGGAAATTGCCCAGTTAAGATTGAGGTCTTGCGGCGTGACCGTGCCATCTGTCTCATCACCAATCATAATAAAGCCCTTCTCGGCTCGCATCACATGCAGCGCTTCGGTGCCGTAGGGCATAATGCCAAATTCTTCACCAGCCTCAATCAGAGTGCTCCACAAAGACAGACCTTGTCCTGCGGGAACAGCAATTTCATAAGACAACTCACCAGAAAATGAAATTCGATAAACCCGCGCTCGAAATCCGCCAAGTTCCCCGTCTTGCCATGCCATGAACGGTAATTCGTCTGCAGCGAGAGTCATGCCTCCAAGCTTCTGCAATACCTTTCTTGCGTTAGGACCAACGACCCCAATTTGCGCATATTGCTCAGTGATATTTGCCACATAAACTTGCCAATCCCACCACTCCGTCTGCAACCATTCCTCCATATGTCGATGGACGTGATCTGCTCCTCCAGTCGTTGTATGGCAAAGGAAACTATCCTCACTCAAACGCACCACAACCCCATCATCCATCAAGAATCCATTCTCGGAACACATGAGGCCGTACCGACAACGACCTACGGGAAGTGAACTCATCATGTTGGTATATAGCATATCAAGGAATCTTGCGGCGTCCGGCCCCTTTACGATCAACTTGCCGAGCGTGGAGGCATCAAGAAGCCCCAAGTTCTCACGGGTGTTTTTGATTTCTCGGACGACGGCCTCATCAACGGACTCGTTTTTTTGCTGATAAGTGAACGGCCGACGCCATTGACCCACCGGTTCCCACACCGCGCCGTGATCCTGATGCCACTGATGCATCGGCGTACAACGAACCGGTTGAAATAGATTGGCTCGCGCCTCACCAGCGATCGCTCCCATAGAAATCGGCGTGTAGGGCGGGCGAAACGTTGTTGTTCCAGTCGCATCAATCGACTGATTGAGAGAACCTGACAACACTGCCAACCCATTGATGTTGCTCAACTTGCCTTGATCAGTCGCCATACCCAGTGTTGTGTATCGTTTCGTATGCTCAACGCTCTCAAAGCCCTCCCGCACTGCCAATTGGATGTCGGTAACTTTCACATCGTTCTGAAAATCAATCCAACTTTTTGCCTGCAAATCATGGTCGGCGTGTGCCGGTAATTGCCAAACGGGTTGAATGGCGGTCTCAGAGCGACGCGGCGCGACCGGAACCTCAACTTCTGCTACGTTCAAGCCGATATCACTAGCAGCGCGAGAACCCGTTTCGGTCGCTTGATTTAAACAATCCTGCAAATCGAGTTCACCGTTGGCTGCACCCGCACAACGAACAAAGCCGCGACCGTCAGCGCCGACGGGTGGACAATCCGCCTTTGGACGAAGCATAGCCTGCCTAAAGTCCCACTCTGCCTTACCGCCGCAATGCGACCACAGATGAAGCGTTGGTGACCACCCACCAGACATCGCAACAATGTCAGCGGGAATTTCCTCAATAATCCCTCCCGTGCCCGAAACATCGCAAATCTTGACAGACTTCACCCGCTTTCGACCCATAACGCGAGCAATAGCGCGTCCATGAGAAACGGGTATGGAGAGCGCCTCCGTAGCTGTCTTCAAGTCACTCTCATGTTGAGCCCTCGTATCAAGAACTCGAACACTCGCCGCGCCCGCTTTTTTCAATAGGATCGCTGTTACATACGCGTCATCATTGTTGGTCATGACAACAGTGTGATGACCCACCATAACTGCGTAGTTGACGAGATAATCCCGCACGGCAGAGGCCAACATAACTCCGGGAATATCATTTCCCGCGAACGTCATTGGCCGCTCTATCGCTCCCGTCGCGCAAATCACTTGCGCCGCCCGTATCCGCCATAATCGGTGTCGTGGGCCAGCAGCCACAGGATCATGGTCGGTGCACCGTTCATAAGCCAAGACATATCCATGATCATAAACCGCCGCGCCCATCGTGCGATTTCGCAAAGCGACGTTGGGCATATTCCTGAGTTCATTCAAAATTTGATTGACGTATTGCTCTGCACTCAGGTCGCCAATTGTGTCAGCCGCAGTTGTGGCATCAACGACTGTCCGACCGCCCCAATGCGGACTTTGCTCAATCACGAGGACTCGCGCACCCGCTTGCGCTGCGGATTTTGCAGCTTGTAAGCCCGCAATCCCGCCGCCAATCACTAAGATATCAATAAAGAGATACAAGTACTCGTAAGTATCGCTGTCAGGCTCGCTTGGAGGGCGCCCAAGCCCAGCTGATCTGCGAATTAATGGCTCATATACATGCTTCCAAAATGCTCGCGGATGAATGAATGTCTTGTAATAAAACCCGGCTGGCAAGAAACGCGATAGCAAACTGTTCACTTCGCCAAAATCACACTCAAGCGACGGCCAGTGGTTCTGAGAGCAGGCCTCCAATCCTTCGAATAATTCGGTTGTCGTGCCAAGTTGGTTAGGTTCAAATCTAGCCCCCCGATTCAAGCCAAATAAAGCGTTTGGCTCCTCCGGACCCGCGGCAACAATGCCACGAGGACGATGGTACTTGAAGGAGCGTCCAACGAGGTGTTGATCGTTAGCAAGCAAAGCCGACGCGAGAGTATCGCCCGGATGTCCGACCAACTTCTTCCCGTTGAAGCTGAAACTCACTGTACGAGATTGATCAAGCAGCCGACCAAACTGCAGAACGCGCTTGTTCACGTCTCACCCTCGCTGGAACTATCCGAATTTGTCTCGCAATCCTCTCCGTCATCACGCCATTGCCAATCAGGATAACGTTGGGCGACGGATTGGCAAATTTCCTCTGGTGGACGATGAGTTTGTGCTGGATATGTTCCGAAAACCTCAAGCGTTCGCGTACACCGCACCGCATGAAACCATTTACCACAACCATAACTGTGGACCCAACGCTCGACGTGAACACCTTTTGGATTTTTTCGATCAAAGAGATAAGACTTGAAATCCTCAGCAGACGCCTCCGGACCATGCCGCCGCAAATGCGCTTCGCCGCCGGGCATCAACTCCGTTTCATCTGCCATCACTCCGCAGTACGGGCACGACAACATTAACACTTAAGACATCCTTATTGGCAAATGGGTTTCTCTTGCAGTAAAGTTCCGACAGGTACGCTAGAACCATAGCCCCACGTCACAGAAAGATGGAGAGAAACCTCATGTCAAACGAAATTTTAGCGGTGATAGTTTTTGGCGGCTTGTGTGGCTTTGCCCTCGTTATGTTATGGATAGAACGGCGGGCCGTCACCAGACGAAAAGCCAATGGCACTCACATAGATGTCACCGACATAATCCTTATGGGATCTAAGGCTGTGGCCGAAAAAAATAAATCGGAGAATTAAACCCAAGTCTCAAGCCCTGCGCACAAAGGTACCGTCCCGTAGCAAAAGACCGAGGAAGACGACTGTCATCGCCACCAGCCGTTATTGTCGGTTTCGAACTTGATGGCAGCCAATGTTCACACCCCTTCTTATCGTCAGCATTATTATCCCCGGTCGCTATTGCGGAACCTTGTGCAATGAATCAACATCTTTGAGCAATGAGGTCTCAATGTGTCACCCCAGCAGCCACACTCTCATCAATAAAGTGGCCCTCGCGAAATCGATCGAGTGAGAACGCCGCAGCCAAAGGTGAGTAGCTTTTCGCTAGCAACTCAGCAAAGGCCCAACCCGAGCCGGGAATAGCCTTAAAGCCGCCTGTCCCCCAACCACAATTAAAATAGATTCCGCCGACTGGTGTCTTCGATAGAATCGGTGAACGATCTCCGGTCATATCAACAATGCCGCCCCATTGTCGCAACATACGCAGCCTCGAAATAATCGGGAACGTCTCAATTAGCGCCCGCACCGTCTCTTCAATATGATGGAATGATCCCCGCTGTGTATAATTGTTATAACCATCGGCTCCGCCACCGATGACGAGTTCGCCTTTATCGGACTGACTCAGATATCCATGTACCGTGTTTGCCATGACGACGACGTCAATACAGGGCTTGATCGGCTCACTCACCAATGCCTGAAGGGCAACACTCTCGATTGGCAATCTAAAACCGGCCATCTCGGCTAAAGCACTTGAATGGCCCGCGACAACGACACCTAATTTCTCACATCCAAGATGGCCCCGTGTTGTCTCCACCCCCATAACTTTACCATTCGAACACTTGATACCTGTCACTTCGCATCGTTGAATGATATCCATACCCATGTCGGCGCAGGCGCGCGCATATCCCCAAGCAACAGCGTCGTGGCGTGCCGTACCCGCCCGTGCCTGCCAAAGCGCCCCAAGTATTGGATAACGCGGACCAGCAATATGAATGATTGGGCAGAGTTCCTTAACACGACTAGGGCCGATGAGTTCGGTCTTGACCCCCTGTAGTGCGTTTGCGTGAGCAGTCCGTTTGTATCCGCGCAATTCATGTTGGGTTTGCGCCAACATCATAACGCCTCGCGGAGAAAACATGACGTTGTAGTTCAACTCTTGGCTTAAATTTTCGTATAAGCTTCGAGACTTCTCGTAGATTGCGGCAGAAGAATCTTGCAGATAGTTTGAGCGTATTATCGTCGTATTTCGTCCGGTATTTCCCCCACCAAGCCAGCCTTTTTCTAAGATCGCAATATTCCGCAATCCAAAATTCTTGCCAAGGTAGTAGGCACTTGCTAAGCCATGGCCGCCCGCACCGATGATAATGATCTGATACTTTGCTTTCGGCTCCGGCGAGCCCCAGGCACGGTTCCACCCACGATGGTGGTTAAAAGCTTTGCGAACCAACGAAACGACAGAATACTTCTGCATTATTGAATACCGGCACTGTGGAGGGGTTGAGTCGCGCGCATCTGGTCAATCTGGCTTCTTGCAATAGCGATTCAAACAACTAATAACTCTCACGAGGCGGTTGCGGCGGCTTCTGCGCTACTCGCTACCCCTCACCAATAAAAATTACGCTCTTGATCAATTACCAATCCAGATACTTACCGCGCTGGGGATTAAGCGGTGCCATTACCCCATTCATTTCCTCAAACCTTAACGTGCCCACCTTCGAAATCAAGCCGATTCCAAGCGATACCGTCAAAATATTTTCAGATTACCGTTCTTCATTCTGTCCTTTAATCGCATTCTTATTTGGGTAACCAGTGGCATTTTATTTTGGTTGTCATATCTAACTGATCAGTATTCGCGATCTAACAGATCAGAAAAATATCAAACGCCATGCTGTTTTGGATCATAACTTGCAGTATTTCGGGCCTCGTTGGCTTGATACTCGGACTGACACTATTTCGAGGAAGAAAGGAACGATTCCCGACGGCCACTTACGACACCAATATTTATCGAGATCAACTGCAAGAGGTTGAACGTGACCTTGAGCGTGGGAACCTTGATTTGGAAAGTGCAGAACGATTACGCAATGAAATCTCAAGGCGGATATTGGCGGCAAATTCTCGACCCACACTTTCAGAAGTTGATACGCATCCTCAACGATCAACGGCGATATTTACACCGATTGCTTTGAGCTTCGTCCTGATTTTTTGCTCAATCGGTGTTTATCTCTACGTCGGAGCACCGGGATACGGCGATCTTGGCCTGGCACACCGTCTTGAACTCGCTGAACAAGCTCGTGCAGTAAGACCAAGCCAATCAGTGGCAGAGAACTCGCTTCCGCAAAATACTCAGAAACCTCAGACTTCAGCGGATTTTCTGGACCTAATGGAGAAACTGCGGCAAGCTGTAAAAGAGCGTCCAAATGATTTGGAGGGTCATATCCTGCTTGCGCGGAACGAGGCCGCACTCGGGAACTTCCGCGCCGGTCATCAAGCAAAAAGGCGCGTACTTGAACTCAAGGGCTTACAAAGCACCACCCATGATTGGAGTTACTACGCAGAACTTCTGATCTTGGCAGCTGGCGGTTACGTCTCACCAGAAGCAGAAGCAGCGTTGCAACGTGCTCTGCAGCTTGACGAGCATAACGGTACAGCCCGTTATTATACGGGATTGATGTATAGCCAAATTGGTAGACCTGACCGCGCTTTTTCGATCTGGCAAAACCAACTAAGGAACGGTCCCGCTGACGCACCTTGGATTGAGCCCATCCGTGTGCAAATTGAGGAGACGGCCCTTCGGGCTGGGGTCAATAATTTTACTCTGCCATCAAACTTACTGGTACCGTCGCCAGTTCCTGACGAAGCAGGAGTCGCGGCCGAAATGACGCCCGCCGAACGAATAGAAATGATCAATAACATGGTTTCGGGATTGGAGCAGCGACTGCAAAGTGAGGGAGGATCGACTGAGGAGTGGTTGCGTCTCATCCGTTCCTTGATAGTACTTGATCGCAACGCAGCGGCCAACGCCGCGCTTAGTGACGCATTGGCAGTCTTTGCCAGCGACGAGGCTGCAAGCCGCGTTCTTCTCGAAGGGGTACGGGAATTGGGATTAAGGCCATGATCATTGAGGAGGCAGCGACTTTCGGCAAGATATTGCCACATCGCTCACCCTTGGTCGGTCTTGATTGTGGCAGAAAATCAATTGGTGTTGCCGTGTCTGATGCCGACGGGCAAATCGCGAGTCCGTTGCGTACCATTCGACGCAGAGGATTTGTGAAGGATGTGAGACAACTTCTCGACATTGTCCATTATCGCAGCGTTCTCGGTGTCGTAATTGGGTTACCGCGAAATATGGATGGTTCAGAGGGACCTAGCTGTCAGTCAATTCGCAGCTTTGCTCTCAATCTGACCGAGTGCACCAACTTGCCGATAACCTTTTGGGATGAACGCCTGAGCACGGTAGCAGCGGAAAAAGCACTGATTGCGGCTGGTGCTTCACGCCGGAAACGGTCAAGAGTTATTGATCACGTCGCTGCAGCGCTAATCTTGCAGGGATTATTGGACTATCTTGGTAACCAAAATAGGTGATTGCCGATGGGTCGTATCGCTCAAAAACAAAGGAAGATCGCTTCGCCATGCGTTCAGATCTGTCTTATTCACCCTTCCGCACGGATTTGCACCGGTTGCCATCGTACGATCGAAGAAATCGCAGACTGGACGAAGATGAGTGCCAAACAACGCAAAAAAGTCATGCAGGATTTGCCGAATCGTACCAAGCTCTTACAGCAGCGGCGGGGGGGGCGAAGCAAAAGAATGCAGTCTAGAAATCGACAGTGAGTCGTCGGTAACGAAATTCCCAGGGAGCCGCCAATTTACTTGGCGCACACGACTCTGATGCCACCCGTAACGCCCAACAACAGGAATTGTTGCGTGCGTGCATTCGACCATAATATACGTACGCCGCTTTAGTGGCTGACAAACAGCGGCCATTTCGGCGTCCGCCGTTCCCAAGGAAGCAATGACGCTACGCTCTAGCTTTACCAACCAAGGCCCATACCGTCGGGAACAGAATGGCTGCAAGACCCAGTTTTAGAGCGTCACCGATCAAGAATGGCGTGAGCCCCCACGCGAGGATCGGTTGATCCCACCCGAAGCTCAAGCCCAGCCAATACAATCCAGGAATATAAATGACGAGGTTTCCGATGAGCATCGCTGCTGCCATCCAAACCCAAGAGCGATCCCAACCCCGTCGCGCCAGTGCGCCGAGGGTGAGGGTGGCAAGAACATAACCTACTAGATACCCGCCCGTTGCGCCCATCATATATTCGAGACCATTTAAATCAGCTGATGAACTTGCGAAGATATCAAAACCCAATGCGCCAATGATCAAATAACCCAAGACAGTCGTCAGGCCCAAAAAGGGGCCGTAAGCCGCGCCAATCGTTAAGACTGCAAAAGTAGTCATTGTGATCGGCACTGGGTACATTGGCACTTTGAGCTTGGCTGCAACAGCAAGGACAAGAATGCCGACGGCTACGAGTACAATTTGCTTGATGCGGAGCGATAACCCGCTCTGCGGACCGACCGCTTCACATAAGACATTGGTTTGAATTTGGTTCATTGCTCACAACCCTTTGTAAATGGAGAATCCTTATTGTTCTTCATATCAACAGTCAACTCGTTCTTCTCAATGCTTGAGCCTATCGTACGCAGTACGTGGTCTATAAAGTGAACTTAATTGATAGTTCTTTCGAGGTCCCGTTACTGACCACGTCACTTCCCATATCGGCCAGGCGTCGAAATTGTATCGGCCGCGATACCTGTCGGACCCACATTCGTATCGTATTTCTTCACCGTCCGTCAAAATCTGATGGAAGAAACAGCCGTCTTCAAAAAAGATTCTGAGGTTGCGATCCCAGACATAGATGCGATTGGCTGCAAGACTTGAGGTCGTTGGTACATGAAGTGTCCCACTCTCCAAGTATCGTTGGGTCTCGTCGTTCAAGGGTGAAAAGGTGACCGAGCCGATAAAGGTTCCGTAGGGTTTATTCGACATCAAAATTCGTCGGTTAATCGTCCATTGTCTACAAAAATCTGGGAGACAAATTTCGGCGAGATTTTGGCGAGATTTTCGCTCTAATGTGGCTAACATCAGGTTAATCACCGTTTTCGATAGAGATGATGTGTGTCCCGTGCATCTCTTAGAGTTAATCCGTCTTTACGCCATTGAACCTATTTCAGGGGTTTTCAGACGCCGGCTACAAGATATAAGAATCGGAAAAAGACCTCTAATCGTAAATTGACCATTCGAACATTTCGTGACGCAAGTAATTGATAAACTCACTAAAGTTTCGCACCAATATCGTGCATTATTTGTCGATTTGTGGGGATGCCTTCACGATGGGATCCGTTCTTTTCCGACTGCTGTTTCAGCGCTAGAAACATACCGTTCAACGGGTGGTATTGTCATTATCGTCACGAATTCGCCACGCACCCGTGTTGATGTTGAGAAGCAACTGCAGCATTTTGGTGTGTCGGAGTACGCTTGGGACAGTATCGCGACGAGCGGGGATAGTGCAAGGCTCGCACTATTTCAAGGTACGGTCGGACAGAAAGTGTGGACAATTGGATATCCTGGAGACGACGAATTCTTTCGACCGGTGAACATTTTGCGAGATCCAATTGCAATTCAGCAAGTTAGTTTGGAGCAGGCGCAGGGCATTGTTTGCACCGGACCTTTTGATCCGCAAGCCCCTCCTACGGTCATGAAGCCCGAATTCAATTTCGCGGTGCGACGCGGTCTAAAGCTGCTATGCGCAAATCCGGATATCGTTGTCGATCGCGGAGATCGGCGAGAGTGGTGCGCTGGTGCTCTCGCCCGACTCTATACCGAGATGGGCGGAACAAGTCTCTATTTCGGCAAACCGCACCCGCCAATATATGATTTGGCGCGACGCCGATTGGCGAAAATTGTGGACGACATTGCCGATAGCGACATTCTTGTCATTGGTGATGGCATCACGACCGACATTAGTGGGGCCGTGAACGAGAGACTCGACAGTTTGTTTGTATCTGGCGGGCTAGCGAGAGCCGAGACCAAGACCGTTGATCAACCCAATGCGCAGGCATTAGCAAAATTCCTAGAGAGACAGAAAATACACCCAACATATACCATCGGCATGCTAAGATAATCGTGCACGAACCTATGCCAACGCCGGCGTTACAACCGCCGCGTTCTGAATCCATGAACAACAACTCACTGTGAACGCTTGGCCGAATCATCGAATTCCGAGATTGGTCACGCGACGATTGAAAGAGACGAAACTATTTTGGAACCCGCTCGCTGTCGTCAGATGTCAAGAACTGGCAGCTTCGAGAACTTCCATGAGCAAGGCGTTTGGAAATCTTCTCTTTAGTGTAACCGCATAGAAGGTTTCGAGAATCTGCACATGCTCATACGCCTCCACAAGACGCCCAGAGGAAAGTTCGTCCTGCACCGCAATCGGCGGTACGAGTGCCAATCCAATCCCTTCTCTAGCCAATAGTCTCATCATGGCCATGTCATCGACCTCGGCAACGACCTGTGGCTTGATCTCTAGCCGTTCTGTGAGAGCGTCGAATTCAGCACGAACAATGCCGCCCTTTGTCGGTAAAATCATCGGCTGTTGATCAAGCAAAGTCTCCAAGGATTGTACCGGATCCAACCGGTCTGGCCTCCCAACCAAACTCATCGACTGTTCAGAAACACGGTGAACGACTTGATTCTCACGCCCGTCATTCGGTGGTTCGTGATTCATGAGAACCACATCAATCTGCAAGGCGCGAAGACGCTCCATAAGTTCGTCCGAACTGCCTGACCGCAAAATGACTTTGATGTCTTCACGCCCTAAAACTGGTCGCAAAAAGTTAACTTGGAAATTACGCGATAAGGTCGCAAGCGCACCAATTCGCAAAGTTCGCGGTGATTGTCCGACTCCTTGCAAAGTTGCAATCAATTCCTCTCCCGTTGAAAAAATTGTTTCGGCATGGTGCAACGTCACGCGCCCAACTTCGGTGAGAAGAAGTCGACGCCCCCGGCGATCAAATAGCCGATGGCCGAGTCTTGCTTCCAACGATTTGATTTGGATAGAGAGGGCGGATTGAGAGAGATTCAAACGAAGCGAAGCGGCCGCTAAACTGCCAGTATGAGCTACCGTCCAAAAGTAGTGCAAATGATGATAGTTGAGTTTCATGTCTCCCCCATAATTCGGATTTGGCTGAATTTGCGTTGATAGGTCGGACAATTGCAAAAATCTTCACCACTCACACCCACCAAAGATTGCAATCTAGTTAGGATATCACAATTTAACGATACTTCTACTTTTTAAAAGTAAAAAGCTAAAACAATATACTTTTATTTAAGGTAATAATTCTCCATATTACGTTTTGTTATTGAATCCGAGTTCACGAGGATAACGGAATTGACGTATCTATATCTTCCTCTTCTCAGCCCGATCCTATTGGTCGCTGCGGCCAGTTTAAGTCTACTTGAGCCTGGTCGAAGACCGCGGCGGCTTTTAGTGCTTGGTCAACTGGCCACTCTCGCGACAATATTTGTTGCCCTTACATCAATCGGTCTATTGATTACAAAAGGCGCTGGCACTACGCCGCTAATTGGTCTGTTCGGGGCAGGGATTTCTATCCGGCTCGACGTTATCAGTGTGACCATGAACCTTCTTGTAAGCTTTGTGGGTTGGGTCGTAATCCGTTATGCCGTCACCTACATGGACGGAGAAGAGAGACAGGGGAAATTCATTGGCTGCATTTTAGCAGCGTTGGCGTCTGTCCTCATGCTCGTTTTGGCCGGTAATCTGATACAACTGTTGTTGGCGTGGATTATCACCAATCACCTCCTGCACCGATTATTACTGCATTATCCAGAGCGAGCTGCTGCTGTTCGCGCTGCCCGAAAGAAAACCATAACTGCGCGAGCGAGCGAAATTGCTCTATTTCTTGCTGTTGCTTTGCTGATTGGCATCTACGGCACAACCGACATCGCAACTCTGAATGCACAAATTCAGACTTCGGCACTGACCACGTTTATTGGCCTTTGCATTGCAATCGCGGCAATACTTGCCTCCGCCCAATTTCCTGCTCACGGTTGGCTTACCGAGGTTATGGAGGCACCTACCCCGGTGTCTGCCTTGCTTCATGCTGGTGTTATCAATGCTGGTGGTTTTTTACTCATTCGGCTGGCTGATGTCATGTTAGCAGCTTCGGGAATTCTGGCCTTGCTAGCGATATTGGGCGGGTTCACCGCCCTGTTCGCTAGCTTGGTCATGCTTACCCAGCCCGCCGTTAAGACTTCTCTTGCTTGGTCAACCATTGCGCAGATGGGATTTATGATTTTTCAGTGCGGCCTTGCCCTTTTCCCGCTGGCACTCTTACACATCGTGGCACACTCACTTTATAAGGCTCATGCTTTTTTGAGCTCTGGTGCCGCGATAGCCGACATTGCCGCAAACCTGCGACCCGGGCCTGTTGCCGTGCCCAGTCTAGCTAAAGTGCTGCAAGCATTTGGGGTGGCGATCGCGATATTCCTATTGGTTGGATTGATCTTTGGATTGGAAACTAAGTCAGTCCAAAGCATCGCGCTCGGGATGATTCTTATTTTCGGCGTCGCCTATCTCCTTGCGCAAGGTTTGGCGGACGCTGCCCCTGCGGCACTAACACAGCGAACGGTCCTATACTCGGCGGCGACGTCTCTCAGTTACTTTTTCTTGCAAACTGCAGCTGAATTCTTAACGCACGGCACGCTTCCACCGACCCCAGCACCACAGGCGCTCGAATGGGCTTTACTCTTACTGGCTCTCACAAGCTTCGGCGCTGTTGCTCTGGCGCAGGCGACGTTCCCGCTCTGGGCCCCGCATCCCGCAGCGGCAGGAATTCGAGTTCATCTCTCGAACGGGCTCTACGTCAATACGCTATTTGATCGCTTTATCGGCGGTTGGAAAACTGAACCGAAACCCTCGTCGCACGAGAATTAATCATGCCTCTTCCTCACAGCGATTATCCTCACGATCTTGTCAGACTAGCTGAGTCTGCTGATCACGCCGCAAAAGCAATCCCGCCGCTATTTCCGTTGGCGTCAAGCGTTGCAGTTAACCCGTTCCTCGGACAAGCCGATGAGCCACTCGTGATTACCGCGGCAAGATTCAACCGCCTTGCGGGAGTGAGCGTCACGCCGCCGCGCTCTGTCCATGCCAAAAAATTTGCGACGGGCGTGATCAACACTGAGGATTTAGACAGCGCGAAACGCACCTTAGTCGACAATCTGGAACAGCCGAGTCGACAACAACTCATCGACGCTCTCTCCGAAGCACCAGAATCAGCCACTCCGCTGCCGACCGTTGCCGATCTCGCTGCCGAGGTGTCTGGGATCGCTTGGCCAGAAATTGTTGCGGATCGGGTCGGACATTGGGCGGCAAGCCACTTCGATCTTGGACAAGCTTTATGGCAACCGAACCGGTCAGAGGGCGCCTATATTGCTTGGAGATCGTTCGCAACGCGCGACATATCGCCCGAGATTCACGGACTCAAGGGCTTTAGTAAGTTTGTCAATGAAACATCCCGCTCGCACTGGCGGACCCTTTATCGCGCTTGCAATACCCTCGGCATTACTCAGGCCGCGTCGGAGAGTGTTTTTTTGAAGCTTCTCCTTTCGCTCGGCGGATGGTCACAGTTTGGACGCTTCTTTAGCTGGCAAGCAGAACTGAATAACGCATCTGACGATACCACCACCGAACTCCTAGCCATTCGCTTAGTGTGGGAAGAAGCGCTTCTTGAACAATATCGCGATCAGATTGAGTCCAAATGGCGAGCGGTGCTCACGGCTCACATGCAGCCCTTGGTTCCGAGCAAGCAGGAGATTATTGATACGATTCTGCTTACCGCTGCCGAGCATGCTGAACAGCGCAAACTTCTCGACAGACTTCATCCTAGCGAACTAAACGGGGATCATGAGCGGCGTGATTTACAGGCAGCATTTTGTATTGACGTTCGCTCAGAAATTTTTCGACGAGCATTGGAAAGCCTTGACGCAAAAATCGAGACCATTGGTTTTGCTGGCTTTTTTGGAATCGCAACCGCCCATCAGGCGGCTGGCTCCGAGGTACTTGAAGAACGCGGTCCAGCACTTCTACCCTGCCAACTCAAAACAACGGCAGTTGAAGCTAGTTCAGATGATCTCGCACGTCGTTGTGCGGCCAGAGCTAAGAGAGCTTGGGGTCGCTTCAAACTTGCGGCAGTGTCATCATTTGCATTTGTTGAGGCCACTGGTCCGGTGTATTTTGGAAAATTGTTACGCGATACTCTCGCCTTCAACTCGAAGGACAAACTTCCCGACCCAGCCCCACGCTTCGATTCTGACCTTGATCTCGTTGAGCGCGTAGACCTCGTGCACACGGTACTGCAGGCAATGTCGCTGACTGACAACTTTGCACGAATTGTCATGCTCGTTGGACATGGCGCCAGCGTTACCAATAATCCTCACGAAAGCGGTTTGCACTGCGGGGCTTGCGGTGGTTACGCCGGCGATGTCAACGCTAGGCTGTTGGCCAGTTTGCTCAACGATAAGGTGATTCAGGACCATATCGGCAAGCGTGGTATTAACATCCCCGGAGACACTTTATTTATAGCAGCATTGCACAATACAACGACGGATGAGGTCACGTTTTTTGACGAAGATATATTGCCGAACCGCGAAACCGACCTAAAGCAAATTCGACGCTGGCTCAACGGCGCAGCCAAACTTGCGAGGAGCGAGCGGGCTATGCGCCTGCCAACGGTTAAGGCAACCAACGATATTGAAAGACGCGCACGAGATTGGTCGGAAATTCGGCCCGAATGGGGACTTGCCGGGTGCCGTACCTTCATTGCTGCACCCCGCCAGCGAACGCTAGAAAAAAACCTCAATGGTCAAGCTTTCCTCCACAGCTACGATTGGCGAAACGATCCCGACTTTAAGATTCTCGAACTCATCATGACAGCACCTGTGGTCGTAGCAAGTTGGATCAGCCTACAATATTTCGGTTCAACTGTAACGCCGAGTCTATTTGGCGGCGGAAATAAACTTTTGCATAATGTCATCGGCGGTATTGGCGTTCTAGAAGGCAATGGTGGCAATCTTCGATCAGGGCTTCCTTGGCAATCTGTTCATGATGGAGAAGATTATCAACATGATCCTTTGCGCTTGACGGTCGCAATCGAAGCACCCGAAAACGCTATGACTGCCATTTTGCAACGACATCCAGGGGTGAAAAATCTTTTTGACAACAACTGGCTACACTTACTCGCAATCAATGAACGAGGGGTTCCGTCGATGCGTTATGCCCGCAATCTACAGTGGGACGCGATCCCCTTATAGTCAGGCAATTCCGAGATCATGAGCAAGCTCAATCGGCAAGATAGACAATAGCTTTTTCTGTTATATGCCTCAATCAAGGCATACCCTACTTGTGGAAGCTGCCAGGTTACGGGATCATCAAGTTACCAATGAAGAGGAAATTTACCATCAATTAGGTTTCAATCCAAACGGTTCATCCTAGAACTCTAATCAACTGTTACCACTGCAATTTGGTATCCCGAACAGTTCGCAAGAACTCAATGAAGTTGTTGACCTGGAGTGCGCAAGTCTCGCGACCCTTTTCAGCTGTCGCAAGATGCGCTTCGCCAACAACCCCCTCTGAGTTCAAGTCTGAAGCAATCCACCCATACGAAATTGGGCCTATTGGCTGGATGGGCTCTGATTCAGCAGTTGATCGGAAATCCTTCGCCTGCTCCATGTCGACGCAATGTGGTTGAAACGCTAACATTAGCGAGGTCTCGACATCACCACCATGGATTCCAAAGCGTTGCTCTTGCTCGGAAAACAAACCTTCCGGATAGCCAAAGCCGCCCCACTGACATTTTATTGCTAACATGGCGGCTTGAACGCGTAACTCACGGGCCAAGATATCAATAAGCGCGAGGTTACCTCCGTGCGAATTAATAATCACGATTTTTCGCAATCCAGTACCAGCGACCGACAATCCTATTTCGGTCCAGACCTTCAAAGCTGTTTGGGCCGAAAGCGTAATGGTGCCAATGGCGTGCTGATGCTCGTTTGACTTTCCGATCGCTTGGACCGGCAAAATGCGAATATCGAGATCATTCGGACAAAGCTGACGGAGTTTGTCGAGCATTCCCTGCGCGATGTACATATCGGTTCCCACGGGTAAATGCGGACCGTGTTGCTCTACGGCTGCGGTTGGAAAAATGGCAATCGTGCTTTCTTGATCAACCGTCCGATACTCATTGTGGCGGTACTCCGCCCAGTCCAATCGTCTACGCATTTTTCCTCTCATCAAACTTTTATCAGCGCACCATGATAGTCGGACTATCCAGATTAATGAAGCTATACAGCACGCTTTCCTGATACATCACCATTTTTTTTCTAGATTAGGCAAAAAAATTATTGTCGAAACTTCTTTATGAAGTTATGCAAGCGGAGCCGAGACTTCACTGACTATACTGTCGGAGTTGCGTCAGTGAATTTTGATGAAAACATTAGTTGGAGAATTGAACGAATGAGAAAACAAGACATTGTTGCCCATGTTATGAGCACTGCTGTCGTCAACAAGTCGCAGGCCGAGCACGCAGTAAATGCCACATTTGAGGCAATCACGAATGCACTTGCCGACGGCGAAGAAGTCAGCATCCCTGGCTTCGGCAAATTCCTTCGCATTGAGCGGGCGGCTCGAACGGGTCGCAATCCTCAAACTGGCGAGACCATACAAATCAAGGCTTCATCTAATGCGGCCTTTCGCGCTGCCAAAGCTTTGAAAGATTCACTAAATTAACTGCCGATAACGCAAGGGAGGACCCTCTACCCCGCGCCGTTTCTGCTTGCGCTATGCCGAAAAGCTGCGAACGAAACGCGTGTCACAGTGAGGGACTTGCTGATTACCGCAATCCGATTCTCGGATTGTTGAGCTGCCCGTTTTCCAACGGCAGTTCGGCGCTCAGGTGTATTGCAGACTTCTTATGCAGTTGGTGAGAGTGGGCAATTCAACTTCGGGCTGGGTAGTTTTGGACTTATCGGCCGCTCCCCGCCAGTCTCACGGAGCGGTGGAAGCAGACCGCCCGGTGCGGCCGTCAAGATCAGATCATCCAGTGGCGTCAAATCCTAATTCAGACTGCGCGTTTGAGTGACTATGGCCTCGCCGGCCCTGATTGCCCGGTCCGTTGTAAAGAAGACTATTGTTACGAAGGTTCGCAAATCCGACCGTCCCAACGCTCCCATCCGCTCCGTGCGTAACGGCCGTCTGTGCTAGATTGGAAACTCCGCATAGGCAGTTGAGAGCGTCCTGCGGACTCCGGGCCTTGAAACATCGACCGGAAAAGGCGGTATTGGGAACCGTATGAGTCCAGCCCGTCACGAAAAAGGCTATAGAGGTTGGATTGCCTTCCCCGAGACCCGCAACATCCGCGTAGAGAATTGCGACATAGGGGGTCGTTGCTTTAGCGGTCACGGTTCTGACTTGAATTTCCCGGACTTGAGTGACGGCCGATCCCTGCGATCACAGGGATCGGTTTGCGTTTCAGGCTAGCACGGTTTATCGCGATCCGACGATCAGCGGCCACAGGGTTTAGGTGCATCGTCGGGATTCCTGCCGTCATTTTCGCGGTATTCGAGAGACACGAACCCCTGGCCCTCGCGATAGGGCGCGATTTTGTACTTGCTGGACATGAGGGACCGCAGGTTGACGATGTACCTGTTTCAGGATTCGGCCATTTGGTCGTCGGGAGGCCGATTGGGAAGGGGAGTGAAGTTCGGATACTCGCCAGAATGTTGGCAGAGAAACCGTCCGCGACGCCGTATCCGGTCTGGCCGGTGGCGGTCATCCACTCGACCCCGATAATCAATTCCTCCGCCGCCATCTCAAATGGTTAAGGAACTTATATGATTCTAATTGTGAGAACAGTACCAAGATTTTTGCGTATTTCTTACTTTAGATCCGCTATTTTTAATCATATGATTAGCCATTGCATGGTTGCTATGCGGTAACCGCGATGAAGGACGCGGTCAGAAAAGAATTGTCAATACTCGCAAGACGAACCAAGCCTGGTATCACGACATTCAGCAAGGAGATGCCGACCGATTGGCGACCAGATCTGGTAACGAATCCAAACGGCGTGCTCGACACGCACTTTACAGAGGCGTCAGCTCGGGAATTCATCGCAACAATGCCTGAAAACGTGCATTCGATTGAGGAAGTTAAGCTAAGCAAACCAAGAGAATCTAAGGAATACGTGATGAAGATCGACCTCAATCCAAGCCAAAAACAATTGTATGTCAAGTTACGGCTAGGATCGGGAAAGATTTTCGGATGCAGCTTTCCCTATTCTGAATACAACGCCGAGAGGGGTTAAGCGATGAGCTCAGACTTAAATTTACAGCAACAAGATGACTCGCAGTCTCGTTTGCATGTTGTGCAACCGAATCTGTCTTGCCCCATGTGTGGCGAGGAGAACGTCATCACCGAATGGTACTCTCACACATTCGAATACGGGAGTGGAGAAGCCACTGCCAATCTGACGGCAACCGTGCCAGCGCGTCAGTGTAGAACGTGTGATTTCGAAAATCTGGATTACGCAGCCGAGCGACTTAAGCATAACGCGATCTGCAATCATCTTGGCGTTCTTTCACCTTAAAAAATTTGAGAAATTAGAGAAAATTATAACATGACTAGGTCAGCATTTGCTGATGTAAGTGGACTTGGTAAAGCATCTTTGAATCGGTGGGAAAACAGCCTGTCGATCCAGAATCACTCGCACGACCGGTATCTTCGGCTACTTGCATTTCCAGAGATCATAGAACGCCTACAAAAGCTACTACTCCAGCAACGACTCGAGAATCTTAAGGCCTGAGATGGAGCAAGAAGATCTCGGTATTGTAGAAAACGACGAGACAATGCAAAAAAGCAGAGGGCATTTCAATTGCGCTTAGTCGCATAACAGACATTTACATCACAACGTTCTACTCTTTCAGGGGTGGAGTGTTCTCGTTGTTGATTTTGATATTGAGGCACCTAAGCTGGACACTTTTGACGTGCTCGAACCGTAAAATGAAGTTCTCGGCCTCATTGACTTTGTTGCCGAGCATATATAAATACGAGAGAATATCCAGACGTTGCTAGCGATCTTGGCAACTGCCCAGACGTTGGGGATGAACGAGGAAAATTATGGATTATGCCCTCTAACAAATGCAAAACTAATATTGCGACTTTGGGTAAGATTGATTGGTTAAATTTTAAAAATATCAGGATGGATATTTTCTATTTGAAGATCTTAAAGAACAATGGCTGAAAGTCCTGCACCAGACTACGTTCTGATCAATTCTCTTACTGGCCGCACGGATTCAAGTTGGATATGTACACGACAATTACCTGACTCGTTGTCATACTGTTTTTCCCAAATAAACAGAACTTTCGGGGTTTAACGCAAGTCGTCCGAGATATTTGAGCGGAGGCTGATGGGCCACGCGAAAAGAGCATTGCTCGCCACTTCGTGATGTCTAAAGTCCCCGACCTAGATGATGAGCATCTGATACTTGAGGACTAGATTTCAGCATTCAAGCGAGAACTTGATCTTGAGCCTGATCCTATGGTCGTGCACCGTTACGACTTCCTTGCTCTCCTCAATCAAGCTATATTTTCGAAGGAACGCTAGTATCCCGAAAATGGCAAATTGCGGGTTACTCGTATCCAGTTCACTGCAAACGG
>JAPORY010000052.1 GCA_026709985.1 Aestuariivita sp. | reverse complement strand
GATTAATGCTCGGAAGCGCACCATCATCCGAACGCAGAAAGGCTAGCCTCAATCCCCAACTAGCGAAATCTGTATGGGGCATTTTTGTTTCATGGGTGCAGTCGAAGCGGTTTGTTATTTTGCGAATAATACTAACGATTTACCATATTGCCTTTATCCTTGAGGTCCGAAGTGGTATTTTGGTGTCGAGCATTCGGGCCTAACTTCTCTTTTGCGATAGCAGTCTGAAATTCAGCTAGGTGCGACGCGTAGCTTGATGGCGGAGAAGATAATTTGCCAATAGCAGTAGATTATGGGACTTTGTATTCGAGAGTTCGGTTTGCCCTTGATTAACAATTGATTTTGTTTGATTAGCGTTAGAGCAGGACTTTTTGTCGCCCGGTCTGCAACGACAGTAACGACGAGGAGGGTTCTCTTGGCGGACGCAATGACACGCTACACCAATTCTGACCGAGTATTTGAGTTTCTCAAGAGCCAACGACGACCTCTGACGGCATACGAAATCTTGGACGCTCTGCAGGAAGACGGTATGACGGCGGCAACAACCGTCTATCGGGCGCTGACCAAATTGATCGCCGACCGTCGTGTGCACCGGATTGAATCCCTAAACGCCTACACGGTATGCTGCAAGCCGAACCATTCAGAGACGCCAGTCTTTGAAATATGCGACGCCTGTGGCAACGTAACCGAGCATGTGGGTACAGCGATTACGCGTGACATTGCAGAGGTTTCGTCGGGTTCAGGTTTTTCTCCAGAACATTCGATCATTGAAATCCGTGGGCTTTGTCGCTCGTGCGGCGTAGCCCAACAGAGCCCTCCTTGAGCCGTAACAAAATCGCACCTAACTTTCCCGTTTTGCCGACGGGTAGAAAAGTTGAAGCCGTCTCTTATCAAATCGGCTTGCGGTTAAATTCTGCTCTCGAAGCAATCTTCGTACGCCGTCAGTTCGATTAATGGGCAAAGAAAATGATAGTTGGATCGTCGCCGACACTCTCTGATGTCTGTTCTATTTCGACACGATTTGCTGGTATGATTGGTTTAGCAACACGGGTTTTACCAATCACCAGCAGCCTGTTGCCACACCGTCATTGCGGCAACGACAGCGGTATCGGCGCGAAGAATTCGTGGGCCCAATGATGCAACATGAATGTTACGCATGCGTTTAATTCGGTCGCGTTCGCGCGCGGAAAATCCACCTTCTGGACCGATCAGAATCGCCCATGCTTCGGAATCTGTTGGGCGAAATCGCGTGTCTGAGCCGACTTCAGACTCGTCACAAAACATGATACTTCGCGTACTGGACCAGTCCGAAAGAAGTTCATCTAGAGGTTGCATTTCGCTTACTTCTGGGACAAACGTTCCGCCGCATTGTTCGGTGGCCTCAATGGCTAATGTTTGTAGCCGATCAGATCGAACTCGACGAATTTTAGAAAAATCGGCGCGGACAGGAACGATGCGAAGGGCGCCCATTTCGGTAGCTTTTTCAACAATGAATTCGGTTCGGGATCGCTTGATGGGTGAGAAGAGCAACCAAAGATCACGCGGGCGCATCAGTGGTTTGATTTGGGCTATACACTCAAGAATGCCGCCGCGCTTTGAGCGCTCGGTAATCTTGGCTTCCCACTCACCGTCCACATTATTGAACAAACGAACCGAGTTGCCAGTAGATTGCCGCATGACCGAGAAAAGATAGTGCGCTTGATCGACGTTGAGCGGAACTGTTCGTCCTTTGCCTAATGCGTGCTTTACAAATAATCTGATTTTTGTCGTCATGGTTTTTCAATATGCGTGAGCCTATTCCAACTCCAGAACATCGGGTTCCGGACGCCGCTCCCGGAAATTGGGTTGATCGCTGCGCTCCACCTGCTGCTAGACCGTACTTGCGGTTGTCACGCGCTGATCGGCCGATCGGAACTTGGTTGTTACTGATTCCGTGTTGGTGGGGCTTAGCGCTTGCAATTCTGCACACCAGTGAGCCACGGATTGCGGACCTCTGGATTGGGATAGGATGTGCTATCGGTGCTTGGCTAATGCGTGGTGCAGGCTGCACATGGAACGATATCACAGACCGCGATTTGGATCGGCAGGTTTCGCGCACGGCGTCGCGACCTATCGTTTCAAATCAAGTCAGCGTTCAACAAGCACTTTTCTGGATGGTAGCGCAGGCGGCGGCGGCGTTTCTTATTTTGCTGACATTTAATAAAGTGGCAATCGTACTCGGCATCCTCTCCTTGTTTCCGGTTCTAATATATCCTTTTGCTAAGCGTTTCACTTGGTGGCCGCAAGTCTTTCTCGGTATCGCCTTTAATTGGGGAATTCTTCTCGCTTGGACAGCTCATGCCGGCGAACTCCACTTCGCCGCTCTTGTATTATATGCTTCCGGTATTTGTTGGACCTTGTTCTACGACACAATCTATGCCCATCAAGACGCAAACGATGATGAACTTATTGGCATCAAGTCGACCGCGAGATTGTTTGGTAACCGTTCGTCGATATGGCTATGGCGGTTTGTTTTAGCCACAGTTGCGCTGATGATCTTTTCGATCTTGCTTGCCTTGCTACCCGCCGACAGATGGGAATTTCTTGCTTTGCCGTTGCTCGGAGTATTGGCGATGGGTACTCACCTAATTTGGCAGCTTCACCGCTTCGATTCTCATGATATTACTGGTCTTCTGCACTTGTTTCGATCAAATCGCGATGCGGGACTTATTTTGGTCGTATTTTTTTGTTTCGCTATATTTTTCCGATGATACAGTTCTTAGCCACTGCGCACGCGACCTGCCGCGCAACATGCCTAATTGACATGATCTGACCAAGCAATGATTACGCCCGCAAGTTTAATTGTCATAGCTGTTTTCGTTACCGCTGCTCTGAGTAGTATGTTGGCGGCCGGTTTTGCCGCAGCAGTTATTGAGAAAGTTACCGAGGCTGAGCTGTCCGAGGTGTTCATGGAGGCTGAGCTAGATTGGACCGACATTGGCACTGACGGATTATTGGTTACTTTGGCGGGTATATCGCCATCAGAGGGCGAGCGCATGCGAGCATTCAGTGCGGCCGGATCGGTTGTTGACGCCACGCGAATCATTGATGAAATGGAAGTGCTGCGGGATCCGAGTTTATTAACCCCAGAATTTTCACTTGAGATTCTTCGCAATGATGAGAATATTTCGATTATTGGGCTGATTCCGACAGATAGTGACCGCGATAAAATTATCGCTGAACTTGAAGCGATTGATGCGCGATTGTCCGTCCTAGATCTTATTGAGACGGCCGACTATCCTATTCCGAAGGGTTGGAACGAAGCGGTTCGTTTCGCTGTCTATGCCTTGCGGCTACTCAATAACTCTAAGATTTCCGTCACGGCGAATGAGGCAAGAGTCACGGCCTTCTCGCAATCCGCCCAAGAGAAAGAGAACCTCGAACAGCAACTGTATCTGCGGGCGCCGTCAAACTTGCGAATTACGATGGATATTGCTGCCCCGCGCCCCGTAATCACGCCGTTCACCCTTCGCTATGTCTTGGATGAAAATGGGGGGCGATTCGATACCTGTTCGGCTCCTGATGCGGCTGCCCGCGAACGAATCTTATCGGCGGCGCAGGTTGCGGGTCTTGCCCGCCTAGCGACTTGCACAATCGGTTTAGGCGTGCCCACGACAAAGTGGTCCGAAGCTGTCGAATCGAGTATACAGGCTCTTGCGACACTAGGTGGTGGCACGGTGACAATTTCGGACGTTGACATTTCACTTCTAACGCAGGTGGACGTCGATCAGCGAGAGTTTGATGATATCGTTGGCGAACTAGCAAACACCCTCCCGGATGTTTTCGAACTCCACGCAACGCTGATTGAGTCTGAAACGGATGGTACAGCATCAAACGCTCGTTTTAGCGCGATGCTCGGCGATGATGGCATCGTTCGACTACGCGGGCGATTGAGTGACGAAGCGCTGCATCGAATGGTTACGGGTTATGCCAAATCGCGGTTTGGCTCGACGAATGTTCGCAGCACTGCTCGTGTCGTTGACGGTTTACCATCGGATTGGTCGACACGGGTGCTGGTCGGGTTAGAAGCGTTATCAATGCTGAATACCGGCACGGCAACGGTTTTATTAGACAATTTAAAGCTGCAGGGAGTGTCACATGACGCTGGGGGTGTTGATGAGATTTCTCGGGTGTTGACCTCGCGCCTAAGTGATGCAACGAAGTTCGAGATCGCCGTTGAGTTTGCGGAGCCGCCGCCAGCAGAAAATACATCGCCTTCACCGCAGGCATGCGAAGCAATGCTCGCACAAATCTTGAGGAATAACAGAATTTCCTTTGAGCCAGGCTCGGCTCGAATCGCACTCAATTCACACGTGACCCTTGATGAGATCGCAAAAACACTGCGCCTGTGTGATCGTATACCGCTTGAAATTCAAGGGCATACTGATAGCCAAGGGCGGGAAGAAATGAATCTCAGATTAAGTCAACGACGGGCGCAAACGGTCCTCAACGAGTTAATACAGCGGCGTGTCCTCACCTCGGGTTTTCAAGCTAAGGGTTATGGTGAGGAATTCCCGATCGCTGATAACGGTACCGAAGTGGGTCGAGAAGCGAATCGCCGCATTGAATTTCGTTTGATTGAGCAAAATGTCGCCCGTGATATCCCTTAGAGTGAGTAGTTTTGAAGCCGCATCTACAGGTGACGGGGCTGTTTATGTTGATCGAATCTAGATTGAGTTCTAAGCAATGAATAGAATTGAACTTATCATTGCGACGGCAGTAATTTTGTTTGTCGCCTTTACCCTTGGCTGGTTTGCCAACTGGTTTATTCACAGATTTACGCGGGTTAGCCTCTCGGATATCAGTGAACTCGAACGCATGAGTAAAGAGTTGCACGATGCTGAAGAGGAGCGGGATCAGGAGCGTAAGAGGTTTTCGCAGCGTGAGACAGAACTCAGTACTGAACTCCGGCAGACTAAGGCTGAATTGGCTGCCGTTATGGAAGCCTTAAAGAGTGTGCGCGAGCAGACTTAATGATGTTTCGTGCTCCATAACGCACGGCGTTAAATTTAGCTGTCGGGCTCTAGGGGACATATTGCGCAAACTTACAGGCAGCGGTACCCAAGGCTTTTTTGGTGTTTTAGGAAGTTCGGACACAATCTGGGCCAGGAGTTCGCTCGCAAGTTCCCAAATAAACAACTTCTGCGGGCTCTAAACTCGGTTACCATCGTGCCAGAGCCTCAGCATCTTCAGTTCGACTGCTGACCCACTCCCAACGACCCCCACGAAGTTCCTTTTTCCAAAACGGGGCACGAGATTTAAGGTAGTCCATCAAGAACGCTGCTGCTGCAAAGGCATCTTGCCGATGAGGAGCCGCTGTGCCAACCATCATAATGGCCTCACGAAGAGTCAGGCGACCGAAGCGATGGATAATGATCACATCTGCAAGTGACCAACGATTGAGAGCCTGTGTAGCAATATCTTCTAAAGCAGCCTGCGCCATAGCGGGGTAGTGTTCAATCTCCATAGCGTCGAGATCTTGTGCAGGTGTGTCTCGAACAACGCCGGAAAATGTCACGACGGCACCAACGTTGTCCTGTATTCGGATGAATTGGTCGACCTCCGTGCCAAGATCAAACGGCTCTTCCTGCACCCTGACATGCACAGCGTTACCCACCGGTCATAGGCGGAAAAAAAGCGACTTCCTGCGCACCCGCTAACGGTGTGTTGAGCTCCGCTAGTTCTTGGTCCACGGCAACACGGATTGACGACATGTCAGAAAAGGCGATCTGATAGCGCTCGGCGCGTCCCTTTAGTTCTTCGACGAGCTCTGAAACAGTGTTGGCCTCGGTTGCAAGAACATCTTTAGGAACGCCGATTCGCTCTCGAACCCATGCAAAATACAGTATCTGCATCTAGGAACTCTCCCGCAAATGAGGTATGGCACTTCGGAGATAACCGAATCCGGTAATCAGCGTTAGCGCTGCGGCAAGCCATAACATCCAATGTCCGATGAACCCAGACCACTCCATTGCCGCAGATTTCCAAAGTAAACCATTGTGAGCTACTTGTTGACCGAGAAGTATTTCGTTAACGACTTCGGGTTCAATGCCTGCTGTTGCTATGAGCAGATAATGTTCAAAAATCCCTTGTGCAAACAGAACGGCAATCGCCAACATCTGCGCCGTTGTTTTCCACTTTGCGAGCGGAATAACCCGAAGACTGGTGGTTTCGCGGCCCAGATACTCGCGAAGTCCTGATACCATAATCTCTCGAATAAGAATGATAGTCGCTGGCAGCACCAGCCAAGGCGACATTGAAGAATATCCAACGATAACCATGAGGGCGACGACAACCATCGCTTTATCTGCAATCGGGTCGAGCATTGCACCGAACCGGCTCTCCTGCTTCCAAGCGCGTGCAAGGTAGCCGTCGAACCAATCAGTTATTGCCGCGCCTAGGAAAAGGATGAGCGCAAACCAGTCTGCATAGGGGCGAGAGAAATATAAAAACATTATCGGCACAGCTGGGGCCGCGAGAAGGCGCGATAGCGTGAGAGAATTTGGCAGTGTCCAATGCATTCTACTGGCCTTAAACCTAACTTCTTAATCTCTCAAAATCTCAAATTTCCGTGTGCATGGTTTCGTGACTGGCGTTCTACACTCTTGCCCGCAAACATAAAATGGCCCGTTACGCGCTCGACCATAGGTTTTCGGTAAAGGGGCATATGATTAATATTTTCTACGCATACTCTTCTTTGAAGCCAGCGAGATTGGGAGTCCATTTCCGCCACTCATTACCGGCGGTAGAACAACCTGTCGAGATTATCGGATCTGGTAGTGGAAAGCTAATCTCCCAAGAAATATAGTGATGGCGATGTGGTGATACCTGTCAACATCTAAGTGAATGCTGCACGACGTTCTTGCTTACCCATACAGTCAGTTCATGGTAATTCGTTGTTCTCTGCCGAGATCCACATCGGTTCGCTACGCCGCAGATACGCTGTTTCTGCAACAAGGGGCGAATACCATTGGATAACAGTTTGCAATGGTTTTAACTTTGCTCGTGAAAAAAGCCATAGATTTTTTCGGCGAGCGCAACACTTACCCCTTCAACTGCTGTTAGATCGTCGACGCTGGCTCTAGCAACGGCTTTTGCGGAGCCGAAGTGCCATAGCAAGGCTCGCTTGCGTCGAGCCCCGACCCCTGGAACCTCGTCAAGCGGGTTGGATCGGATTGAGCGATTCCGGCTTGCTCCGTGAGCACCGATTGCAAATCGATGGGCTTCATCGCGAATCGTTTGTACAAAGTAGAGAACAGGATCGTTTAGCGGTAACATAAAGGTCGTTCCGTCTACGCGATGAAATTCCTCCTTTCCGGCATTGCGCTCGCGCCCTTTCGCAACCCCAAATAGCGGGATATCTTCAATACCGTGCTCGGATAGTACGGAATTTGCAACCTTGACTTGACCAGCACCACCGTCAACAAGGATCAAGTCTGGCCATTGCCCATTTGCTCGGCTTGCATCCTCTTTTAGCAGACGCGAAAAACGTCTTTCTAACATCTCTTTCATCATTGCGAGATCATCCCCGGGCTTGAAGTCTTTGCCCTTGAATTTGAATTTTCGATAGTGCTTTTTTTCAAAACCTTCAGGGCCAGAAACAATCATGGCACCGTATGCGTGTGCTCCTTGGTTGTGTGAGTTATCATATACTTCAATTCGTTTGGGAACTTCTTCGAGCCCAAGAGCTGTCGTCAGCCCATCCAGAAGCTTGGATTGAGAGGCTGTTCTGGACATATGCCGTTCTAAGCTTTCACGGGCATTTCGCAGTGCACCACTGACGAGTTCTAGCTTTTCACCGCGTTGCGGTACGACGAGGTTGACCTTGCGTCCATGTTTTTGCCTTAATGCATCAGCCATCAGGTCACGGTTTTCAATATCGTGATTCAGCAGAATGAGTTTTGGCGGCGTTCGGGTGTTATAGAACTGTCCTAAAAAGGCCTCGAGCACTTCTTTTTCTTCAAAATCGCCGCCGACACGCGGGAAGAAATCCTGATTTCCCCAGTTTTGATTAGCGCGAAAGAAAAATACTTGAACGCACGCTTGGCCGTTATTGAGAGATAATGCGATCACATCGGCTTCTGACACGCCTTGTGGATTTACGCCTTGCCCGCTTTGTAGTTGTGTCAGCGCTCGAATTCGATCTCGGATTGCGGCGGCTCGCTCAAACTCCAGTGCCTCGGACGCTTCCTGCATCTGCGCGGATAGTTGCGCTTGTAGTTTTGTCGAACGCCCAGACAGAAAGCGAGAGGTGTCGGCGACTGTTTTTGCATAGTCTTTTGGCGTTATTTTGTCGACGCAGGGTCCTGAGCATCGTTTGATTTGGTAGAGCAGACACGGTCGTGTGCGATTGGCAAAGGTACCATCAGAGCAACTGCGCAATAAGAAAACGCGTTGGAGCTGATTTAGGGCACGATTGACTGCGGCACCATTCGCAAAAGGACCGAAATAGTTCCCATTTTCGCGTCTCGCCCCTCGATGTTTCTTAATTTGTGGAAAGGGATGGTTTTGGGTAATTAGGATGTTTGGGAAACTTTTGTCGTCGCGCAAGAGCACATTGTACTTTGGCTTGAGTTGTTTGATCAGGTTTTGCTCAAGCAGTAACGCCTCGGTTTCCGTACGCGTCGTTAGAAACATCATTGACGCGGTCTCTTGGATCATACGCAGAATTCTTGGGACGTGACCGCTGGGTCGCACGTAGCTTGATACACGTGCTCGCAGATTGCGGGCTTTGCCGATATATAAGACACGGCTTTCAGCATCCAACATCCGATACACCCCCGGCGAGTTATCAAGTGTTTTTAGGTAGCCTCGGATGCAATCATGGCCGGTTACTGGATCATTGTTGCGATTGAGATAAACTTCACTCATATCGCTGCTCGCATCACTTTTCGTATTCATCGGGAGATGACCTGAGAAGTGTCCGTTCGTCAGACTTTTTTGGCCTCTCACGAACGGCGGGAAGCATGAAGGTCGAAGCTTCTTTCGTCGACACTAAACGTACTCGTAATCTTCGTGCAGTTAGGAATATCAATTTCGAGGTTCGTCTGCAAGACTAGACCTCGTGCGCCGCGAGCCGTTAGGTCGAGACCTTGCCGCTATCGCGCACAAGCCGGCAATCGTTGCAATATAATTGGCTTGCGTGCTGCTCGACAGGCCTCTCATGGTCATAGCGTTAATCATACGTTGACGAAGCGGCAAAATGTCGAGTAAGTCGTAATCATGGTTCATAACCCTCCAAGTGACAGTCTGCTTCGGACCTTTTGAGCAACTAGACTTTGATAGAAATGTACCTCTGAATCTTTACTGTCTTTCCGTTCGTGTCTTCGATACTTAACAGAAGAAGAAAGGAAATAATTGTGAGTAAGCTAAGCCCTCCTATCAATATTAATTGATTACGTCGTTAACTATTTTGACCGAAATCCCGACCTCTGAGACCTGAAGACCCAAAAAATTTTTCAAGTTTCAGATTTTAATCTATCATATCACGAGCAAGATGTAAATAGATTAGGGTGCTGGGTTCTATCTAAAATCCAAGACTTAAAGCTATATAATTGAGCCGCTTGCAAAAACAATGGTATTGGAGTCATGGGAAAAAAATTGCGACAGAA
>JAPORY010000119.1 GCA_026709985.1 Aestuariivita sp. | reverse complement strand
CCGCAATGGTGATCGCAATTTGGGCAATACCGAAGCCAATAGTCCACCGCAGATTATCTTTATCGCGCTGAGCGGTTTCCTTATCGCGCTTGGCGGCGTCTTTTTCGATCCTACCGATGTTCTCGGATAGTTTTTCTGCCAAGATCGATATGTCGGTGCGGTATTCCGCTTGCTTCGTCTCCATGCGTTCTTCCAGCACCCTGATCTGACCTTTCAGTTCGGCAATGAGTCTTCCGACGGCAAGGTTATCATCTTTGCGGGCTAGCAACAATGTTCCGAGCAGAATTTGCCGATGATTACGCGCTTTGGCTGATCCCGCGAGCCGTTGTCCAGACTCTTTCGCTGTGCGTACGGACGAGCGGATCCGTCTGAGCACCAACCTCAGTAAGGCCGTACAGGATAGCCAGCGCATACCGCAGTTGCATGCTTGGGTGGTGGCGGCGTAGTATGTCTGTAATCGGCTAGATCCAGAACGGGCTAAGGCTAAAGAGCGTGAAGGAATGGGGCTTGGGTTGTGATGCTATAAACGGGCACTTTTTTTATTTTGCTATCTGAAGTCACTAGTGTCCTGTTTGGCGACCCAAGATTTCCCTTAACTAGTTGATATATATACGAAAAAACCGGTTTTTTGTGTCCGAGACTTGAATCTAGATCAATATTGCCATTGGTGTAAGTATCACGCAATCCAGAGCAAATATACAATGTACGCTAGCCATCAGTCGGAAACGGCTGCGATTGACCACTTATCTCTACACTATTTTGCAGATTATTGATACCACCTTTCTTGAAAAGATACAGCTATATCAGTTACTTACCGAATCCCGCTACAAACCAAAACCTATCAATGCGTCTAAGCAGTTGAATTTATTCGATTTTTAAGCGGGACACCAGTGATCTGAATTAGAAAAGCGGACTTTTGCTTAGTCTTGCTATAGTGATCCCACGCTATTTTTTTGCTATCGGCACGATTGTCCATTTCGCTGGCCACTAACAACAGCCCGAGCGTTGTCATGACAATAATCTAAATTCTGACCGCTTGCGAACGCTTCATTCGTGCGATAGAGAAAAAAATTTCAAGCTGGTCATTTTTTGCTGGCTATCCAGTTGTCGTTCGTCTGGACTCGCCGCCTGCTGACCCAGAACGCAAAGAATAACGCGACTTTGCCGGCAGCTCCAGACCACTTTTCGCTGTCCCGGTTGCGGTGCGTTTGATTAAGCCAACCGAACGACCGTGTTTTGATGCGCTGATGAATACCCATCACTATTTGGGTTTCCCGCAATTAGCCGGGCGGGGATTGCGGTATGTTGCGACTGTTGATGGGCAGTGGCTCGGTTTGGCAACCTGGCAGAACGGTGCTGTCAAATGTCGGTCGCGCGACCGCTGGATTGGATGGCAGCCAAAGCAGCAGTTTGAGCACCTCGATTTGATCGCGAACAATACGCGCTTCCTTGTCCGCTCAGACCCTGGCGTGTTGCCGAACTTTGCGTCCTATTTTCTGCGGCAGATGACGCAGCGACTGCCGGCGGATTGGTTCGCCACCTTTGGCCATCAGGTGCTGCTAGCGGAGACATTTTGTCATCCCAAAGCGTTCACGGGCACGATGTAAGCCGCCGCCAACTGGATCAAGGTGGGCCGAACCAAAGGGTTTGCGCGATGTAACGGCAACGACACGGATCCGCACGGCATCAAAAAGGACATGTATGTCAAACCTTTGCGAAAGGATGCGCCCCGATTACTCGCCCAACCGGAACCACTGCCGGTGACGGTTCGACCGCCAGCCGACCACCGCCGGGCCCCGCAGGATGTTGCTTCTTTGCGCTCGCTCTACCGCGAATTGGCTACCATTCCTGATCCTCGCCGTTCGCCGGGGAAGAAGCACTCGGTCGCGAGTGTCTTGACGACCCAGGTGTTGGCCGAACTGTCAAAAATGAAGGGCTGTAATGCCGCCGCCGATTTCGTCGCCGCGCTCATCCAAAAGCAATTGCAGGCGATTGGCGCTTGGCAAAACCCGAAGACCGGCAACTATGTTCCGGTGTCCAAATCGACCCAGCACCGTGTCGGGCAAGCGATTGACCCCGAGGCCTTTGAGGATGTGCGACATCGTTGGGCGAAACCGCGAATACCGCTGGCTAGAGCCTTCGCAGCCGATGGCAAACGCATCCGGGGCGCAAACCGCATTGGCGCGGGACATGATGAAACCGTGACCCTCGCCGATCATGCAATCGGTGCCCCCTATGCGGTGCTCAATTTTCATGAAGACGGCGGCGAAATTGCGGCGACGCAAGATTTGCTCGAACGCTGTGATCTCAGCGGACGCATTATCACCATGGATGCCCGGCACACCACACGCAAGACCGCAGCCTTGATTACCCGTACCGCGAATTATGTCCTGTCCGTCAAGAGCAACGCCCCGGAAACCTTCAAGACCCTAGCGAGCATCAATTGGGAGCGCGACGCCACTGGGCATTATACCGAGGAATTGCGTGGCGATCACGGGCGACTTGAACCCCGCTCGATTCAAGTCATGACACCGCTCGCCGGTTTAATCAATTATCCCGGCGTCCAACAGATGGCTCGGCTCACACGCTACCGTGAGCCACTAAAGCCTGATCCCGATACCGCCAAGACGGATCCGTCCGACGATCAAGTGAAAGCTTATGTTATCTCGTCCTTGACCGCCGCCGCCGCGTCACCCAAAGAATTATTGGGTTATAATCGCGGTCATTGGTTGGTGGAAAATAGGAACCATCGACAAAGAGATACGTTTTTCGCTGAAGATGACTGTCCGATATATTCTGGAAATGGGTCGGCCAACCGCGCGATCCGCAACAACATCGTGCTGGCTGTGGTTTTGAGCAATCGACGCCCCCGCGAAGGCTTCGCTAAAACACGGCGGCGCTTACAGAACTACCGACAGCACGCGATAGAAGCCATCGTCACCGCCTCACACTCCGCCCAGCCGCAACGGTGCCGGTTGCCGGCCAAAGACGCTGCGAATATCGGCTATGCGCGGATGGTACCCCAAAATCAATGGCTAGGTTGTCGCATGGCTCGCATCGACCGGCAATGGCAACATAAAGTCGCGGCTCCTGACGGCATCAAGCGCTAAGTCGTAAGATTCCCGCCTCCAAAAGCTATATTTTTTGGCGTGGGATCCGCCTGTCAGTAAGAGGCTGCAAGTGGGTTAGCAAAAATTCGGTGTTTTACTCCGTTCACCGCATTGTACGGGCAATCACGCTTGCCATAATTGTCGTCACGTAATGCTAAACCCACCTTGCTAAGGGCGGTAAACTCATTAGCACCGCATCAACATCGTGACCTGATGCGAGCCCAAATTTTGTGCCGCGATCATACACAAGGTTGTATTCAGCATATAGGCCCCGATGAACAAGTTGGATTTGTTTGTCTTCCTCGGTCCAGGCAGTATCCATTCGCCGTTCGACTAGCGGTATAAAAGCTGGCAAGAACGCTCTTCCAATGTCTTGCGTAAGATTGAAGTCCGTTTCCCAATCACCACTGCAATAATCATCCATGAAGATGCCACCGACACCACGCGCCCGACCCCGATGAGGGATGAAGAAGTAACGATCCGCCCAGTCCTTCAATCGAGGATAAAGAGCAAGATCGTGACGGTCTAGATGTTGTTTTTGCGTTGCATGAAAGTGCTCCGTGTCCGCCTGATACTCAATGCAAGGGTTAAGATCGCTCCCGCCACCGAACCACCAAGCATGCGGAGTCCAAAACATCCGAGTGTTCATGTGAACTGCCGGACAGTGCGGATTTTGCATATGCGCAACTAAGCTAATTCCACTGGCCCAAAACTGGGGATTATCAGCGATGCCCCGCAAATCTTTGCGAGCCATCATTGCCGATTGCGCAGCGGCACTTAGCGTGCCGAATACCGTTGAGACATTAACGCCAACTTTTTCAAAAACGCAACCATCTCGCATGATACTCATCTGCCCGCCGCCCGCTTCTTCGCCGTCATCGCCTGATCGCTTGGTTTCGCGAACAGTAAATTGCGCGGCGGCGCGGGCCGTTGATTGCGACGGTGATTCCTGCTGTTCGAGGTTTTCAAACGCGCTGACAATTTCATCACGAAGCGCTCGAAACCAAGTGGCCGCTATCTCTTTTTCTGCCGTCAAATTAGATGACATTCGAAATTTCCCAATCAACCCTTCCGCATAAAATGACCGCACCAACCTGTGCTGCGACGACGCTTCGATGCCCTCAAAGGATTCCGAGAAAACCCCTTACGCCCTTAGTCCTCTCTTTGCGCTATCTGTGTCTGATATCGAAAGCACCCAATCCATTCGCACCAATCTAATGCGCCGGTGCCGTGACCGGGTCAAGGAGGGTTCGCCCCCCATCAACTGTCAGAATTTGCCCCGTCACGAAACTTGACCCCTCTGATGCAAGGTATTGCACCGTTTCTACCAATTCTGACGGTGCCGCGATTCGGTTCATCGGTGTGCGCTGTTCGATATCCTCACGATAGTCGGCATTTTTCTTGAGAGATTCCAATAGCGATGCACTCATGACCGAGCCGAAAGCGACGGCGTTTACGCGAATCCGTTCTGGTGCTAGGGTCACCGCTAAGGAACGGGTCATTTGATCAAGGGCTGCAGAACTTACCGAATAAGCCAACAGCTTCGAGTGTGTGCATTGAGCAGCAATCGAACTAAGGTTAATTATCGAACCAACCTGTCCCTCAGTGCGCCCATCGGCTTGTTTTATCATACGCTGGGCGATGACTTGACTGAGCCTTAATGGCGGAATCAGGTTTTGATAAAGCAGTTGCATGACCGAGTCGTCGTCACCCGACAACGGTTCGGATACAATCACCTGCCGCGCACCATTAACAAGGATGTCAACTCTGTCGAATGCATCTATTGTTGCCGACAACAGATTAGCGATCGTTAGTTTTTCTCTCAAGTCTCCGGCCCAATATCGAGCCGATTCGCCCTCAATGTCACCACCCAGTTGTTTTTGTAAAGATTTCTCGTCGATGTCGGCGAACATGACATTAGCGCCTTTTTCGAGAAAGTGACGACCAATAGCGAGACCGATCCCATTCGCCGCGCCTGTAACAATAGCAGTTTTGCCAGAAATCGCAAATGACATAACTTATTCGTTCTTTTGTTCGCTCACGGGAGTGTCCTGATTCTGCGTAAGCAGTACTTTCAGCAATCGTCACTCATCACTGACCCGTTAGGCGATATCTGTCTTGCATTATGCACGCTATTTTTCTTTTTCTAAGCGGCATTGCAACGGATGTTGGTGACGACGCGCAAGGCGCATTACCTGCTCAACCTTTGTCTCGGCAACATCAAAACTGAACACACCAACTACGGCTTCGCCCTTCTTGTGCACCGTCAACATGACTTCAAACGCATGATGATGAGACATGCCAAAAAAGCGCTCCAAGACATGTACCACGAATTCCATTGGCGTGTAATCGTCATTCAACAGCAGAACCTTATAAAGAGGCGGACGCTTCGTTTTTGTCCGCGTTTTTTCGACGGTAAGAACGCCGTCATCAATATCATGTTCCATGGCAATTCAACCCACCTAGACCCATAGTTTTATCACTTTTCGCTGATTACTCGTCAAATATAATATCAGACGCAACTGTGAAAAGTCATTCGAGTTGCCCCACATCATAATGAAAAATATTCCTGGCACGTGCAAGAAGGGTTTTTTTGGATCTCTTGTGGAACCTCGTGCAATTCGCCCACTTAATCCCTTGCAAGTGGGCGAAAATGGCTTGATCGCGACAAGAAGTCACGCAACTCCGCACCTCACCGAACGAGAACAAGGTTAATCAATCATTGCCGAATCTCTGCTCTTGCTGTAAGCGGAACAACAATCCTTCAAGCATCTGCCGCGATAGAATCTGCAGTCGAACTCTCGGCTAGACATCATCGGGCCTCATCACCGCTGAACCGCTCGGCAATGATCGAAAAACTCTCAAACCGTCCTCAGACTTTCACCCGGCGCGCTCGGCTTGTACCCTCAGTAGTTCGTGATCCGCCCGCCCACAGGCTATAGCTACAAGGTGGATAGGCTCGCGGCGATCTTTGTATTTCGCGGCGTAATGACGCTCCCTTATTTGCTTAAGAGTCGCCGCCAAAGCGGTCTCAACGGCGTTAATTGACTCCGCCATCTTGAACTCTAATACGAACACTTGCCCGCCAGTCAGCACAACCATGTCGGCACGACCTCGACTTGAGGCTTCCTCAGAGCGCACATCAACTCCGATGGCCCGAAAACACATATGCAACAGACCAGCATACCAAGCCTCATAACGAGATAGATTACCCGCCGTTGTCCACTGGTAGGGAATACTCGCAAGGTAAGCTCTGAATTTCTCGGCAAAACCATCGAAATCGTTCGCCTCTAAAAGATCACAGAGTGCGCGTCCTTGGTTGGTCGCCGCGGTGACCGTCTTGCCGAAATAGTGCAGCAACTCTCGGTTCAGGCTGATTTGTACCTCTTTATTGGGATAATCCAGCCGGTAAAGGACGTCAAAGCCATCGCTTTGCTCGTCGGTGATGGTCAGATAACCCGTCTGAAACAATAAAGCCTCGGCACTGATATCCTCGACTTCGAATTTCGACACCAGCGATTCGTCCGCAAGGCACCCCTCAAGGTCAAGCGTATTCACTGACTTCGCCTTGAGTGTTTCAAACAAAAACCTCGGCGAACCCGTTCGAAACCAATAGGGTTTGAATTTGCGACTTCGCAAAAGGAGCAGAACGTCGAACGGATTGTAGACTCGCTCTTCGCCCAGCCAATTGTAGCCGTTGTACCAAGCACGGATTTCGTCACGATCTAGCCCCTTCAACTCGGACGCAAAGACGGTGTCAATATCGGCGTCGGTATATCCGCAAAGCTTAGCGAACTTTGGATCGAGGCTAATGTCCTCAAGATTATTGAGATCGGAAAACAGGCTAACATTGGAAAACATGCTCACGCCAGTCACGAAAACAAAGCGGAGGTGCTCCGCACTGTCCTTGATGACACCGTAGATACTTCGCAGGTATTCGCGGTTGGCACACGCTAAATCAAGAGCAGAAAGGTTATCAAGGATTGGTTTGTCATACTCGTCAATCAAGATGACAACGCGTTGTTCGGTCAGATGATGGAGACGATCCACTACGTCGAGCAGATATTCTGGTGCCGTTTGCCAGGTGGCGGGAGACAGGCCAGTCTTCCGCTCAATTGCCTTAAGCTGAACAAGAATGCTACGCTCAATAGCTTTTGGTTCGGTGTACTTTCCACCAAAGCTCAAGCGTACGACCGGATACATAGTGGACCAGTCCCAGAGCTCATAGATCGCCAGCCCTTCAAACAAGCTTCGGCGCCCCTCAAACAATGCCTTAAGGGTACTTACGAGCAGACTCTTGCCGAACCGCCGTGGCCGTGAGAGAAAATAATAGCGCCCGTCGTCCACAAGTCGCCAAATGAGCGCCGTCTTATCGACATAGTGGAAGTTCTCGCTACGAATTGTCTCGAAATCTTGAATTCCAATCGGGAGAGACTTGTCGATCACGATCTTCCTCCCTTAAGACACTCAATCAAAACATTTGTCATTTGATAGTCACGATTGCCCAGAGGTGCAAATAAAATGAACCAAAGTCGCCGAGCATTTCCGAACAGCTAACGTCATGAAGGCCCAAACTGCAACTGATCTGTCAGGGTCGGCAAGGTTATACATTAAGAATCAGAAGCACTTACTCAGCTTCTGTCAACTGTTAGGGCCTTTCTGTTAGCGATAATGGTTTTTTCAACTTTGCGATTGTCACCGTCCGTCGACTCATATACAATATGCGGATAACATCCGGTTTAAATATACCTTTAACTACTCTGGGGACGCCGTAAGTTGAAACGATCACCTAGAATATCGGTGTAGAATGCGATTAACAAAGCAATTGATTACTCAAGCGGCGGCAACACTGGTGCAGCTTCGAAAAAGGCGTCGCATCGGATGGTCCGTGATCCTTTGCACCGTTGCTTGGGTCGGTACAATCACGCCGGCCGCGACAACGGCTGCCCCCTACGCTGCAATGGTAATGGACGCAAGAACGGGCGAAGTCTTACACTCGCGCAATGCCGATACCAGACTTCATCCCGCCTCATTGACGAAAATGATGACGCTCTATGTAACTTTTGAAGCTGTCGAGAATGGTGAAATCTCCCTCGACAAAAAAGTTCGAATCTCCAAGAAAGCTGCCGCTGAGCCGCCTTCTAAGCTTGGACTAAAACCCGGTCAACGCATCGCGTTGCGTTACCTCATTCGCGCCTCGGCCGTCCGATCAGCAAATGACGCGGCGACCGCTATTGCCGAAGCCATCTCAGGGTCAGAGGCAGCATTCTCACGCCGAATGAATATCACAGCAAAAGCGCTTGGCATGACGCGAACAACCCTGAAAAATGCGCACGGATTGACCGAGAGCGGACATCTATCTACCGCCCGTGATATGACTTTGCTTGGACGCCGCCTGCTCTATGACTACCCAGAATACTATAATCTGTTCTCCCGCCGCGCAACTCACGCCGGAATTCGCGACGTAAAAAATACCAATCGACGCCTACTCAATGACTACAGAGGAGCAGATGGTATCAAGACTGGCTATACGCGAGCGGCTGGGTTTAACCTAGTTGCGTCAGCCGAAAGAAGTAGCAAGCGAATCATCGCCACCGTGTTCGGCGGCAAAAGCGGTCGAACCCGTGACGCTCGGGTCATAGAGTTGCTTGATATGGGTTTTGAACGCGCACCGGCTGTAGCTACCTTGCGCAAGCCTGCGCCCCCCAATTATGGCGATTTCATGACCGCTAGTAGCCGTATTACCCGCCAAACAGGTTTAGTAAAGACAGGTTTGCGCCCAATATTGCGGTCTATTGCCGGATTATCAGATGACCCATTTGTCGCCGCCGTTGCGGAAGTAGCGCGACAGGAAGCGGCTGAACGGCGCCGCGAAATATCCGAAGTCTTGGCGTCAATTGAACCTACCGAAAAAACGAATCCAGCGGCGACGACCGAACTGTCTGTCGGCTCTAACGATATTGGCGATCCGATGAGATTATTTCGGCCTATCGCTAGACCAGAAGAAACGCCGAAACCAGCAAACAAAGATGCGGTTCCGCCCGCCGAAAACAGCGTTAGCGCTGCTTCTGACAAAGTAAGTGAAGCGGCAACCGAAGACCTGATCTGGGGCATTAATGTTGGCCGCTTCGCGACCCGCCATCAGGCAGAAAAAGTCTTACTTCGTACAGCCCTCTCCGAATTATCGACCCTTGACGGTTCGACACGAAAGGTCGTCAAGAGTCCGCAAGGGTTCGAAGCGGTTTTCTTCGGCTTAAGTCGAAATGGTGCCGATCTCGCATGCCGTCGTTTACAGGCCCGCAATGTCGAATGTAAAACCCTTGATCCTAGTTAAACTTAGCGCAAAGTTTCCTGGCCCCTCGGCACGAAGGCAACGGAAAAAGCCTTCACAGCCAATCTAAAAATCTTGCGGATCAAGGCTTCGGGTGATCATCCCACTCCGAGTTGAGAATTCTTCGGCTATCGCCATCGGGATCATCATATTGTTTTGACTTTAGCGTATAGAAAAAGGCCCAAAGGCCCAAACCGCTGAGCAACAGTGAAACCGGAATAAGAATAGCCAGAGCGTTCATCACTCACCGCAAACGTAGCGCGTTCAAAGACACGGTAATTGATGATGTTGACATTGCCAACGCCGCAATCAACGGGGTGGCAAACCCAGCTACCGCTAAGGGTACCGCAAAGATATTGTAAATCGTTGCAATCTGGAAATTCTCCCGAATACGAGCAACCGCGCTCTTCGACACATCAATTGCTTCGGGTATCATTGCCAAATCGTTGTTCAAAAGTACCACATCTGACGCGACACGGGCGGCATCTAACGCCGTAGCAGGCGAGAACGAAACATGCGCTGACGACAAGGCAACCGTATCGTTTAGCCCATCGCCGACCATCAATACCTTCGCCCCCTGCGCGGTGAGTTCGTCAATGAACTTCACTTTGTCTTCTGGCGACGCATCAGCCAGCCAATGCTTTATTTTTAGACGCTCGGCAAAGGCCGAGACTGTAGGTTGTGCATCACCCGAGACCACAAAAACCTCGAGTTTCTTGGACTGCAATGTCGCGATAACGTCCTTTACTTGCGGACGCAGTGTGTCAACAAATCGGAAAGCCTGCGGCTTGTCATCCCCGATCGCTAGCCAAGTACTGGTTTCCGATAACCCCTCGCCACCAACCCAGGTACCGCGCCCGAGCCGAACGCGACGACCCTCCCAGTTTCCCTCCGTGCCGAAACCAGGGACCTCCTTGATGTCGGTGACCGCAATCGGCTCGATTCTAGCCTTAGTTGCAGCGCGGGCTAATGCCTGACTTAACGGATGTTCGGAACCCTGCGCTAACGCTAGAGCAACGCCAAGTTCTTCTGAATTGAAAGCGTTCACGTTCGTTACTTCGGGCTGCCCGAGGGTAAGTGTGCCAGTCTTGTCAAAAACGACTTTGTCGACAGTGGATAATCGCTCAAGCGCCGTTGCACTCTTTATCAACAAGCCGCGTCGAAAGAGTCGACCAGACGCAGCCGTCGTCACTGCCGGTACGGCTAACCCAAGAGCACAGGGACAAGTGATGATCAGCACCGCAGCAGCGATGTTTAATGAAACTCGAACGTCGGCGGAGTATAACATCCAGCCGAAAAAGCTCATCAGTGCCAAAATATGAACGCCCGGCGCATAGAGTTTTGCAGCGCGATCGGCCAAAGAATGATAATTGGAGCGCCCAGACTCAGCGACCGCTACAAGTGCCGCTATTCGACGCAATGATGTATCCTCACCGACAGCAGTCGCACGAACTGTCAGCAATCCCGTCAAGTTAACCTCACCAGCACTTATGGTCTCGTTTTCAGTCACTGGCGCCGGTATTGTCTCGCCCGTCAGCAAGGAGCGGTCAATCTCTGATTGCCCCTGCGTGACGATTCCATCGACGGCAACGCGCTCGCCCGGCTTAATCCAAATCAAGTCACCGACCACGAGACTTTCGGCCGCAACCGCAACCGGCTTGCCGTCCTCCAAACGCCACGCACGTGTGACTTCCATCGCTGAAAGTTCTTTCGCCGCTGATCGGGCCGCGATCCGTGTTCGATGATCCAAATATCGGCCGACGAGTAAGAAGAATGTTAGCGCCATCGCTGCGTCGAAATAGGCATGGTGCCCCGACAGCATCGTTTCCCAAAGCGATGTCATCAGCGCGAGCAAAATCGCGAACACAATAGGAACATCCATGTTCATGCGCCTCGCCTTAACGGAACTCCAGGCATTCCGAAAAAAGGGCTGGGCACTGTAGACAATTGCAGGCAGCGTAATTGCTGCAGAAATCCAATGAAATAGGTCTCGTGTGGCATTTTCTGCGCCAGACCAGACGGAAATTGATAACATCATCACGTTCATTGTCGCAAAGGCTGCGACAGCGACGCGCATCAACAAGTCTCGACCGGCCTTATCCTCTTGCGAGACTTCCGAAATCGTCGGCCCCAGTTCGTGGGCTTCAAAACCCGCGGTATTTAGCACCGACATCAATTCTGTGGCCGATACACTCGGCACAGCTTCGATAAAGACCCGTTTCAAGGTCAAATTGACCCGTGCGGACACAACCTTAGAGTGTTGTTCAAGTGCCTTTTCGACCGCAGCAATACAATTCTGACAGTGAATGCCGGGAAGCGCGATAACGAGCGGTGTTGTGTCGTCCACAGCGCGCTGTGAACGAGACGATACCGTCGATTGGTCCGGGGCGCCGATAGTTGGAGGCGAAGTCTGCGTCGACATCAGTTTCAGCCCTTGATGTAGAAGCGCACTCTCTGCGTGAACTCTGTTCCGTCGTCTGCCAACGCCACCATTCGGATGTTCCAATTTCCCGGTGCCAATTTAACGGTTGCTACATATGCGGTGCCCTCAAATCGGAACTCTGGAGAAAAATCATCGCGAGGATGGGTCGAGCGACCGAGTGTTGCCTGTAGTTCAGCAACTTCAATCGGAGCCCCGCTGTCTTTATCCGTTATCATGAGGTGGATATTTCCGTCATGCATCTCAGCTCGTACCGCCCACCCAAGCGCTTCTTGGTCGCGCCGTTTTGCGTCAAATTCCTGTGAGGCGACATAGGAATTTTCGACCTCTAGGCCCGGAAATGTGCGAACAGCGTTTATGGCAAGTAGCGCATTAACGGCAATAATTGTACCGAACGCCATAAGAAAAACAATCAAGGCATGCCTACCCGTAAACTCCCGCAGCAGCATATTCTCTAATTCCCCGTACCAAAAAATACCGTATCCTTATGAGCGCGATCGCCGTTGGCGAGGTCCTCGACCCAAAATCGCACTGGGGTGCGCTCGGAAATGGCCGGTTCAGACGTAGGGGCCGCCGTCACATAAACCCGCTGTCGCTGCAGTTCTTGGGCACCAATTGTCAAACTCTCGTAGGGACTGCCTTCGAGCCGGATGCGGATCTGCGGATGGGCGCTCGCAAAAATCCGAAAAGTACTCTCGGTATTGGACTGATTCCTTACCCGAATATCATATGTATTTCGAATCGAACCGTCGGAGAGCGTGACGTATACTGGATTGCGCACCGGGGCAATACTCAGGTCAATATGTGAGCGCACAAATAGTGCAAATACCATTCCGATACCAACCAATGACCATAGCGTCGTATACATAATTGTGCGCGGGCGCAAGATATGTGTCCATATGCCTCGCGGGGGTTTTCCGGTTCGTTCGAGTGGTTCATCGCTGAGGGCCATATAATCAACGAGGCCCCGAGGTTTCCCGATACGCGCCATCACGTCATCACAAGCATCAATGCAGAGCGCACAGGTAATACATTCCATCTGTTGCCCGTCACGGATATCGATCCCGACGGGGCAAACATTCACGCATGCCATACAATCGATACAGTCACCCAGGTTGGCACTCGATTCGGCCTCCGCTGAATGCTTCCTTGGCTCACCGCGCCATGCGCGATAGCCGACGGTAATCGTTTCCTCATCCATCATTGCGGCCTGTATCCGTGGCCATGGGCAGGCATAGATACAAATTTGCTCGCGGAAAAATCCCCCGAAGAAAAACGTTGTGCCGGTAAGAATTGCGACGGTCGTATAAGCGATTGGGTGGGCATTGAGCGACACTAGATCCCGCGCCAGCGTCGGAGCGTCCGCAAAATAAAACACCCAGGCGCCGCCAGTCAAAAGTCCAATGACCAACCACACCAGCCATTTTGTGACCCGCAGCCGGACCTTCCGAAAGTCCCACCGCTTTTGCCTGTGTAAGCGCAAACGAGCGTTGCGGTCGCCTTCAATCCAACGCTCAACCAAAATAAATAAATCTGTCCAGACCGTCTGTGGACAGGCGTAGCCGCACCATACGCGACCTAATGCTGATGTGAACAAGAACAGGCCAAGCCCTGCCATGATCAAGAGACCACCGACAAAGTAAAACTCGTGCGGCCAAATTTCGATCCAAAAGAAGTAGAAGCGGCGGTGGGCGATATCAAGAAGAACCGCCTGGTCGGGTAAATTTGGACCGCGGTCCCACCGGAGCCAAGGCGTTATGTAGTAAATGCCCAACGTAAACGCCATCAAGTACCACTTTAGGTTTCGAAAAAAGCCCGATACCCGACGCGGGAAGATAGGTTCTCGAGGCGCGTAGAGAACTGTTGGCGGTTCTGAGGTATCAGACAAACGTCACTCTCCTGACAAAACTCGCTGACATGAAAACAGCATTACCGTCACGAGCCCTTAAACAGTCGCACCTTTTCTTGCAACGCACAACGATGCGAGCCGAAAAGTTGCACGACTGGCCCCCTCCCATCACCTCTAAAATTATACTGCTTCGGCATTCTGGCGGCGATCAAGAACGCATGGTCAATAACAAATGCAACGTTGGTCACCTTCGTCAGAAATTGCCATTGCGTCTTGAAAATGACCACGAGACACTCGGCCTTGGCCACCTGCCGCTTTGCACTTGGTAAGACAACTAAAGCCCCGTCAGGCCAATAGTTTTTGATACGATTACTCGCCACCACCTAACTGATGAACATACAGCGACACGGCTCTAATCTCGGGCTCACTCAATCGATCATTCCAAGGCGGCATGACGCCGTATCGCGAGTATGTAACCGTCGAAATCAAAGACGCATAGTCCCCACCATAAAGCCAGATTGAATCAGCAAGATTCGGCGCTCCTTGAAATATATCCCCCTCACCTTGTTCACCATGACAGGATGAACAATTTTCTTCATAAATTACTTTTCCGGCTTCGGCTTGGGTCGCGTCCGCGGGCGTCTCTCCCGCCATCGCCTGCACAAAATTTGCGACCTGCGAGATTTCCTCTTCCGTCAACAGTTCCCCAAATGCCGGCATCGCCGAGTAATGCGCTTCGTCACTTACTTCGTTTCGAATTCCATGACTCACCGTGTGGTGAATAGCTTCGATATCCCCACCCCATAGCCAATCATCATCAAGCAAATTAGGATAGCCCACAGCGCCCGCCGCACCAGATCCGTGACACTGGGCGCACCATGTCTGGTAAACAGACTCTCCAGACGATACCGCGTAGGTATAGAGCTCGGCGTCATCAGCGATTGCGACTAATTCAGTCTCAACCAGACGCAGATTGATTGGCTCATTTTGCGCTTCAAAGGCGGCAATATCCTCGACGACTTCATTTCGGGTTGAATATCCAATGAGGCCAGCTGTACTACTCGATATCATTGGCCATGCCGGGTAGGCGATGGTGTAGCCCACCCCCCAGATGATCGTTGCATAGAAGGTCCAAAGCCACCATCGCGGCAACGGGTTATTGAACTCTTCTAGATCTTCGTCCCAAACATGACCGGTGGTCGCAACATCGTCGGTCTCTGACGTCGCTATGTCGTTTTTCATTGCGGCTTCTCCTCGGGTTGCGCTGGCTTATCCTCGTTTCGAAACACCACATTGGCTGTATGGCGATGCCGAGCGTTGCTACCTGGGCGCAGGGCGAAGAGAATGACTCCGATAAAGAACACAAACATGGCCAACAAAAACCAGCTATCCGCCAGCTGTCGAAGAAAGGTATAAGTCTCCATCACTACCGCTTCCTTAACGATTTTGATCCGGGGCGAAAGTCGAGAAATCAACCAGCGTACCCAACATTTGCATGTAGGCAATAAGTGCGTCAGCTTCAGAAATGCCCGGTTGACCATCAAAGTTTCGGACTTGGGCCCCCGGATAGCGTACTAATAGATCGTCATAATCGCTGTCGGGATCAGCCTGCGCCAGAAAATCCGCTTCCGCATTCGCAATCATCGCCTTGTCATACGGAACACCCACGAGTGCGTTAGCCTGCATAAGGTCAACAATATAGGTCGGTTCAATCTGCGTGTCTTCGAGAAAGCCGTATTTTGGCATCACGGACTCTGGCACAACTGATTGCGGATCTCTTAGGTGATCCACGTGCCACTCATCGGAATACCGGCCGCCGACGCGGGCAAGATCCGGTCCAGTCCGCTTTGAGCCCCATTGGAATGGATGGTCATACATCGACTCGGCGGCGAGAGAATAGTGCCCATAGCGTTCGACCTCATCCCGCATCGGACGAATCATCTGACTATGACAGACATAACAACCCTCGCGGATATAGATATCTCTTCCGGTCAACTCAAGCGGTGAGTAGGGACGCATACCCTCGACTTCTTCGATCGTGTTTTCGAGATAAAACAGCGGTGCAATTTGCACGATGCCACCGATCGTCACCACAAGAAAGCTAAAGACAAGCAACAGAGTTGCATTTGTTTCAATTGCTTTGTGTTTATCTAAAATCGCCATCGCCTATATCCCCCTCATTCCGCTGGAACAGCAGCTACAAGTGACCGTTCCCGAGACGGGACCGCACGAATGGTCATCCATATATTGTAGCACATGATGCCGGCACCAGCGAGGAACAGACCGCCGCCGAGGCCGCGCACAATATACATTGGAAACTTAGCGCTAACCGTATCTGCAAAGGAGTTTACGAGGAAGCCATTCGCATCGACTTCCCGCCACATCAGGCCCTCCATGATTCCCGTGACCCACATCGACGCCGCATAGAGAACAATGCCAATGGTGGCTAACCAGAAGTGCCACGAGACTAAATTAAGACTGTACAGTCTCTCCTTCTTCCAGAGTTTTGGTACTAAGAAGTACAAACAGCCAAATGTAATCATGCCGTTCCAGCCAAGAGCACCAGAATGCACGTGTCCGATAGTCCAGTCGGTGTAGTGGCTGAGCGAGTTCACCGCCCGAATTGACATCATCGGACCCTCGAAAGTCGACATCCCATAAAAGCCGAGCGAAATAACCATCATGCGAATGACGGGATCGGTTCGCAACTTGTCCCAAGCCCCTGAGAGCGTCATCAAGCCATTGATCATACCGCCCCAAGAGGGCATCCAGAGCACAACCGAAAACACCATACCGAGGGTCGAGGCCCAATCGGGCAAGGCCGTATAATGCAAGTGATGCGGACCCGCCCAAATATAGATGAAGATCAAGGACCAAAAGTGAATGATCGAAAGCTTGTAACTAAAGACGGGGCGCCCAGCAGCCTTGGGAATGAAATAATACATCATCCCGAGGAATCCTGCCGTCAGGAAAAAGCCGACAGCGTTGTGACCGTACCACCACTGTACCATCGCATCCTGTACACCAGACCAAACAATAACCGACTTTGATCCCCAGATACTGACGGGAATAGCGAGATTGTTAACCACATGGAGCATGGCAACCGTAACAATGAAGGACAATAAGAACCAATTTGCGACATAAATATGCGGTTCTTTTCGCTTGATGAGGGTTCCCAAAAATACGGCCAAGTAGGCGATCCAGACCACAGCTAACCACAGGTCGATATACCATTCTGGTTCGGCATATTCCTTCGACTGTGTGCCGCCGAGCAGATATCCTGTTGCTGCCAACACAATGAATAATTGATATCCCCAAAAGACGAACCACGCGAGATTTCCGCCCCATAGTCGCGCCGCACACGTCCGTTGGACAATATAAAACGAACAGCAAATTAGGGCATTGCCACCGAACGCAAAAATCACCGCGCTGGTATGCAACGGCCGCAATCGTCCAAAGTTCGCATACCCTTGAGCCCAATCAAAATTTAGCACCGGAAAGGCAAGCTGAAAGGCGATAACAACGCCAACGAGGAATCCAGCTATGCCCCAAAAAAGGGTTGCGATCACACCAGCTCGAATAACATCGTCATTGTATTCGCGAGATAAATCATTGGCGAGGACGGGCTCATCTGTTCGCCGCAGAGTCCAAACAAAGACTCCGGCCGCGATGATCATGACCATGATCATATGAACTTGATAGGCTAAGTCGCGTGCGTAACTCGCACCCATCATTGCAAACAGAACGACCAAGCCAAGTACGATCAGCTTGACATAATTTGCCATTATTTGTCCTTCCACATTGCGTTCGTGCCTACCACTGCAGAGTTATTTTAACCCTGATTGTTATCTTCTTAGGCTGTTTAATCTTTGATTTAGGTCAAGAAATCCCTGCAGCGATCACTGCCTATGAACTCGCTTTGGTGCCTTACATTCGTTATCGCACCGTCAATTCAAGCCGCAGTCCTATCTTGCTCATGTCTTGTTTACTGATCTCTTCTCGCCTGTTCAATGATTGATATGGCGCGGGCAACTGCTTCGTCAATCTTCAGACTCGTCGTATCAAGCATCTTGGCATCGACTGCCGCCGCCAGTGGGGCTGTAGCGCGTTCTTCGTCAAGCGCATCGCGGTCTTGGACCTTCTTGAGAACTGTCTGGTAGTCACACTCACTCCCCTGCATCGTGAGTTCATTATACCGTCGTGCAGCCCGAACTTCTGGTGAGGCAAAAACATAGAGTTTTACATTCGCATTCGGACAAATCACGGTGCCAATATCTCGTCCGTCAAGAACCGCGCCATTTCGCCTTTGGGCAAACTCTCTTTGTGTCGCGATTAAAGCCTCTCGCACATCTGGTTCACAAGCAACTTTGCTCGCGGCTTCGGCGGCGGCTTGGGTGCGTAATTCTCTGTCATTTAATTGCGATAAATCAAGTTTTTGGGCAACTGCGATCGCATCTTTCCCGCGATTAACCGCCAATCCTACCGCCCGATAAAGCAACCCGGTATCAAGATACGATAATCCGAAATGACCCGCAACTGCGCGTGCGACGGTACCCTTCCCTGCTGCCGCCGGCCCGTCGATGGCGACAACGAATGCCATTATTGCGCCTCCCGGATAGCAGCGCCCATTTGATTCATCACGCTCTGGAATCGCGGAAAAGACGTGGCAATCGGTGAGCAATCATCAACTGTGACTGGGTTTTGAGCAGCCATGCCAAGCACCAGACATGACATCGCAATACGATGATCGCACTTGCTCTCACACGCTGAACCGCCCGGCACCCCCGAAGTCCCCATGCCGACAACAGACCACCAATCTGATCCTTCGGCAACAGCGACGCCATTTGCACGCAAGGCCTTAGCCATAGCGTCAATCCGATCACTCTCCTTAACTCTAAGTTCTGCGACCCCTAGCATTTTGGTTTCCCCTGCTGCGAATGCCGCCGTGACCGCCAAAATTGGATATTCGTCAATCATGCTTGCGGCCACGTCTGCAGAAACTTCAATGCCGCGTAGGTTTGGCGAGAATCTTGCCCGTAGGTCGGCAACGGGCTCACCCCCCGCATTGCGTCGATTTTCGACGGTCAATTGCGCACCCATTTCCTGCAGTATCGAAAACAATGCTGCCCGTGAGGGATTCATACCAACGGTTGGCACCATAACGTCCGAGTCAGGGACAATTAATGCGGCGCAGATCGGAAAAGCGGCTGACGACGGATCGCCGGGGATGACTATCTCACAAGGTGTTAGCTCGGTTTGTCCCTTCAAGATGACCTGACAGCCGTTCTCACAGTCTTCGACAACGATATCGGCACCAAAAGCCTTCAGCATACGCTCGGTATGATCTCGCGTTCTTGCTTGCTCAATGACAATTGTTTCCCCGGGCGCGTTGAGGCCAGCAAGCAAAATCGCAGACTTTACCTGCGCCGATGGCACTGGGGTTTGGTAGTTGATTGGAACCGGAAACGCAGTTCCTGCCAGCGTCAAGGGCAATTTCTTGTCGCGTCTGCCGAGCCAACGCGCACCAATCTGCGAGAGCGGCTCAAGAACTCTTGCCATCGGCCGTGACATCAAACTGTCATCGCCGCAAAATGTGGCGGCAATATCGGTACTCGCCATAAGTCCCATGAGTAGTCGGGCACTCGTTCCAGAATTGCCACAATCAATGACCCGAGGAGGTTCTGCTAGACCGCCAACTCCAACCCCAAAGACCGACCATTCATGTTCGTCGCGCTTGTTGACCTTGACGCCAAACTCCCGCAGTGCGACCGCTGTTTTTTCGACGTCTTCACTCTCCAAAAGACCCGAAATTCGCGTTTCCCCAACCGCTAAAGCACCCAGAATTAGTGCGCGATGTGATATTGACTTGTCGCCCGGCATGATCACTGTGCCCGAAAGTCCGTCACGGCGACGAGATGTCATCGTTGCGCACCCTGTCGTTACGGGGCCTTCGCCATTATTGAGAGCCGTCATCAACGGGTTACAGCTTTGATGAACAGAACAATCATACTTCTCGTTCGACCTTAGGGAACATTTGACTTAGAACAACGCAATCGACTGAATGTCAAGTAATGCGGCACTCGACTGTGCCGTAGAGCCTTTTGTTCGTAACGAGTCGATACCCAATTTGGCCACGGTTGACGCCAATCACTCGGCGATTGCGCTAGCCATTCAAACCCAAACTTAGGCAATTCTTCCAAGGCTTGACGAGCATAATCTGGAATATCGGTCGCGATGCGCACGATTCCATCTGAGCGCATGATTCGCGCGAGCGGGCCTAGGTTCTCGGAGGTAACGAACCGACGCCGATGGTGTCGTTTCTTCGGCCAAGGATCCGGGTATAATAAATAGGTGACTGCGATCGAACCTTCGGGTAACACATCCATGAGATCCCGGACATCGCCGGCAAAAATCCGCAGGTTGCTTAGTCGTCGCTCCTGCAATTTCGCCAAGAGCGCCGCAACGCCATTCACATAAGGTTCGGCGCCGATAAAGCCGATCTTTGGATTTTGTTCAGCTTGCAAGACTAGGTGTTCGCCGCTGCCAAAGCCAATTTCCAGTCGGATATCTGCGTCGCCGAAGATCGTCTCTAGGTCTATGGGTTGCCGTTCAGGATTCTCTACCCAAGTAACGTGGTCTAACGACCAGTCCGCCAAATCTTCATTGAGGTAGGCTTGTTGTCGGCGGCTTAGGGGGTGTCCCTTTATTCGCCCGTAGAAATTGCGATGGGGACGGTGGACTTCGATCATAGAAAAACCAACTTTTCGACGCTGTTACCTATGGCTTTCAGACTTGCGCAAGACTAGGAGTTACCGCAAGGGTTCGCCGCACGGAATGGGGTTGTTGCTATTTTTTACAGAGTGATCTCCAGATTTCTCACATCACCGACCGCCTGAAGAGCTAGCAAACGACCCGCAGTTTTCCCGAGTATACTGAAACAAAATACTTTCAGTTAGATCGCGTTGTAAGTTTTTGCTACCGAAAGAGTCTTGATAAATGATACAAAAATATCGTGATCTAGCAATATTTGACGCACCTCTGTCTGCCTCGACCTAAGTACGAGCACAGAATCATGCGGTGACACCTAATCCGCAACTCGCCATCGCACAATTAGACTCGCACACACTTCCCCTCGTCTATAGCAGGTGGCAAAATTACGAAGCACCTCTATTTTATGGAGAACTTCCGCGACCATGCACCATTGCCTCAATTTCAAGGGCACTGGGAGATCAAGGGATGAAATCGCTTGTAAGCGTTGGAGCGAGGTTCAGGATGCTTCCAGTTGACCAAACTGCGGTATCGTGTGCCAATAAGCGGATGCCTAATCCCCTCTCTGACCGTCGTCAAGTTTTCACGAAGATTCGTTTTTTTATCCTGAACGTTGCCAGGACGGACCGCGAAGAGACGGTATAGTCCCCGGCGATCAGTGTGAGTTGCAGATCTAAGTCGACTTTCATCGGTACGGCGGCTGATAGCGCGTCCAGAAGTTACGAAAGATGGTGGTATGGAAAAATTAAAAGGGCCAAAGTTTCAACTAGAAACTTGTTGAGTAGATAATCTGTGAATCAAACCCGCTAAAGGCCCTAGTATCTCTGGAAGCGGTCTACCTGCTTTGTACATCTCATCAGCCGCCTTAAGTAGTTCAACGCACTCTGGTCTATGTTCTTGCAAGAGTTTTGGCAGGGTATCAGTACCCTTTATGATTCCTCCTGACTTAACACATAAGACAAAGTAGCAACTAGCACGAGCTGTCCTTCCATTGCCATTAATAAACGGGTGAATGTAGTTTATCTTCCAGTAGACATAGGCTGATAGAAGAAAGGGATCCGCCCCTTGCCAGTTCTCATTAGCGATGTTGATGAAGTCATCCATTAAAGCTTGTACACGATAGTGTTTGGGAGGCTTAAAGTTCCCGACATAGACTTCGCAAGGCCTGTACGCACCTGCGTTAACGTGCAAACATGTTACCACATGATAGTTGAGTGCCTTTATTATTTCTTGAGACAGAAATCTTCGATCCATACGAATAGAAGATTGTATAATTGATCCAGGAAGCTCTGTTGTCGAATTAGATTAGAATACTCTAACTGCCGGTATTCATCATGATTTTCATCCTCTGTTATCTCGAAGAGAATCATAGGCCCATTTCTTCAACAAGTTTTTCCACCTCTGCAATTGTCTTCTCGTCAGGATTTTCGTAAGCAGACAGAACCCATGAAATACGCTGCGCCTTCGTTTCTGCGCGTGTTCTCTTTTTTTTGGCGCTTTCCTGCAATTTTTTGATAAGGTCGTCATCCCGATTTTGCTCTGGAAGACTGAATAAAGACATAAGTGGTTCCTCTCTAATGAAGAGCAATTGCTCTTATGCAATTTTATAACGGTATCTTTAATCTAAGGCAAACCAGTTTATTGTCTCTGGAATCTAGTGAAAGACTGTAGGATCTAGAATCAAAAAGATTAGAACATTCTTGACTGCCTTAGTGTCTATCAATGTATCATACTTAACTCCTATTGTTTAGTTTGCCAGTGACTGCTCTGGTATTTTTGGTAGGCATGGATAGCGGCGATGCTCTCATTGAGTATCCGCTTGCCCGCCCAGAGCTTTTGGAGCGTAAGTCACTTTCTTTGGTAGTCTAACAAATTCGGTTCGTTTTTGTAGTTGCGCCCAAATTTTTTTCTTGCATTTTGGCAAGCCATGTTAATCAACTTATCGGGGAGTCGCTTACGAAAATCGTTCGCCTGATGAATTTTGCAAGTGGCTTTGGTGGAATGAGTTCGATGGCTACGATTACAGAGCAGACGGTTCATTGCCTCTGAATGAACCTATTGAAATAGCTCATCGCGACACTCACCAATGCGCCACTCAACATGAAACTCTTGATGTCAGAAATTTCATCTTCTGGCAGCCACCGCCAACTTTCGGTCCAAGAATATGCCAACCAAGACAGATCAATGCAGCAGCGACCACAAGCAATATCGGTGTGATGATTGCATCTACCCCCAGCCAACAACCTTTCGCGCTCTTTGATCTCGACTGTGTTGAGATTCGACACTTTCCAGTTCCCGTCTTTCCTTCTCAGCGTCGACTGTCGCTAGTGGTTTGTCTCCGGACTTGGGCAGAGGCGGCACGGACTTGAATTTTTGATCCCCCGCCGTTTGCGTCCCTTTTTTCATTGTTTAGCAAGTTCGGCGAAGTGGCTCTGTATCAATTCATCGGGTATGATATGGTTCACCCCTTTACTGTGATAGATTCCGTACCAAGGGGTTCCTTCTCTGTGCGTAAGCGCGGAGAGTTCGACCCCAGAATACTCTTTATAGATTTCAGGTACTTGTTTAATCAGGTTTTCTTCAAATTCATCAAGATCGAGTTCCGAAACCGAATAGCCTTCCAATTTCTTCACGTGATTTCTTCCGTAAACTCTTACCTGTTCATACATGGCTGGAATGACGGGTCCATATTTCCAAGCCTCTACGGTGTGTAGTGAAATGGGGTTTCCATAAAGCCCTAACATCCAACCGTGGCACAAGTAAGTTAATTTTATTACCTGCAGGGGGTATAATGGAACCCTTTTTGTCTTCCTATGGATACCACATAACTCGCGATTTTTCTGGAATCATGTTCTGTGGAGAGATTGTTCATTTCATCTTCCATAAGTTTAATGTTGCTATGAAATAGCCGATCCCATATTTCGCATAAATTCCAAAATGCCTCAAATTTTACCAATTTTCAGGAAAATTACCGTTGGCATACTGGCTGCGTCGGGTCAATGACTGGTCAGCCCGTTTGGAGTGGGCATCGGATTTTGCGACTCGTCCGTGAATTGCCTGAACCGACCCAAGAATGACAGACAATTCTCGCAGTGCCGTCTCAACCAGAAAGGGAGGGCTTACATATTTTTGGTTTCCACCAAGTCCATCTGTCAAAGACGACAGTCGGTGCCCCAAGTATTACCCGTAGATATATTCGGTAACAGGATTCGATAATCAAATAGTCGATTTGAGCGCAGCGACCAAATCGGTCTTTTCCCATGAAAAACCACCGTCTGCATCTGGCGCACGACCAAAGTGCCCATAGGCCGCCGTGCGCTGGTAGATCGGCTTATTGAGCCCCAAATGTTGACGAATACCCCGCGGGGAAAGGTCCATAAGCTCGCGAATCGCTCGCTCAATCTGGTTTTCCGACACCACCCCGGTGCCATGGGTATTCACAAAAATCGACAAGGGTTCTGAGACTCCAATGGCGTAGGACAGCTGCAATGTGCAGCGTTTGGCCAACTTGGCAGCAACAATGTTTTTAGCAAGATAGCGAGCCGCGTAAGCTGCTGACCGATCAACCTTGGTCGGATCTTTGCCAGAAAAAGCACCACCGCCGTGCGGCGCGGCACCGCCATAGGTATCAACAATAATTTTTCGGCCCGTCAGGCCTGCATCGGCACTCGGTCCGCCGTTGACGAATTTTCCCGTTGGATTCACATGCCACTGTGTCTCCGCATTGAGCCAATGGTCAGGAAGAATTTCCCGAATATAAGGCTCAACGATGTCGCGGATATCTGCCGAAGACAAATCAGGGTCGAGATGCTGGGTAGACAGCACGATCGAGTTGACGTGCGATGGCTTGCCATCTTCGTAAACGACTGACAATTGCGACTTCGCGTCAGGGCCCAATTCTCTTTCCTCGCGAGATTTGCGTGCCTGCGACAGTCGTCGCAAGATCGAATGAGCATATTGTATCGGTGCCGGCATATAGGCGTCGGTCTCGTCGGTCGCATAGCCAAACATCATGCCTTGATCACCCGCACCCTCCGCCTTAGCCGTTGTCGCATCAACGCCAATTGCGATATCTTCAGATTGGTTATGCAAAAGATTGGTCACTTCACACGTTTGCCAATGAAATTTTTCTTGCTCATAGCCAATGTCAAGAATGCAGCCGCGAACAACGGACTCAATTTCCTCAAGGCCTTCCTGTTGTTTATTTTTGTCGCTGAGATTGACTTCCCCGCCGACGATAACACGATTGGCCGTTGCAAACGTTTCCGCTGCAACCCGCGCCTCTGGTTCCAAGGTCAGAAATGCATCCAAGATAGCATCAGAAATACGGTCACAAACCTTGTCAGGATGCCCCTCTGATACTGATTCGGAGGTGAAGATGTACCGTCTTGGACTCATGAGGTACTCCGCGAAAACTCGACTGTGGCTGACAATGAAATTCAAAGTAAGGTGCGAGCGCAAGACTTAGCTTGCAAAACCATTGTGGTCAATTACCTTTCAGGGCGCAATTGCGCGACTTTGCCAAAGAACATCGTCAGAAGCAGGACAACGATCAAGGTGATTGCTGGTCCATCGCCAGTTCGCGAATATAGCGTCTTCGGCAAGGGTGTTGGCAATTTTGCGTCGACAAAACCAGTAGCACCTAAAGGTAAGATTTCGACAATTCTTCCGAAAGGATCAATGGCCGCTGAAATACCCGTGTTCGCCGCTCGAATGATTGGTAATCCTTGCTCAATCGCCCGCATTCGTGCTTGCGCAAAATGTTGGTATGGGCCTGCGCGAGTTCCAAACCACGCATCATTGGTAATCTGCAACAGCAGATCTGGACGTTGGGCGTCATTGCGGGCAAGTTCGGGAAAGATGGCTTCGTAGCAGATCAAAGGCAGCGCGAGACCGAGGTCGCCGAGCATCATCCTTCGTAGCCCCGAACCGGCGACGTAGCCACGATCTGCCCACTCAGCAAGCCCACGAATGCCCAATTTACGGAAGAACTCAGGGAACGGCATAAACTCACCGAAGGGCACTAACTTTTGTTTGTCATAGCGCTGCGCAACATGCCCAAACCGATCCAACGCAACCATTGAGTTGTAGTAGCCCTCTTCATCGCGCCGATTAACGCCCAGCACGACAATTGCTCCGCGAGCGGCCTTAGATATCGCCCGAAATTCGGCATCAGCATCGTCAAGTAAGGGCGCAATGGCGGATTCAGGCCAGACGATGAGGTCCGGTGGGCTGTCACCAGCGCCGGTGGCCGTAAGTTGTCGGGCAAAAAACTTTGGTATCTTGTCACGGTCCCATTTTTCCTCTTGCGACGCGTTTGGTTGTACAATGCGAACGATTGCTTCTGTCGAAGTTACCGCAGGCAATCGCGATGAAAACGTCACCACCACAAGCACAAGTAACGTCAACCCGACAGCGGACAAGAGCTTGCTCGCGTTATTAGATTTTGGCTCAAGCAACCCAAAAACCATTGCAGCAACGATCAGTGTAACCAACATAAGCCCTTGTGGGCCAATGATTGATAGCAGCAGGTCAGGACCGGTCCCGATCCAGATCTGCGCAAACCCCGCCCATGGGAAACCCGAAAACAAATAGGCGCGCGCCACTTCGACGGCAGCCAAACTGAGGAGTAGACCAAAGATGCTGGTTCTTGAGAGCCAGTGGGCTACCGTAAAGGCCAAAGCCCAGAACAAAGCAAGGCCAGCAGCGAGCAACGCTGGGGCAAAAAAGGCAAGCCACGCAAATTCTTTCGGTCCGACCAGAAACGGCTCGAAAATCCAAGAGAATGCTATGCCAAAATATCCGGTCCCAAAGGTCCAGCCAACCAGACTCGCTTGTCGCCAATCGGTCAAGCCGCGATAGATCTGAGAAGTTCCCACCAGCGAGAGGATTGTCAAAGGCCATAATCCGTAGGGTGGTAAGCCCAATGCACCGATACCGCCAGCGATGAGCGCCAAGATGGCAGGAATCATATAGAGGTTCCTGCCAACCGTACACGCAACCGCTTGATCCTTCTTGCGTCACCGTCAATCACTTCGAACTCGACGCCAGCGGGATGTTTGACCACCTCGCCACGAGTGGGCACGCGTCCAGACAACATGAAAACGAGGCCACCGAGGGTGTCGATCTCCTCTTGGTCGACCGTATCGTGATCAGTAAGCGACTGACCTATTTCGGCTTCGAATTCTGTGAGCGGGGTTTTAGCCAGAGCGTCATAGCAACCAGTGTTTTCCAAAGACCAGTTTTGGTCTTCCTCGGTGTCATGTTCGTCGGCGATTTCGCCGATGACTTGCTCAATCAAATCTTCAATTGTGACTAAGCCGTCGACGCCACCATATTCGTCAATTACGAGCGCCATGTGTCGACGCTCCGTTTGCATTTTTGTTAACAAGATATTGATGGGCATAGAGGGCGGGACAAAAAAAAGTTCGCGAAGCATCTTTCTTAATTGAAACTCCGTCCTTTTACCGTTGAACCCATGGGTAAGGGCTAGATCCTTTAGGTGAATGAGTCCAGCGGGCGAGTCCAGCGTTCCGCTGTAAACAGGCAGTCGCGTTAGGCCGCTCTCTCGAAACACTTTCACTAGCTCGTCAAGAGAAATGGTGTCTGGAACGGCTACGATTTCGGCCTTCGGAATAACGACGTCATCAACTCGAAGGCGCATCAAGTTAAGCATGCCGTGATCCGAGGTCGTCGGTTGATGATCAGGCTGCTCAAGTTCGCTGTGCGACGAGCCCAAGTTCTTGAATAGCCGCCCCAACAAACTGAGGTTTCGATTTTTGTTTTTGTCGAGTGGTCCGCCCGGTGGTGGCGTCGAACTTCCCTCGATATCGCTCATGAATTTGGTTCCAAATTGTTGGTTATTGACTAAACTTGACCACTCATCGTGCAATATAGGGATCTGCCAATCCCATCGTGGCGAGAATTTCTATCTCGGTCTGCTCCATGAGCGCGGCGTCTAGCTCCCGATGATGATCATAACCTAGTAAATGTAGGAGACCGTGAACAAACAGATGCGTGGTATGGTCTGACAATGACTTGCGCTCAAATATCGCTTCGCGCTCGCAACTGTCGTAGGAGATAACGATGTCGCCCAGATGATAGACATCGTCTGGATCCGGTTTCGGGGGTTTTGGTAAATCACCGTCAATTTCTGCGCGTAATTCATCGGTTGGCCAACTGAGAACATTTGTTGGTTTGTTTTGGTCTCGGTGCTGGGCGTTGAGCTTCGAGATTCGGCGATCATTGCTCGCCACTAACGCCGACTCGCAAGAGTCGGCTGACAGCCCGAAGCACGTTATGGTTTTCACGTACGCTTGGTTGACAAGGTCAATAACATTGATTGATCGCCAACGCGTGTCGTCAATAAGAATATCAATTGCCATAACTGAACTTAACTGGGCTTATTGAGATCTGCTAAACCGATTGACTGGGCGCTGGCAGGGGGAGTGTACTGGCAGCCGCTGCCTCGGCGTCGTAGGCTTCGATAATCTTTGCGACCAGCGGGTGTCGGACGACATCGCGACTTGAGAAATAGCTGAAGCTGATATTCTCTACCCCCTTGAGCAGGCTTTCGGCGTGCACCAAGCCGGAGGGGATGTTGCGCGGCAGGTCGATTTGGGTTCGATCACCAGTTATGACCATCCGCGAACCGTGACCGAGGCGTGTTAGAAACATTTTCATCTGCATCTTTGTGGCATTTTGCGCTTCATCAAGCACAACGAACGCGTTTGACAGACTTCGTCCTCGCATAAAGGCGAGCGGCGCAATTTCGATGCGATTTTCCTCAATCAGTTTGCTAACTTGCCGAACGGGTAGAAAGTCGTTTAGTGCATCGTACAGTGGTTGCATATAGGGGTCGACTTTATCCTTCATATCACCGGGAAGGTAGCCGAGTTTTTCGCCAGCTTCGACTGCGGGACGGCTGAGGATGATGCGCTCGACCTGACCTTCGAGAAACATTGAGACGCCGACAGCAACAGCCAAGTAGGTTTTTCCAGTCCCCGCCGGACCAATACCAAATCCGAGTTCATGCTGCAGCAGCGCCTCAGCGTAATCCTGCTGGGCTCTGGTTCGCGGCTCGACTAATTTCTTGCGCGTTTTGAGCCTAATGTTGCGATCGTGAATGTCTTGGGGAATGTGAACTTGCTCACAGGTTTCTGGGTTAATCTCCAGCCACTGCAGCGCATGATCAACATCCTCGGGTTCAACCGACCGTCCCTGCTCAATGCGCTCGTATAGTGTTTGTAGCACTCGGGCTGACTGCCGTCGCAGAGTTGGTTCTCCGAAAATGGTAACCAAATTGCCGCGCCGCAGAATCTGAACCCCGAGGAAACCCTCTATTTTTGCTAGGTTTCGATCATAAGCGCCACATAGTTCTGCCAAACTACGGTTGTCGGCAAATTCCAACAGCAACTCATCACCCGGGTTGGCATGTTCAGCCGCTGGTAAGGCGCTTGATGACAAAATCGGCTCCTGACTGTTATCCATCAAGTTTGCCTAATATTGCCATTATTCGCAAGGGGTTTGATACCTTTTCTTTTCCGTCCTGCGGTTCGATTAATCTGCGTGGATACGCCGTCATCGTGTCGAGCAACTGTGGTGAAGCTTCGTTCTAAGTGGCTTGATTAACGGCTTTACAATGTTCTGCATCTAATCGTCGTACACTTTCAAGAGGAATTTACGGATCAATCAGTCGCCGACGTTGCTGCGTCCGAAACCGCGAATGCGGGACTTGGAGTTGCGTCAACAAAGCCTTGGCGATCGTTCCGGCGGCAGTGTCTAGCATCAACGGTGGTCTCAAAGATGCGATAGGGGCGGATAGCCGCGCTTGCAGACCAAAAACAGCCTCGGAGACTATCCTTTGACCAAGACCCGCGATGTCACTATGCCGCTATTGCTCCAGCGAGGGAATTTGCTGTCGCCGCTAAAATTTTGATTTCAGCCATGTCCCCGATCTGCATTGTGCAGTTTTCGACATGGACGGTATGTCGATATTCGGACTTTCCGACCATCTGCTTCGGCTTGCGCCCAGTCCGTTCCATTAGCACGGTAACAACCTCGCCGACCATTGCTTGCTGCGCATCCTGTTGCTGTTCCGTCAGCAATTCCTGCAATCGTTGCAGGCGCTCGGTCTTAATTGCCTCTGGCACCTGTTTCCTGGTCGCCGCCGGCGTTCCGGGGCGGGGCGAATACTTAAAGGAGTAGGCATGACTATATTGAATTTCTCGCACCAACTCCAATGTGGCTTCAAAATCCGCGTCCGTTTCTTCTGGAAATCCAACAATGAAGTCACCCGACAAAGCGATGTCAGGTCGTGCGCGTCGCAATTTCTCAATTATCTTGCGATAGGCGTTAACGGTGTGTTTTCGTCCCATGCGCTTGAGCACTTGATCAGAACCGGCCTGCACTGGCAAATGCAGATACGGCATGAGTTTTTCGCATTCACCATGCGCGGCAATCAAGTCATCAGTCATATCAATCGGATGCGACGTCGTGAAACGGATGCGTTCGAGCCCATTAATCTTGCTTAATTCCCAGATTAACTTGGCAAGCGACCAATCTTTTCCATCATGGTTTTTGCCGTGATAGGTGTTAACGTTTTGGCCGAGCAGCGTAATGTCGCGAACCCCGTGTTCAACGAGAGTTTGCGCCTCTCGCACCACCTCTGGAACCGGACGAGAGGCCTCGGCACCGCGCGTATACGGAACGACACAAAAACTACAAAACTTATCGCATCCTTCTTGTACGGTCAGGAAAGCGGCAGGGTCTTTCTTCAGTGCTTGGCGTTGTGGCAACTCGGCAAACTTGCTTTCCCACGGAAAATCTGTGTCAACTGCCTTTTTTCCACTTTCTACCTGTCGTGTTAACTCGGGTAGGCGATGGTAGCTTTGCGGACCGACAACAATATCGACCAAGCTTTGTCGCCGCAGAATTTCCTCCCCTTCTGCCTGCGCGACACACCCCGCCACGCCAATAACCAGTTTCGGGTTTTGAGCCTTTAGATTGCGATAGCGTCCGAGTTCTGAATAAACTTTTTCGGCAGCTTTTTCACGAATGTGACAGGTGTTGAGCAAGATCATATCAGCATCTTCCGGGGTTTCGGTTGCCCTGAAACCCTGCTCGCCCATAATCTCTGCCATGCGCTCGCTGTCATAAACATTCATCTGACAGCCATATGTTTTTACAAACAGTTTTTTGGTCATATTACGTTGTCAATTTTCGCCATGCGCTTCTTTTAATTGATGCAAGATAATTGTGCAATCAAATGTCACCATGCGGCGAATGCTGTGTCAAATTAAAGTCGCCGGTGATCGAATAGCACTCGCGATATCAAGAGCCACTGGGGCCTACCTTCGGCGCCCGCGTGCGAGCGACTCGAAATCCGCGATCTATGATCAAGTCGCTTGTTGCACGTTTGTTGTGATGCTATCATTCACGCGACGCAATCAGGAGTAAATCAGCATGAATATTGAAGTTCGACTGGAAGAGTTGGGAGAAACACTGCCCGATGCCCCGAAACCCGCAGCAAATTACGTGCCCTTCGTTACGGTCAGCAACACACTGTATGTCTCGGGTCAAGTTTCGGCAAATGCAGAGGGGTTTATTCTTGGAAAACTTGGCAAGGATTTGACAGTCGAAGAGGGAGCCGTGGCGGCAAAGCATTGCGCACTCGCGCTGTTGTCACAGGTTAGGGCGGCCTGCGACGGCGACCTCGAAAGATTGGATCGGGTCATAAAGCTTACCGGGTTTGTTAATTCCACCCCCGACTTTGTTGACCAGCCACAGGTAATCAATGGTGCATCCGACTTCTTGGTGAGCGTTTTGGATACGCAAGGTTCCCATGCCCGCTCGGCCGTATCTGCGGCATCGTTGCCGCTCGGAGTTGCTGTCGAAATCGAAGGAATATTTGCGTTGCGCCCGCAGCCGTGCCCGCAGCCGTGATCATCACGATAAAGATCGCTTTCCGCAGTCACGGTGCCAGTCGCGATAAGTTGTCGGCGCAAGGAAGCTGTTGCAGTCGAGTTGACCTTCGATGGTTTTGGCCCATCCTCTGACGGTAGAGATAACGGGCGGGCAAACTCTATTCTGATCAGAACTGCCGTCCCTTGGATACAATCGCTCTTCACTCCCGAATTTCTTGATCACACTGATAAGGCTGATGATCGGTTAGGGGAATGGCGTGTGCATGATGCAGTAACAATTTTCTTGAGTGTCCTTACCATTCCAAAACAAACCGTGTATCACTTGAGGCTAGCCCAGATCTGCACCAACTCTTGGGGGCATTTGGGGCTCTATTGCCATCGTCTTTCGCTATTTTGGCCGCAAAAATCGCATGCTAACCTCTGACGTTGCCGTCCAAGCTCATAGTACAATATCGGAAATCGCTGCCGACGATTGGGATGCTTGCGCCTGCCCCGAGAGCGCCGATGGTGGGCGACCCCTTGATCCGTTTACAACTCACCGATTCATGGCGGCCTTAGAGGCTAGCGGCTCCGTTGGAAGCGGTACGGGATGGCAGCCATTATACCTGTCTGTAAAACAGAACGACGCCGTAGTAGGCACCGCTCCGTTATTTGTGAAATTGCACAGTCAGGGCGAATTTATCTTTGACCACAATTGGGCGCACGCATACGAACAAGCTGGCGGGTGCTATTATCCAAAACTCCAAATCGCAGTGCCGTTTACGCCGGCGACGGGTCGCCGCCTGTTAACACAACCCAATCATCGCAACTTTGCTGCCTCTGCGCTCGTGCAAGGAGCCATGCAGGTTGCGACGCAAACGCAATTATCGTCACTTCATATCACATTTTGTACGCAAGATGAGCTAGAACTTGGCGAACAGATGGGGTTGTTACCGAGACTTACCCAGCAATTTCACTGGGAGGATGATAATTTTGGCGATTTCGACGGCTTTCTCGCCTCTCTTGCCTCTCGAAAACGCAAGAATATCCGTAAAGAACGCGAACGGGCTAACGCATTTTTTGGCCAAATCGAGGTCTTGACTGCCGACGAAATCGAGTCCCATCATTGGGAGGCGTTCTGGTCGTTCTACCAGCATACGAGCGCCCGAAAGTGGGGAATTCCCTACTTAACGCGTGGTTTTTTCGATGAAATCCACCGCACCATGCGAGACGATGTCGTGTTGATTCTCGCTCACGACGACGACGGATATTTTGCAGGCGCACTCAACTTTATCGGGCGCAACACACTGTTTGGGCGCTATTGGGGTTGCATTAAACACCATCCTTGTCTGCATTTTGAGCTCTGCTACTATCGGGCTATTGAATGGGCCTTAAGTAATGGGCTGTCTCGTGTCGAGGCTGGTGCACAGGGCGGCCATAAGCTGTCACGTGGCTATCTACCTAGTGAAACATACTCTTTGCACTGGGTTGCGGATCACAGTTTTTCGCGGGCGATTGAACAGTTCCTGCGGGCGGAACGCTCTAGTGTAAACAAGGAGATTGAAATCATGACCGACTACGGTCCATTCAAAAAAATTAATGTAGAGGAACAAGATTGATGGAAAAACTCAGCGAGCAAGAACGATCACAAAGTCTGGAGCCGTTAGTTTCTGCTGGCTGGCGCTTAGTCGAGGGTCGTGATGCGATCACAAAGGCGTACGAATTTAGTGACTTTGTTTCAGCCTTCGGCTGGATGACCCAAGTGGCCATCTGGGCACAGACTTGGGACCATCATCCTGAGTGGAGCAATGTATACCGAAAAGTTGATGTCACTTTGACGACTCATGATGCTAATGGTTTGACAGCGTTGGACATCAAACTCGCAAAAAAAATGGAACAGATTGCTCAACAAATGCGATAACTATTGTCACAGACAGGCTCCTCTTGAGCAGAACAAGGCAATTCTGGTGCTAGCAGACTTTGTGAGACGACCCCTATTGTGGTGTAAAGCATAGAGACTGACTGGCAATTCATTTTCCGTACTCTCGGTTGCACCAAGAAACTGGATGGCGATTTCCTTTGATTCCAATCAGCGTCCGAATCGAACGGTCGAAAATTGTAACCGAAAATTTCTTAATGTTGAACAAATTATGAGTGGCACGCGTTGCCGAGTCCTGCGATATGGCAGATACGACGGGAATGTGAGAGACTCGATATTTCAACGCCATATGCAGCAATTGTCACCGCAACAGACTTGCAACGAAGCATAACGAATTGGTAAGCGAGAACTTATGACGGAACCATTTCTAATTGCTGAAAACCTGCGCTACGATGCGCCAAATGGCCTCCCGTTATTGCAAGATATTTCCTTCCGCCTGCGCGAAAAAACAGTTCTGGCGGTTGTCGGTCCCAATGGCGCTGGAAAGACTACACTCTTACGCCTCTTGAGTGGTGCTATTCCTCCAACAAGTGGTATGGTCCAAGTTCGCGGGCGTGATCTTAAGCAATTGTCGGCCCCAGAGCGTGCCCGGATGATCGCAATTGTTAGTCAGCAAGAGTTGCCCGACGATAGGCTTTCTCTTCGGGACTATGTGGCGCTCGGTCAAATCCCAATTCGTTCTGATTGGTCAAGGCGAGAGCGCGCCGAAGACATTGAACGAATACTGTATCGTACGGGCCTTATCGACTTAGCTGACGCCCGAATGGGCGTGCTGTCGGGTGGTGAGCGTCAACGGGCCCATATTGCGCGTGCCCTGGCGCAAAAGCCATCACTCTTGTTGCTTGACGAGCCCACCAATCATCTTGATCCCGATGCCAAGGGTCGCATGCTGTCACTCGTAACTGAGTTAGATATCACGGTAGTGATGATCGTTCATGACCTGGTAATGATCCCCGAATTTGCCAGTTACGTCGCTTTAATCAATGCCTCCCGCCTCGCTGGATTTGGCCATGTTAACGATGTGTTTACGCCTGAGAAGGTACAAGAGATTTTTGGAGTCACCTATCTACACCTTGCGCATCAAGGCCGCCTGATCCCGGCGTTAGATATTCGAAAACACAACACTTCTAAAGAACGGATACGCCTAAAATGAAGCACCTTTTATTTGCCGGCATGTTTATCACTGTCGCTGTTTCTGCAGTCGCAGAGGGTATTACTGTTGACAATTGCGGTGAAACTGCGATTTTCGAACAAGCACCGGAGCGACTGGTCATACGTGACATGAATATGACTGACATGGCCTTCGCACCTGAACTTCAAGATAGAATTGTTGGCCTCACGGGAATTACGGTTGGTACAAAACTAGCCCTGATTTTGACAAACTGCGGGGTGATATTTCAGAATTAGCCCCTAAATTTCCGACGATTGAAAATTTGGTTGCTGTTGACCCAGACCTCTTTTTCGCTGGGTGATACTATGGCATGCGTCCGGGGGTGACGTTACTCCAGACACGCTCGCACCTTTTGGTATCAAAACCCTAATTCTTACGGAGAGTTGCGTACATCTCGGCAAAAATCGTCCCTTAGCGACAATGGATTTGTTGTTCGAAGAGGTGCTTCGTCTTGGAAAAATTATGCAGGTCGAAGATCAAGCTCAAGAGCTTGTCGAAAACTGGAAAGCCGAACTTGCCGTTCTGTGAGCAGCGACTGCTGGATTGAAAAAGCAACGTGTTTTCCTTTTGGACGGACCGGCTGACGCGCCTTTCACCGCTGGAAAGTTTGCTATTCCCGACGCCATGATTGCGGCGGCTGGTGGCATTAATGTTACTCATGATCTCCCCACAAGCTGGGGCCGCACGTCTTGGGAGGCGGTGGCTGCGACCAACCCCGAGTTTTTAGTACTGCTCGACTATCAAACTGGTAATGGTGCAGTCGACACCTTCAAGTTCTTGCAAGAACACCCGGTGATGTCAGAGACCGACGCGGTGAAGAACAAAAGATGGATTGGTTTGAGATATGAGGAGTTAACCCCCGGTCCGGCCAACATTGAGGCTATTGCAAAAATGGCCCGCGCAATGCACCCGCGGATGAATTAACTTGACCCGATGGGATTTAACCTATTTCGCGGCGGTGGTTATTCTGGCTGCCCTGTTGTTGGTATCAATCCTTTACGGAACGGCGCCAATCCCGCTTTCTGACGTTGTTACCGCCATTGCCTTGAACAGTGGATTGGTCGAGGGCGACGTGTCGCCGCTCCATCGGATTGTCTTCGAGTTGAGATTGCCTCGAGCACTCTTTGCTGCTGTAATTGGTGCGGGTCTCGGCATCGCTGGGGTGGTATTGCAAACTACCACACGAAATGATTTGGCCGATCCGTTCTTGTTCGGGTTATCTTCGGGCGCAGCGGCGGGTGCTGTTTTCGTCATTACGGTGACCGGCGATGTTTTGGGCATTTAAACCCTGCCGCTCGCCGCATTTTGCGGTGGCTCATTGCCTCTGGTATTGTTTTGGCACTTGTGCACGGGCTCCGCACCAGTGTTCCTGAAAAGCTGATCCTTGCTGGACTGGCGGTTTCTTTTTTATTTGCTGCGATCACCAATTATCTGATTTTCGCAGGTGACAGCCGCGCTGCCCATTCGGTAATTTTTTGGATGTTAGGCGGCTTGGGTCTAGCGCGCTGGGAGACATTTCCATTGGTCTGCGCGGGACTGATTCTAATCTTAGCCTATTCCCTTTACCGTAACCGTTGGTTGGATGCGCTACTGACGGAGGATCATACTGCCGCAACACTTGGCGTGCCGGTCCAAAGTTTGTGGTTTAGCATGTTTTTTATTGCAGCCTTGGCAACGGCGGTGTTTGTATCGGTCGCTGGCGTTATCGGATTTTTCGGCCTAATGGTGCCGCATATCGCGCGTGGCCTCGCTGGCCCGCTACACCGTCAACTCTTACCAACAGCCGCACTCGTTGGGGCGGTTTTACTCACTGCATCAGATATGCTGTGTTGATTTCTTCTTGCTCCGCAGGAACTGCCGGTAGGGATTGTCACGACCTCGGTTGGTGCTGCATTTGTGTTTTTGCTGCTGTATTGCACCCGAAAAGTGCCACAATAGACACAGACGGGAAATTTTCGAACGATATTCTCTTGTGTCCGTTCGACGTTGCGGGTGATTTGACAGATTGGTGTTAAGTCGCAGTTTAACCGACAGATTGGTTGAATAGTTTGAGGAATAAGTATGTCCGTACCGCAAACCGGCGGAGGTCCGATTGAACACTATCGACAGCTCGCCGAGTATCTTGAGGCAGGATGCAAACCGAAGGCAGACTGGCGCATCGGTACCGAGCACGAAAAGTTCGGATACTGTCGAGAAACATTTCAACCGGTGCCATACGATGGCGAGAGATCAATCGTCACTATCCTAAAGGGTTTACAGGAACGACATGGATGGCACTCTATTTTCGAACAAGAGCATTTGATCGGTTTAGAAAAGGATGGGGCAACGATCTCGCTTGAGCCTGGTGGACAAATTGAATTATCGGGGGCGCCGCTTTTATCGATTCACGAGACATGTGACGAGGTCAACTCTCATCTGACGCAAATCAAGGATGTTGCTGAGCAGTTAGGAATCGGATTTATCGGTCTCGGTGCCGCTCCAAACTGGAGTCAAGATCAAGTCCCACTGGTGCCGAAAGGCCGTTACGCGCTCATGGACAAATACATGCAAACTGTTGGCTCAATGGGGCAGGCAATGATGCGCCGAACCTGTACCGTGCAGGTCAATTTAGATTATTTGTCCGAAGCTGATATGGTGAAGAAACTGCGCGTAGCTCTATCTTTGCAGCCAGTCGCCACCGCGCTTTTTGCGAACTCACCCTTTTTTGAAGGCAAACCAAACGGTTATAAGAGTTGGCGTTCGCGGATATGGCGTGATCTTGACGAGGCTCGAACCGGTATGCTTCCGTTCGTCTTTGAGGCTGGTTTTGGTTTTGAACGTTGGGTCGAGTATGCTCTCGATGTGCCGATGTATTTTGTCTACCGTGACGGCACCTATATTGATGCGTTGGGCCAGTCTTTTCGCGAGTTTATGCAGGGCCGGTTGCCCGCATTACCGAATGAATTGCCGACGTTGGATGACTGGGGCAACCATCTCACGACTATCTTTCCTGAGGCAAGAATAAAGAAATTTATTGAGATGCGAGGAGCCGACGGCGGGCCGTGGCGGCGGCTTTGTGCTCTGCCGGCACTTTGGGTTGGGTTGATGTACGATGAAGTCGCACTCGACAGTGCCTATCAGTTGGTTAAGGACTGGGGACCTGAGACACACGAGAGATTACGCGTGGTTGCCAGCATCTCCGGGTTACAGGCTCGCAGTGGGAAGATCTCAATGCAGGAATTAGCTAATGAGGTGGTTGTGATCGCGGAAAGTGGTTTGAAGACGCGAGCTAAATCTGGTGCAGACGGCCTTATTCCAGACGAGACTCATTTCCTCGACGCGCTAAAGGAGAGTTTGGAAATTGGCAAAGTTCAAGCCGATGAGTTGCTGGAGCGTTACGCCGGCGATTGGAACGGAGATTTGAATCGAATTTTCGACGACTACAGCTACTGATTCACAGTTCTAGTCAGGTACCTAGATAGTGCTCACAGTGATTAAATCAGGTAATTTTGACGTCGAGAAGATTGGTACTTTCTAGATAACCCCCAGTCTTCACGACCCATCGTGCAACTCTGCTTAGAGTTCTCCGCTGGTAAATTAAATGATAGATTTAAAATACGATCCCGCAATTCAATTTGATATATTTTTCGAATTTGGTCATCATCAATGCCATGATTGTAAGCGGTTGAAGCGATTATACGTTTAAAACTGCTATCTGTTTCTTCTAAATCTAACCATAAGCTAGACATTATTCAAAAATTTCGAATTCCTCTTTGTTATTGAGTTCTTGTCTAATTCTAGATTGATGCTCATTAAGCCAATTTTCCACATTTAGTTCTTTGGAAATTTTTTTGCCAAAATCAGTTAATTTTGGTGGGCTTTGAGAAGCAAAAGTTTGTCGGGGAAACGTCTTAAAATTTCACTGATATTTTTATGAATTTCACCAACCGCTTTTTTCAACTCATCAATCCCTGTTAATTTTTCATCTACTTTGCCTTGCCATCGAAAAAATGCCGCAACCGTTCCCAAAACGGTAAGTGCTAGTGCCCAGAATCCCCAGTCATTTTCAGGCATATCATATCCCCGTCACTAATAAAGCTACGATATACAAAAGCCAAAAGCTGTTTTCAAGTATACTGAAATACTGCAATTTCCAAGTTCACTGAAATATTGCCACCAAGTAATGTAGCCCTCCTTTCAACCTGGAATCCCAAGCATACTCGCTGTATCGTGCGCTCAATCGTACTCGCTATATACGTGCGGTTACGGTTACGCCCGAAACCATAAATTCTTCTTATCTTGCGGTATATTCAACCAAGATGCTACGCCGCTGCAACACCTTCCAGCGCGAACTGCTAGCGAACCCGTTTTACCCTCTCAGGACCAACCCTCTGCAAATTCGCAAAATCCGCGTCACGACGACCGCCATCCCGGTTGATATCCGCCAGCAACAGGATATGTGCGCACTTGCGCCGCTCCTTCGACCCTTCGCTACCCTCCACAATCTCCCTGAGGACACAACCGCTCCACTGGGTCGAAGGTCACATGAAAAAATTTCCGGCTATTTGGATTCATGATTTTTGCCCCAAATGCTTTCTGCCGATCCATCCATCAATTGTTCCAACCTCAGAAACGGTACTGCTCACGCCCATCGGGACTTTTTTCTATGTGTGAGGCGATTCACAAACATTACATCATGGCTCGACAAGACTCTTCACTGTTTTATGCATCAATACAATGATGTCAGTATACTAATGATGCCGAGAAAGCCACACATCTAGTAAGAGAACTTCGGAGAAAATTGCCGACAACGCTGGAATGCGCACACGCGTGCAACCCTGGCATGCCCGCTGTCAAATAGAATCAAGCGGAATCTAGCGTGAGAAAACCCTGCTCGGTCAACTCAAGGATCTTGCTAGACTCGAAAATTAAAATGCAGTATACTTCTCTTATTCGCCACAAACTTCACATTGATTAACAAGGGGTGTGAATACAATGAAGAAGTATCGAAATATACTCGGTCTGGTCACTGCAACTACATTCGCGATTGTTTCGCTATCCGTTTCCGCAAGCACCGATGATTTGCCAGAGACCGAAATAAATTACGTAGGGACTTGGGGCAACTTGTCTCTTTTCAAAAAAGTTGAAAACCCGTTTTGGAGCCAAAGACTGACTGAGGCATCAGGGGGTGCCATTACCGTGAATGTGCAGCCATTTACAGAGATGGGACTGAAAGGCAGTGAAATCTTGAGACTATTACGCAATGGCGTATTTGAGGTTAGCGCGACACTGCTGAGCTACGTGGGCGGTGAAATTCCTGAAGCCGAGGCCGTTGATCTGGCGGGTATTACCCGTGACATAGATCAGGCGCATGCAGTATCGGATGCCTACAAACCCGTGCTGGAAGAAGTCTTTGAGGAACAGTACGGTGTAAAGCTGTTGGCAATTATTCCCTACCACGCTCAAATTGTCTATTGTCGCCAACCAATTTCGAGCATCGAAGACTTCGCTGGCCGCAAGGTTCGTGCATCTGGCCGGTCACAAGGCGATATGATCGAAGCTCTAGGCGGAACCGCCGTTGGAATGGCCTTCGGCGAAGTAGTTCCCGCATTGGAAAAAGGAGTCGTCGATTGTGCAATTACTGGCGCACTGAGTGGCAATCTGGCCAAGTGGCATCAGGCCAGCAGCCATCTTTATCCGCTTCCTATCAGTTGGGCGATAACTTTTGTTGCGGCGAACAAGGATTTTTGGGATGGATTGGCTCCTCCGGTTCAGGAGTTCCTGGCGACCGAACTTGCGGTCTGGGAAGATCAGGCATGGGAATCTGGAAGATCAGAAACCAATGATGGTGTCTCTTGCAACACTGGCGGCAACTGCGTTGACGGAAATGTCGCGTCAATGACGCTGATTCCCGTTCAGGACAGTGACTATGAAAGGATCCGCCAGATCATGAATGAAGTTGTTGTCCCAAGATGGGCAGCGCGGTGTGGCCCTGAATGCGCCGTTGCTTGGAACGAGACGGTCGGCGGAGTTCTGGACCTGACTGCACCCACTAACTGATCACCAGCTCATGGAGTTGCTGGACAAAGTTCATAAGTTAAGCGAGGCGGTTTCCCGCCTCGCCGTTTGGGTCGGTGGTATAAGTATACTTGCTGTGACCTTCCTGATCAGTGCAGAAGTTCTGCTGCGGAAGTTCTTCAATATTTCCACGGGTGGCGCAGACGAACTATCTGGATACGCACTGGCCATTTGCTTTTCATGGGCACTGAGTTTCACCGTATTGCGGCGCGCCCATGTTCGAATTGACGCTCTTTATATGCGCCTTCCTGCCCTGACACGCCCATATGTAGACTTTATAAGTATCTTTAGCCTCACAATATTTGCAATTGTCCTCACTTATTTCTGCGTTCAGATCGTTTTAGATACAATCGAATTGGGAGCCCGATCAAACACAACATTGGGCACACCACTTTGGATTCCGCAAGTATTATGGTTGGTAGGACTTCTATTGTTTTCCTGCACCTGCACCCTTCTTTCCCTGTTGTCGATTTCAGCGTTGATAAAGGGTGACAAGCTGCGAGTTCACTCTCTGATTGGCAGTCGGACGACCGACGAAGAACTTGCGACAGATAAATCAATCCTTTCTGTCGCTTCAAGCGAGCGGTAATGTTAAAGGTTTCGCTAGTCCTGCTCGTTGTGCTGGTTGCCTTGTCTTTGCCAGTTGCCGCCGCGCTTGGCATCCTTGGGCTTATTCTGGACTGGATTTACGTTTTCCTGCCCCTTTACAAGGGAATGGGCGAAATTGCGTGGTCTTCGTCTACGGAGTTTTTGCTGGTCGCGATCCCCTTGTTTATTCTCATGGGTGAATTACTTCTGCGTTCTGGCATTGCCGCTACCGTCTATCAATCGGTCTCCACGTGGCTTTCTTGGCTTCCCGGCGGTTTAATGCACTCAAACATTGGCGCTTGTGCTTCGTTTGCGGCGATTTCTGGGTCTACGGTGGCGACAGCTGCGACCATTGGAACCGTGGCAATCCCCCAAATGGATGAAAAGAGGTATAATCAAAGACTGTTTCTGGGAACTCTCGCGTCAGGCGGGACTCTCGGCATATTAATACCTCCCTCTATCAACATTATCCTATACGGTGCGCTGACAGATACTTCTATTCCGGAACTGTATTTGGCAGGTATTCTTCCAGGGTTGCTGCTGGCGATCTTGTTTGGGGCGACAGTGCTGCTGGCGTGTCTCTACAAGCCGGAAATGGGAGGCACAAAGACATTCTACACTTGGAGAGATCGCTTCAGAACGCTGCCCGACCTGATCCCGCCAGCATTGATCTTCGTAATCGTCATTGGCTCAATTTACTCTGGGTTCGCCACCCCGACCGAATCTGCTGCGCTGGGAGTTCTTAGTTCTCTGATATTGGCGGCTCTGCGACAGCGCTTGAACTGGCAAGTTCTCAGACAATCTCTGGAAGGTGCCATGCAAACGACTGCAATGATAATGCTGATAATTGTTGCGGCTTTCTTCTTGAACCTCGTTCTCGCATCAATGGGTTTACCTCAGGCTGTGAGTCAGTTTGTGTCGGACCTGGACTACACGCCGACGGTGGCTCTGCTAATGATAATTCTGCTGTACTTGCTTCTGGGCCTCTTCCTAGAAACGCTGACACTGATGATCACCACCATTCCGATTGTGGCCCCTGTTGTTTTCTCATTGGGATACGATCCAGTATGGTTTGGAATTCTTCTTATGCTCCTAATCGAAACTGCGTTGATCACCCCACCGGTGGGTCTCAATCTGTATGTCATACAGGGCGTCCGCGGCAACGGGAAAGTGGACGACGTTATTTTAGGGGCGCTCCCATTTGTTTTAGCACTTCTCGTTATGATGGGCCTTTTGATGGCTTTCCCGAAGTTAGCCTTGTATTTGCCCGACCTGTATTACTAGAAACCAAAGGAGATAAAGATGACTCAGAACTTTGATGTCGTAGTGGTTGGCGGCGGCACGATTGGACTGTCTGCCGCATATCACGCCTCATGTCGAAAAAACCAACAAGGGACCAACTACAGTGTAGCTCTTGTCGAACAGTTTGACCTTGATAACAATCAAAACAGTTCCAAAGGTTACGAACGCATGTATCGGATTCTGTACGCTCCTGAAAACAGAGCTCGTCTTGTAGAATCCGCGTATGCCATGTGGCACCAAATGGAATCTTATACCGGGACTCAGATTCTTGCAGAACACCCGATGCTGTTTTTTGGAAAACCTACTTCTTCAACATTCGAAGGCAGCCTTCAGGCAATTGCGAATACAATGGACGCGCTTGGGATCCCCTATGATTATCTCGATTCGCCTTCCGCAATCGCCAAAGAATTCAATATGTTCAATCCAGATGGCATGCCCTCAGATTACGCTGGCTTACGACAGAATATGGGCGCAACGATTCTCGTGCAACCGTCGTTCAAGGCATTCGAAGGTCTTGCCAGCGACAATGGCGTTTCATTTTTTAGAAACTCAGAAGCTACGAGCATTTCAAGAAAAGGCACTGAAGGTCCACCATATGTTGTTAACCTCGCTGATGGGACGCAAGTTCAGGCACAGTATTTGATCATGGCACCCGGTATATGGTTGAATGAAATCCTGAAAAGTTTTGACCTCAAGGCTGCCAGCAGTTGGTCGATATGGACGATGACACTCGGTTACTTCAATACTGGCTCTGCTTTTCGTGACAACCTTCCCGTATGGTATGAATTCGGGGATCCTGACAACGGTCTCTTCTATGGCTTTCAACCGACCGGACAAGGTCCTGAGAACATAATTTCTGAGTACCCCTACGCTGTGAAAGTCTCGGCAGATTTCACCAACAACAAAACAAATAATGTCACAACGGCACTCAATACCCCGCCTGATCCAGCCATATTGAGCGACATCACGAACCGATTGAATAAGCTTTTTCAACCGGGCACGTTTTCTTCGACTACTGCACTTAGTGGCTCCGCCGCAGCTTGCAACTACTCCATGAATGGTGATGGTGACATGGTTATTGGAATGGTTCCGAAAACGCCCGAAAGCACCAGTTATTGGCCCAATGCTTCTATTTTCTGCATGGCCTCAGGCCGGGGCTTCAAATTCACTCCTCTATGGGGGCGTGTTCTCGTCGACCTCGCGATTGACGGAGAGACCAGCTATCAGAATGATATCGGTCCTTTCAGCCCGTCGAGGCCGGGTGTATTCGAAACAGCTTAGAATTTAGTTCAGAACGGAAAATTGTATGGCTCCAATCATTGCTAAAGCCCGACGGGTGGCAGTGCGACCTGAAAGACATTGAAGTTTTCGAAAACTTAGCACACCCCCTAAAAGGGATGGGAGATGCCTACCTGTAAAAAATAGCAAGCAATGTTGCGGTGCTATGCGCGTCGTAGCAGACAGTGGCGAGCGGGTTGAATGACCCTCATCGCTCAGTACTTTATCACAGTGATTGTGACAGGGTGATTCCTGATTCTTGCTACGATCGGCTTCTCTTTAGCACGGCGCGTTGAAGGTTTTCTAAACATCGCACACGCCGAGATGCTGGGGTATCTGTGTTCATTGCATGGAGTCTGAACACTCAAGCTGGGTGGCTATTCTTGCCTTCCGCGATTGTTGCAATAGTTGTGACTGCATTTCCCGGGTTGTTTATCAGTCGTCTTGTCTATGATTCGATCAAGAATCTTGGACGCCCGTCTTTCTTGTCAATTCGGTTGATGCCGCTTACGCCATCGGCGGCACCATTGACGCGATAATGGCTTCTGGAATCCCGTCTCTTAATATCCCATTGGCGACTATGTAGTGTCTGCCAAAAACTGGCACCTGTCTGGTAGGTTACGGACAACATTACCTTTTCCATTACATTTTCTTATGAAGAATCGGGTACCTGACGCAAATTCCACAAGATTTCGACCGAATCCGCGAATCTTCACCGAAGTAAGGAACTCCACCTGTCGGTTGAGAGCTGACTTTTTCGAAATTTAGGCTGCACGACTTTGGCGTTCGAGGTGTTCGCGCTCTGTCTCACGTATGAAATGTCCCAAACGCACAAGATTGGCGGTGGTGATGGCGATACCCACCATGCGCGAGAACCCTTCGAGACTACAAAGTATTAGGACACCATGACATCGCGATCATCACCTTCCCACATGATCTGATGCCCGAGAATTAACTGATGCTGATCCTCAATTACACACACGGAACACACAGGACAACCGAACTCCATTGGAGTGCCGGCTTTGTCCTTTGATATCCAGCGGTGTGCGGCTCAAAGACGGAGAATATCTTCTCGTCATGCGGGATCGTCTCACCCTTCAGGAACTAACGCCCAACCTGGTCCTATATAGATCTGCATAGCTCAGATATTCGTTGTGTTTTCAAGCAATGCGCCAGCATTGGCTCTCAGAAGCTTCTCCTGAACGGTCTGCAGTTTTTGGATCAAGTCATCGACTAATTTTCAGAAACTCCCGAATCACTTGCTTCTTTTTCTTTTGCGTCATTGCACATTACTCCTAAGTTAAAAATGTCGTACTTAATGCTTGATAACCTAGGCAGATTCAAAGAGATATATTCGCAGGTCCAGAAAATTTTCAAGATCTTTGAATGAAATTTGGAGACATGTAATGAGCCAAAAATGTATGAGTTGGAAATACTTTTCCTTGTCGGCTATATTTTTGATATTTTCTGGGTGCGCCACACTTACAAATGACCCAACTGTACCAATTGCCTTGTCTTTTAGTGACGGCTCAAGTGGAGAATGTATCTTACGAAATAAACGTGGGAGTTGGAACGCGAATATTCCAGAAACGGTTATGGTTCGAAGATCTGATGATGCACTACAATACGATTGCGTAAACGTTGAGAAAGTATCTGCAAGGGGGAATATACCCAGTCGGCTAGGCGGTAAGATTGTAGCGAGTGCGGTTTTCCTAGACTTCGGAATTGTTGACGCAATTACAGACAAACATCGAGAATATCCGCCTAGTTTTGTTATTCCTATAAAGAAAAATCAAAAATAACTGCAAATTGGAGAGCCTCTTGCAAAATTCATCTGGCGAGCGATTTTTTCCTGAAAACAAGCGAT
>JAPORY010000047.1 GCA_026709985.1 Aestuariivita sp. | reverse complement strand
ATTACAGCATCTTACCAAATCCATAATGTTCATGTTATTGTTGCGAGCGCCATAATCTCGGGCGTGTTGGCGCATCCTCCGCGACAACGAGCGGACCCGTCTCTTCAAACGCGGCGACGCCCGGTGTTCACACATCTTGGCGAAACCATGAACGTTGAGCCGGTTGTCAAGTAAAATCTTCCGCGAACGGCCGGTTTTGCACGACAGAAATCCGGCCGACAGTCTTGCTATTCTAAAAAACGGGGGTTTTTAACAGCCACCACGTAACGCCTAGAAGATTGGATTGAACGACATGGACAGCATGGCTGAACAACGTTATCGAGAATTGTGACAAGTAAAGCACTCTGGGGTTGCAAATATCGGCCCGAGTCCGCTTAGAAGAAGTTCTCATCTGCTCAATTAGGGCAATGATTCAAATTAAAACGGCCTCTTGCAATGCGAATTGCTGTTCGATTGCTCTGCCGAGGAGAACGTGGTATCGACCTGTTTAGCATTTGTATCGTAGAAGACCGTAGATTTGCATCTTACTCCCAGAGGGAATCCGCCTTGAGCCGTTACAAAAAATTCAACCCTAAGCGACGTTTAGCGCCGGCAAACAGCTTCTCGCATGAAGAACTTGATGGCCTGGCTAATGCAGTCAAATATTCCGGAAATCCAGAACACAAACGCAAACCCGGAGACTTTGATCTAACACCGCCAGCGCAATCTCGTAGAGGCAAGAGCTTGTGTGATGGAGCGAAAATATTCAGGCGGAGTGATGCCCTACGTTACCTAAAAGAAGGGCTCAAACGTGGTGCTGTGAGCGAGCAATGCGTTGGTGGTTGGCCTAAAGTTGTGTGGGCTGTGACTGAAGATGGCACCACTTTGGAGGCCCAGAGAGATGGTGAGGGTAGCTATCATGGTTACCCGCTGCCTTCGGGGGATCCAATGGCCGTCGAAGTCAAGCACTTCTGGGAAAGAAATGACCAACTTTAAGATCAATTACGAGTGGAGTCCTCATAACGACGCACGGCCCGAGGTTGGTGAAACCTCGGCGCATGTTCGCATCTTTCTTGACGGCTTTTGTCTTACAAAGAATGAGAACATTTGGTCCAACAAAACCAATGAAGAAGTGTACGTTTCTCTCTATCCTCTAGCAATGTGGCTAGCTTCTTCTTGGTGGCGGCTGCACTATGAGGTTCTACCAGACAGTAGGCGAAAGGCTCCTTCTCACGACTGGAGAATGAGCCACGAAATGGCCGCAGCAAACATGGGCTTTGTCTGGCCAAACATAGTTTTTTCCGCAGACAGTGATAGCGTTCATATTTGGGCTCAGGCATCACGAAGCAATGTAAAAGAATCCGTCAGCTTTTCGTGTGGATTAGACGCTGCCCGATCTATTCCCAAAACGGATTTTACTCAAGCGGTATCCTCTTTGATTGAAGGTGTCCTTGCTCAACTTCAATCCGTCGGTTGCCGCAATTCTGATCTTGCCGAACTCTGGAACTTCATTTCAAAAGATTTAACGAATCCGGGGGAGCATCGTAAACGGCGACTAGAGGCGGAGCTCGGATTTGATCCAGAACATTGCCCGAAAGACTTGTTGACCGAAGCAGTTGATCTGGATGAAATGATCGGAGAGAACTCATTCTCCGAGCTTTCTGGCGCATATGCCGAGAATGCAGAAAACCGCCTTGAGACGATGCAAGAACTCGTCCAATCAGAGGGTCTTAAAGGCACGCCCGACAAGAGTTTGCATGACCTTTCCATTACGAGCACCGGGCGAGAACCTTGGCAGGTGGCGGTTTCTGCCGCGCGAGAACTCAGGGCAAAACTTGGAGAAACACATGGTGCGCTGAAAGACCGCACTCTGCCAGATCTTCTTGGACTAACTGAGGCAGGGCTAGAGGAGTGGCGACCGAACGTCCGTCATAAGGCATCAATAGCTGGATCAGATGACGAAAAAAAACTGAACATCATTTTAAGAAAAACACATCCAATCGCGAAACGCTTCGAACTTGCAAGACTTGTTGGAGATTACGCGCGGGTGAAAATGGACAACGCTCACTCTTGTCTTGTCGCCGCTGATCTCTCCACGGCAAGGCAGAAGTATCAAAGAGCTTTTGCCGCTGAATTTCTTTGTCCAATCGATTCTCTAGTAGAATATCTTGATGGCGATTTTTCGGAAACGGCACTAGAGGATGCAGCCAATCACTTCTCGGTAAGTGAAAAAACGGTAGAGGCTCTTCTTATGAATAATAGGTATCTTCCAGGATACCCGCCAGATTCTAGTATGCCGTATAGCTTAACAAGTTAAATCTTGCCCTAACGACAGCCGTTATCACGACTGTTTTTGTTCACCGATCACTACTATCGTGAATCATGGGCTGTTATCGCTTTGAGCTTATCTATCACGCCTTATATCCTCGCCCCAAAAGACGAGGTTTTACGGCGCGATAGATAAAGTAGGCAAAGGTGCGCAAAATTACGTATAGAAGGCACATACCGAATTGATAGAAACGGTAAATTTTTTGTTGCACCGCAGCGAACCGAGCAAAACTTCAAGGTGCTTTTCAACCGACTGGCGGCTGTTGGTGCGGGCAGATCTATCAATGAGCAGGGGTTTGGCGATGGGCCTTAGACACCCGAAACGCTAGCGGACGCAATTTTATCCTTTGAAGCCAATCAAAATGGTATTGAATTGCTTACAATTCAGGTTTGGCGTCAAGACAATTAAAAGGAATCAGCGACACAAACCTTCGCTGGTTGGTTGGCACGCATATTTAGATGTGACGATCCAGAAACCACCAGTGAATGGCACGCGGAATTGCGGGTGGCAGCGGACAGGTTGACCAAAGAACGCCGTTCGAGACGCAAGAAGGGAGTATCTTCAAATGACCGGGCGTCGAGCCTGACATTGTCAAATCATAACCGGCTGTCCAAGTGACCGCGCCCAGTGAAAGTGTATCGCGTGAGCGCGTCGATCAATCCGGAACAAGCGCAACATCGCCTTCATCCCAAAGTGACAACTTGCATCAACGATTCACCCGGGCAGTGGACATCTGTTTCAGAAATTCCCATGTTCGAAGCAAGAATGTACCGGGAGATTTTATCTCTCCAGCAAGAACCTGCCCCCAGAGATCTTGTAATTCTTCAAGAGAAACCTGACCAGCTGCCATACGCCAACGAATTAACCAATCGTCATCAACATGCTTTTCAGGAGGTTCTTCAGGATCATCCTGTAATACTCCTGAAGCAGCAAGCACAGCCTTTTGGAAATGACGGCATCAGATTTGTCCGCCGACGCCTTTGAACTTTTCGACAAAGGCTGAAATCTTTGCAAAAACACTATTCTTCTTGCTCAGATATTGCGGATCAAGCGGGCTCGTTTCGGGTAGAATATCATTCAATTCCTTACCGTGTTCGCTGGCAAATTCGCGCTTTATCGAATTTGCGATGTAGCGTTTTGCCGCTTTGTCATTCAGGTTCTCTTCTTTGATCAATGCTTCAGCTTCCCGCTGCTGTTCAGCTTTTGCGAAAGTGAAAAAGGCCTGAATGACGCTTGGTGCGTCCTTGAGTGCGTTCAAATCCGTATGATTGATGAAAGCGACTAACAAGCTTTCCTTAGCGCGATGTCCTACACTTGCGCGGATCATGCGCCGCACGTTTTCAATTATTGTAGATTTATTTTTCGCTGCTCTGTTGCTTTGAAAAATCTGTTCGAGGATGTAGTCGAGATTGATTTCCTGAGACTTAAGGAGGTCGACTTCGAACACCACATTATCCCAGTCGACGGTGCTTTCAAACTCCTCTACTGCTTCTCTTTGCTGACGGAGCCAATCCCGAATGTCATTGTAGGTTGAGCGGTAGTCCTGCACTGTTCGTTCAGTCAGCATTTCTATGCTTTGGAGATCGGCCAATTCTTCATCACTGAGGAAGTGTTCTCGCTGAAAAGCCTCAAGAGATGCTTCATCGTTAATGCTCTGTAGAGCTGTCAAGGTTGCGAATTCATCGTAGTTTCGTAGGATATTTTCGAGGCGAAGATATTCTCCAAAGGTCTTTGCGAAGTCCTTCTTGTCCGCTTCTCTGACGATTTTGGCGGGATCTGGAAATCGCTGCGCCAATTCTGTGGAGACCTCAATAAAGCCCCGCCGAACTTCACCAGTCTCGGCATCAGTGTAGCCTTTCATGTACTCTTGATAGCTCTTTTCTAGGATTATGTTCAGGGTATTTGCGTCGCCAAATAGCGTAATGGCGTCGATTGTTGCCTGTTCGAGGTCACGGAAACTGACGATATTACCGAATCTCTTCGTCTTGTTATAGATACGGTTGGTCCGTGAGTAGGCTTGTATCAGGCCATGGAAGCGTACGTTCTTGTCGACGAAGAGTGTGTTTAGAGTTGGTGCGTCAAAGCCCGTGAGAAACATTCCAACGACGATTAGTAGATCCACTTCTTTGGATCTTACTCGCTTTGCCAGATCGCGATAGTAGTTCTGAAAATTATCGCCCTCAATATTGTAGCTGGTTTTGAAGTAATTGTTATAATCGGTGATTGCCGTCTCAAGAAATTCCTTAGAACTGGGGTTTAATGCTATTTCACTGAAGTCGAGACTTTCGTCTGGAATATCGCCCAAAGCGTCCTGTTGTTCGTTCGACGCAAATGAGAAAATCGTAGCAATTTTGAGCGGCTTATCTTGTTCGGCTTGCAACTCGTGCAACGCACTATAATACAGTTTGGCAGCCTCCACGCTACTCACAGCAAACAGAGCGTTGAACCCGGACTTATCACCGTGAAGGCGGTGGGTTTTTCGGCGGAAGTTGTTGAGGATGTATTTTGCGATTTCGCGTATACGTTCTGGGTGTTGCAAGGCTTGTTTGGTTTCGGCGGCTTTAGATTTCTCCTCATCCTGCTCACGTTCGCTCGCTCTGAATCGAGGTCGAACATCGTTATAATCGACTTTGAATTTGAGCACCTTTTCATCTCGAATGGCGTCGGTGATGACATATGCGTGCAACTGTTGACCAAAAACACTGGTCGTGGTGGCGGCTCCGGCAGCATTTTCTGGAAAAATCGGAGTGCCCGTGAAGCCAAATTGACAGAACCGTTTGAACCGCTTCTTGAGGTTTCTCTGTGCTTCGCCGAACTGCCCGCGATGGCATTCATCAAAAATAAAGACGACTGACTGAGTGTAGGCCGCTAGTGCGTCGTCACTTTTCATCAGATTGTTTAGCTTTTGGATGGTTGTGACGATAATCTTATTATCGTCCTTAGCGAGATTTTTCTTTAAGGCTGCTGTGTTTATTGATCCGTTCACACTTTTTGGGGAGAACCGCTGGTATTCCTTCATTGTTTGATAGTCGAGATCTTTGCGGTCTACGACGAAAAATACCTTGTCGATGAACTCCAAATCTGTCGCCAAGCGGGCGGTCTTGAAGCTAGTCAGTGTTTTGCCCGATCCGGTCGTATGCCAGATAAATCCGCCACTTTCAGGCTTGTTTAGATTTTTTGCGTCGAATGAACTGGCAATTTTCCACAGTATTCGTTCGGTTGCAGCAATCTGATAGGGTCGCATGATCAACAGGGAATTGCTAGTATCAAGCACCGAATACTTGAGCAGCACATTTAGTAGGGTGTTCTTTTGCAAAAAGGTGGCGGTGAAATCCTTTAGATCTTTAATTGGGCTGTTGTCTGCCTGCGCCCAATTCATGGTGAAGTCGAAGCTGTTCTTATCTCGTTTGGTGGTGTTAGCGAAGTATCGCGTATCGGTCCCGTTTGAGATCACGAACATCTGGAGGTACTTGTAGAGAGAGTTTTCGCTATTGAAGCTTTCTTTGCTGTAGCGGTGTATCTGGTTGAAGGCCTCCCGTATGGCAACACCGCGCTTTTTCAGTTCAATATGCACCAACGGTAACCCGTTGATCAGCAGGGTAACATCATATCGGTTGGTATGGGTGCCCTTTTGTTCGAACTGTCGAATGACCTGTAGCTTATTGCGAGCAAGGTTTCGTTTATCGAGCAGGTAGATATTTTGTATGTGACCATCGTCAAACTTGAAGTCGTGGGCCCAGTCTTCATGAATCTTGCGCGATTTTCCGATAAGATCGTCACTGGGCCGATCTAACCACGTTTCAACAAAGCGTTGCCATTCGGTATTTGTGAACTCTATATTGTTTAGCGTCTGTAGCTGCGTACGAACATTGGCGAGCATCGCCTTTGGCGTCGTGAGTTCCGTCAGATATTCATATCCCTGATTGGTGAGATCACGGATTAGTTCCCGCTCTAGATCATCTTCGCTTTGGTAGGTAGCGTCGGCTTTCCATTCTTGAACGTAGTTATTGAGAACGATGAAATTCCGCGACTCGGCAACGGGTTTAGTCTGTAAAGGCATCACGGCTCATTCATTAGTGCTTGTGTGAATGTAATTCGCCGCAGAGCACTCATTTGCTCTTGCGGGGTTGCTTGACGCCTGGTGGCTTTATTGCTTGATACTTCCAAAGAGATATCGTGCGCATCTTATGAAATCTGCTCATCTTGCTTCGGAAAGTCCAACAAAAGGTCCCGATAATGAGAGTACTGTTTTTTTCGTAGTTCGATTTCACGAGGCAAACCCTCGGAAAGCGAGTTGGTCAAAGTGCTGAATGTGTCAAGCAAGGAAACAATGCGTTTTTGCTCCGCTAGCGACTGTTCACGATCGCCAATACAGGGAATTGGAATTGCTATTTTCTGCATACTTTCGCCGCTTACTCGACGAACTTTTGTACCGGTAATGTATGGCCTCTTTTGCTTTTGGAACGAATCAGTTTGAAAGCAGTAAGAAACAAACTTTGGATTGAGAGAATGCTGGAAAATATAGGTATCGCCGCTGACGACAATTGGGTCGCTACCTAACCAAGCAACAGCTTTGCAAACATCTTCATCGTTTTCGCTAGTGGTCGCTATGATCAAGTTTCCTTGTTGTGCATGTCTTAGGCTCTGTGCCAATTTCTCGGAGGTAAAAGTTTTTGTTCGCCTCGCGTAGGTGCCATAATACGTATGAATTTGACCATAATGAATGCATCCTACGCCGCTTTCGGTGAAGTCCTTCTTCTGTAAACCATTCCCACGAACCAACTTCCCTAGTTCTCCTAGAGGTTTCCACGCAACCAAATTTTGTAGGGTAAGTAGTCTGTTGAGATAGTGCGTGTATTGTTTTTTGCGAGCGGTAAGTTCTGCAGTAAGTTCTGCAGTAAGTTCGGTGAAGGTATCCAATATGCGCACGATCTCGCCTTGAATCGCCAGAGACTTCTCGGGATTATCCAGACAGGGGATAGGGATTTTCTTTTTGCAGAAATTGCTGATCCAATGCCGTTTATGGTCTCCATCAGCTACATCTTTGGGTAACGTGTTCAGATGGTAATAGATGAATTTGAGATTATATCGTGCTTTGTTACTAGATGTGATTAACTTCATCGCTGATGATTTGACTTTAAAATCGAAATCGACCCACTTATTCGCAGTTGTAAAATCATCAAAAATGATCACCGGTGCATTTGACGCTTCATATATTCCATCAATTTCGTTCGTATAACCCAGAATGAATGTCTTGCCAGCGGTTAATACAGGCGTGTTATAATTGTCATTATATTCTTTGCCGCTGATGCGATATTTTGTTGGTTGTTCATATTGCGTGACTTCACCTATAGGCAACCACTCCACCTCAGCCCCAGCCAGCAGTTTCTCCAAGAATCGTTGCTTGTTCATAACTACAAGTCTTCGATCTTAAATTGACTATAGCCTTCATAGAAATAACTAACATCGATGCCCTTCATGAAAAGGGCACGGTCGTGAATCTGATCTGTCAGTGCGCTCTTGAGTAAGATTTTAATCTCTAAATCTTTAACGACACTTCGCTGCATAGCAGAGAGATACTCATCTTTGTTCACCACGTTCCAATCAATGACCTGTTTCAGCTCTTTCTTCAACAGAAAGTCTAGCCAGATGCGAGTGGCGCGTCCGTTACCTTCGAGAAACGGATGAGCCACGTTCATTTCGACATATTTCTCAATAATCTCATCAAAGCCGCCTTGAGGCATAGCGTTAATATACTCAAGTGAAGACTGTAAATGCATAGGCGGCACGAAGCGAAAATTGCCCTTGGCTAAATTTACATCACGAACCTCGCCGGCAAATGCGTAAATCTCTTCGAAGAGGTAAGAATGGATAAACGACAAGCCCCGAAAAGTCCTAACTTCCGCTGAATCAATCGCGCCTGAATCAAACAACTGCTTGGCCCGTCGCTTGCTAATCCTTTCCTCTGCCCGTGCCAACTCAACTTGGTCGGTGATACCCAATTTGTTATTGAGTACCGTCATCCCGAATCGCCCTCAATTTCTGCTACAATTTCATCAATGTCAGCCCGCAATTTGTCAATCTTAGCTACAGTAGTCCACAATTCGAGATTTAGAGCAGCAATATCAATAACTTCACGGGTATCCTTGGGTTCGACATAAGAACCAACCGACAAATTATAGCTGTTCTCCACAATCCTCTCGCAAGACACCATCTCCGCTAAATACTCGACCCGATCTTTACCGTCAAAAATTTTCATGATCTTGGTAATATGATCATCGTGCATGACATTGTTATTGGTTTCCTTGCTGAAGAATTCCTCGCCACTCGCGTCAATGAATTGGACATCTGTGCTCAACTTGTTCTTGGCAAGTACCAGAATATTCACCGCAATGCTGGTTCCAAAAAATAGGTTGGGAGCCAGCGAAATTACAGTTTCTACATAGTTGTTATCAACGAGATATTTGCGGATCTTTTGCTCTGCTCCGCCGCGGTAAAATATACCCGGAAAACATACGATCGCAGCACGACCTTTGCTCGACAAATAACTCAGGGAATGCAGCACAAAGGCAAAATCGGCCTTCGATTTGGGGGCAAGAACTCCCGCTGGCGCAAAGCGCTCGTCATTGATTAACGTTGGATCATCAGAACCAATCCACTTTACGGAATACGGTGGATTCGACACAATAGCGTCAAAGGGCTTGTCATTATCAAAGCAAGGATCCGTAAGAGTATTTCCCAACTGAATGCTGAATTTGTCGTAATTGATTTTGTGCAAAAACATGTTCATGCGAGCGAGGTTGTAGGTCGTATGATTGATCTCCTGCCCGTAGAAACCCTCCTCAACTTCCCTATCGCTGAATTGTTTCTTGGCCTGCAGCAGCAACGAACCTGATCCACAAGCAGGGTCATATATTTTGTTCACGCTCTCTTGCCCACGTACGGCAATCTGCGCGATCAGTTTCGATACATGCTGAGGCGTAAAGAACTCGCCACCCGACTTGCCGGCATTCGCAGCATAATTGGAGATCAGAAACTCATAAGCATCACCAAATAAGTCAATCTCACTGCCTTCGAAACCGCCGAAATCTAATTCTGCCACTCCCTTGAGAACTGCTGTGAGACGAGCATTTCTGTCCTTGACTGTGTTGCCAAGGCGGTTGCTGGTTATGTCGAAATCGGCAAATAACCCCTTAAAATCATCTTCGGAAGGGGTGCCTGTCGCCGACGCTTCAATCGCGTCAAAAATCTTCTGTAAATCGGTGTTTAAGTTATCATTGTTGGCCGCTTCGCCAACGACAACCGAAAACAGCTGGCTTGGATAGATAAAATAACCTTTGGTCTTAACAATATCATCTTTGAGCTCCAAGGAGATATGATCGTCAGACATTTCGGCGTAGGAAATATCGTCAACGCCAGCTTCCATAAATTTACAAAATTCTTCGCTGATAAAGCGAAAAAAGAGTGCACCAAGTACATACTGCTTAAAATCCCAACCATCGACTGTCCCACGTACGTCGTTGGCAATTTGCCAGATTAAGCGTTGGAGTTCAGACCGTTGTTGGCTTCCCGTCATTGTGCTCTCCTCAACTCAACTCTTGTCGGCGAATCTGCCGGTGCCTTTTTCTCTAAGCCGAACACAATCAAATCAACGGCGCCGTGCCTCGGCTGCGTAAACATCCTCCGCAAATTAATTGCTTTTGATACACAACATTCAGAATCCATACGACTTATTCAGTCGGGAATCGAGACTAACACATCAGCCGTTGGAAACGCGTGCCGGCATACCGCAATCAAGGATATCTGATCAGTTCCTTGCTTGCCTGCCGCAAGGCTCTTGTTGGGATTTCTTTGATGAATTGCGCTATACCACGACGTCAACACAAGACTACTCTCGCCGTATCACACTTCGTGAACATGGGCGATA
>JAPORY010000109.1:48038-48266 GCA_026709985.1 Aestuariivita sp. | reverse complement strand
ACACTTCATGCCGAAGGTTATCTCGCCTTTCTGCCATCCGGTCGGGTGGTTATTGGATTTCAGCCAGACTTCGGGTTCGGCGAAGGCGGGCAGGGCACCGATACCGATCAGCGCGGCCGCGAACGAGGCCAGTCGTTTACCGGATAGCCTCCGGAATCCGGGGGGGGGGGGGGTAAGAGCGTTTAGGATTTACATGGTAGGTTCCTTTTGTTTTTTCCGGCCGAATTT
>JAPORY010000109.1:0-48028 GCA_026709985.1 Aestuariivita sp. | reverse complement strand
CTTTTTGTGTTTGCGCGTGGGGGGGTCGGCAACTTCCCCCTCCCGGGCGTCAAAAAAAAAAAACACCCCCCCCCCCCCCCCCGCGCGGGGGGGGGGGGGGGGGGGAGAGAGAGAGAGTTCAGGACATTCATGGTTGACTCCTATTGTGATTCTTTGTCGAATTTCGGATCATAAGCCTATTGATCGCAAGTAGTCAAGTCTCCTTTCCTCTGGGCGAACGCGAAAACGTCCCGAATCGGGAGAGAGTGGGAGATTCTGACAGCCATCGTGTCTTCGAACATCTTGGCCCTGAATGCTGTATGCTTCGGGGCGGTCACGAGGTATCAGGAGGCAGGATCGGCATGAACTCGATTCTCCTTTCTGGTAACGGATTTTGACTGCAAATTCAAGAGGCTGGATCGACTCTGTTTAGTAAAAGAAATAATCCCCAGTTTAATGGCTAACTGTTTAGTGGGTGAGAGTTCGATGGAAGGGCAAGCGGCTGTCCGTTAGCCGAGTAAGAGAATTATGAGTCGTGAGGCAACATTGGACAAGATTTTGCTGCTAAGCTGACCAAAGCCAAAAAAGGATGGTTAATTTCGAAAAGCGATCACCCAAGATAATTTGCAAGAAAATGGGCATGATGTGTTGAAGTCGCAATCATGATCAAGTAGGCGCAAGCCCACTTTTCAACAATTTAGGAGGTCAGCTATGACCGATGACTGCATTCGATAGACGGCTGTGCCCAAACAGGCAGACTATGAGTGATGATAATACCTTTGTGAGCACCGAGTCGATCGGAAAGGCGAGCGGTTCATTTCGGCCCCTAATGTGATTCGTAAAGGCCTAGAATGCCGAGAACTCGAATTAAAAACAAGACGGGATGAAATATGACAGAACCACCAAATCTAAAGAAATGGCAAGAAGTTTGGGAAATGCGCCATGCGATTCTGGAATGCAAAAGCATGGAGGATAGAGAAAAATTTGAAAAAAGCTTTGAAGCGTACATTTTGGCAGCAGCAAAGCTTTACGGCTCTGAACCAAAAGCGGTGCAAAGAATTTTCCGAAATAAATTAAAGTCAGATGTTGCGGAAGGTCTGTACTCGCAAGAGTTAGCGAACAAAGCCTGGGCAACCGTATGCCAAAATAGACCTGTACAAAAAAAGAATCTCTCTTCAAAATGGAGACCATTAAGGAACTAAAATGAATGAAGCAGCAATTGCTCAAACTGGGTGATCTATGACAAACACGTCAAACGCTTTGTTGAGTGTTGTGAGGTTAACGATCTGGAGAATTATCAACCAAAACTAAACGAAGACCGCTTCAAATCCATTCCAAGGAGTCTCGCAAGAAAGGCCATATGACTTTCCTGTCATCAGCCTGCTATGCGGAGCATGGTTACATCATTCGCACCAAGTTTGAAGTGTTAGAATCCATATTGGATGGGCGTGGCACGTGGTTAAGCAGTCCGGCGCCAACGCTCGTAGAAGGACAGAACAAAATCAGACTCTACCCATTAAGGAAACTGTTTTGCCCTGGCTGACGATTTGGCGCCCGTGGCCGCCCAACGATTTGCCGTCTGATCACTGGCAGGAACCTTAGTCGTTAACGCGCACGGATCCGACCATCGACGCGGAGAACGCGGCACTCACTTCCTTATAATATGCACGGGAATAACTGCTATAGCTTTGCGTTGGGGCATTTGATTTTGATTCAATTTTCATCGTCGTGGCGCCGGCGACCTTCAAATCGACGTAACATTGCACTGAAATCCCGACCCTCACCATCCTCAATTTCTACGAACTGTTGATACAGATGACAAGCAAGGGCACCCATGGGCGTATCGGCAGCTACCTGCTCTGCAGCTTGCTGACTCAATCGAAGGTCTTTGAGCATCAGTTCACAGGCAAAGCCGGGAAGAAAATCGTTGTCAGAGGGTGATTTCGGGCCAATTCCGGGAGCGGGGCAGTAGCTGCTCATTGTCCAGCTATTTCCCGATGAAGTAGACACAACGTCGAAAAGTTTCTGACGGTCTAACCCTAGTTTATCGGCGAGGACGATGGTCTCGCAGGTGGCAATCATTGTAGCACCAGCAATCATGTTGTTGCAGATTTTTGCAACCTGACCAGTGCCACTCTCACCACAATGAACGCTCTTGGACCCCATTATATCAAACAAAGGAACCGCTTTTTCAAAGGCTTCCAACTGACCACCAACCATAAAGGTAAGTGTTCCTCCGGTGGCACCTAGCGTCCCACCCGAAACTGGGGCATCAAGGGGCATGAGAGCAGCGTTTCTGGCATCAGCAGCAACTTTTTTCGCTGTTTGAACATCAATCGTGGAGCAGTCGATGAAGCTAGTTCCTGTGGTCATTGACGGAATAATAGTCGCAGCTACCGCCTGAACGATTTTACCGTCCGGCAACATGGTAATGACGGCGTCGGCCGTGGCCACAGCATCCGAAAGGCTTGCGGCCGCCGTCACCATCGGAACCAATCGCGGTTGCGAGTCAAAGCCGATGACATCGTGACCAGCCTTAGCCAGATTATGGGCCATCGGTGCCCCCATGTTTCCTAAGCCAATAAAGCCGATTTTCATTTTGTACTCCAAATCTTTGCAGTTAGTGAATTCTCTCCGAGCGGGAGAAGCATTTTCGACATCGCTGTGGCCGGCACCGATCCCGCGGCATATTGCCAAGAAGGGTTCCGATCTTTCGCAATTACCTGCGCTCGAATACCTTCGAGAAAATCGCCATGCTCCATTGCCCGAGACGTGAACCGGTATTCAAGTTCGAGTGCCGTTTGAATATCTTGCTTTGAAGAGTTCTTGAGGCGATGAATAATCTCAACTGTACAAGCGACTGCTAGCGGCGAGCCCCGCGACAAATCTTTAAGGGCCTTGGCGGCAAACTCGGTATCGTCAACGGCAAGGGAATTTTTAATATCGACGAGAGTCTCACCACCAAAATGGGAATCTATATTGCTCAGTTGAGACTCGAATCTCGAATTCGAAGTTGGTTGAGCATAATCTGCGATAGAAGCCACTTCACCAGAAGACGCGAGGGTCGATTTGAGATCATCCCAATTCGCTTCAGGAATAAACTTATCAGCGAAGCCAGCATAAATTGCATCCGCCGCATTCATGCGGGTTCCTGTTGTGCCCAAAAATTCTCCGAGTCGACCAGGTGCTCTTGCCAATAGTAAGGAACCACCGACATCAGGAACTAAGCCAATACCACATTCGGGCATTGCAATTTTGCTTGTTTCGCCGACGATTCGGCAGGAAACATGACATCCGAGACCAACGCCACCGCCCATTGTGTAGCCATGTAAGAAACTGACAATAGGCTTGGGATAGGTCGCCAGTTTAGCGTTGAGGCGATACTCATCACACCAAAATTCTCTTGCGCATTCAAAATGTCCTTTGGTTCCAGCTTCATAGATTTCAATAATATCGCCGCCAGCGCAGAACGCTCTTTCCCCGATGGCGTCAAGCAAGATAAGTTCTACAGCGTCGGTAGCGCGCCATTCGTCAATTGCATTTTCAATGGCAAGACACATGTCATGAGTTAAAGCATTGAGCTGTGCGGGTCGTTGTAGGGTGACCCGACCTGCGAGACCATCAATACGAATAGCGAGGTCATTCATTGTTGGTTCGAAAGCAGATGTCGGGCGGTGATGATTCGCATGATTTCGTTCGTTCCTTCCAAAATTTGATGCACCCGAAGATCGCGCACGAGTTTCTCAATTCCGTAGTCGGTCAAATAGCCGTAGCCGCCATGCAGTTGCAGGCATTGATCAACAACCTTTGAGCCAATCTCGGTGACAAATTTCTTTGCCATAGCGCAGTGTTTGCTGGCGTCAGGTTCTTGCTGATCGAATTTCCAAGCAGCTTGTCGAAGAAAAACTCGGGCGGCTTGCAAGTCAATTTCAAGATCAGCTAAGCGAAACTGGAGGCTTTCAAATTGATCAAGTGACTTACCAAACGCCTTACGTTCTTGCATGTAATCAATGGTTTTGTTCATGGCCGCTTGTGCTGCGCCGAGTGAACAGGCAGCGATATTTAATCGACCGCCGTCAAGACCTGCCATTGCGTAGTGGAAGCCTTGATTTTCAACGCCGATAAGGTGTTCTGATGGTACGAAACAGTTATCAAATTGAACTTGTGCCGTTGGTTGCGCTTGCCATCCCATTTTTCTTTCGAGGGCACCAAATGATATCCCCTTTGCATCTTTATCCACAAAAATAGCAGAAATTCCTTTGGCACCTTCCTGACCAGTTCGAACCATGACAATGTAGCCATCAGAATAACTGGCGCCAGATATAAAGGCTTTGGTTCCGTTCAGAATATAGCCACCATCAGTTCGCTCAGCTCGTGTCGCGAGCGCGGCGGCATCAGAACCCGATCCGGGCTCAGTCAAACAATAGGAAATGATGCGCTTGAGGCTAATGACCTCATTGAGAATTTGATTTTGGAGATCGCTATGAGCGTACGTAGCCAAAATATCGGCGCACATATTGTGGATCGATAGAAAGGCAGAAACTGACGGGCACGCCATCGACATGGCTTCGAAAATTAGGGTGGCATCAAGACGAGAGAGACCAGTTCCGCCGTTGGTTTCCGAGACATAGATTCCACCGAGTCCGAGATCGCCAGCTTTTGGCCAGAGGCTGCGGGGGATAGTTCCGTCTTCTTCCCAACGTTGGGCATAAGGCCCGATTTCTGCCTCACTAAAAGCACACACCATATCAAATACAGCGTCTTGATCCTCGGTTAGAGCGAATTCCATTGATCGCAACTCCTCAAGTCGTCACTATGTTCGAAGGTAGTGTTTTCTGACGGTTGCATCAATAGTGGGTGCTGGTCTGATTGAGAAGACTAGCGCGTCAGTTGTCGCATTCCGTGCTCTAATCCTGCGAGGGTTAAGGGAACCATTCGATCATCGAATATCTTTCGGACCATGCCAATTGACGCCGTTTGATCCCAATAAATTTCTGGAATCGGATTGATCCAAAGATTGGCGGGCCATTGCGCACGAGCACGGTTTAGCCATGTTTCGCCCGCTTCTTGGTTCCAATGTTCGTTGGCTCCCCCCGCTAAAACAATTTCATAAGGACTCATTGAAGCATCACCGACAAAAATACATTTGTAATCTGTCCCGTAGGTTTTTAGAACTTCAAGAGTTGGCGTTTGGTTTTCCCATCGTCGTTGGTTGTCGCGCCATACGCCCTCATAGAGGCAATTGTGAAAGTAGAAATACTCAAGATGTTTGAATTCGGCTCTTGCGGCGGAAAAGAGTTCCGCTATCAGGGCAACATGCGGGTCCATTGACCCGCCGACATCAAGAAACAGCAAGACTTTTACTGCGTTGTGACGCTCGGGCCTTGTTTTCACGTCGAGATACCCGTGCTTGGCCGTGGCGCGGATCGTTCCATCTAAGTCGATCTCATCGACAGCACCTTCGCGCACCCATCGTCGCAGTCGTTTGAGCGCAACTTTGATATTTCGGGTTCCGAGTTCAACTTGATCATCAAAGTTTTTGAATTCACGTCGGTCCCATACCTTAACCGCTCGTTGATGACGACTTTCCGCTTGCCCGATACGCACACCTTCCGGGTTATAACCGTAGGCACCGAATGGGGAGGTCCCGGCGGTTCCGATCCATTTATTGCCACCTTGATGTCGTTCTTTTTGTTCCGCGAGGCGTTCACGCAGGGTTTTCATTAATTGATCAAACCCACCAAGGGCTTTGATCTGATCTTTTTCTGCCGCCGTCAAATGTCGTTCAGCGATCTTTGTGAGCCAGTCGGCCGGAAGATCAAGTGCCTGAAGTAATTCTTGTTCGCTCGCGGTTTCTAAACCTCGAAAGGCATACGAAAATGCGCGATCAAAAGCATCAATGTTTCGCTCATCTTTGACCAGTGCGCTTCGGGCCAAGAAGTAGAAATGTTCGGGATCAAATGACCCCAATCCTTGCTTCAGGCAGTCCAAGAAGGTGAGGTATTCTCGTAATGATACTGGTACTCTTGCGTCGCGTAGCGCCGTGAAAAATGGCAAAAACATATTGAAAAAGTGACTTCTTGCTGACGAAAGTAGGTTAAATCAGTTCCAGTGTGATTTTGGAAAAGTGGGCCGTTTGCCCGTACGCAATTGTTTTAGGATATTGTGACGATGAGTGCGAAGAGAACATCTGCACTCCAAACACATCGGGTCAGTTCTGAGAAGATATGGACCAGTGAGTTAATGACTTAACGCTACCGGTGCTGTCATCGACCTCTACAACCTTGAATGAGCGTCCCTTCCATAGAGCGGATTCATCGTCAGCCGCTACGCCTAGTATCCCTGACAGTCCGAGGTTCTCGTCCCATGGCCAAAAAACCCGATGGTCACCTTCCAAGTACTGCTGAGTTCATCGAATACCACTTCCTCGACACCGATATGCCTAGCCAGTTCATCCGAGTAAAGCTCTGCGACGTATTCCTTTGCCGTATGCACGGCCGCCTTGACGTTCATGGTTAACCTCGTTGCTTAGTCTGATGACTTCATGGCTCTGTCTTACCACAACGTCTGTTGTCAACCAATGGGCGTAGCAGCAAGTAACTTCACCCCTTTCACTTCGCCTACTTTTGCTAGCTCCGTTAGCGCAGTCGGCATCTTATCATACCCCATTTCTGCATACTTCTTGAGGGCCTTGTCGAGGCGGAATGCTTCGGATTCGCAATGATTTGTAATCGCGAATAGAGTTCCGCCGTCAATCCGAAAAGCTCCGCAAGCCAGCCGAATAAGATTTCCCAACACCATAGAAGACGACGCGCCCCTATGCGTGCGCCGATAATAGACCGTCCGGGATATCCGGGCTACCACTTACGTTATGCACTTCACTTTATTCTTGCTTTCCGTAACGAGTACAGGAAGCCATCACTAGGCAAGCAGGTACGCCGTTAGCAAGTCGACTCCAACATATTTGTGCGAATTACCGGCTTTCAACCACTCTCGTTTAAATTTTCAACTAGTTCTTACCCAATCGAAGGCTTCTAACCTGAGATCGGTTTGTCAGACTTCGGGGGAAGATTGAACTTTATGTTCTCAAACGCGTAAATGGCATGCACGCCTGCCTTGTTTAACCAGAGACGCCAAGTTTAGATTTGGGTTGGTGATGATACTGTAAAGGCCTCGCGGTTGAGAATGGCGGCATTTGGACTGCGGTCGGGATCGTGGACAGAAGCATAGTGGATGATCTGGATACCTTCACTGTGCGCGGTTTTTTCGAACTGCTGACAAGGTTCATAGTCTTCCGGGTGCATCCAGATTTCGCGGCAGTCGCTTAACCCGCCGCCGCTTATGGTCATCAATTTAATCGCTAAAATGCGCCCCAAAAAAGCGTGCTTTACCGCCAAGTAGCCGCGATTTGCGAAAACCGCGGCTACTTGAATGGTTTGGTCATTAGATTGATTGCATTTGCCGTTTTCACCAGTACTTCGAATGTGTTGTGTTTGCTGGGTTAGAACGTAAAGGGTGTGCCCCGAGAGTCGGCTTAGAATAATTGAAGATGAAAAGCGGTCTCAATATTTGCCGTCGCAGGTGCTTCGGGTACGTAATAAATGCTGGGGGGGGGGATTTTCGAAAACGCGAGCCATTCGAATAAAGCTATTGGCGAAACGGTGTTATGTTGAGATAGTGAAGACCCGTGTACGCTGGCGGAACCGGTAGCTTTGTCTCATCAAGAATGTCTTCAAGCCGATGTTGCTCGTCCGGCGTATCGACAATATTAAGTCTGGAGACGACGTGCTGTGCCTTGATACGCCGCCAGACAACCGACAGAAAGTTTCGTCGACGGCCGGTTGCTCGGAGCGGGGCGGGTTTGGAATCAAGATTAGGTAAGCCCATTGGTCAGTCCTGAAATCATCTTGATCTGATCAAGTGGACGACCGCCAAGTGCCCAGTTTTCATTCCACAGCCAGTTTGAGCAACCTTGCCGTCACCCCCTGTGATTGCGTCAAGCGACCGGAATAGGGGAATAAACATCGCGCCAAGTTCGAAGGCTCTTGATCCTTCCTCTAGCCGAAACTCATCGCTTCGCATCCGTGATACGGTCGGTTCCGAAAGCCCAAGAACCGCAGCAACATCCCTGCCCGACAGGTCCAAACTTTCAACGGCACGCACAACGCCCATTGTTATGACCCGTGCTCGTCATAGCTGTCCATCGCGAACGTTTGTAAATTAGAATCATCTTTTTTGAACAATATACTCCTCAATTAAAGGAAGGTACGGTGGAGAATAATCGTAATCAACAGCCCCAATAGAGCAAACGCTATGGCGTAGGCGATTGTGTACTGCAGCAGATCAAGCGAGTCACCGTCCTGTCGCTTTGCGGCCAGATATCCGAGTATGGCACCAAGAAGGGCGCCGACAACAGTGATCAAGTTATCTTCCTCTCAAATTTGGCGGGTGAGCAGCTATGGCGTTATCACGACTTACGCTGCATGAGTTTTCAGTCTCAATTTTGCTAAGCTGAAACTCTTGTTGATCAGCCTCTCCTGTGAAGTAATGACATGCAGATAATACGGTCGCTTGCCAGTTGAACCAATATGTTTTCCTAACAAGAATCGGTTGCACCGCCTAAAAGGCGAGAGATCGGAAAAAGTAATCGTCGCGTTTTCATTTGCCCATCCCCTGCCCATTACAGCATATTATTGCAATTACAGAAGAAGAAAAGTCATTCATTAGCTATGCCTGTAATGATGGAATTTGAGGTGCTTAGGAGCAACTCTCAAGTCGCAGTCAAGTCCAGAAACCATATTCATTGCAGAACACTTTTCAACAAAGTGGTCTGCCGTTTTTGCCCATTTTAGAACGATCCGATCGGGAGAGCACTTCTGCAGGTTACGATAAACATCGTGCGCTTCTCTTGCTCAACGTTACTGAGCCTCTTTACATTTTCAGAATTGTGCAGGATTTGAATTTTGACTTGTACTGACGCTGTTCAATAAAATTAATGAAGCAAGAACTGACATACTTTTGGAAGCAACTGCGTTGCAACTTGTCCAGACTTGATACCATTGACTTTCGTCGCCGGAAATTCGTAGCGACCAAGATTTGGGTGGCGATTTTCTTGTCAGCTACCGCCGTGCTCTTTGCCTTAGGCGGTGACGCCTTTGCTGCCGAAACTGTCGATTCTTGTTCGGAGAATTTGGAATGTCATCTGCAAGATCGCAGTTATCAACTTCTTCTACCAGATGAGTGGGATGGGAAAACGGCGATGCCCATTTTGCTGCATTTTCATGGTTGGGGAAGAAAGAGCAGTTTAATTGTTAAACATCGGCGCATTGCAGCGGCAACAGTTCGGCGCGGCGTACTGTTGGTCGCGCCTAATGGGCGAAATGGAACGTGGCAGTTTTGGCAACAGAATTCGGAAGATGTGATATTCGCATCGGAAGTCCTACAAGATGTTGCGCGGCGGTATCCCGTCGATCACGCCAATGTTTTTATTTCCGGTTATTCCTATGGAGCTGCGATGGCATGGCGTTACGCCTGCGACGGCGGTTTTGAAATCAGAGCCTTGCTAGCCATATCGGGAATGATACCACTTGATCAAGCGTGTAGCGGCGTGCCGCAGGAAGTGCGCCATGTTCATGGGCTAAGCGATACGGTTATGAGGTTTCCGATAACGCTGAACGGGAATACTGACTATCCATTACAACATTGGCGTGAGGAATTGCGTTGTCACTCCTCTCCAGTAGAATCTCAATGGCAGGCACGTAAATGGCTGAGATTTCGTCGTTGGCAGTGGTCGAATTGCGGCGCGGGGCAGGTGATCTTCGATAGTCATCCCAGCGGTCATTTCATCCCTCACGGATGGATTGCTCGACAACTTGATGAACTTCTGGACATTCCGTATTCGTATCCCTGATGCCACAACGGCAGTGACTCTAGATCTGTTCAACTCAAGGAGTTTCTGATGCTAGTGTGAAGCGCTTGTACCAACAGGATTTTCGCAATTGCATTTCGCGATGAATATATTGAAATGGGGCTTCTGATCTGTTGGTACTTAAGGCGATCTCATCATCTCAGGTCGGTTGACTTGGCTACCTCACGATGAGACTAGCATACCGTTGAGGCGCGACGCCAAATTTCAGTATCGAAGAGTGGAGAATAGTTGTATGAAGCTTACGATGTCATGGTTAAAACGCCACCTTGACACAGCGGCAACGGTAGCAGAAGTCGGCGAGGCGCTGACCGATATCGGCTTGGAAGTGGACGCGATAATTGATCCGTCGGAACGGCTTGCTACATTTACACTAGCCAAGGTAATCTCCGCCAAAAAGCATCCGAATGCCGATAGGCTCGTCGTGTGTGATGTGCTCACTGACGAGGGAAACAAGGAAATAGTCTGTGGGGCGCCCAATGCCCGAGCAGGAATTACTGTCGTGCTCGCCAAGCCCGGAACCTACGTTCCTGGAATAGATAGTATGATTGGCATCGGCAAAATTCGTGGCGTTGAAAGTTTTGGAATGATGTGCTCCGAGCGTGAGATGGAGTTATCGGACGAGCACGACGGCATTATTGAGTTAGATTCGGGTGCGGTGGGGGAGCGGTTTATCGATTGGCTTCAAGAGCATCGGCCCGAAGCCGTTGATCCCGTTATCGAAATAGAAATAACGCCTAATCGTCCCGACGCCCTCGGTGTCCATGGCATTGCAAGAGATCTTGCTGCACGGGGCCTTGGCACCCTGAAGCTTGAAACTGCTATAAAATCGTTCAACGGGTCAACACCCTCTATCCCGGTCGAAATTGCTCCAGATACAATCTCCGGATGTCCGTTATTCACCGGTCGGGTGATACGCGGTGTTTCAAATGATCCGTCGCCGGAATGGATGCAAAATCTTCTCAAGGCTGTTGGTGTGCGCCCGATTTCGGCGCTAGTCGATATCACGAACTTCTTCACCTACGATCAAAATCGGCCGCTACATGTTTTTGACGCTGACAAACTGGTGCGTGGACTGCGCGTTCATCGTGCGACGGGGGAAGAACAGCTGCACGCGCTTGATGATAAGGTTTATCAGTTGCCGCAGGGTGCGACGATCATTTCCGATGACAGTGGACCCGTCAGCATCGCCGGGATAATCGGCGGCATGTCTACTGCCGTAACCGAAACAACCAAAAATGTGTTTTTGGAGAGTGCCCTGTGGAATCCGATTGAGATTGCTACGCTGGGCCGCCGTCTGAAGATTTTATCAGATGCCCGATATCGGTTCGAACGGGGGGTCGATCCAAATTACACTGAGCTAGGGCTCTGTTCGGCGACTGAAATGATCTTGAGTCTTTGTGGTGGGACAGCAGAATCAGCCATTGTTGCTGGTGAGGTGCCAGATAGTTCGCGGGCCTATAAGCTTAATCCTTCCCGCGTCTGCTCACTGATCGGGATGGATATTGAAGAAGTGACCCAGAGACGAGTTCTCAAAGACCTCGGGTTCAGGGTGGACGGGGACATGGTTAACGTCCCAAGTTGGCGTCCCGATATAATGGGAGAGGCCGACCTTGCAGAAGAGATAGCAAGGATCGTCTCTCTTTCAAATCTTGCAGCAAAACCATTGAAGCGACTGGCGGAGGGGGTTGCGCCTGCGGTGCTATCGCCACAGCACGATAGCAAGGCACAGGCGAGACGTACCTGCGCAATGCTTGGGTACAGCGAATGTTTGACATACTCCTTCATTGGTAAAGCGGCTGCGGAAGCTTTTGGTGGGGGTGATTCTCGGTTGATGCTCGCGAATCCAATTTCGTCCGAGTTAACCCATATGCGGCCGAGTCTGTTACCAGGTATTCTACAGGTGATTGCGCGAAATCAGGCGCGAGGCTTTCAAGATCTAGCGGTCTTTGAAATTGGTCCGGTTTTCTCCGTTGAAGATTGCGACGCCCAAGCGACGTGCGTGGCGGGGGTTTTGGTCGGCAATACTGGACCGCGTGATGTTCATGGCGATTCGCGTTGCATAGATGTCTTCGATGTCAAGGCTGATGTAGAAGCGGTGCTAGATGCGGCAGGAGCCCCGAAGAATGCACAGATTCGGCGTGGCGCTGCAGATTGGTGGCATCCTGGTCGGCACGGGGTGATTGGCCTTGGACCAAATAAGAACTTAGCGATATATGGCGAGTTACACCCACGTACGTTGGCAGCACTTGCGATCTCGGGGTCAGCAATGGCTTTCGAGATATATTTGGACGAGTTACCGGCAAAGAGACAGCCGTCTACTAGTCGTGAGCCAATGGTTGTGAGTGATTTCCAAACTGTAGAACGAGACTTTTCCTTTGTTGTCGGTACACGAGTTGAGGCGGTTTCCATTGTCAAAGCCGCGGCAGCGGTCGACCGGTCATTGATTGCCGAGGTACGAGTTTTCGACAGTTTCTCTGGTGAAAACATTGATGCGGGTGAGAAATCGATTGCCTTTACCGTGAGGCTAGAGCCGTCCCAAGCCACGCTAGTTGAAGCTGAGATTGAGAAAGTTTGTTCAAAGATTATAGCGAATGTTCAGCGCGTTACGGGTGGTCGGCTTCGCGAGTAATATACGGGTTAGGCGAGATTACCTGCCGCTCATGATTACAAGAATATGGCTCCGAAGAAGAGTTGGGTGAATAGTTTTAGGCTCAAGTCGGGCGGATGCGTGCCAATTGCGGATTGAAGATTTTGGGCGATGAGCCACGTCGGCTTTGCTAAACGTGAAATAACCCTACAAGCGTGGCGGCGAACTGCATTCTCAAGGTGGAGTTTGTCGCGATACTTGCGGGTTCGACAGCCGAAGTCATTTTGATAACGCCTTGACTAACTCGGAAGAAAATCTCTGTTGCCTTTGATTAGCGGAGTATGAACGAGTTGAATACACGGCTACGACACCACCGTCGGTCAAGCGTGTTGAATTATTCAATTACCTTGATCATCCAAAAAATTGGTCGTCACGACTAGCTGATCTTGAGTAACGCGTGACAAGCATCGTGACCGTGACAATCTCGTCGCGCTATTTTTGGCAACCTTACCTCATCCGAGAGAATATCCAGCACTGCGGACGGTTCGGATTGGATCATTGCCGCCATGCTTACACAGTGCTTTGCGTAGGCGGCCGATATGAACATCAACGGTACGGGTATCAACATAAATGTTTTGGCCCCAGATCCGATCAAGCAATTGCTCTCTCGACCATACTCGCAAGGGTTTCTCCATAAAGTTGCTAAGAAGGCGAAACTCGGTTGGACCGAGTTTTACCTCCAAGCCGTCACGCGTTACCCGATATGTCTCGCTATCAAGAACAATGTCTTCAAAGGTAAGCTGCTTACTGCAGACTGACGCTCTGGTGCGCCGAAGCAAGCCCCGCACCCTAGCCATCAGTTCGACGACCGAGTATGGCTTTACGACATAGTCATCCGCTCCAGTTTCCAGTCCTCGTACTCGATCAAATTCTTCGCAACGCGCTGACAACATAATCACCGGTATAGTTTGAAGAGCCTTACTCTTCTTTACGCGACGACAGATTTCAATACCTGATACCTTTGGCAACATCCAATCCAAAAGAATCAAGTCGGGGGTATTTTCCTCAAGATGCAATAGCGCTTCGTCGCCATCAGCAGCGCTTAAGACGAAAAATCCCTCCGCCTTCAGATTGTAGAGAAGGATTTCTCGCTGTGCGTGCTCATCTTCAACAACAAGTACAGTGGCTTTATTTGCGGTCATTCTATCGCCTCTCGCAACTTCACAAGGAGAGTGAACTGGATTGAGAATGTTTCTGTGAATATAGGATTTCCTTTATCAGACTAAGCATGTGCTTCGCAATACGACAGCTTCGGGACCTTTTTGGTTTTGAATCGCTTCGGAGGAACTGAGGAGAAGTATTAAGGGCACGAAAAATGAGTTCCATATAGTCGCCTGAATGTCTATTCTTGGTGTTCGGTGTATCTGATCAATCCTGGGTTCATAGAGGTCGGGATCATCTCGTGGACATCCAGGTAGCTGCATTATCCCTGCATAGATTCGATTCGAGAGCATTATTGAAGACAAGGATTGAGATGATCTGACGTCTGCGGATAGAACTCATGAATCTTCCGCTGGACAAGATCAGCCCCTGGCGTTCGTGACAAAACGCACTTGCGCAAAACCAAGGGCAAACCACTTACCTAATCCGTGCTGGAAACGGTTGCTTCGCATTCATCTTCGCGCGGGCGGTTGCGTAGGCTGTGTCAACTGTAAATGCCGCCGACGCTCAAAGTTTTCCTTCAAACTTTGTGACCCCTGGCGGCGATATGATCCAATGAAGCGGTGGATGCCATGCTGGGTGCCCAGCAAAGCACATTCAGGTTTATCCAGTCCTGCGAGTTATGCTGACTTCGTTCAGAGTTTCTTGCAAGTCAGCGGCGGGAAGTCATTGCGGGGTTTCGCGTCACCCCGTTGATGGTAGAGCGGGTAAGAACTCTAATTTCCTCGCAATTGCTGATAATCACTGAGGACCCAGAGACGTCCATCTTGACCAGCTTTGACGGTACGACTTACGTCGGGTTGCAGCCATCAAGGGCGTAATCCCTTAAATACGGCTCATTGGCCGGGTTTATCGGTGGCTTTTGGTTTGTTATGCAAGAACTGCTTCCGAGCAGGGTACCACGAACGAATTCTTATCCGATACGCCCAGTGATGTAGCTTTCAGTACGCGGGTCTTTTGGATTTGTAAAAATTTGCCCCGTATCATCGTATTCAACAAGATTGCCGAGGTGAAAAAATGCCGTCTTTTGGCTCACTCTTGCGGCCTGCTGCATTGAGTGAGTGACGATCACCACAGAATAGTTCTGCCGCAATTCGTCAATTAATTCTTCGATTTGCGCGGTCGCTATAGGATCCAGTGCCGAACATGGTTCATCCATCAAAAGAATTTCCGGCTCGGTGGCAACCGCTCGCGCAATACACAAGCGCTGTTGTTGACCCCCAGACAAACCTGTCCCTGGTTCATCTAAGCGATCTTTAACCTCGTCCCAAATGGCACCGCGCCGCAGGGCCGACTCGACGACATCCTGGAGTTCAGCTTTGCCTCGAGCCATCCCATGAATTTTGGGTCCATAAGCCACGTTGTCAAAAATTGACTTCGGAAAGGGATTCGGTTTTTGAAAAACCATGCCGACCCGTGCCCGCAATTGCACAGGATCAACTTGCGGATCGTAGATATCTTCACCGTCAACGAGGATTTCTCCCATAACTCTCGCCGAAGCAATGGTGTCGTTCATGCGATTAATGCAGCGCAAGAATGTGGATTTTCCACAGCCTGACGGACCGATAAATGCGGTTACGGTTTTGTCATCAAAATCGGCAGTTACCTCTTTGATCGCATGATTGTCGCCGTAGAAAACATCAACGCCGCGAGCGGAAATTTTATACTCGCGGCTGACAACGTCGCTATCTGAATGAGAAGCATCATACATGGTCAGAGGCCTTTGGTCACCAGCGACGCTCAAAGCGGCGCCGCAAGAGGACAGCAACAATGTTCATCGACATCAGAAATAGCAGCAGAATGATGATTCCGCCCCATGCTTTTTCGGCAAAAATTGCATCAGATCGCGAGGCCCAGTTAAATATCTGGGCTGGAATAGCTGAGTTGGGTCCTTCGAATCCAGCCAAGATCGTGTCTGGATAGCGAGCAACGAATCCAACCATACCGATAAGCAGCAAAGGAGCAGTTTCCCCGAGTGCTTGTGCTAGGCCAATGATTGTACCCGTTAGAATTCCAGGCATCGCTAGTGGCAGGACATGGTGGAATACCGCCTGCATTTTTGAGGCACCGACGGCTAGAGCCGCGTCACGAATTGAGGGTGGAACAGCCTTCAATGAAGCACGTGTCGAGATTATGATTGTTGGTAAGGTCATAAGCGTTAGAACTAAACCACCAACCAAAGGTGCTGATTGCGGCAAATGCATGAACTGAATGAACACCGCGAGGCCGAGGATTCCAAAGACTATAGAAGGCACAGCAGCTAAGTTGGAAATATTAACTTCAATAAAATCGGTTAACCAGTTCTTGGCCGCAAATTCTTCAAGATAAATTGAGGCCGCAACTCCAATCGGCAAGGAAAGCACGAGCACGACAAGCATCATAAAAAACGAACCCAGAACCGAAGCCCCAATTCCAGCACCACCGGGATTATCGACACTCGAATCAACGCCCGTTAGGAACTGCCAATTGAAAGTCTGACGAATGAGCCCAGCTTCCCTAAGGGTATCAGCTAAGTCCAAGTCAGATGCTCGAATAAAGCGATTGTTGCTGGAGATTCCTTCGCGCGAAAGCGTTCCCTTGTAGTAGCGGTCAACCCGCGAAGCCATCGGTATCTCGAAGGTGACAGCTTGTCCAAGCTGATCTGTGTTGCTACGATAATGCTCACGCAAAATCGAACCAACTTTGCCAAGTAAACGATTTATCGTTCCTTGATCGACCTCAATTGGGATGTCCAATGCTTGAATAGTTTCGACGAGTGATTGAGTAAAAAAATCTGAATAGACCCCTGTCTTCAACAGTGCGGCTTCAGCTTCCTCAAACTGCTCTTGAGAGAGAACGAAATCAACGCTCATTATTGTTCTTTTAAACGCTGGCAGCCCATTGGAGACGATTGACATGACGAGCAGCAATAAGAAAAGCAGTGCTGTAACCATCGCAGAAACACCGAGGGCACGAAAGCATTTTTCAGCTCGAAGCCGACGCCGCGAGTGCGCATTAGTTGACTTTAGCGAGCGCGCAGGGATAGGTAAATCTTGGGGCATACCGTTATTGGTCATTCATAGTGCTCTCGGTATCGTCTAACGATGTAAAGCGCAAGAACATTGAGCGCGAGCGTGAGTAAGAACAGCGTGGTTCCGAGTGCAAATGCAACAAGGACTTCGGGGGAGGAAAAATCACTGTCACCCGTCAGCTGACTGACAATTTTGGCGGTTACGGTCGTCATAGCATCGAAGGGATTGAGAGATAATCGCGCGGCAGCACCGGCACCAAGAACGACGATCATGGTCTCGCCGATTGCTCGAGACGCGGCGAGCAGAATCGCACCGACAATTCCTGGTAGGGCGGCGGGCAAAATCACTTGTCGAATCGTTTCCGATTGCGTCGCACCAAGACCGTATGAGCCCTCCCTAAGAGCCTGTGGGACGGCATTTATTATGTCATCTGAGAGAGAACTTACAAACGGGATCAACATAATACCCATAACCAAGCCAGCTGTAATTACTGCGTTTCCGCCCGACATGAGGCCGATGGTTTCATCACCGAAGGCCCTCATAAGCATCGGGCCGACGGTCAATAGGGCAAACAGGCCATAGACGATTGTTGGTATACCAGCTAAGACCTCAAGCAGGGGTTTGGCGAACGCTCGAACTCTTTTTGAGGCATATTCGGAGAGGTATATTGCTGAAAAAAGTCCGATTGGAACGGCGACGAGTAGGGCGATAAGTGATACATAGAATGTACCCCATAATAGTGGGATTACGCCCAACAACGAATTACCACCTCTTCCAGAAAAGCTAGGCGCCCACTCGAAACCAAAAAAGAAGTCAATCGGACGATAGAGTTGAAAGAACTCAATCGTATTGAAAATCAATGATAGCAGTATTCCGGCCGTCGTTAAGATTGCGATTGAGGCGGCACAAATCAAAGTCATCATGATGCCGCGTTCGACCACGTTACGAGCACGGAAGTCTTTGTTTGACCGAAAGACCCCGAATGCCAAGCCCAGGATACTAACGACACACACGACCAAGTTCATCCAAAAGCTACTGGTGTCTGACAGCTTCAGATAGGTTTGCGCCGCGGTAAGAATTTCCGGTGTTAGGTCAGAACCTAAAGCAATCCCGTTTGCTGATAATTGATCTTGGAAGTTTTTTAATCCCTCATCCGAGTAATTGATGATGTTCTGTTCAAGGTCCTTCGCTCCGCTGATAATCTCAAGGCCTGCCGCCATTCGCCGCACATCGGCCATCATGAGGCTGCTCGCATGATCACCGTCAGCTGTTTCTGACTGCAAACTCCTGACGACGAATCCTTCAATGACTGGTGATTGGATAAACAACCACGCAATCAGAAGAGTTAATGATGGCAAGATCGTCCAAATTACGACGGTACCGCCGTAATAGCTTGGTAATGAGTGGAGTGCCTTGCGATCCCCGTTAGCACTCTTTAGGGCTCGTGTTTGTCCTAGCCAAAATCCGAGCGCGGCCAAGCCAAAAAGAGTTAGTAGAAGCCATGAGATCGGCATCAAAGGCGTTTCACGATCATTTGGGAGTCAAGATTTGCGTCGAACTGAAAACTGGTAGTGTGGCAAGATGCTGAAATTGGTTGCATCAATAGAAGTCTTTTTTCGAAGTGTACAGAGCGCAACCCTTCGACGCCGGTGTTATTTGCTTGAATTCAATCAAGAAGTTGTTTGGGCAATAGACTTGCCTGAATTGAAGAAGACGGTGCAAGCACCGCCTTCCTCGTTTGCTTCATGAGCCACTTCCCATTATCTTCCCAGCGGCAACCGTCGCTTGCGTATCGGCTAATGCCGGATCGGATACCAATCCATACTGCGCTAGCGGGCCGGTGGGGCCGGCAATTTGATCAGATACAAAGAAGTCGACGAATTCTTGCAGTCCTGGAATGACGCCGATGTGCGCTTTCTTGATGTAGAAAAACAATGGGCGTGAAACGGGATAAATTCCAGAAGCAATGGTTTCTGTTGTTGGACTTGTTCCTGACATTGTTGCCACTTTCAGCCGATCAGTGTTGTTCTCGTAAAAGGCGAGACCGAATACGCCGATGCCGTTTGGATTCGCATCAATGCGAGCGAGCGTTTCCGTGTAATCACCATCAATATCGACAGATCGGCCATCGGTCCGCACTTCGAGACAGGCATTTTCGGCATCGTCTTCCGACATTCCTGCGGCAATCATTGCGTCAAGAGCGCCTGTCGCTTGGCAGCCTGATGCAATGACCTTTTCCTCGAATACTTCACGGGTGCCATGCTTGGTGCCAGGAATAAACACCAGTATTTCGGTGTCGGGAAGTTCATTATTGAAGTCCGACCACTTTGGATGGGGATTTTCGGTCAATTCACCATTTACCATTACCTTTGGTGCTAGGGCATTGAATATATCCGACGGCGTAAATGCATTGAAGGCGGGCCCATCAAGTTGGCTTGCAAATACAATCCCATCGTACCCTATCCGTACCTCAACGATGTCGGTTACGCCATTGTCGGCGCAGGCCTTAATCTCTTTTTCCCGAATGGCACGAGAAGCATTCGCGATATCAATGGTGTTTTCGCCGATCCCCTCGCAAAATCGCTTTAGACCAGCGGACGATCCCCCTGACTCAACCACAGGGGTCGGGAAGTCGAAGTTATCGCCGAAGATTTCCGCGACAATAGAGGCATAGGGTAGCACAGTCGATGAACCCGCAATTTGTATATTGTCACGGGCGGCGGCTCCGGTCGAAGCAAATCCAATTGCCGCTAGCATCAAGGCGGCTATTTTTATGTTTAACATTTTTTCTCCTAGAATCCTTGGTGACGAGAAGATAGTATTGATGGTGGTGAAGCTAAGTCCCTTCTGTTAAGCGAACAAAAAGGTTTTGTAACAAATTTATGAAATTCGCCATTCATTGGCAGGACACATATGCGCCGAAGAAACGCGACTATTTTACAGCCTCGTAGTAGACGCTTAGGGTGGTTGTTGACGATTTTGCGCAACTCGCAGTTTGTGGCGATCGTCGGTTTTGATAGGCTGCCAGAAATCGTAGTGAGGCGTTGCGAGGCTTGATATTTTGGCAGGCTAGAGAGGGTTGGTGAATTTGACCACGCGAATTCCATTGGGTATTTATGGTATCGTCGAGCGCACAATCGCGGTGCCGCCGGATCAAATTGTTTCTCGCCGATACAAGGACAGTGTCAGCGGACGCTAAACAAGCGGGGCTATCAGTTCATCACTCGTGCCAGCACCTAATTGATCGGAGCGGCTTAGCGCGGCAATGCGATTGCTCGTGGCCTCAGGCTTACCGTCGAGTAGGCTGCAACATTGCAGTGGATTTTTTCAAAAAAATAAGATACTGATCACGCAAGCGGGCGCGGGAGACTGGAAATATGCCGAACAGTGTTGAACCGAAGTTAATTGCGGGGAACGCGAATCTGCCGCTGGCTGAGGCCATCGCAAGAAGAATGGGTGTGCATCGCGGGATGAACGTGGATCTCGTTGATGCCCGCATTGAACGCTTCAATGACGGCGAGATATTCGTTGAAGTATTCGAGAACGTTCGCGGCGAAGATATGTTCATCATCCAATCGACCTCTAATCCTGCGAACGATAACTTGATGGAATTGGCTATCATGTGCGACACGCTGCGACGCTCATCGGCGAGCAGGATTACCGCAGTCATTCCGTATTTTGGTTATGCTCGACAAGACCGTCGAACCAAGGCACGCACGCCCATCACCGCAAAACTTGTCGCGAACTTGCTAGTGAGCGCCGGAGTTGAGCGCGTATTGACAATGGATCTGCACGCTGCTCAAATTCAGGGTTTTTTCGACATACCGGTTGACAATCTCTATGCATCACCGATTTTTGCGCTTGATATACAAAACGTCTTTAAAGATAACCTTGACAATTTACTTGTAATTAGTCCCGACGTGGGTGGGGTTGCGCGAGCACGCGAACTCGCAAAGCGGATTGATGCACCGTTAGCCATCGTTGATAAGCGGCGCGAGCGAGCGGGCGAGATTGCAGAAATGACCATCATTGGCGACGTTGACGACAAAATCTGTTTGATCGTCGATGATATGTGCGATACCGCAGGCACGCTTTGCAAAGCGGCTGAAGTCCTCAAGCAAAGCGGTGCTAAGGAGGTTCACGCGTATATTTCACACGGGATACTGAGCGGCCCAGCCGTTAGCAGAGTGACCAACTCGGTAATGAAGTCTTTGGTAATTTCGGATACTATTGCACCGAAAGAGGAAACGCTTTCGGCACAAAATATTAGAGTGATCCCAACCGCACCGATCTTCGCGCAAGCTATCTTAAATATCTGGAGCGGAACGAGTGTGTCGTCCCTATTTGAAGCGGAGACGCTTTTGCCAATCTATGAAACCCTTGCGCTCCAAGTCTGAATGTCGGCAAGTTAGTCGACTTTCCGACATTTTGGTTCGCAGGTGATCAAACGCGACCAATTTTCGTCTGATGCGAAACCATTTCCTGCGGTCATATACATGATATGCTTGTCGCACAAGTAGTTGAATTATGGCCAATATTCTCGCGGGTTCTGGCGATCGAATTTGCGCCCGTCACATTGGTTGCGAGAAATCGTTGTCCGGTCGATAAGTGTTAAGCGACATGTGCCGCAAGAGCTCTAATATCGGCGAGGCGCTTGGTCGCGCCATCAATTGCGGCATGATCTGAGGAAGCTTCGGCTTTCGTCACTGCGTTCTCGGCTTGTTCAATTTCCGTACTCAAAATTTCTTCAGTAAATTCGGACTTGGGCACGGCTCTTTCTGCCAAAACTGAAACTCGTTCTGCGGTGACCTGCGTAAAGCCACCGAAGACGATATATTCCTGCGGTTCCTCGGAACTTTCAATTCCCAAAATCCCCGGTCTCAGTGTTGAAATTAACGGCGCGTGATGAGCCATCACGGTCATGTCGCCCTCACTACCGGGAATGCGAACGCCTTGCACCTCCATAGTAGCGAGGCGCCGTTCGGGGCTGACGAGTTCAAACGGGATCATGATTGATGGCTCTTTCTACTCTAGGCAGCTTCGGCAGCCATTTGCTGCGCTTTAGCGATGACTTCGTCAATGCCACCAACCATATAGAAGGCAGCTTCTGGTAGATGATCATATTCGCCGGCAACGACCGCCTTGAATGAAGCGATGGTATCGTCGAGTTTGACTTGTACTCCTTCTGAACCGGTGAAGACTTTGGCAACATCAAAGGGCTGGCTCAAAAAGCGCTGAATTTTTCGGGCGCGTGCGACCGTGAGTTTGTCGTCTTCGCTCAATTCGTCCATGCCGAGAATCGCAATGATATCTTGCAGGGCTTTGTACCGCTGCAAAACGGCCTGAACATCACGAGCAACACGGTAATGCTCCTCGCCAACGATCTGCGGATCCAAGATCCTAGAGGTTGAGTCGAGCGGGTCAACAGCAGGATAAATTCCCAGTTCTGAGATCGCTCGCGATAGAACCGTCGTGGCGTCAAGGTGGGCGAACGTGGTCGCTGGTGCGGGATCGGTGAGATCGTCGGCGGGAACATAAACCGCTTGAATTGACGTAATTGAGCCTGCCTTGGTTGAGGTAATACGTTCTTGCATTGCACCCATGTCAGTTGCCAATGTTGGCTGATAGCCAACGGCCGACGGGATTCGACCGAGTAAAGCCGAAACTTCCGACCCCGCTTGTGTAAAGCGGAATATATTATCCACAAAAAACAGCACATCGGTACCCGACTGATCACGGAATTGTTCAGCAAGTGTCAGGCCAGTGAGTGCGACGCGCGCTCTAGCACCGGGAGGTTCATTCATTTGACCATAGACCAGCGCCACTTGGCTGTCGGGAAGGTTATCGGGCTTAATGACCCCTGACTCGATCATTTCGTGATAAAGATCATTGCCTTCGCGGGTTCGCTCACCGACGCCAGCGAACACAGAGAAGCCGGAATGAACCTTGGCGATGTTATTGATTAACTCCATAATCAGCACGGTTTTGCCAACACCCGCACCGCCGAATAATCCGATCTTTCCGCCCTTCGAATAAGGGGCGAGAAGATCGACTACTTTGATCCCAGTAATCAAAATCTCGGACTCAGTGGCTTGTTCTGCAAATTTTGGCGCTGGTTGATGAATAGAGCGGGTTTCTTCCGCTTCTATCTTGTCACCCTCGTCAACGGGTTCCCCGACGACATTGAGAATTCGTCCCAACGTCGCATTCCCGACTGGCACTGCGATTGGCCCGTCCATATCTACGACCTCTTGGCCTCTAACAAGGCCCTCTGTCGCATCCATTGCAATCGTTCGGACGGTATTTTCACCTAAGTGCTGCGCAACTTCAAGGATTAGGGGTTTGCCGTTGTTTTCGGTCGATAGCGCGTTGAGGATTTCCGGCAAATGATCGGCAAATTGCACGTCAACAACCGCGCCGATTACCTGCGTTACTTTACCAATAGCTTTGGCCATGTCGTCCGTCTCCGATCCCGTTAGAGCGCCTCAGCGCCAGAAATAATCTCAATAAGTTCGTTGGTAATCACTGCTTGCCTTGAGCGGTTATATTGGATCGTCAATTTGTCGATCATCTCGCCGGCGTTTCGCGTTGCGTTATCCATTGCTGACATCCGCGCACCTTGTTCCGAGGCGCCATTTTCAAGTAGCCCCGAAAAAATTTGAGTCGCAACTCCCCGGGGGAGCAAGTCACTTAATATTCCCTGCTCGTCAGGTTCGTAATCAAACTGCGGCGAAGATGACATCTCGGTATCCTCACTGGGGTAGGCTGCCGGAATCAGTTGCAAGGCTTGCGGTTCTTGACTCACGACGCTGATGAATTTTGAAAAAAATAAGGTCGCAATGTCGTACTCATTGTCCTCAAACCTATTTAGCACATCTTGCGCAATTCCTTGGGCATGGGCATAGTTTATGTTTTTGACCTCGCTCAAGTCGATATGTCCGACGAGTTGCTCGCCATAATCACGCTTGAGTTGGTCTCTACCTTTTTTTCCGACAGTCAAGATTTTGACTGTCTTACCTGCAGATATCAATTCGTTCGCGAGTGATTTCGCGTTCTTGACGATATTTGAGTTAAAGCCGCCACATAGCCCTCTCTCCGAGGTCATCACGACGAGCAGGTGGGTTTGGTCGGATCCGGTTCCTGCAAGCAATCGCGGCGCATCTCCTTGGTCGACGATTGACGACGCTAAATCTGACATCACCCGATTGAATGTCTCGGCGTATGGTCGTGCCGATTCTGCTACTTCCTGCGCTCGACGGAGTTTTGCCGCCGCGACCATTTGCATCGCCTTAGTGATTTTGCGGGTGGATTTTACCGACTCGATGCGATTTTTTAGGTCTTTTAGGCTTGGCATTTCAACTCATACTCATGCGAAGGTTGCAGCATATTCGTCAATGACAGCCTTCATCTTGTCAACGTTTTCGCCACTCTTGAATTTGGGATCTTCGTCCCGGATCCAGTTTAGGAAGTCGGCCTTGTTGTTGCGCAAAAAGGTGAGTAGCCCACTTTCGAATCGGACGACATCGGCGACTGGAATTTTGTCGAGATACCCGTTCGTGCCCGCGAAGATGACACAAACGATTTCTGAGTTCGTTAGCGGCGAATATTGTGCTTGCTTCATTATTTCGGTCAAGCGCTCGCCTCGATTTAGGAGTTGTTGCGTGGCAGCATCAAGGTCAGAGCCAAACTGGGCGAAAGCCGCCATTTCACGATATTGCGCGAGTGATAGTTTCACGGGGCCAGCGACTGACGACATGGCGTCAGTTTGAGCCGAGGAGCCGACCCGACTAACGGACAATCCAGTGTTTACCGCTGGCCGAATCCCTTGATAAAACAACTCTGTCTCTAGGAAAATCTGACCGTCGGTGATCGAAATAACATTGGTCGGGATAAAGGCGGAGACATCACCGCCTTGGGTTTCGATGATTGGCAGGGCGGTCAGTGAACCGGCGCCGTTGTCTTCATTTAGCTTTGCCGATCGTTCGAGTAGGCGCGAATGTAAATAGAAGACATCACCGGGGTAAGCTTCACGTCCTGGCGGCCGTCGCAATAGCAGCGACATTTGCCGATAGGCGACCGCCTGCTTGGATAAGTCATCATAGATGATTAGGGCGTGGCGGCCATTGTCACGGAAGAATTCCGCCATCGCTGTTGCCGCATAGGGCGCTAGAAACTGCATCGGCGCTGGTTCGGACGCGGTCGCTGCGACGATGATTGAGTAGTTGATTGCGCCAGTTTCTTCTAATTTCTTGACGAGCTGCGCAACAGTTGAGCGCTTTTGACCGATTGCGACGTAGACGCAGTAGAGTTTTTTAGACTCGTCATCGCCGGCGGCGTCATTATAGGACTTTTGATTGAGGATCGTATCAAGTGCTAGGGCTGTTTTTCCAGTTTGACGGTCGCCAATGATTAGCTCTCGCTGGCCGCGCCCGATGGGAATCATGGCGTCGACAGATTTCAATCCCGTTGCCATTGGTTCGTGCACCGATTTCCGCGGGATGATACCGGGGGCTTTGACGTCTGCGACCCGACGCTCACTACTGTCGATGTTGCCTTTGCCATCAATCGGATTTCCGAGCGCGTCGACAACGCGGCCGAGTAGACCGTCGCCGACGGGAATATCCACAATCGAGTTTGTTCGACGAACAGTGTCGCCTTCTTTGATATCGCGGTCGGAGCCAAAAATCACCACGCCGACATTATCACTCTCAAGGTTGAGTGCCATGCCCATGATGTTACCAGGAAATTCGACCATTTCCCCGGCCTGAACATTGTCAAGACCGAAGATGCGGGCGATACCGTCGCCCACGCTCAATACCCGACCAATCTCGGCAACCTCTGTCTCTTGCCCAAAATTCTTGATTTGATCTTTTAGAATTGCAGAGATTTCTGCTGCCTGAATGACCATTCACTCGGACTCCTTCATTGCACTATGGAGAAAATTTAGTTGGGATGCGATGGATGTGTCTATCATGAACGAGCCGACCTTGACAATTAAGCCGCCAATGACTGAGGCATCGACAGCTGGTTTTATGGTAACCGCTTTCTCAAATCGCTTACTTAGAATCTCAGCGAGTTGGGTGGATTGGCTTGCGGAAAGGGGCGCGGCACTTGTCACTTCGGCGGTGACTTCGCCCCGATGAGCGGTAATTCGATCTCGAAGCCGACGAAAGAGTTGTTCGAGAACGAATAGGCGTCGTCGCTCAGCCATCAACGACAGCAAGTTTTTGAATTCTTGCGACAATCCCATTTTTGCGGCGAGGGTTTCAACGGTCGCCCTTTGTTCCGGTCGTGTAATGATTGGAGAGTTGATCACCTGCCGCAGTTCTGGGCTAGTCGCGAGAGCGTTCGCAAACAGGTCGATATCGTCCTCAAGACGCTCTAACGTAGACTCTTCTAGAAAAACGTCGAATGCTGCCGTTGCGTAGCGGTCAGCGATTGCCATTGAGATTGACAGTTGTTCAGTCACGCTTAACTTTCTGGGTATCTACTTTGACTGTTTAAGCTTTGAATATGATTCGTGGTTTGCTTAGTTCAAGACATGAACCGAAAGGGCATTTAACAGAAGCCTCAAACGCTCGCAACACACTAAATCTCTCGAAACGAGAATTGCGCTCTGGAAAATCACCTGCCATTGATGGCTTGCGCCCTTCAGTTGTCGATCGGTGCGAAGTTCTGATGCGACGAAAAAACGAATAACGCTTTGGTAATTCTCATCCGATGCTGTCGTCGAGTAATCGCACCCGTTTACCCGTTTAGACCTCCGTGGGATACTTTGGTCATGAGCGCAGTGGAACATTATTCATATCGGAAAAAGCAAAATTTGCGGCTGATATCGTCTCCGATATCGTTAAAAACACCGTTAGCGGGTGGTGCCAAGTCGCTGTCTTGGTCTATGTTTTGATAGCGATCTTCTGGGGCATTTATTCGAGAGCCGACCAAATCAGTGATGAGTCTCCGCATAATCCTATAGGTTTTTGCGTATGAGCCCCCAAAGAAGGATTGTCGCACCGAGGACGCTTGAAGTCCGACGACAGGGTGCTGCAAAAGATTTGGTCGCCTGCGAGAACGCTATTCCCTTATGGGCGACCGCTGTGATATTAAGGTTGCGCCGAACACGAAACAAAACGCTATCGATATCTCATGGGGCTGCAATCAAACGGCCGAACTTCGCGATCTCCGCGTGGGCACCACTATCCTTCGCACCAGCCATACCGATTGGGATCTCGACACGATCCTCAAGACCTATTGGCCCCTGACAGAAATCGAAGCTAATTTCCGCTCGCTCAAGTCGGAACTGGGATCGCGGCCGATCTATCACCATAAAACCGATCGCACTGCAGGGCATCAATTTATCGCCGTCTCAGCCCGCTAAAGTGTTGCGCTCATGCGTTTGCGCCTGAAAGAAGCAATTGCCAAGACAGTTAGACGATGCTGCGCCACAAACTCGTCGGCTGAATACGCGTTACCACTTCCATGACTAATAGTGCCAGCGCCCGAATCAAAGTTCGTGCCGACGGCAACACCATAAAGATCTATTGCAATTTTCCGCAAATCCAAAATTATTCAGCGAGGTGTGGTGCCAATGTCTTTGGCAAGCCGATCCGTTGACTTCTTATCACCCATCTTCGTCGACGGTTCTCGCGTCGAATGGCGAGAGGGCGGGTCTTGTGGCCGGTTTTGAGAGGCCCTCAAGCACCCCTAATTTTGGTGCCGATGTGGCTGTAACCGACGTGCCGGAACGCCCGAGGACGCGTTTTGAAACCTCGATGATAAATACGCCACCCACAAGAAAGCGCGGCGTACGCTGTCCGATGGTCTCCATCAATTTTGCGGATTTTAGCCAGAATTGGCGGGTTGACGGTAACTGGTACAGTACGGATACATGTTGCTCAATAACAAAGTTGTGCTTTCGCAACTGGTTTTCGACCTGTCGAAGGGTATAGGGCCGACCATATCCAAATGGCGTATTGTCGCTCCGAGACCACAGACCTGCTCGATTGGGCACAATAAAGAGGGCACGACCGCCAGGGCCAAGTATTCGCCAGCATTCGTCCATCACTGCCGATGGCTGCTCCGATGTCTCAAGACCATGTAACACAATCAGCTTGTCGACGAAACCGGTCTCAATCGGCCAAGCGGTTTCATCAATCAAAGTCGAAATGTTGGGTGCATTTGCTGGCCAAACCATAACCCCTTGGGGGCCAGGCATCATCGCGATGACCCGCCGAGACCCCTCCAAAAATGGTCGCAAAAGGGGTACTGAAAAGCCAAAACCGACAACTGTTTGACCTTTGAACTCGGTCCAAATTTGTGTAACTCGGGCTTGCAGAACCGCTTGCGCTGTGCGCCCTAAGCGACTGCGATAGTAGAAGTTTCTGAGGTCTTGAACATCAAAATGCATCGCGGTTACTCAGCAACAATGAAGTCATCCAATCAATCAAATACTACAGAATGAACGAGAAAAAAATGCCATTAGAGATCGTGACAGTGCCCTGCCTTGCCGACAATTATGCCTTTCTTGCTCATGACTCAATGACAAAGCAAACCGCCGTGATTGATGTTCCCGACGCAACACCGATACTGACAACAGCAGAAAATCGCGGCTGGGCGATTGATTACATATTGATCACGCACCATCACGCCGATCATGTAAGCGGTGTCGCTGAGGTGCTATGTACTTACCCGAATGCGCAAGTGATTGGCGCACGAGATGACGCCAAGCGTCTCCCACCCCTAGATCGGGCAGTTGCCGAGGCCGACATAGTATCAATTGGAAACGAGCAGGGTGCCGTGATTGATGTTTCGGGACATACCATTGGGCACATCGCTTACCACTTTGCGACCTCAAACGTTGTGTTTACCGCCGATAGCTTAATGGTAATGGGATGCGGACGCGTTTTCGAAGGTACAATGCGACAAATGTGGGAAAGTCTGAACAAACTCGCCAAGTTGCCGCCCGAAACTCTAGTTTGCTCTGGACACGAATATGCCCTAGCGAATGCGAAGTTTGCACTCACGGTCGATCCAAAAAACGACATGCTCAAACACAGGGTCACCCAAATTGAACAGATACGGGAAAGAAATGAGGCGACGGTTCCCTCATTGCTGTCAATCGAACTTGCGACTAATCCGTTCTTAAGAACGACTGATCCGAGCATTCAAGCGCACCTCGGCATGGCTGGTGCAGATGCGGCTGAGGTGTTTGCTGAAATTCGACGGCGAAAAGACCGATTCTGACGCGGCGACCTAAACTCAGAATTTCTGATCGGGCAGCAGCACATGGGTGATAACTGACCAGCTGATTGTTGACTCCAAGCGCGAGTGTGTCGCCATTCAGTCTAAACCTCATGTTCATTAGGTTGGCGTGTTTTGATCGCCCCAATTTTCCCTCGTCGGCGGTTATTCGGTAATTTGACTCGAACGGAACGTTGTCTTGACATTGACCCGTTAGCGGTCTATTGTCTTCAGAGACGCCCTTGGGTCAAGATGCAATGTCTTCTCAGTGCCTCGCATCGCGCAGAGTTTGCTCAAGTTAGTTGCGCGGGGTAAAGCAAAGCTACGGGTTAGAGGCATTGCTACCTGCCCGATTTCGATGAAGGAAGTTGTCTGTGCCCTCATTCTCGCCGACCCTTGAACGCGCCATTCACGGTGCTCTCGGTCTGGCCAAAGACCGTAACCAAGAATTGGCAACTCTGGAACATCTTCTGTTGGCGCTTCTTGACGAGCCAGACGCAAAGCGTGTCATCGAAGCCTGTGCTGTCAATCTAGCATCGTTGCGATCTGATCTCCTTGAGTTTGTAGACGGAGATCTCGCCGACCTTATCAGCATGTCAGAAAAGGCGGTCGCAGTTCCGACGACGGCTTTTCAACGCGTGGTGCAGCGGGCGGCCATTCATGTTCAGTCCTCTGGACGCGATACCGTCACGGGCGCGAACGTGATCGTCGCAATTTTTGCCGAACGCGAGAGTCATTCCGCCTATTTTTTGCAAGAGCACGGCATGACGCGATATGACGCCGTAAACTTTATCGCTCACGGCTTGACCAAAAATTCCGACGTAGAAGACAATCGGTCAATTGTTGGCACCAGAGGAGCAGAGGAAGCAGAAACATCGCAGAAAAGCGGCAAAAAAACCAAACCAAGAGCCCTTGATAAGTTCTGCGTAAATTTGAATGAGAAGTCACGTGAGGGGCGAATCGACCCGCTCATCGGTCGGGATGCGGAAGTCGAACGGTGTGTCCAAGTCTTGTGCCGAAGACGAAAGAATAACCCACTCCTCGTCGGTGATCCTGGGGTCGGAAAGACCGCGATTGCAGAGGGATTGGCGCACAAGATTGTTAGCGGCAATACGCCCGAGATTTTGGCGAACACGACGATTTACTCCTTGGATATGGGGGCACTCCTCGCGGGAACTCGGTATCGCGGTGACTTTGAGGAGCGGTTGAAAGCCGTAATTGTTGAACTGGAAAAGCATCCTGACGCTATTTTATTCATTGATGAGATTCATACCGTCATCGGTGCTGGTGCAACCAGCGGCGGTGCGATGGATGCTTCGAATCTGCTCAAACCAGCGCTTCAAGGTGGTAAGCTCAGGACTATGGGTTCGACGACCTATAAAGAGTACCGTCAGCATTTCGAAAAAGATCGAGCGTTGCGACGGCGGTTCCAAAAAATTGATGTTACGGAGCCATCGGTCGAGGACAGCGTCAGGATTGTCAAAGGCCTCAAGCCCTATTTTGAAGAACATCACGGCGTGCGCTTTACCGTCGACGCCATAAAGTCCGCTGTTGAACTCTCCTCGCGCTACATAAATGACCGCAAACTTCCGGACAAAGCAATTGATGTGATTGACGAAGCCGGAGCCGCACAGCACTTGCTCGCTGAGTCCAAACGGCGCAAAACGATTGGCGTGAAAGAAATTGAAGCGGTCGTCGCCAAAATTGCCCGTATTCCACCCAAGAATATGTCGAAAAATGATGCCGTTGTGCTCAAAGATCTCGAAGAAAGTCTAAAGCGCGTCGTTTTTGGCCAAGAGAGTGCTATCGAAGCCTTGTCGAGTGCCATTAAGTTATCGCGTGCGGGTCTGAGAGATCCAGAAAAGCCGATTGGCAATTATCTCTTTGCGGGGCCAACTGGCGTTGGTAAAACCGAGGTTGCTCGCCAGCTGGCCGATATCTTGGGCGTCGAGTTACTCCGGTTTGATATGTCAGAATACATGGAGAAACATTCGGTCTCGCGATTGATCGGGGCACCGCCCGGTTATGTAGGTTTTGACCAAGGTGGACTGCTCACCGACGGCGTTGATCAACACCCGCATTCGGTCATTTTGCTTGATGAGATCGAAAAGGCACATCCCGATGTCTATAACATTCTTCTCCAAGTTATGGATCATGGCAAACTTACCGATCACAATGGACGCCAAGTGGTTTTCCGCAATGTTGTCTTGATCATGACCACGAATGCTGGGGCGCAAGAGCAGGCGCAAGAAGCGATAGGATTTGGTCGTGATCGGCGCGAAGGCGAAGATACCGCCGCCATTGAACGGTTGTTTTCCCCGGAATTTCGCAACCGATTGGATGCGATCATTTCGTTCTCCGCCCTGCCAAGAGAAGTCATTTTGCAAGTTGTCGAAAAGTTTGTGATGCAGCTAGAAGCGCAGTTGATGGATCGTGGGGTTGCAATTGAGCTCTCACGGGCTGCCACCGAATGGCTAGCCGACCGCGGATATGACGATAAAATGGGTGCTCGGCCCCTTGGACGCGTGATTCAAGAGCATATCAAGAAACCGCTTGCGGAGGAACTGCTCTTTGGCGAACTGGCGAAGGGCGGACTGGCGAAGGTCACGGTCCGAGGTAAGCAGTTACATATCAAGTTTGAAGGGCAGCGAACGGTGCGCTTACAAGGAAACAAGCCAGCGCTACTGACCGCAGATTAATCTGTAAATCGGCTAACTTTATCTCTCCGTCAGCTTGAGTTCGATGCGACGGTTTTGCGCCCGAGCGGCGGAGGTGTTGGCGGGATTAATTGGTTGATGTTCGCCAAACCCGTTTGCAGACAAATGTTCGGGCGGAAAATCTAATTCCTCAACCATATAACGAACTACGGACAGGGCTCGCGCCTGGCTCAATTGCCAATTGTCAGCGAAAAGTCCGTCGCCTGATAGTTGGCGATCATCGGTGTGGCCATCAACTTGAATGATCCAGTCAATATCACTGGGGATTTCGTCGAGAATACCGAATAAGATGCGGGCAACACTCGCAATCTCTTGTTGTCCTGCCGCTGACAAGCTGGCTTGCGCTGGTGGAAACAGGACTTCTGAGGAAAAAACAAATCGGTCTCCAACGACACGGATTCGATCTTGTCCGGCTAGCACCTCGCGCATTCTGCCAAAAAATTCCGAGCGGTAGCTCTCCAGATCACGTTTTTCTTGTGCGAGTTTTTCCGCCTCTGCTTCCAATCGTAGTCGCTCGGCCTCTTCTAATCGGCGCCGAAGATTTTGCTCGGCTGCGGCTTGTGCCAGTGCCAGATTAAGGTCTGATCCGAGCGCCTCAATCTGTATGTTTTGTTCCTTATCACGCTCCCGTGCGTCATCCAGCAGTGACTGCAGGCTTGCCAATTGAGCACGAAGGGCGGCGATTTGTTGGTTTAAGAGCGCCACCTCACGCCGGCTTTCAGCGGCGGCGGCTTCTTCTTCCGATAGAGCCAAGTTGGCAATTTGCAGCAGTTTTGCTCGTTGCTCCGCTAGGCTTAGTTGCTCGGCGGCAATTTGATCAGATTCATCGCGAGCAGCGAGGGCGTTAAGCACCTGTCGTTGCAACTCCGCTTCGGAGAGTTTCGTTTGCTCAAGCTGTTGCTGTAGCTCATTTTGATTGACGAGTTGATCTTCGACCTGCTCAATCTGCATCAGCGCGACGCGCAGGTTTTCCGTTAGGGTGTCGCGGACCGCTTCGGCTGCTGCGAGCAAAGTGAGCGTCGTCTCAGCTTGCTCGCGCTGTTGCTCAAGAGCGAGGGTCATTGCCGTTAGTTCGAGCGAGGCGTTTTCTAACCTAGATCGCAATGCCTCAGCGGCCGCAGCTTCAGTCAAGCGTTCGGCCTCCGCCTCCGACAGCTTGGTGTCAAGAGTTGATACCTGCTTTTGTGACTCGCGGTTTCGTGCCCTGAGATCTGCAATCAGTGCTTCTAAAGCTTCGCGACGAGCAGCAGCGAGACGAGCGGCTTCAGTTTGTGCGTCAATCTCAGATCGCGACTGCGCGAGTGCGAGGACAAGGGCTTCTTGTTGTGCAGTCGCCTCATCGCGTTGATCAGTAAGTTCGGCGATTTTGCCCTGACTTTGCGACTGCGCAACGAGAAGGGCGGCAATTCGAGCTTCAAGGTCAGTAATTGTCGCTTCTGCAGAGGTAAGATTAGCCTGTTGTTGTTCTTGTTGTTCGAGCAAACTATTTATCTGAGCGGCTTGTTCGCTTGCCTCTGCCTCGGTCTGAGCCAATGTCGCCCGCAAGGCCCCGAGTTGGTCCTGCAACTGGGTTGAGCGTGCTTCCTCTAACCCTAAAGTCTGGGTTAACGCGGCAACTTCGGCCGCTAGTTGATTGAGTTCGCTTTCTTGGCCTGAAATGGTTTCTCGCAAGACAAACTGTACAATCATAAAAATTGTCAGCACGAACATGAGGACCAGCAAGAGGCCCGTCATGGCATCCACAAAACCCGGCCATATCGCCGTTTGAAATCGCTGACCGCTGCGCCGTGCAAGCGCCATGTGTCAATCCCTTACTCCTGATCGGTCAGTGTTTCTGACTGCGATTGCGGTTGTCGAGGAATTCGAGAAGCAGATAACATTCGTAGAGCCGAGTCGATTTCTTTGTGGAGGACTGATAAGACTTCTTTGCGACCGGCCGTTATTTCTTCGAGCACGCGCAGCATCTGCACGTCAATTGAGCGCAACAGCCGTCGATTTTCAGCACTAATCTCGTCAGCGTTGGTTCGACCGAGCAGTTTGATGAGTTGCTCTTGTTGACTAGTGATCTGATGCAATGCTCTCACCGCTTGATCGTCACCTTCTAATCGCTGGGTCAAGGCCTGTAAGACCGCCACAAGCATTCCCAACCGCTCTTCTAACATCCCAACGCTCGCTTCCGACTGCATAAACATTTGTTGCAGAGCAGAGGTTTGTTCTGACAATTGATTAATCACATAGGGTAGAGCCGACTGCTCTTGTTCGGAGTGATCGCTTACCGAAAGGTTCAAGCGTGTAATCGAACTGAGCCACTCCTCGAGTTCTCGGTAGAAGCGGGTTTGACCGCGACCAGCAAGCAACTCCAGCAATCCAATAATCAACGAACCTGCCAACCCGAGCAAGGATGAGGCAAAGGCGACACCCATACCGCCGAGTTGACTTTCAAGGCCCGTCATCAACCGATCAAAGATGGCATTTCCCGATTCACCGTCTTGTGGTGCAAGACTGCGGATCGTATCAACCACGGCCGGCACCGTTGTCGCAAGACCGTAGAAGGTACCCAGAAGACCGAGAAAAATGAGCAGGTTTACAATATATCGAGAGATATCTCGAACCTCTTCGATCCGCTGCGCCACCGAATCAAGAATTGACCGCGCCGAGAGAGCACTGATTTGAATGTGCGACCCACTTACTTGCAGGAGCGCGGGTAGCGGCGCCAGCAGCCCCGGTGCTTTTGTCGCCGATGAGAAGCGGGGATCGGCAAAGCGATCAATCCAGCGCACAAGTCCGATGAGTTGAAAAACCTGCCAAAAGCAGACGATCACGCCAATAACAAAAACAAACAGGATAAAGCCATTAAGGTAGGGATTAGCTTCAAAGACAGGCAAGACCCGAGGCAGTGCTAGGGACGCGCCAGCCCCCGCTAGTACCAAAACCAGCAGCATGGCGAAAATTTGTCGGATCGGTTGCGAAAACCGCGGTCTGAAGTTTTGATCCAAATCTGTCATCTGTCGACCTCGGCTCGTCTGTCTGTCGAGGTCATCGCATGCGCTGTGCGTTGCCACAAATTCATGGTGAGAGCTCCCGTACACGCTGTACCAACCAATCCATACTAGGATCGTCAACGCCAAGATTTTTGAGATGCGAGGCGGTCTTAAAAAGATACTCAGAATTGCGGCCGCGGCCCCCAACCGCACTCGCAATGATTTGTGCCTGACGCTCTAGCGTGATATTTGCCATGTATTGTCGATGTTGTTTGTCAATAACATATACTAAGGCAGAGATCGTCTTGCCGTCTGCTAGCATCACCTCTACATCTTTCTCCAGATAGGCAGACGATACAAGTTCTCTCGCACGTAAGTTGGAAAGTGCTGTGTTTTCTGTGCCTTTACAAACACGCATTGCGATACCGTCGCAACGGCCGTGTGAAGTTTCATCAAGGGCAAGGACTAAACCAGGCTGAGCCTCGGTGCCACGATGATGAATCGACGACATACAAAACGATCTTGCATATCCCGTAATTGTCGCTCTTTGTTGGCGATCTGCTTGAAAACAGGGATCCCAGAGCAAGGAACCGTAGCCGAAGACCCAGAGTGCCATACTTATTCCTGATTAAGTTCTATCGTGCTAGTCGGTCAACTCCATAGTCACGCACTGGTTTTGTCGTATTGGAAGAAGACGTTTGATGTGAGACCGATCCGAATTGGCAAAATGAGCCATCAAAGACCACGAAACAATTTAGAACACTGAATTTGCTCGTGCCTTGGCCCTTGATACTATCAAATATACCCAAAATCAAACTCTTAGCAAAATCGAAGGGCAGAGTTCACTCGGTAGCCAGAACCGTGTTCGGAGGCTTTTGTACGGCGAATATCGTCTTTGCTATGGGTTTTACAGAAAGAACTTCGTAAGCAAGTGTCTGACCAGACAACTTTAAGGTTAGGCCATATCAGCCCAGCATCAGGCCGAGAAAAAGCTTTTGTCGAGACGGATCCCGTCATTGGCATGACCATACAGGGTGTGGTTCCCATACGGTGCGGGGCGATTTTTTAACCCATTGATATAAATAGATAATTTTTGTCGGATTGCACTGATCGCGTCAATTTCGCGAAAATTCGCCTCCGTCAGCGGAAATTTCCTACATTCGGCGGATTTCGCCAAGACTATTTGCTTTCGTGGCGGGTGTGTTAGAGTGCTCCAAAAATTACAAGCAATGTCTTCATCTGGAGATAAGAAAGGAGCACTCTGATGGCGATCATGCCATACGAAACGGATCTTGCCAAGTCAAAAACGCCACCGGAAGTGCCCCGCTTCCACCCCGCTTGTGCTTTACCGGCGGCTGGTCTAGCGACCCCCTAAGAGACGCCGACCGCTGTTGACCTCTGACGATACGGTGAACCGTCCATGACCATCCAGCCTCTGCTCACCCCCTCAGCAAGACACCGGGGTTCGGAGAGAAGTTCAGTGGTGCACTTCGTTGTTGAAACGGCGAAATCAATAAGAAGCGACGAACAAAATTAACAAAGGCAAGTTTTTCGTTTTAGCACTGTATGCTGTACCGCTTGCCGCTTTGATTTCTGCCCTTGGTTGATTTGCGATAATGGCATTGAGAGTAGCGCACCAATCTCGCGCTTGAATCCCGGTTTTGGTTTCATTTGAAACGCATTATGCTTTTCGATCTGGCAACCTGTAACTGGTGTTACGTCCGCCACCGAGGTTCTGAATAAAGATGCCACGCGCCTTTAGAGCTTGAATATCTCGCAGGGCGGTATCATTAGAACACTTGGCTAGCTTGGCGTATTTGGAAGTATTCATAAAGCCCCTAAAATCATCCTTGAGCATACGGTTGATGATCAATCGCTGGCGATCATTTACCGGCTTTTGATTGATCGCGTCCCAGAGCTTTGCCTTGAACAGCACATTGCCAACTGTAGTTTCCGCATTGCTGATCGCGCGCCCAAGGCAATCCAAAAACCATGACAGCCAGTTTGTTATATCAGGCGTAGCCCGTTGTTGCGCTTCAAGCTGATCGTAATATTGTTTGCGCTCGGCTTCTATTTGGGATGAAAGACTGTAAAAGCGGTTTGGGGCATCCTCGCCCCGAGCGAGCGCCATGTCACTAATAGCTCTAGCAATCCGCCCGTTCCCGTCTTCAAACGGATGGATTGTCACAAACCACAAATGGGCAATCCCTGCCCTAATAACGGGGTCGGTATCATTTTCACTGGCCAGCCACGTTAGAAACGCTTTCATTTCTTTTTCAAGGCGATTCGCAGTCGGGGCTTCAAAGCGGATTTTTTCTTTGCCGATAGGCCCGGAAACAACCTGCATGAGGCCAGCTTCAATAGTCCGCCAACCAGCAACGGTGATTTTTTGTCCGCTGCTACGTCCGGTTGGAAACAATGCAGCATGCCAGTCAAACAAACGATCTTTGGATAACGGTTTGGAAAATTGTTGCGTGGCATCCAGCATCATCTCCACGATACCGTCAACATCTCGATTTGGGGGGATAAGCCCGGCAATATCAATTCCAAGCCTACGGGCAATGGATGACCGAACTTCTTCTTGATTCAGATACACCCCTTCAATGGCCGAGGATTTAACGACATCGTTGGTGAGCGTACTGAGAGAAGCCTCACGTTTTAGCGCAAAGCCAAGTCCCTCCATGCGCCCGAGCAAACGGCCTTGGGCGTACCGTATATCTGCCAGCTTGGATGCAAGGATTTCTGCGTCCCAGGTAAAGTCGGACCAGTTTTGATACTCATGAATCCACATACGAATCACCGCATTATTTGCGGTGTTTATAGACTCCTTTCACCGCAAAGCCAAGATAAATCACCGCAAAAAATGCGGTGATTGGATGGGTCATTCACCGCAATCAATGAATTACTGGGTCGTGTGACATGTCTCGCTCTGAAGGGTAGGGTTCGCAGCCACATTAGGTAATACTCCAGTTTTTCATGGCCGAATCGACACACAACGAATGCAGCTTAAACAGTTCATTGATATCTTGATATGCGTTGCACAACTGACATCAAAAACAAGCGATTGATAAAAAAAGTTCGCTCTATCAAGAAAATGCCCAAATTTGATGGTTTTCCGCGAATTTTTGTTAAAGATGGGTTAACGATATTAAAGATGAGGCTCACTGATTGGAAAAAGGAGCAAATGGTCATTGATGGACTGATGGCGTGAGACTGTCGCTCTTTTGAACCGTGCGCATCACCGATTGAGCGCCAATAACGCGGATAGCGCTGAATGAAGGCTTCTTGGGTTTATCTGGCTGTTGAGTATTCTGAGCGGTTCTTCTGTTTCTGTGCGTTGGTATGGCATGCGGTGCCGTCGACACCTTATGCCCCGCCAATAGTGCTAAAACAGTGTCAGGGGTTGTTAAGACTTTATTTCCCGCCTGCGATGCTAGCGCAGAGCGTCCTAATGGCGGCCGCTCGTTAACGGAAATGCTGCTCAAATTCTGGCGAGACAGTTGGAAAATTTTATCTGCGTTAAATGATCAATACTGGTAGGCTGTTCACCGCAATCTTCCATCAATAATCTGGCTAAACGATCCTGAATTTGTGCGTTGAAGATTGCATTACGATCAAGAGGGTATGTTGTGATTAAACAGTTAAGCGTTTTTGCCACTTGAGAACATCGTGCAGACGCATCTGCGTGAGGGGTTGCGGTGCTAATCCTTCAACGCCCTTTGTGACAGCATAGGCAACCGTGTGGCATATCATGCGAATGATCTGCGCACAGAAGTCATAATGATCTTCTTAATAACTAATAAACAAAAGTCGATCACAACCGAACCCGCCGTTTTCAGTGAACGGGATACGAGTAACCGGCAATTTGATATTTTCGGGATACCAGGTTTCAAGGCGTTACTTGGCTGTCATCTTTCTTCCTTTGTCCTGGATAACGTCGTACTCGCGCTTTCAGGGTCTCTTGGGCACCCTAAAAACCTGCTGCCGACAGAGAAACTCGCTCTATGACGCTTAAAATGCGTCGAACGGCATTTGTGGCCTCTCAGTGAGGTCCCTTGATGTATCTGACGCGGTCGCGGCGATCCGGCGAGGCCCTCAATGCGGACCCGCCAGCACAATCACCGTCGGTTGATCCTCTTGTTGACCGTGATGATTGAGGTAAATCGGGCGAGAGAGGTGCCGTCTGGTCGACCTCGTGACTAATCACCCGTGCCGCGACCAAGCACCCTAACCACAGAGATCTGCTTTTAGACATTATCGGGGATTTTGGCCTGATTGCACTTGCGAGCCGCCGCGTCACGCTGTCGCAATCTCGCTTTTCGAAGGCGTGGAAGACCGAGCGGGTGTGATCCTAATTTGGAACCCTCTATATCGCCAATGAAGTCGTTTTACACGGAGCAGATGGCTCGCAAAAAACCTAACAGAATTATGTCCTTTCAGGCTGATCATGACACTCAAGACACCATTACGGACAAACAAAAGGAGGTATATGAAGAAACCGGGGCCAAGATCAACATTTCGCAAGCTATAGTGTTGTTGATAAATCAAGATCCTAAAGGTCCTAAAACGTAAGGGAGACGCGTGAGAGCACCTCTCTTGCCCAGTTTGCCGCAGTCATCCCAGCCAGTACGAGGATGAACCGGCGGTGATTGTCCCAGCGAGTCTGCATTGAGGACCTCACCTGGAATTCACTGCTGCGAATTTGGCAGGAAACCGCGCCAAAGCCGGTCGCGCAAGAAAGGCCAGAAGAAACGCAAGGCAACTCTGAGGCGGTGATCGTGTCGACAAGGAACTCATAGATGTCATGACCGATCCCCGCGACCACAGCTAGTTACCGCTACGGGGTTCGAATCTTGCCCGATGCGCCGTAAAACGACCAAATTGCCTCGAAAAAGTGCTCTAATGTTGAGTTTGTTAGACTTAGCAAGGGCCATTGTTTACGATCACCACTCTAGGCGACCTATTTTGCCGTGACTTTGCTCGAATGGCGCAACTAGACCCGCGAAGCGATCCGATTAGCAATGAGTAGCGACAAGAAGCTTTCCTTGTGTCGTCAAAAACCGGCCAGAGGAGGGTCTTTGCCAGAAAGTTTAGCCGCGCAGGTAACGTTTACCGACGAGCAGTAATTGCAGGAATCCGTCAATTGTTGTGTTGACGGCTGGCACAAGAATCAAAGTCTCCTTCAGCGTTCAGCAGAACTGACTTGAAGACCGCATATGGTTGTGGCACAATGTACGTATCAAACTAAATCAGTGTCATAACTTAGGAGAAACAATGGCCAAGGAAGAACTTCTCGAATTTTCCGGTGTCGTCAAGGAACTCCTGCCGAATGCGACATTTCGAGTTGAGCTGGAGAACGGCCATGAAATTATTGCACACACGGCGGGTAAGATGCGAAAGAACCGTATTAGGGTCCTTGCAGGTGATCGCGTGCAGGTTGAAATGACCCCTTACGATCTGACTAAGGGTCGGATCAATTATCGGTTCAAGTGAGTCGATTAATTCTTGGATCCGCGAGCCCGCGGCGGAAAGACTTGCTGGCACAGGTCGGTATTGTCCCCGACGCGGTTTCCCCTCCCAATATTGACGAGACAAAACTCGATAACGAATTACCCCGGAATTATTGCTTGCGAATAGCGCAAGTTAAGGCGGGTGCAATCACGGCAACAGACGACGATATTGTGTTGTGCGCCGACACTATTGTCAGTTTAGGCCGGCGAGTAATGGGCAAACCAAGGGATGCAGCAGAGGCAAGAGCGATGCTGCAAAAGATTTCGGGTCGAAGGCATCGCGTTCTGACTGCTGTTGTTGTTCGCCGAGGGTCTCGCCAATGGTCGAGGATTGTGACTAGTTACGTCCGCATGAAACGCTTATCACAGACTGAACTGAACGCCTATCTAGCGACCGAGGATTGGTTCGGCAAGGCGGGTGCGTACGGCATCCAAGGTCCCGCTGGTGCTTTCGTTTCATGGATGTCAGGTTCCTTTAGTGCAATCGTCGGGTTGCCTCTAACCGAGACTGTCATCTTGTTGCAAACAGCAGGCTACAAAGTTTGGCGGACTTGATGCCGAAGACCCGAATTTTTTTGGGATATATTGATGGTCGAAAGGTTGCTGCGTCAATGATCGGCCAGCATCTTGACGACCTGCTTGCTGATTCCGATGCGCCTTTACTTGGCACTATATATCATGCAGTCGTTGACCGACGGGTGCGGGGGCATGGCGGTAGTTATCTCAGGACGCCTCACGGAAGTGCATTTCTACGCGGCAAAAATGCCCTGCAAGCGGGTACTGCTTTGCCGGTGCAGGTCACTGGCTATGCTCGAGACGGTAAAGCGACACCGGTCACAAGCAAGATTATCATCAAAGGTCGGTTCGCCATTTTGACCCCATCGGCACCTGGCTTGAATGTCTCAAGACAGGTTCCGATTGAACTGCGGGATGACCTCCGTGCGATTGCGCGTGAGGTGATGGTAGGATCGGATTTTGGCGTGATTGTTCGAACCGCAGCGCATTTCGGTAATCAGAGCGATATCGCGTCCGAAATTGCGCAATTGCGAACTGAGGCGGAACAGATTTTCAAATCATCGGTGCCGTCGTCAAGAGTCCCAACGGTGTTGCGACAGGGGGATGACGCTTGGACTGTTGCAAGAAACGAATGGACGCCAGCGACTGAGGTCATCAGCGGCGGGAGTATCCTTGATTATGATGACGTCGCCGAAGCAATTGAGGCAACGTCTGACCATCGAATACCATTAGCAGAGGATGCGTATATGTATCTTGAGGCTACCCGCGCCTTAGTTGCAGTCGATGTCAATACTGGCGCTAGCACTTCCTTAGTGGCGGGGCTAAAGGCAAACTTGGCTGCGGCTCGCACTCTTCCGGCGAGCCTACGGGTACGAGGGCTCGGCGGTCAGATCGTTATTGATTTGGCACCGATGCGAAAACACAGTCGTCCCAGGTTCGAAGATGCGCTTAGAGAGGCATTTCGCACGGATAGAATCGACACGATGTTTGCCGGGTGGACACCGTTGGGTAACTACGAAATCAGAAGAAAAGACTGCAGAATGCGATTAGGAGATATTCTTGTATGACTTGTCCGATATGTCGCAGACCGACGACAGAAGTCTACAAACCGTTTTGCTCAATGCGTTGCGCGAACATCGACTTATCTCGCTGGTTTGACGGCACCTATACGATAGCATTAAGCGCAACGGAGGACGCAGAGGGAGATGGTGGGACCGATAATGCTTTACCAAGTGACGGGGATGAATCTGACACCACCAACTGGTGAGATTAACAGCCCATGATTTCTAGACCGTCGTCGTCGCCGATAACGGTGATTCGAAGGGCTGAGCGATCCAAAATGAAGCTCGCCGCCTCTCGGTGAGTTAATTTCGCGGTTGCTGCCAGACTATTACCAGACCGGCGGGTACTGACCTGCGAAATAAAGATATTTGGGTTTAGTGACTCAATCACCGCAAATTCGTTATCGCCGAGAGAGGGTAGCTGTAGATTCACATCTAATCTGTGGGTGTCAGCATCTCTTGATAGGCTGCAGCGAACCGCGTTGCGATTACTATCAGAGAGCGCCCGCAATCGTTCATCAAAAGCTGCGTCGATAATTGAGTGGGGTTTGGCCTGCGGATCTAACCTTTTGTCGAACTCAAGGGTCGCCGGAATACAGATTTCTCGGCATATCCCAATGTCCATGACACCTTTCAACCGAATGCTTTGTTCGGGACGAATTGGCGTAACCAAGATTGGCAAAATTAGTTTTTCTTCATAGCCAATTGATGTGAAGCCATTTTGATCGAAGACATTTGGCTTCGGCCAAACGATTTCGAGGTTCTCAATGTTGACAGAAGAATCGAAGGAAAGTTCGGGAGGAATACCAGCATCGCCGGGCACTCGCCAGTAGGTCTTCCATCCGTCGGCCAGGGTGAGTTGGATCGCTGCTGTATGCACCGAGTCGGAATCTAGGCCTCCGTCCAACACATTAAGACGAATGATATTATCGAGCGAGTCGAGTGCACTGGTTGCGGATGAACTGAGCACAGCAAACGCCCCGATAAAGATCGTCGCGGTTAGGGATTTGAGTACTGTGGTCACAGAGTTCACGAATTCAATAAACTGCTAGCTATTTACCCAGCTGGTTTTGCTGATGGAAGAAATTTTCTCGACTTCTCAATTAAAGTAGGGAGCAAAAGAAGTGCGTTCGTCCTATTGCCAAGGCTATACCGCAATGAGCCTTTGCGTCAACCTAATCGTGCGATAGATCTTTCGGGAGCGACGATGGTCACCAAGGGGGAATGCGCGGCATCGAAGAGATGCAGTTGTTGTACTGAAATTAGAGATTGCTCGGCACCAGCAGATGTCTGACGGGTTTTGCGGACGGGAAATATTTCCGAAGTCTTAAGATGGATTTCAATGATTGAATGAATTAGGGAGTTTGTCAACTTGATTGAGAAACTTGACTTATCAACTTGATCCGAATTGCGGTTTCTGTGACAAGGCATCGAATTCACCCTTGTGTTCTGGAGGAACAAAGATGGATTTATCGGGGCAGTTGCTGGTCGCAATGCCGGGTTTGAACGACCGGTATTTTTCGCGATCGGTAGTTCTATTGTGCCAACATAGTGCACTCGGCTCCACGGGATTGGTTATCAACAAGCCGTTCAAAGAGGCGATGTTGAAAGAGTTAATCAAAGCCATGGATATTGAGGAAAAAATTTCTCATGATGAAGACTGTCCAGTGTATTTTGGTGGGCCAGTCGAGAGCAATTGCGTTTTCTTGTTACATAATTCAACCCATGGCTCACGCGAAGATACAAAGTTTATCAATGAAAGTCTCAAGCTTAGTCACTCGGTTGATGTGCTAGTGAAAATTTTTACGAGTGAGACGCCGTCGAAAATATTGTTGGCTATTGGGCACGCCGTATGGGGGCCCGGACAACTTGAGCGCGAGCTCACGGAGAACAGTTGGCTCACCGTGAATTCATCTGAGCGGTTGGTATTTGATTTGCAGAATGGTCAGAAATGGGATGCCGCTGTTCGATCTCTTGGCATTGAGCCAGATCGCCTTTCTGGGGTTGGCGGAACGGCCTGAATCTGACTTTTGGCAGATTTTTTCGCGATTTCCGCAAATTGTGCGAAGAAACTCACGCAACCAACCGCCGATTGCTTGAGATTGGTCTTGGCAAAAATGCTTAAGGCATCACTCCAATGGACCCGGCAATTCACGCTCCAATAGGTGTGGCAAACTGCAATCATCGGCTGATTTAAGCCCAGATTAGTTGCAACTATCTGCGGTTTCAGCCCATATTATTTGAGAATGAACTTACAATTTGCGGCCATCGGTTGACGCCAGCGCAGACACCCGCTCAATGAGCACGGGCGCAATCAACTGGCCCACGGGTTGGCACTGCGCGAGAAACGATTTCACCCCAGGATCGGGTGGATCGTCTGCTGTTTTGGGCGTATCGGTCAGCGCTATCACACGGGTTGCGTGGGCTTGCAGGGAATCGATGGTGGTGTGGATGGCCCGACCTGCTTTCGCAAGAGCGGACAGGTGCCGGTCATCGCCTAAACACTCGGCAAACAAGCCCATCGTGGCTGGTGCGTCGTGGGGATAGATGGCGCTTTCCACCTCATCCACCAGCAGCCGAAGGGCCGTGGATAACCGGTTCGCCGAGCGCGTAATATCCTCGGCGGTAAGTCGATAATCACCATAGCCTGCTTGGTGATCGCGGTGCGAATCCCCATTCAGCGACTCAATCCGCACAGCGAGCGCGGTCCAGGCGCCTTCGGTCACGTCATCGGGACACTGTGCCCGCATCTGCGTGACCAATCGTTCAATATCATGGATCCGGGCTGGAGGCACTTTTCGGCGTTTCAGCATTGTTTTGACCAGATGTTCCGCCGCCTCTTGTGAGCTGTTAACGAAGGATCGACAATAGACCTCCGCATCGTCATAGAAATGGCACTGCTTGTACGCAGCAACTTCATTAAGCGCAATCGTCATATGATTTAGGCTCGTTGTGATTCCCAATCGCCAATCTTTTGGGAGGATCAGACTGACGCGCTTCTGGGTTGAGTGATTCATACTCCAGTCTCCAATAATTGGGGTGCCATCCTGGTCAATTTGCTGCGCAATGCGCCCAAAGGCGCGCCGGTCCTGCGCGATGATCGCGGGGGTCAGCGTGAGGACATCCAGGTTATCATACCCATCAAATGGGGCCGGTGACTTCTCGCGCTTGTAATGGATAACATGATCAATCGTGGGGTCATCCACGATCACGGCTATATCCCAGTCACTGTCGGTGCGGGCGGTTCCTTTCGCTTGAGAGCCAAAGAGCAGGATGGCACGAACATCCGGCCACGTCTGATACGCTCGCTCACAGAGCGTAGTGAGCTGCTGACGAGAGGTGATTAGGGACATGAGCTTTCCCCTCCATGCACTGGAAGCAGGCACGATCATTTATTAGGTAGGAGATGCGGTAGCAGATTGAGAATGAAGCGCCAGCAGAGAAGTGTCGAGTGCGGAAAACGGTGGGTTTCTTGTCGGATCATGTGGCTTGCCTCAGGGTTGCGATTCCATACTCTGCTCGGTAAATTAATCCAGTTAAGAAATCTTCGTTAAGTTTCAAATCAGCCGATGACTGCAATTTTAAGCACGGAAGATTGCAGTTTGCCTTATACTGCTAATCTGATAGCTGAAGGAAGGTTAGCTATGCCGTTTGAAAAATTGCCACCAAGCCCTCCAGCAAAGACTCTTAAGGAATATTATCGTGGCCGAATCTGAACTACTAAGATTGACGCGTATTGAAGTAAGTGGTCTATTTGGCATGTACGACCACAAAATTGAGTTGAACCTAGAAGACCGAGTCACGCTTCTGCATGGGCCAAATGGGGTTGGGAAAACAACCATGCTTCAAATGGTGAGTGCACTCTTAGACGGAAACTTTAGTTATTTTGCTAGGGTTCCGATGCATTCCTTTACCATGAATTTTAACGATGATTCTACCCTTGGAGTCTTGAGTAATGGCAGTGCAGGTCAAGGCGAAGATACTCACGAAATCACTCTTATCAGGGACGGCGATAGTATGTCCACCGGCTTTAGTAGCCGCTTAAATTTCGAGAGAGCCACAGATAAATACAATAATTTTTGGCCTTCAGATCTTAATGAAGGTAATTGGGTCAATGAACTCGGTGGTGAGATTTTGACAGAGTCAGAATTGATCAGAAGGTATGGAGGTAAGGATGATGAAGAAGACATCAGTTCTCCCGACTGGCTCGAGAATTTTCTCGATCGCGTAGGAGTTTACTTTATTCGGGTTCAGCGTTTGATCCAACCATCGCCAGAAAGACGCCCCCACCATCACAGATTTTGGAGATCGTTGCCTCCGATCTCAAGAGTAATCGAATGTCGCGATGATTTTAATCATAACCTGGCTTCCACAATGGCATGTTATGGTCGACACGCTCAAGCCTTGGATCAGTCGTTCCCTCAGCGCCTCCTTTCTGCTGGAAAGACGCTACCGCAAGCGGATCTACAAGAAAAGATGGAAGCTGTGGCGAGCAAGACTAACGATCTTCAGAAAATGGGCATTCTTGATCAAACATCTCCGTTTGATATCCCGCAGCTTGATTCCCATGGCGACAATACGCATGCAAAGGTTATGACACTTTATGTTGAAGACACGGAAGAAAAATTGAAAGCACTGGATCATTTTGCTGATCGTGCGCGCATATTCCTAGAGAATGTCAATCAGAAATTTCGGCATAAGAAAATTCAAATAGACCGCGAAGTTGGATTCGTCGTCGAGGATGATCGGGGGCAACCATTGCAACTAAGCTCTCTATCTTCTGGTGAGCAACACGAACTAGTTCTCCATTATGGTCTCTTGTTTAGCGTTCCATCCAATACAGTTGTCCTTATTGATGAGCCGGAACTATCCCTACATGTGACGTGGCAAAAAAAGTTTCTGCCCGACCTGCTCGAAATCTTAAAACTGAGACAATTTGATGCGTTAATTGCGACACACTCACCGTACATTGTTGGTGAACGAGATGACCTGATGGTACCGTTATCGGATTCTGTGTAGTCTAAATTTAAGACTAAAGGCACTATCAACATGTTAAAGGAGCACAAGAATCCAGGGATATTGGTTGCTGAGATCAAAATGAGTCGAACAAGCAATGATTGCTCTTTTCTACTTGTTGAAGGCAAAAGTGACTCAATTTTTTGGCGGCTAAGAGTTAGTGATGCATGTGAGATCGTGGATAGTGAAGGTAAGCAAAATGTCTTGGGCTGCATCAAGCAACTTGATGCACAAGGGTTCCGCGGGGCATTGGGCATTGTTGACAGCGATTTCGACCGGTTAAATGGCAACTCATTTGAGTCAAAAAATCTGGTCACGACGGATGCACACGATCTGGAATCACTACTATGCCGTTGCTCACCTCTATTGCATGTGTTGGTAGAATATGGAAATGATGAAAAGATCAAGAAGTTTGAACACAAAGCTGGCCACGATGTGCGCACTGCATTGCTTAACCGCGCACTTGTTTTTGGCAAATTACGTTGGGCACGTCAATCTGACCGTGAAATCAATTCAACAAATATCAACATCCCTAAATTTGTAGACGAAAACAGTTGGTCAGTGGATCAAGTGGCACTTGTTAAATCTGTTGCAGGCTCGATCCAGAAAGAAGAATCTTTGAATAATCAAATGGTGCAATTTGTTCTAACAGATTACTGGCATGTTGTTACCGGTCCAGATTTAATTGAGATTTTGCGCATTGGGCTCAGAAATGTCTTGGGATCCATCAGCAGAAAAACCAGGGAAAAGGAAATATTGAGCGTGCTACGAACTAGCATGCCGCTGGACGAACTCAAATCAACCGAACTTGGAACAGGAATTAGTCATTGGGAGTCTGTCAATTTGGGATACAAAATTTATTGTGATTCAGAATAAACCTAACCCAAACATCGGAACCAAATCAGCTATATGATTCTCAAATCCTGATCCTTAGCGTGTGCCTTTACACGATTTCAATTGAACCTCTTGCTTCGTTAATTGATGACAAAATTTAATCACTAATCACAAATATTGTGATTGGCGTATGACAATTCAGATAGGCGAATATTTCGGGCTCAACCGAGTAAAAGGGTTTCAGGGCTGATAGGAACGGTGCGATATCATAAGGGCTGATTTTCTTTTCAAAACATCTAGTATCCCAAAAATGTCAAATTGCGGGATACTGGTATCCCGTTCACTGCAAACGGCGGGTTCTGTTGTGATCGACTGTTGTTTCGTCGTGGTATAGACCTCAGAACCAACAAGCAACAAGCAATCCGCGCCA
>JAPORY010000067.1 GCA_026709985.1 Aestuariivita sp. | reverse complement strand
GATCGCGAAAATCCTCGAATTTTGTCATTTTCTGAGAAATTTTGTTAAAGATGGGCTAAGACGTGACGCAAGAAAAGGACGCTCGCGACGACTTATAGGGAGACCGTGGCAGCGTGGTTAAGACGCACCCGCCCAATGATAGGCCTCCTGCAAAAAAAATCACAACGAGATCATTGACAAGGGCCTTGGCTCTTCCTACTTGCCATTTGTTAGCACTCACCTTGTGTGAGTGTTAATGATTAGTGGCGAGAGCCGAAAGTAATAGAAGTAACCTTTCGTTCAAGGAGTGTATTATGGAATTCAAACCACTTCATGATCGGGTGCTGGTGCGTCGTGTCGAAAGTGACGAAAAGACCGCCGGCGGACTGATCATTCCCGACAGTGCCAAGGAGAAACCAGCCGAAGGTATCGTTGTCGCCTGCGGCGAAGGTGCCCGCAAGGATAGCGGTGAATTGATTGAAATGGCCGTTTCGGCCGGTGATAAAATCCTATTCGGCAAATGGTCTGGCACCGAGGTCACGATTGATGGCGAAGAAATGCTCATCATGAAGGAGAGTGACATTCTTGGAATCATTGACACGGGTGCGTCGGTCAAGAAAGCGGCCTAACGCCCGCTTAATTGACACTGTTTACCGTATATGTAATCGGAGAAGAAAACTATGTCCGCAAAAGACGTAAGATTTGAAAACGACGCTCGCGACCGCATGATTCGCGGCGTCAATACTTTGGCCAACGCGGTCAAAGTTACGCTAGGGCCAAAGGGCCGAAATGTCGTACTTGATAAGTCCTTTGGTGCCCCGCGCATCACTAAGGACGGTGTGACTGTTGCTAAAGAAATCGAACTTGAAGACAAGTTCGAGAATATGGGCGCACAGATGGTCAAAGAGGTCGCTTCACGAACCAACGATGAAGCGGGTGACGGAACGACCACTGCAACCTTGTTGGCGCAGTCAATCGTGACTGAGGGAATGAAGTCTGTCGCAGCTGGAATGAATCCAATGGATCTCAAGCGCGGCATTGATCTCGCCACGACCAAGGTCGTTGCGGAAATCGTTGCGTCGGCTCGAGAAGTCAAAGACAGCGACGAGGTTGCACAGGTCGGTACGATTTCCGCCAATGGTGAGGAAGAAATCGGTCGGCAAATTGCTGATGCGATGCAAAAGGTCGGCAATGAAGGGGTCATTACTGTCGAAGAGAACAAAGGTCTTGAGACCGAGACCGATGTGGTCGAGGGCATGCAGTTCGACCGCGGATACCTTTCGCCATATTTCGTCACCAATGCTGACAAGATGACAGCAGAGCTTGAAGATTGTATGATTCTCTTGCACGAGAAAAAACTATCGTCTTTGCAACCGATGGTTCCGCTGCTTGAGTCTGTCATCCAGTCTCAGAAACCTTTGCTGATTGTCGCCGAGGACGTCGAAGGCGAAGCCTTGGCCACGCTGGTGGTGAACAAGTTGCGTGGCGGTTTAAAAATCGCTGGCGTGAAAGCCCCCGGTTTCGGTGACCGACGCAAAGCAATGCTGCAAGACATCGCTATTCTGACTGGCGGTCAGGTTATCTCAGAAGATTTGGGTATGAAGCTAGAGAATGTCACAATTGACATGCTTGGCAGTGCCAAAAAAGTCCAAATCACCAAAGATGAGACGACCATCGTTGATGGCGCTGGTAACAAGGCGGAAATCGAAGCGCGCGTTGCGCAAATCCGTCAGCAAATCGAAGAAACCACCTCGGACTATGATCGCGAAAAACTGCAAGAGCGTGTGGCTAAGCTCGCGGGCGGTGTGGCGGTTATCCGCGTCGGCGGCATGACGGAAGTGGAAGTAAAAGAGCGTAAAGACCGTGTCGATGATGCTCTGAATGCAACCCGCGCAGCGGTACAAGAAGGTATTGTTGTCGGTGGCGGTGTTGCCCTCGTTCAAGGTGCCAAGAAGGCACTTGATGGGCTAACGGGGGATAACGCTGACCAAAACGCGGGCATTGGTATTGTTCGCCGTGCGATCGAGTCGCCATTGCGTCAGATTGCTGAAAATGCGGGCGTTGACGGCGCGGTGGTCGCTGGCAAGATCCGCGAGTCTAGCGACGTGAAGTTTGGTTTCAATGCTCAAACAGAAGAGTATGGTGATCTCTTCTCCTTTGGCGTTATTGATCCGGCGAAAGTGGTTCGTACGGCGCTCGAAGACGCCGCTTCCGTTGCCGGCCTGTTGATTACAACAGAGGCGATGGTTGCAGAGAAACCGCAAAAAGAGTCTCCTGCGGCTGGCGGCATGCCAGACATGGGCGGCATGGGTGGCATGATGTAAGCATCGCTTACACAGTTTGCTCAGCGAGGGCGGCGCGAAGGCGCCGCCCTTCTCTTTTGGTCACTGGCTCAACGGTTTAATCCGCTACGGGAGCAAGATCGCGGTTTCAATGCGCGACGATTTTAGGGTCCGGTGCCGAGCCGACTTTCTCAATTTCAAGATCTACGGTTTCTCAGAACACAATTAGTTCGAGCGGATCATAGCCAAAATCTCCTGCCCAGGCAATTTTGGGCAAGCTTGACGGCTTGATGTTAGCCATTTCCGTCTCTTCGCGGGTGAACCACTGCCGCTTGCTGACAACACCTTGCGGGTCAATCCATTCGCTATCAAGATGACCCGAGATTAATCGACAGCGAAAAAAGACCTCAACCTGATGAAACTGACTTTTCGGATCGTGAAATTCATTGACGAGGCACGGGGTTCCGACTTGCACCGTTAGCCCCGTTTCCTCTTTTACCTCTCGCTCGAGATTGTTGGGTAGCGATTGTCCGCATTCAACGCCGCCGCCGGGTGCACACCAAAGAGAGCTCTTGTGGTTTGCCCAAGCATTTACAAGCAGGAGGCGGTCTTGGTGAATTAAAATGCCGCGCACTGCCAGTCTTGGAGATTTTCCGATTGAAATAGACATTTGTTGCAGTTCTCAAAGAGTAGGCGCGTTTGGCCTCAAGAAGTTGTCCAGAAGATCAGACAATGGATTAGCACAAATAAAGGAAACTTTGGAAACGATTTCCGAAACAATCAAGCCGCGAAGAGTTTTTGATTTCACTTCGAGATTGTACGGGGTTAATTCCGACTAAAGGCAAATTGGTGATGCTCATAATGGAATTTTCGGGACAGTTATAGCGGGCAAATAGTGAATAGACTATCGGACAATTGGTGAGTACGCTAACGGACAAACGGTGAGTGCTCTATGGGGTAACTANNNNGCGGGCTAGCGGGCAAATAGTGAATAGACTATCGGACAATTGGTGAATAGACTATCGGACAATTGGTGAATAGACTATTGGACAATTGGTGAGTACGCTAACGGACAAACGGTGAGTGCTCTATGGGGTAACTAGTGAGCGGGCTAGCGGGCAAATAGTGAATAGACTATCGGACAATTGGTGAATAGACTATTGGACAATTGGTGAGTACGCTAACGGACAAACGGTGAGTGCTCTATGGGGTAACTAGTGAGCGGGCTAGCGGGCAAATAGTGAATGGACTATCGGGGTAATCGTGATTCAAAAAAACTATTCTAGACATATGATGACTGTGCTTGAGACGGCACTCGTTTCTTTCAAAGTCATTAATCTAATCGGCCCTCGTCAGGTCGGAAAAACGACGATGGTTCGCGATCACTTGGGGAGAGGGAGGTATATCACGCTAGACGAGAAAGCTATATTGCAGGCAATTGAAGCCGACGCGGTTCAACTGTTAACCGACCTGAAAGAAGATGCTGATGATGAACCTGTTATCATTGATGAGGCTCAACGATCAAAGCAGCTCGCGTTAGCGTTGAAGGTCGTCGTTGACCGCGATAGGCGCAAAGGTCAATTCATCCTAACGGGATCCTCCAATATCTTTGCGATGGCGGATATTCCCGATGCACTTCCCGGGCGCGTGGTGCCAATGGGTCTATCACCGTTAATGATATCGGAAATAAAAAATCGACCACCAAGTCGGTTGCTGGATTGGACGCTGCAAAAAAATCCCCGACTTACGCAGATTAACTGCTATGGGGATTTTTCTCGAAAGGAGTGCGTCGAGCTTATCGTGAAAGGAGGCTTCCCTGAACCGAGGGACTTGCCGATAAGAGAGAGACAGCAACTGTATCAGAGTTATGTGGATGTGATGGTTGACCGGGATGTGCGTACCGTTTTTCCCGTTCGAAAGACAGACAAATTTCGCAAACTGATTAATCAAGTGGCAATCCGAACTGCGCAGGAAGTGAATCGTTCAGAGTTATCAAAACTCATTGGTATAAAACGGGAGACTGTCGAAGACTATCTTGATGTCATGACACGTTTGTCACTTGTGACTCAAGTAGAGGCGTGGACTTCTAGTGAAGCCAAACGAGAAAAAAAATTACCAAAATTCCACTTCATCGATACTGGGATGAATTGTGCCCTTCGCCGACTTGACGAACATTCATTTGATCTCGGAACGAACACGGCACAGTTCGGTGGTTTGGTGGAAAGTTGGGTATTTAACGAGCTACTTCGACTGCTACCGCTTCAGTCTAAGGAATTTCGTTTGTTTCATTGGCGAACCGCTGATCGCCGCGAAATTGATATCATTGCCGAAGGGGGTAACCGGATTGTCGGTATCGAAGTAAAAGCTTCTGCCAGCGTAAGCGAACGCGACTTCAAGCACATAAAGTGGTTTGCCAATACAGGTCCCGGAAAATCTCGTGCCTTTACGGGGATTGTTTTTTATCTTGGGAGCGAGAAATTGAGTTTTGGGGATGGCTGTTACGCTATTCCGGTCAGTGCGCTTTGGGCAGAGATCAGGATATAGCAAGAGAATGTTGTTAGGCTTGAAATATACCGGACGCCTGTTGGCGCCATAACCGCTCACTCCAGCGCAAAATAAATGCGCAAGTTTACCGCTCAAGGGCTACCGCAGGTTGAAAGACCTAGATCCCTAAGTCCGTGCTCAGTAGCAGCGTCTTGGTTGGCTTGCTAGGGTAGCTGAAGGTACCGTTCGACGCTACTGTCAGTGATTTGGAGTTAGCATTTTCAACGGTAATGCAGAGGTCGTGCTATCGGAAGAAGCACGTACTTTGGGAACGATAGGGATCGTAGACGGTTATGAAGAATTTCCGATCGTTGAAAGCAACACGTTCTATTCAAGACACCCGCGGTCAGATAGATGGCGAGTGACCCTTGAGGCTTTTGTCGCAGCTAGATTTTGTGCAGCGTTTGCGAACTTTCCTGGGCGGATGATAGAGCTCCAATAAAGGTGTTCCTAAGAGGGAAATTATGACCCGCAGGACTTTGCCCATTGGCATCCAAGATTTTCAAACGATTCGGAGCGAGGATTTCTATTATGTCGACAAGACTCGGTTGATCCGAAAGCTGGTCGATAGCGGTCGTTTTTTCTTCCTCTCTCGGCCGCGTCGATTCGGTAAGAGCTTGCTTTTGAACACGTTCAAGGCCTTGTTCGAGGGTCAAGAAAAGTTGTTTGAGGGACTAGACATTCATGGACACTGGGATTGGTCAGTTACCCATCCGGTGGTGCGGTTAAGCTTTGGCAAGAACTATAATCGGCCAGAGGACATAGAGAGCAACCTCAAAAATCAATTCAACCTCATCGAACATGCCGCAGGACTAAAGTTCGCTGGTGTTGTCCCCAACTCAGCCCCGGAGCGTTTGCAGAGTCTTCTATACCACCTCCATGATCAAACCGGACAGCGTGTCGCTGTCTTAGTGGATGAGTACGATAAGCCAATCCTGGATGTTCTCAGGAATCCGGAGCAGGCTAAGGCCAACCGGGAATATCTGCGCGGCTTTTACGGAATGATCAAGGACAGCGCCGAACATATTCGCTTCGTCTTTGTTACCGGCGTAAGTATGTTCTCCAAGGTCAGCTTGTTTTCCGGTCTCAATAATTTAGAAGACATCAGTCTAGATCCTCGCTTCGCGACCCTCTGCGGCTACACCGATATCGATCTTGATACGGTATTTGCCCCTGAACTGGAGGGTCTGGACCGCAATATGATCCGTACCTGGTACAATGGGTACAACTGGCGCGGAACGCAGCGGCTCTACAATCCATTTGATGTCCTCCTACTCTTTCAGAAACGAGAGTTTAACGCTCACTGGTTCGAAACCGGTTCACCCGGGTTTCTCTTCGAAACACTGACGAAGGACTCGGTTCATCCACTTGAGTTGGAGGGGTGCGTGGTTGACAAGTCATTGGTCGCAAAATTTGACATTAATGACATTTGTGCCGAGGCCTTGATGTTCCAGACCGGCTATTTGACCATCACAAAGGAGATGCGGCGGGGACACCGAACGATCTTTCAATTGGACTACCCCAATCTAGAGGTCAAACTCAGTCTGAATGATGAATTTTTGGCCTATTTAAGTTCGGCGAATCGGGCTCTGCTTGGGCAGGTGGAAACGCTGAGAGACCTCCTTGAGGTCAATGACTTCGAAGGTTTTGCCAGTAAGCTCACGGCCTATATGGCTAGCATTCCCTATCAGTGGAAGACGACGGGCAACCTTGCACATTACGAGGCGTGGTACGCAGGTTTATTGCATATGAGTTTCATCACCATTGGAGCTGATATACGGTCTGAGGAGTCCACGAGTAGAGGACGGTCAGACTTTGTGGTGCTGACCGGCAGACAGGTGTTTCTCTTTGAGTTCAAGATGGTCGGCTCGGTTGCGGAGACGGAGGCCACGCTAGAGGCGGTGCTCGTCCAGATGCGGAATCAAGGTTATGCCGAGAAATACCGAGATCGCAAGGAGCCCATTCACTTAATCGCCGTCGCCTGCGGGCGTGCGTCGCGCAATGTGTTAGCGGTCCGAGCTGAACCGTTTGTAGTTTCCTAATATCTTCAGCAAAATTTTCTTCTATCGGGTTCATGTTGACCGCGAGTTTTCTCTCGAATGAAATCTTATGGCCGCACGGTTTTGAGCGAGGCGTGCTCTCCTTATCGGCGGGATTAATTACGCAAGAGGTTCAGCAGCCCAGCATTGATTTGGCGGGGTATATGATTCTACCCGGAATGGTTGATGTGCACGGCGACGCATTCGAGCGCCACATTGCGCCTCGACGAGGATTGGTGAATGATCGTATCGACGGAATTCTCGCGACCGAAGCCGAAGTCGCCGCGAACGGAATTACGACGGCAGTGTTGCCGCAATTCTGGAGCTGGGAAGGTGGTATCCGTAGCCCTGAATTTGCCGAAAGCTTCTTTCAAGCGATGCGGAGTGTTAGAGGAAGAGTAGCGACAAGCCTAATCGGTCAGCTGCGTCTGGAAGTTCATATGGTTGATGACTTCGAACGGTTGCCCGACCTACTATCGAAATGGGACGTCAACTACGTTGTCTTCAACGATCACTTACCACCCGACATCTTGTTGATGAATGAGCAGTCGCCGCGAATAGTGCGACAAGCGCTGCGAGCCAAGAGAAGTCCTATAAAACACTATCGATTGCTAAGCGATCTACGTCATCGTCGAGACGGTGTACCGGCGGCGGTTGATCGTTTGGCGAGGAAGCTACGGAATCAATCCGTTTTGATCGGCACTCATGATGAAGCTGATGGAACTTGCTGGCCGCAATGGTCACAGCGAGGTGCGAAGATCTCTGAATTTCCTATTACAGCTGAAGCGGCGGTAGCCGCGAAGCGAGATGGTGCGCTGGTTGTAATTGGTGCCCCAAATGTCGTGCGAGGCGGTTCTCACAATGGTAATTTGGACGCCCGTGAACTGGTGGCTGCGGGCTTGGTTGACGTCATCGCCTCAGATTATCATTATCCGAGTCTCCTACAGGCGATTAAGAGCCTAAACGAGAGAAACATCAGCGATTTTAGTGCAGCTTGGAGTCTCGTTTCTTCAAAACCTGCCGCCCTATTGGGTTTGTCTGATCGTGGTCAACTGAGTTCGGGGCTGCGCGCTGACATCGTTGTCTTGCATCAAGAAACGGGACGCGTGGCGGCAACCATCGCAGGAGGTTGTGTAAGCTATCTCTCTGGTCCAATTGCCGAGAGATTTATGGCGAACGGTGTTTCGAGCGCCAGTGCAGATTGCTAACCCGATTTACGTGCCCCATTTTGCGACCGCTTTTGACAGCAGTCTTACCGTATAGATGTATGGCGGTATTCGGCAGTGTCATCAGATTAGAAAGCCGAGTCACCTGGTCTCCAATGATGTTTTCCATAGTGACATCTGTGTATCTTGTCCCGTCTCCTAGAGGCAAACCGGTGATCGCGCGGATATGTTGCTCAAATTGATCAACGACACAGCCGTTCTGAGTCCAATGCCCGGAATTATGAACGCGCGGTGCGATCTCATTGACGATCAATGTTTTGTCAGCCCAAAAGAGCTCGACACCGAGTACGCCGACATAATTGAGTTCATTCAGAATTTTTGCTGCCAGTAGCACGGCGTCTGTTCTTTGTTTGGCGTTGAGACGTGATGGGACTGTTGTTGTTCGGAGGATTCCATTGGCGTGAGTGTTTTCCCCGGGGTCGAAGGCAACGACGTCGCCCGTCATAGAGCTCGCAGCGATAACTGAAATTTCGCATTCAAAATCAATCACGCCCTCAAGGAGTGTCGGTTGTCCCTGCATTTGATGAAAGGCATCTTCACAATTTTTAGGATCTTTGATGCGAATCTGCCCCTTACCATCGTAACCTAATCTTCGCGTCTTCAGTATTGCGGGTGTCCCAATTCCTTCTAAGGCTTCTTGCATCGTCGAACGATCGGGGATGTTTGCAAAAGGTGCTGTGTTCAGGCCGAGTGATTGAAGAAAGTTTTTCTCGATCAGTCTGTCCTGACTTATGCGCAGAGCTTCTCGATTTGGATGAATCGAACAATAAGCTTCAATCGTATCAAGGGCTGAGGTCGGGATATTTTCGAATTCGTACGTCACAACATCGACTGTTCTCGCAAATTCCCTAAGCGCGGTTGTATCGGAGAATGGTGCGATTGTAGTTTTGGCGGCAACTTGTTCCGCGGGGTTGTCGGGATGCGGGTCGAAGATGTGCGTCTTAAAGCCGAGTCGACTTGCGGCGACCGACAACATGCGGCCTAACTGACCGCCGCCGAGGATTCCAATGGCTGAACCCGGCGATAGCGGGTCAGACATCTTTTGGTTGCTCTGTCACTGCGGCCGAGAGTGCCGCACGCCAAGCGATCAGGTTTTCGCGCGCACCCGCATCTGAGACGGCGAGGATTGCTGCCGCCATGAGAGCCGAATTGCTTGCACCGGCCGCACCGATCGCCATCGTTGCCACGGGATAACCCTTTGGCATCTGCACAATTGAATACAAACTATCGACCCCGTTCAGGTTTCGACTGCTTATTGGAACACCGATAACTGGTAGATGCGTGAGGGAAGCCAACATCCCCGGTAGGTGAGCGGCACCCCCGGCGCCGGCAATTATGACTTTAATACCGCGCTCGCTCGCACTGTGGGCATAATCCCAAAGGCGTGATGGCGTTCGATGTGCTGAGACTATCTTGCTCTCGTGGGAGATCTGTAACTCATCCAAGATTTCCGTGGCATGTTTCATCGTCGGCCAGTCCGATTCGCTGCCCATTACGAGACCGACTTGCGTGTCAGACATAGCAAAAACCAAAATTCTGCATCGAAACCAAATCCAAACCTACTTCGAGGTTAGGCAATGATATCTGGGGTTAGTAATTCCTCAATTTGGGAAATCTTATCTTTGAGTTGTAATTTCCGTTTCTTGAGGCGTTGGATGGTGAGTTGATCGGCAGTGTTCTTTTCGTTTAGAGCAACAATTGCCGCGTCGAGATCCCGATGCTCCTGCCTAAAAACCTCAAGTTCGGCACGAAGAACATCTTCGGCTTCCATCTCAAAATCTGTAATCTGGTTCATCTTATCCAAAAAAAACCGTAGACAGACACATCTCGGCTTATGATAGCGACAATCTACACTGTTGCAAGAGTCTTGTTATCATGTACCATTTGAGAATTGTCGTTGCGGTTCATTTCAAGCTTGTCCTTCGCAGTGTTATGCAAAGTCAATCTCAGCGGTTAGGACCATGCCTGCACAGGAGGAGATGTGTTTAAGGAGTTTGCGATTGTCGGGCGCGCAACTCTTGGTTCGTCCTTTCCAAAACGTTTTTCGCTAAGCAGGCTATCTGCGCAGACGGTTGAGCGGCCGCACAGTGCCGTGTTGCCGTCGACAACCAAAATCGGGTTGACATTCAACAGAAGTGGACCATCGTCCCGCTGTCGCCCAGTCTATGAATGGGCGGGGCGGGAAATCATCGGCCATCATCTAGTATCCCGAAATCATTACATTGCGGGGTACAATGATTTTAGTTTGATTCGCGCCTTCTCGGTTGTGAAGCGCCAGTCGATGGATTTTGTCGCTTCGTTCCGCCGGTTCTGCCAAGCCGTCACCTCGCTGATCATCGTCTCTCGGTCCGGGATCCGACGAGCAAGACATTGTTTCGTGAGGACATTGATTTCGATCTCGGCGATGTTCAGCCAAGAGCCATGTTTCGGCGTATAGTGCACCTCAATTTGTCGCGCGATACGAGCCGCCTCTGCCGGTTCATAGCGGTCATACAAGACCGAGAGTTTGTGGGTATTGAGATTATCCATGACTAAGACAATCTTCTGATTCGGAAAGTAATCATCCACCAGATCTTTCAACAACTCGGCAAAATCCTGACGCGTTCGCCGGTCCGTAACTGTCACCTGCCGCCAGCCGGCAAGGGGTGCACAAACCATGAACAGATTGGCCGTACCATTCCGCTCGTATTCAAAGTCATCTATTGCCGGCTGTCCAGAACGCACGGCGAGCGGCGTTCGAGTTTCCTTCGTTTGTTGCTTCGAGGTCTCATCCATACCGACCAGGACCGTGTCAGCGGCAAAATCCCGTTGGTAAACCGACAGCACATCCTCCATGGCATAGACGAAATCCGCATTGGCCTTGGGCGG
>JAPORY010000096.1 GCA_026709985.1 Aestuariivita sp. | reverse complement strand
ACCAGCAGTTCAGCACCCCCATTGGCATGCTGTTCTGCAAACAACGCTGCCATATCGCCTTCCCTGTCCATCACCGAGATCACCCGCGTGCCCTTGGCCTTGGCCGCAAGTGCCGAACTCTCCCGCCACCCGCGCAGCCAACGAGCCGATGTGCGGTCTTCCGGTCGCTTGTCCTTGTCCGCTTTGCCATCCGGACAGTCATATTCGATCCGAGGAACCCCCAACGGCACACCCTCCTCATTCACCGCAAACGTGTTATGCATGTGAATACCGAGTGTGCCCGCAGACCCCTTCGTGCGCGAGATCACACCGAGGCCCTCACAGGCCCCATGCGTCGCAAAGTTCAAGTCAGACCCATCCTGAATCAGTAAAGCCGTCTTGGCACCCCGGATACGACAAAGGCTTCGCTCCCGATGGGTGGCGAGAATAGCCTCCGGTGTGAACGCCTCAGTGTCAGGCCGATCAATCATACGGTAGTAGCCAGAAACCGCCGCTTCATCGCCACTGGCCGCAGAAAAAAATGTCTTTGAGGGTGCCATCGCTTGTATCCTGACTGACTTCACCAACCGCTTGACAAGAGGCTTTGCCAACGGCGCGTCCCCAAATTCATTCTCAGCCCAGACAGTCATTGTCAAGCCTTCCCCCGGTGCCAGCACCTGTTTGGGTCGCGGGGGAAGTATCACATCCGGCACAGGAACACCGAGTTGGGTTCGCCAATCCCGGCATAAAGGCCGCAGCCAGATGCCTTTGCGCGCCGTCGTTTGCTGCGGGTGGGAATGACGTCCCCGTCCGGAACTCTTGCCCACCCAGGTCCACCCGCTCGCCGCCAGGCTTGTGCCCGCATAAGATACTCCTGAGAACGTCTCACAAAGCACAGGCACAATATGGTAACGCGCCTCAAAATCCATCGGTAACCGTCGTAAACAGTGCCCCATGGCCTTTGACGCCAAATGCTGACACTGCACTTGCGGGCGAATGAGAAACCGGGACAACCCCACCACACGCGATAACTGCCCGCGCCGCTGCTCAGGGTCCCAACCCACCCACTGATCACGCGGCTTTAAGGCCAGCGCCGGACTGGCAAACACAAAACCGCCCAAGACCCCATGATCCGAGGTGATCAGATACCGTAGTTGCCGACCCCCATGTTGCACCGCACCTTGTGGATGCTCATCATGCAACAAACGCGCCAATAGACGCGCCTCAGCTTTTGTTTCCACTAACGTGATTTTGAACCCCAACACCCTGTCCACACGTGCCGGCACATCCAGCGCAGGGGGCACCGAGGTCGATTGCATCAACGGGCGTGAGGACGCTGGCTTGCGGGCAACGCCCGGGGGTAACTTTATCCGACCCGCCGTTTCAAGTTCCCGTAACGCTGCAATGCAACTGGATTCCCGCAGCGCTCCTCGGGTATCCACAAACGCAAAACGCGCACACACTGCGCGCGCAAAGGCCATGCGTCCCGAAAAGGTTGTCGGGGCTGGCATCTCGGCTAAAATCTGTTGACCTTCCGGCGAGAATAATGTCTGGCGGATTGGTGCAAGAGGGGTCATGGCGAGGGAACTCCGAATCAGAAAATGAACAATTCGGGCTCTTATAAACCAGTTTTTTAGGCTTGTCTAGACCTAATTTAGCATATGGGCAGGGGGCGCCAGCGGATGAAGATTCTGAGAACATCGGTGATCAAGACGGCAGCAGCACCAGTCCGTCCGTCCATTGAATGTTTGATTTGTCGCGCTGGGCCATTTCCTTACGCAATTCCATCCAACCTTTGTCATACCGCTCGTTCATTGTTTCCATTCTTACCTCCAGCAAATTGATGCGGTGTGAAAGCGCCCGATCATCAGGTGTGGGGTCCATCTTCTCAACCTAATCCTCCAATTCCCGTCCGTCATCGAGTCGGACCACACGCCGTTCGTCCGACCGGACAAAGGCTATCCGCAGACCGTCCGGTATGCCCGTCACGGACCGCGATCGCCCGATCAATAAACGCATCCTAAACTGTTCCGGTAGGCTATATTTAGTCCCTGCATCCGATGCTTTGTCGAAAGGCGGCTTGTGTGGGGGTGCTGGTGCTTGAGAATAACGGCAAATTGGTCTTGCGTCCACACCAGCAGTTGCGCACGTCCTGGGGCGTGCGGGGGCTGATGGAGAAACATCCGTTTGTGGTTTGGCTGGTGCCCGGATTGACCATGGTATACGTCCCGCCGGTCATGAAGCAGATCTCGGTCAGTTTGTTGTTTTGCCCAAGCCCTGTATTGACCCAGATCTCGGCGAGATAGGGCGTCTTGGGGCTGACCGTAATCGAGCTCGGCTGTCTGACGGCCATATCGGGGTTACTGGAATCAATCGAGAAACCGAGGGCCGGAGACTGAAGCAGCGCCCCCGTCCGTCCGTTATAGAGGGCAAATGCGATGCCGAAAGAGTTGCCGCCGCCGTCCCCGGCTCGCGCTCGCAGGGCCGAGTAGAGGTTGGCGTAGGCTTTCGTCCTGAAGGTCACGCTGGTAGAGGTCATCGCGTGAACTTCTAGAACGTCATACTGCTTGTTTTCCGTGCGTGTCACGCAGGCATTAGGGCCGATCAGCCCATCCGTCGTCACGGTGACTTGAGCCATCACGGGCGCGGATAGTGTCATTGCCACCAGCGCGGCGGCCAATCCCTTTGTTAATCGGGGGGGGGGGGTAAGAGTGTTTAGAACTTTCATAATTGTCCCTGTTACGATTCCGTGTCGAATTTCGGATTAATCGCGGAAAGACTAGGTGAAGTCAAGGCAAAGGAAGCGTTGTTACTTCTGTACAAACCCTTGATGATAATCCATGTCTCTCGCAGCTCTTAAGTCTTTGTCCTTGATACATTCCAAAATATAGGGCAATGCTCGCAAGAGTTTTGGCGGTTCGTCAGTATGTCAATGCCTTGTTGACGCAAGTTCTGATGCGGGCGCGAGAGTTGCCTTCAGTTATTTTCACGTGTCCAGTTGGATTCTTTCCTCTTCATCAACAGTAGTGTCTTTGATCCCCGAATTAATTCTTCAACCTTAAACTCAAGGCGAATAAATCTATCAATAGGACGAAAATTTCTGCTCAAACGGTAAATTCGACAAAAACAAAAAGACTAAACAAACAGTGCAGCAGTAAGTCCAATTAAAAATATGGCGAACGACAGATAAATAACGCTCCAACTGAAGAACCCTTCTATTGAGTCAGGCATGTTATCCCAACTCGTTAGAACGCCAAATTCGTAAAGGCAGAAAGTTACCGTTGACGAACTTAAACATCCAAAGGCAACCTTGCCGAAATGCATAAAGAGGGGCGAAAGACTTCTCGCATTCAGCCATGATGCGCGTTCCTTCGGTCTCGTTAAGACTTAAGAAAAATTTAATTCACGAATTGATTTTTTATTCAGCTAAGCGTCCGTGCTTGCGATTCCAACCAACCCTCAGTAAACTCTTTGTACAAAACATGCTTGCCGATTAGCTGCACCACGACCTCACCAATCTGGCCAAAGGTGTTGAAAGTCGACAGAAATTTGGCAAGGGTTATAATCCCCAAACGTTTCTGCAAAGAGATTCATGATTTTAAGATAGAAGAAGACGACAGACAGCTTCGTTCAATTGGGAACAGATTGGTTAAGACGTCAAAGCGTGCGGCAGAACATCTTGTGAAGGGAAGCGCGGTGTGCCGATACCCCGAGCCGCGCAAGAGCCATGACATTGCTGGACGGGCGGGCAATATGCTGCGTCAAAAGCCTCGCGGGATTGATACGAGGCTATGGTCGAGGCTTGCGAAACGAATCTGTGCTTTGGATGGGTATTCTACTTTGTGAGTACCTTGGATGATAATATGACGCTGAGAATATGAAAAAACCGTGTATTATTTGTGTCGCAATCACCGGATCACTCCCCCAAAAAAGTGATAATCCGGCAGTGCCGATTTCGGTTTCTGAGCAGATTGAAAGCACCCATGAAGCGCACGAACAAGGAGCAACAATTGCTCACTGCCACGTGCGAAACCCAGACGGTAGTCCCTCTTCCAGTCCCGAGCAATTTGCTCGTCTGCAAGAAGGACTCAAGCAGCATTGTCCCGATTTGATCATTCAGTTTTCGACCGGAGGCCGTTCAGGTGCTGGGAAGGCAAGGGGGGCAATGTTACATTTGCAGCCAGAGATGGCATCCCTCTCTGTCGGATCCAACAATTTCCCAACACGCGTTTATGAAAATCCGCCTGACCTGATTGATTGGCTCGCAGCCGAAATGCTGAAGTATAAAGTCAAACCAGAAGTCGAAGTTTTCGACCTTTCGCACCTTCATCAAGCAGCGATCATGATGCAGTTCGGAAAACTAAGTGCCCCTTTGTACGTGCAGTTTGTTATGGGGGTCAAAAACGCTATGCCAGCCGATAAAGACGTCTTCGATTACTATGTGCGAACTATGGAGCGCCTCTTACCTAGCAGTGAATGGTGTGCAGCTGGAATCGGTCGTCATCAAATTGAGGTTAATCGTTGGTGCATTGAAGCTGGAGGACATACGCGCACTGGCCTTGAAGATAATGTCAGAATAGATCGCGAGCACTTGGCACCATCAAATGCTGCATTGGTGAAGCGCACGGTAGATTTATGCGAAGAATTCGGTCGGCCAATCGCCACGCCAAAACAAGCGAGAGAACTCTTAAGGCTTTGAACTTTCAGCGACTCAACTTGCCAAAGATGGCGACTGGAGTTAAGTCTTTTGCGAGATTGCGTACTGCGTACAAAAACACGGTGAGACGACGGCGGTGTCAGCCCTAGCAAGGGCAAGATTGAGCCGAAACGCAATCTGATGAATTTCTGTCCGTTCATCTCGCGCCTTTAAGCAATCGTGCAAACCTCGCAACGCCCAGACATTATCGGGGTGAATAGTCGAGCGGCTCACAGTGTTGTGTTCTGTCAGCCCTAAATCTTCCCGAAACATCTGCTCGGCGTCTTCAATGTGTCCTTGCTCGAACAACAAAGCACCGAGTGCGTGGCGAGTCGGCTGCATCCAACCCCACGGCTCGTCATATGGCAAGGAATCTTCTAGCACCACGGCTTGACGTAAACTTGCAAATGCTTGCTCAAAATCCCCCTTACGATAAGCGATTTCTCCGCGTACAGTTTGCGTTGCGATTTCCAAGAGGTCCCGGACCGAGTTGTTGTGTAGCACCCGACTTTCTGGCACATCACCTTTGCTGTTCAGAAATAAGCACTCCTCAACCTCAGCTTCCGCTATACGGCCAGTTGCCGCAAAGGCGACGGCACGAGCATAATGCGTATTCGCCAAGAGGGTTGGCTGGAGTTCTCGATCTTGAGGTAACGACATCGCCATAAGCTTTTCCCATTGGCCGAAGCGGACAAGGACGTGCGGCTCTAATGCTAGGTAGCTTTCGAAGAAGTCGGCCATTGGTGGACTATCAATGCGCAAAAGATCCAAAGATACATTCGCCTTGATAAGTTGCAAAGCTGAGTACGCTGGTGCAAATCTACCTAAAAGCATCGCGCCGTAGATCGTAAAGTGGTAGTTATGTAATCTATAGCCAGTATATAAGTTACGGTCGCCGTTTCGAATGAAGAACTTATAGTCAGCACTGCAGGCTCTTTGATTCCAACTTACAACGCTCTCATAATCGCCACACAAGACATAAATGTGCGTCGCCATATGGACGAGATGACCAGCGTCTGGACAAAGCGTACGTAGCTGATCGGCGGCTTTAAGGGCTTTCTCGGGCGTCGCCGACATTTCCATCAAATGAACATAAGCGTGGAGAATGCCGGGATGGGCCCGTGCCAGTGCTGAAGAACTCATACTGCGCTCTAAAACGCGCTTGCATTCTGCTGTCTCAGCACCGGACGCGGGCTTCCCTGTTTTTATATCCCACATTTTCCAAGGCGTTAAGTTCAGCAAAGACTCGGCAAAAATGGCGCAAACATCGCACGCCCCAGAGAAATTTGCGTAAGCTTCTCGCATCGCCGAAGCAAAGTTACGATTCCAAGGACGCATGTCATCAATCGGGTCTCGCTGCGGATACCGGAATGGAAGGGCCTCGATGAGAGCTCTTTGATTTTCTGACACTGCTTTTGGATAGGCATTGAGTCGTTTCAGTGCTTCTTGGGTTGCATCAAACGCTGCCGCAAGCGCCGTGGCTCGACTCGCTGCATCTAGAACATGCCACGGTAAATTGTAATTTGGCCCTGAAGCATAGGCGATTCCCCACCAGGGCATCGGGCAGTTATCGTCAAAACTAGCAGCAATGCGAAAGCACTTTACCGCTTCTTGATGGTTGTACCCGTACGTCCAATTGAGACCCCGATCAAACCATTCTTGGCAGTCTCTATTGGCGGTCCTTAGGGCAAGAGAATAACGCCCTAGATTGTAATAACCGTCTTCCATAAGAATTTCCTATTTCAAGGCTTGCTATCTCTCAACCGCCGACATGGCGGTCATAAGAGCAAAACCGAGTAGAGCGAGGCAAAAAATGCTTCCAGATAGCGGTAGCGTGGAACCATCGAACAGCAAACCAATTGGGGCGGCGACAGCAGCGGCACCCACGGTGGCGACTCCTGCGATAGTCGAGGCGGCAGCTCCCGCAATGTGCCCCATAGGTTCCATCGCAATACTGTTGAGATTTCCCATTGTCGTACCCGCCATGAAGAAAACATAAATTTGCCATAATAGAAAAAGAAAAAACAGATGATTTGGCGACAGCGGACTTATTGATGCTAGCATCATTATCGCAGAAATCAGCATTTGCAGTCCGAGAGACCAGACCACTATTCGACGCATGCCAACTCTGACAACAATTTGAGCGTTCACCAAACTTCCAGTGCCAGAAATCAGTGCAATGATACCAAACCAGAGCGGGAAGCTCTCGGCCCGATTAAAGGTAATGTCGTAGATGGGTTGCACCGACGATAGCATGGCGAACAAAATACCCAAACATAGCGACTGAACAATAATCGCAAGTCGCACCGTTCGGTTTGCAAACATCTCCGCTACCGCGTGTAACAATACGTCAAAACGGAATGGCCGTCGGCTAGACCGCTTCAGGGTCTCCGCTTGACGAAACCAAAGCCATGATGTCGAGAGGAATGCGAATATAGTGAACGTAAGAAAAATAGACCGCCAACCGAAAAACGCAATAATGATTGATCCGATTAGCGGGGCAAATGCCGGAAAGATCGTAAAAACCATGATGGCAAACGAAACGATACGGGCCATTTCTCGACCCGAATACAGATCTCTGACAATGGCTAGCGAAACAACGCGCGGGGCCGCCGCTCCGAGCCCTTGCAATATTCGACAACAGAGGACTAATTCTAATGATTGCGCAAAATATCCCGCAGCGCTGGAGAAAATATAAACCAAAGCCCCAATGAGAATTACCGGTTTGCGTCCGATCGTGTCTGACAACGGACCAACAAAGAATGTACCGATACCCATCCCAAGAACAAATGATGTAAGGATCAATTGGGCTCGATTGACGTTTCCCGGGCTTAATTCTGTGCCAATTTCGGGAAGTGCCGGGAGCATTGCGTCAATTGAAAAAGCGGTTGTCGCAAAGAGCATTGCGATCAATGCAATAAATTCAACGCGAGAAATCTGCGACATCAGACGGAAAGCCTGGTCGAAATTGAAAAATTGGCCAAGAACTGGCGCCGAAATTGCGCGAAAGCCATCCCCGCCAAAAAACTTGTCTCGCAATCTTCGACGAGATAGTGTGATAAGATTGTTATCTGTCTCAAGTCATCTCTTTGTGCGCTATGACAGTTAAGCAGATCAATTTACCACGCCTTGTCATTATGATGACACCAAATAGGCTTGTTACTGACAACCAGTTCACAAAAAGCCAGTTGTGGGTTCGCAGCCAATCCATACTGCCGGTTCATTGCTTTAGTCTTTACATGTCTTTCGTGATCGCTTCGATAAGCCGCAACCATTTTTCGGTTGGTTGCGCTCCGGAAAAGCCATGCTTTTTGCTCAAGACGAAGGTGGGAACCGATTGAATGCCTAAATTGTGCGCTGACTCATGCTGTTGAGAAACGAGTTCTACATCACAATCGGATGCGAGAAGACGCTTGATCAGTATGAAATCGAACCCCGCTTTATTGGCAATCTCGACCAAGACTTCATCACGGCCGATGTCGCGACCTTCCACAAAGTAGGCCTCAAATAGTCCATTGGCGATCTCATTTTGTTTACTTTCATGCGCCGCCCAAAACAAAAGTCGGTGGGCATTTAGAGTGTTCGGTGTTCGCTGGATCTTCGATAAATTCATCGCAATTTTCGATTCAAGCACGTGTTTTCGAACCCCCGCATATGCATTTGACGCTCCCAACGGGCCGCTAAATTTTTCAACAAGATAGGTTTGACGATCAACACCGTCAGCGGGCATATCTGGATTGAGTTGAAATGTCCGCCATTGGATATCGAACGGATGGTCTGCAACTTGTTGCAAGGCTCGTTCGAGATAGGTGTAACCAATGTAGCACCACGGGCAGATCGGATCCGAGAAAATCTCCAATGAGATTGAGCGCACTTTATGCATGCAATGACTCCAAGCTCAAGCTTTTCAAGGCTTTGCGGTTAATTTTGCCGTTTGCGTTGGTTGGTAGCTTCGACAGCCGAAGAAACCTCCGTGGCTGTTTGTATCGTGCCAAACGTTGCGAGACAAACCGATTTAGGTCGGCTTCAGATACTTCAATAGACCCGACATAAAACGCGGCGATGATGCTCCGGTCGTGATCAATTTCAATATCCGTTACACACGCTTCATCAATATCGGGAAAATCCATTAAGACGGCTTCAACTTCTACTGGCGAGACACGATATCCTCCCGCATTCATCATGTCATCATTGCGACCATGATAATGAATATCGCCGCTAACGGTCATGCTTCCTATGTCATTGGTCAAAAACCACTCACCACGATAGCATGCGGAGGTCAATTGTGCGTCGTCGACATACGATAGCATCAGTCCCTGATCTGATCGGTGAACAGCAATGCTTCCCAACTCGCCATGAGGAACCGGACCGTTAAGACCAATGATCGCGATGCGTCGACCGGACTGCGGTCGCCCAATGCTTCCAGCCTGTGTGGGTATACGCGGCCCTGATGAGATAAAGGTCGAACATTCTGACATTCCAAAAGCTTCGTATATTTTTCGCCCCGTTGCGCGTTCCCAAGCATGCGATAGGTTGAATGGGAGCTTTTCACCTGCCACCAAACCATGTCGAAGCTGCGGAAATTCGAGGGAGCAAGCAGCGTTCAGTATCTTGCGATAGATACCCGGAACTGCCGCAAATTGCGTAGCATGATGCGTTTGGATAAGCGTGGGTAAAGTCTCCGGGACCGTGTTAGCTGCAGGAATCAAGGCAGTACAACCGACGCTCCAAGGATCTAATACGCCGGTGCCGAGAGTATAAGTCCAGTTTAGGGCACCCGCATGAAGTAAGCGATCATCAGGTTTTAGGTCATACCAATCGCGGATCATCATCCGACGCGCCCATATGGCACGATGAGCATGCAAGACTGCTTGCGGACGACCAGATGTACCTGAAGTGTAAACAATGTAGCCAGCCCGATTGGGATCGCCCAAGACGAATTCGGCTGGCGGCAGCGCCAATAGGCTCCTGATGGTTGACAGCTTACAGCTATTTTCGTGCGCAGGGCAAGCGATATCACACTGGCGAATGATTAGCGCGGGCTTAAGATGATGAATAATGCCCGCAGTTTCGACTTCGGTTAATTGTGCCGAGGTCGGGATTGGTACAAGGTCGACGGCAATACAGGCAAGAAAGCAAATCGGAAAATACGGGTTGTTACCGATCCGCAATAAGACACGATCCCCTGACTGCAAGCCGTATTTGAGAAGTCCAGTTGCGATGCACCGCACCGCCGCTTCGATTTCCTGGTATGTCCAATCTTCTGAATGCGCGGGACCGACGATTGATAAAGCTACCTTTTGCGGCGATCGCGATACATGAGACAAAACGTACTGGGCAAGATTAAACGGGGAGGGGCAGGGCTCAGGCGGTCCGCAATCCCAAATAGAAAAGTCCTCTCGCGTTTTGGTCATTTGAAATTGGGGTCAGAGGCAAAATTAGTGGTAGGTTTGTGTCGACAAAACCAACCATGGCTCAGCACAAATTTTCCTTTATTCTGGACTGCTTATAGCAGCGTTGCCCGACGTTTTTTCCAATTATGGACGGCCTTGGCGTCTCAAGGTTTGTGCATAGTCTCAAAGAGCCCAACGACTGCTGTAAGACGCTCATCCGATATTTTGGGTGGATTGGATTAACAACTCCAGCTTGACCTTCATTCATGATTGCAGGACCGATTGACAGCGTTATTTTCTGGGAGGTTCTTCGGCAAGGAGAAACCTAAATCCAGCCGAAGCTATAATGACGGCGATGAATTGGGCCATAATGAAGCCAAAGATATGGCCCGGATAAATTCCTGCGAAAGTATCTGTGAATCCACGAGCGATAGTTACGGCGGGGTTAGCAAAACTCGTTGATGCCGTGAACCAATAAGCGCCAGTAATGTAGATTGCGACCAAGGTGGGTATTGCGTCTGGCTTTGAGCGCAAGCCGCCAAAAATTACCAAGAGCAAACCCGAGGTCGCAACGACTTCTGCCAACCACTGCGCTGATCCTGTTCGGTGTAGCGTGGTAGAAGTTTGAATAACACTCAAGTCGAACATCATATGGGTTATCCAAACGCCAATAACACCACCAGCAATCTGACACAAAACATAGGCGACGAACAATTTTGCTGAAAGCTGCTGTCGGAGGAAGAATGCAAGACTAACTGCCGGATTGAAGTGGGCACCAGAAATAGGGCCGAAAATCGAAATGATCGCAAAAAGCATACATCCGGTGGCGATCGCATTTGCCAATAGTGCCGAACCGATATCGTCACCAAAAAGTGACTGAGCCATAATTCCTGACCCAACGATCGAGATGAGTAAAAGCGCCGTACCGACAAATTCTGCGGCAAGTTTTTGGGTCAAGATAAAACCCCTATGTTCATAGAAACATGTGGTCCTTAGACGGCGGACCAAGTGTGCGAGGACTTATGCGCCTACTATAAATGCGATCTGGAATCACACAAGGGGTTGCAATGTTGAGGACAAACTTGTTTTCGGATTTTCCAAGGCTTCGGAATTTTTTGTCAATTATAATTCAATGGCTTAGCTGAAATAGTAACAAGAGCCTCTTGCAAAATTCATCTGGCGAGCGATTTTTTCCTGAAAACAAGCGATTTTTTTT
>JAPORY010000007.1 GCA_026709985.1 Aestuariivita sp. | reverse complement strand
GGCATGGCACTGGTTTACGACGTGTTACAACCGGAAAACGCCAATGGCGCCGCCATCGCCTTCATGATGAGCGGTGGCTGGTTCTCGCGCTGGTCACCTCCCGAACGGCTCGCCGAGCGTTTCGAAGACATGCTCGACGCCGGCTTCACGGTGATTCCGGTCTATCATGGCAGCGCGCCCCGCTACAAGGTCCCAGAAGCCTACGCCGACGTCAGCCGCGCCATCCGCCACATCAAGCTGAATGCGGGAGCACATGGTATCGACCCGGAGCGCATCGGCGTAACCGGCGGCAGCGCCGGTGGCCACCTGTCGCTCATGATCGGCCTTGACGCCGATTCCGGCGACCCGGAAGCCAACGACCCCGTAATGCGTGGCGGCAACCGCGTCGCCACCGTGGTCGCCTACTTCCCGCCAGTGGATCTGCGCCCCATCACCGGCCCCACCGACCGCTTTCCCGCCCTTGACTTCGACACCGAACTGTCCGCGTCGATTTCACCCATCCTGCACGTGGACCCGGCCGACCCCTCAACCTTGCTGATCCACGGCGACGCCGACGACCTCGTACCGATCAGCCAATCCGAAGATATTTTCGCCGTATTGCAAAAGCATGGCGTCAAATCCGATTTCATCACCATCCCAGGTGGTCAACATGGCTTCCGCGGCCAAAATGCCGTCAAAGCTAATCGGATTCGCTTGGAGTGGTTTCAAAAGTATTTGCAAAATTAATGAGTGAGGCTTCTTGAATCGGAATTGAATATGAAGGTAAGGACAACAGATTTCCTTGATAAATCTCTCGGGATTCCGCTTTCAGTTGGAAATTAGAATGGAGAACAAGATGAATGGAATAATTAGATTTGAATTTACACCATTCGTTGATTGGAAGAAGCAATTGCTTGCTCGTTATGGACTCGAAGCTCCCGATAGACGAGCCTTATATTTGTATCGATTGACCGAAGAAGAATTCGCTAATCTCGAAAAACTAGTTTCCCATTGGTTGAGCAGACTGCTTCCAAGTTATGATTTAGTTTATGTTGCTAGGTTGCCTGGATTCGCCGACCTATTTGTTCTTTATGCTGCCGAGTGGTGGCGTCGCCGCTATGATGGATCAGGCTTTAGTTGGGACCCGATTTTGCATGATCTTGGCGCGAATCCAGAAGATTGGAGTGCCAACCAGCGTAGCGAAAATGTTGAGCGTGGTTTTCGCGGCTGGGGTATCAGATTGCGAGATAGTGGTGGACTTCGTTTCATTGGCTCGGTAGCAATTCAGGGCGGACTACCGCTGAAATTGCTGGCTAGCTCTCGAGGCCGTATTGGTCAGTTATTGGGTAGAGTTTTGCACTTGGCATCGGGGGCACAGGTAACCCAGATCGCATTACAAAATTGGGTGGAGAGCCTCGCGAATACATTACCTAGAAGCTATCGCCAAGAGACTATTTATGCACTGCTGGCGGAAGTTGCTTGGACAGTGCTCGATCTCAAGGAGAAAGCCGAACTGACTGATAGCATGAATGCGTTAAACCTTTTGGATCAAAAAATTCCCTCTTGGAGAGATAGATTCCCATTGCCGATAGAGGATGAATATGCGCAGGGAATGATAGAGCAATTGATACGGGATTCCGCAAATGTGCGTGTGGAAAAGCAAATAGCTGTTCTTCCGCTAGAACGTGTGCTGGAGAAATTAGATGATGACGTGTGGGAGCTGTGTTCTAGGTTGGTCATTCCGGATGTAATCCCTTTCGATAGATTGATGAGCCTTTTTTCCATCTCTGAAGAAGATTTGCCGCGTCGTGCAGAACTGACGTTGTGTGTCGGAATCACTGAATTAGCCATTGGCATGCGCAGGCTAGCGGGCCATCAGAAATTTCGTCTGGAGAGGAAGCCGCTGGGGTTTTCGGACGATATTGCGACGGGTGAGCATCTCCTGCGCATGGCATCACCCGACGGTCGGATATGGACAACGACTGCGAACCGAGGGGATCAACTGGATGACGAATTGCCCTGGGTGTTCATTGGACGCGATTCATCTCTACTTCTAGCTCTCCAAGGTAGTGGTGGCGTAGCAGCTCAGCAGGCGTTAGTTGCCCTGCCAGAAGGGTGGAAGCTAGAAAATGGCGGGAGTTCAGAAATCACCGACAAGGGAATGTTGCGCAACCCGAAACGGCAAATTCATTTGGTGAGTGGCGTTGTACATGCGTTCAATGACGACGGGTTGAAGTTTAGATTACGAACCGGTCGCGCTGACTCTTACGAAGAGTCTTATGTTTGGGAAGGCAACCGCTACTGGCTGGACTTCATTTCTCCGAGCCTTGCGTTTAAGGGGATGCCAGTGTTGCATCGCACTGACCAAAATGGTTTCAAGAAAAGGGTCGAAGGTCAGTTGGGTTTTAGTCACGCAGGCAGCGGATCGGTCTCTCATCCAGGTTCAGGGCCATTGTATCTTCGCTATCCCGCTTCTGGGCATGTTCTATATCGAAGCAAAGTGCTGGTTTTGCCAAGTTCAGCGAATCTCGAATTCAGCCCTCACGATGCTGTTTCAGGGACGATTTTGTTTACCGATTGGGGATTTTCCCAAGTACGAATTGCTAACGATGGCTTCGAAAAAAATATTGAGGTGACAGATGGATGCGCTATCCTTGATGTCGCCGCTAAGGAGAATTCAAATGTTCCGGAATTTATTGAGTTGGAGGCATACTGGCTACATCCGAAAGTGCCGGTCAGGTTCCGCTTGCCTTTTCCGTCCCTTGGAGTCCGCGTTCTCGATAGTGAGGGAAATTCGCTAACTGATAGAAGTGCACTGGCAGTACAGCAATTGCAGGGTGTTCGCATGCTGGTTTTCAGCGACCAGTCAAATTGTCGCGTGGATATGAGGATTTTTGGAGTGGCTGGACGATATGCTCTCGAGTATTCGCTGCGGACTCTACCAGAATCTTACAGATTGGAAATCAGATTGCAGGACTACCTTTCAGATATTCAGAAATTGCTTTCGGCAAGTGATTTACCTGACACACAACTTTCGATTCAAGTAAGGATTCAGGGCCAGCTAATGTACACGCTCTTTCTTTCACGTTACTCAGCTCTCCTTGAGCGTGAAACAAACTCGATCCGTTTGGATACTGAAGGATTGAGATTGCAACGGATCGAGGATCTTGATCAAACTTCTGTTTTGGCTATGCGATTGGAAAGTCCAGGCGATGATGCACTATGTTTGGAGCCAGTGCGCAGCGAAGGTGTGGCTACTGGAAGTTGGCTGTTCTCACCCAATCTCCGGTCCCCTGGTTCTTGGTTGATCTTTCCTGGAGCGGAATCAAAAGTAGAGTTTCGTCCTACCTTGTGGTCCATTGAGGGAGAGCTTAAAGACGATGGGGCACTGTCAGAAGCTTTTTCTATTGTTGATCAGATTGAGCGTGAACAATGTATTGATGATGTTATTGAAATACTTGCTTCAAATTTTGATAACGAGAATTGGGAAAAAACTGAACAATTGGCGAGTCAGGTCGGGCATCTACCGCTGCCGACGCTGGATATATGGCGGCGATTTGCTAAGTCGAAGAAAGGCATGGCTGCGATGGCATTACGCTTCAGTACAAGCTTGAAGCTGGAGTTTATCTCACGATTTTCTGAAGAGTTACCATTTACATGGGAAACCATCGCATTTGCGGACTGGCTATCGGCTATGCGTCAACTGGAGGCTCAATGCATCGAATATTTTGGAGAGCAAGATGGGAATACGATACTCCAAATTCATCTTGCGGAAAGGGTCCAATCGTTAACTTCTCGGAATGGTTCACTGGCATACCTGCTTGGTATAGCGGCTAGCGGCATGCTGCCAGATACAAAACGGGATGTTGCAGCACTCAAAAGTGTAGGTTTGCACGCAAGCGAAATATTGTTCAAAGGAGAGGGCAGCAAACTTATGGCACTACGAAGATTGCATGCCGATGATGATTGGCCGACTGATCTCCGATCCACATGGCGGTCGATTATCGAATTGGATTTAGATATCAGACCTTACATCTACGATGGTGACGAAGGATTTCGTACATGGATTATCAATGTCCCTATCCTTTGTGCAGTTCATGCCGTTACCGGTAGAGCAGATGAGTGGTGTAACGATGCTGATCTAATTCATGCCCTTCGCAAATTCCAAGATTTTGATTTAGACTGGTTTGAAGAAGCTTATAATATGACTATTGCACATTGCTTTGCCGATGGATTGTTCGGCGAGGGGCCTTTTTCATGAATCCAAATTACTTCTCAGAGCTATTGCCCATTCTTGCGGATCGTGCTAAGCAATCCACTATAAGCAGGTTGGGGTTTGCCAACATTCCATTACGCCGTCACTTGATGGAAGTATTCGATAAACCATTTGGCGAACCTGGTGCGTTTATTGCTGACCCAACCTTTGAGGCAGTTTTTGGGTGGGAGCAATCTGATCGAACAATGTCCGATCTGATCGGGGAGATTCTTACCCCAGAATTAGTTAAGGCTATGGATAAACCGTCATCAAAGTTTTTTGAGGAGTATCGTTTTGCGAAAAATCGTAACCCTTACACACATCAATTGAAATCCTGGGAGATACTGAATAAGCATAGACCGCAGTCCTTGGTTGTAGCCAGTGGAACAGGCTCGGGAAAGACAGAGTGTTTTTTGGTGCCTATCTTGGATAATTTGGTGCGCCAGAGAAAACAGCAACAAGGTCCATTGGTGGGTGTGAGGGCGCTGTTTCTGTATCCATTGAATGCACTGATTAATAGTCAGCGTGAACGCCTACGCGCTTGGACACAGGGCTTTAATGGCGATATTCGATTTTGTTTGTATAACGGCAATACGCCTGAAAATGAGCAACCGCAGCGTATACGCCGACAAAATGTTAGTGAAGTACTTGACCGCACAAGCTTGCGTTCCTCCGCGCCACCGATTCTAGTCACCAATGCAACAATGTTGGAGTTCATGCTGGTGCGCTCAGCTGACACTCCGATACTGGAGCAGTCGCAAGGAAAACTGGAGTGGGTGGTGCTGGATGAGGCACACACCTACATAGGCTCTCAAGCGGCGGAAGCTGCATTGCTGATCAGGCGCGTTTTGCTTGCGTTCGGTGTCACGCCGGAACAAGTGCGTTTTGTGGCGACTTCCGCGACGATTGGCGACCCCGAGGGTGAGGCTGGCCAAACGCTGCGCCGTTTTCTGGCTGATGTTGCGGGAGTATCGCTTGAATGCGTTCACCTAGTAGCTGGACGGCGAATGATTCCTGAAATATCAGTCGATGATCGCCCCATGGATAATGCTCCCTTGAAAGAAGTGCAAGCGGTTGATGCTGGGAGTGAGTATTCAAGGCACAGATACGGGATACTGGCCAATAATGGTGCTGCGCGGTCTATCCGTGATCGGTTCGTCAAGGATGCTTCCAAGGCTCCAGTAGCAAGGTTATCGGACATCGCGGCCGAGTTGTTTGGGCGTGGGAAACAGTATACCCATGAGCAGTACCTGGAAGTCTTATGTTGGCTGGATCTGTTGACAGGTACTCGCCATCCTGAAGATGAAAGCTCTCATGCCGGTAAATCATTTCTGCCGCTCAGGGCGCATTTGTTTCATCAGACTTTGCCCGGGCTCTGGGCCTGCGCCGATCGAGAATGCGAAGCCAAAAAGGGCACCTATCTGGACGATAAAGATTGGCCATTCGGAAAAATTTACTTCGATCCGCGCAAACACTGCGATTGTGGCAGTCCTGTTTATGATGTGGTTACCTGTGATGGGTGCGGTACGGTGCATCTGCTTGCAGATGAGCAAGAAAAGCAACTACTACATGTTGGTGCTGCAAATACTGCACTGGACGAATTCGCACTTGAGATCGAAGTCGTTACCGAGCAAGTCGAAGAATCTGAAAGCCTAGATCAATACTTCTCGGGTGACGTGGGACAGGTTCTGATCGTCAACCGGGCATCCGAAAAAACTGATCCGATAGATATAGATCGGAGTTCGCGTCGTATCGTAGATCATTGCGATGAATCTCTGCGTGTTTTTGCAACCGAGGACGCTGGGGATGGATTGATTTGTCCGGTATGCGAAAGCAAGCATACAGTTAACCGACCACTGTTCCGATTCAATCGATTAGGTGCGCCTTTCTTTGTAGGTGGAATACTGCCGACATTGCTGGAGTACGCTCCCGACGGTGATAAACCCGTGGACCATCCCGGGCGTGGACGCAAGCTTTTGACATTTAACGACAGCCGTCAAGGAACGGCCAGAATGGCGACCAAGTTGCAGCAGGATTCAGAACGTAACCGAGTCCGCGCATTAGTCTATCATTCAATCTTACAGCATAAAAATGCTGTAGCAAGCAATCAAACTGCGGAAGGTCGCGAGAAAATACAGGAACTTGAAGAAATTTATTCGCAAAATCCTGATTCAAGATTGGCAGAATTTATAAGCCAAGAAAAGAAAAAGTTTGTGAGTCTAAATCAATCTAGCTTTATGACATTCAATAATCTCGCTCAGAATCTAGCAAGCCAAGGGCGCTATTTTGACTACATGATTAAGCATTATCAACAATATGCATCAGAAATATTTGACTATACCAGCGGGCCAATAACGTTAGCAAGGATGTTTTTGGTGCGCGAGTTTGGTCGCCGACCAAAACGCTTGAATAATCTGGAATCTATGGGTATGGTGGCAGTACATTACCCAAAACTGGAGGATATACAGGAAGTCCCTAAAGCGGTGAAACAGGCTGCCAATTTTGATCTAACTGCGTGGCGGGACTTTCTAAAGATTTGTCTCGACTTTTTCGTGCGAGGTGGCGGCTCCCTTGATATTCCTAGGGAGTGGCGAAACTGGCTGGGAGTACCCTTTCCGCAGACGCGACTGGTGCCACGGGATGAACGCGAAGTGGGTCGATATCAGCGCCGCTGGCCGCTTGCTTCGCGTAGCGGTCATCTCAGTATTTTGGTTCGACTTCTCGCCTTCATAATGGATGCCGATATCAAGTACCCTCGTGACGAGGATCGTGTAGACACTGTGCTTGATGCCGCATGGATCGAACTCAACAAATATCAATTTTTGAAACAAACGGCGGACGGCCTAATATTGCCATTGGAAAATCTCGCGTTTAGCTTGATGAATCAGGCTTGGGTTTGCCCAATAACCCGGAGATTACTGGATACGACACTAATGTCTGTAACACCTTATCTGCCTAAGATAGCAACAGAACTCACAGCTAAGTGTCGAACAGTTTCTCTTCCCGTCTATGATAAACCTTTTAGTGAGGTAACAGATGATATGGAGCGTGTAAGAGTAGCGCGTAACTGGCTAGCCGCGCAGGACGCGATCATCCCTTTGCGTGAAGAGGGCTTATGGTCGGATCTTAATGACAGAGTAATTGAGCTGCCCCTCTATTTCACTGCTGCGGAACATTCAGCGCAACAAGACTCCCGTACCTTGAAACGTTATGAAAAAGAGTTTAAGTCAGGCTATGTAAATCTATTGTCTTGTTCGACGACTATGGAGATGGGGATCGACATCGGCGGAATCAGTGCCGTTGCAATGAATAACGTTCCACCGCATCCTTCAAACTATTTACAGCGAACTGGACGAGCCGGTCGTCGAAATGAATCTCGGTCATTGTCCATGACGTTGTGCAAACCAAACCCACATGATCAAGCTGTGTTTCGGGATACCCGTTGGGCGTTTGTAGCGCCATTACCTGCACCACGAGTTTCACTTGATAGTGCTGTGATTGTACAGCGTCATGTGCACTCCTATTTGCTATCTAGATTTTTGGCGAATCCGGCAGTTTCCGGCGGACAAGAAAGGTATAGACTAACCTGTGAATTCTTCTTCATGGGAGATCCATCAAAAGCTAAAGATTTTTCTGCTTTTTGTCGTGGATTCTTGGAAACCAATTCGCTAGATTTTGGCCGAGATATTCGACAGCTATTACGAAACAGTATATACGAATCCCAAAACTTGAATCGTTTAATAGATAAAGCTGCGCAGAATATGGATGAACTTGCCGAACACTGGCGTTCAGAGCAGGGCTATCTGGAAAGAGAATTGCATGAAATAGAACAGCAAGCCGGACGGCAAACTCCTGCTCATCGCGCGGTTGATCTGCAAAAGAAGCGAATAGAGGGCGAATATTTGCTACGGGAACTGGCTGCCAAAGGTTTTCTCCCGGCATATGGGTTCCCGACGGATATTGCGCCCTTTGATAACCTTACGAGCCATCAGCTAAAGCGTTTACGTGAAAATCAGCTAGGTCGTGACGATAACCGCTTCCGTCGACGCGAATTGCCTAGTCGAGATTTGGCAACTGCGTTGAGGGAATATGCGCCCGGATCAGAAATTGTGTTGGATGGACTGGTTTATCAGTCAGCGGGCGTTACTTTAAATTGGCATATTCCTGCCGATCAGACATCAGCGCGAGAGATTCAGAACATTCGTATTGCGTGGCGTTGCCATCATTGCGGGGCAAGTGGTTCGAGCCATAATCGAGATGCAGCGCGTCGGTGTGAAAGTTGTGGTGAAGAGATAAGCTCTAAACATTTGCGAGAATTCTTAGAACCTGCAGGATTTGCTGTTGACTTTTATGAAGAACCTCATAACGACATCACTACTCCAGATTTTGTGCCAGTGGAATCACCATGGATCGATGCAAATGGAGAATGGTATTCGTTCGAAAACCCTGATTTAGGTCGCTTTAGGGTTACCAGCAGAGGTCATATATTTCATCAGTCTCGTGGAATTCATGGTAAAGGCTATGCCTTATGCTTGGCATGTGGTCGGGCTGAACCAATGACAGGCAAAGACAAGCTGCCCAAGTTGTTCCAAGGGCCACACTACAAATTGCGCCGCGCAAAGGAAGAAGGGTTTTACTGTACAGGGAGTGATTCAGACTGGAAGATAAAACAAGGAATCACTTTAGGGCATGAGTCTTGGACAGATGTGCTTGAGATTCAACTTAAAACCACTTCTGGAGATTGGTTAAAAGATGATGTATGTGCTATCACGCTAGCGGTCGCAATTCGTGATGTATTGGCAGAAAAGATTGGCATTCAGGCAACTGAATTAGGTTGCGATATCAAGCCTGTACGACCCAAGAGTAATGTTATATGTCAGTCAATACTGATCTATGACCGATTTGCGGCAGGCTATGCTTCAAGCGCAGAGCGTTATCTCTCTGGTTTATTCCACTTGGTGCGCACGAAACTCCAATGTCCAGCGAAATGTGATAGTGCATGTTCGAGTTGTATTCTTGATTATGATCAACGGTTTAATGCTGATAAATTGAATCGACATACCGCTCTGGAAATGCTTTCCGAAACCTGGCTAAATCAGATACAGCTTCCCGAAAATTTATCGTTTTTTGGTCAGAATTCTAAACCAGTATCTAAGAAACTCCCCGAAGCTATCTGGCAAGCATTGGGTAGCCAAGAGGGCAGGCATATAAGACTGGTGGCCGGGGGTGAGCTTAGCCACTGGGATGTGGGCCCATCGCCGCTGCGTGAGCTAGCGTATCGCCTTGCTGGACAGGGAGTAGAAGTTGAAATTCTAATACCTGAATATGTCTTGGATGCTTTACATGATACGGACAGGTACTTGCTGGCAAGCCTTGCAGACCATCCCGGAGTATCGATAGTCACTACAGTCACTTCGCCTCGATGTGGCGCGGGGTGGCTGGCGGCAGAAACGATTGGCCTGTCTTCAACGCGTTGGGCGTATTCCACCAGCGCGGGCTTAGTATTTGGACCTACGTGGTCTTTCACGGATTCTCCGATAATTTCGACTGACCAAGGGCATCCGCTAGTTGAGCTAGCTCCAAGGCTAGAGGCGCATCAGATTAGACCTCCCAATTTTCAGCAAAGTGATTGTGAGATTAAACTAAAAAATGAATTGGATGGCCCATTACAAGGATTTGGATGGCGACTCTGGAAGAAAGTATCCCAAGAACATTCTGTTGTGGGTGAATTGCTAGATAGCGCTGATGAAGATTTGATCAGTTTTCGCTACAGTGATCGATATCTATTTACTCCATTAAGTGTCGCCCTATTGACTGACCTTGTAGATGGGCTGCGCAAAGTATGTGGACAGGATAGCTGGGCAATTTCAAGCTGCGAAATTGTGACAGCGGAACATCGTGCATACGGCGATAATCCTGTGACTAGTAAACTATGGGGTGATTGGCGCAACACAGATCTGCGAAACGCTGTACTTAAGGGAGCACTTGAATACATTGGCTTGAATGCGAAAATCACAAGCCGGCCTGTACCCAAGATGGATCACAGCAGGTTTATCGAAATCGGATTTGAATCGGGGAAAATACTAACAGTTCGTTTTGACCAAGGCGTTTCCTATTGGCGTTCCGCCTACAAAAATCCCAAGAAACTAACCTACTTTGACCTGTACTCCGAAGATATTGAAGGACAAAGTTCACATCTGGCGGAGCTTAACATCATCATTGAGGGAAGCGCGTTACCGACTTACCTATTTGTAAGAGTGAGATAGTTTTATAGTTTAAGTGATTCGCATTAGGAGCGTGCATCAAATTAGCGAGATTTATACGAAGAAATTAGTCGCCGCCAACATGCACTGTCAGCACGTCGCAGGTGGCGTGGTGGAGGAGTTTCATCGCGGTGGAGCCGATCATCACGGCTTTCCAGCCGGAGTGGCCGTGGCTGCCGATGACGATGGCGTCGGCGCCGATTTCCCGGGCGAGGTTGGGAACCTCGGCGGCGGGCGAGCCGGGCAGGGTGTATGCCTGGCCCTCCGGCAGGCCCTCTTCCCTGGCGATGGTTTTCAGCCGCTCGCCGGCGAAGGCGATGGCTTCCGTGTGCAGTTCGTTGATGTTGACCGCGTACCAATCCATGCTGTAGGCCGCCGCCACCGGCTCGACGACGTGAACGAGGAACAGCTTGGCCGGGTCCCCGGCCAGCCGCACCGCGGTGGCGATCACCTTGTGCGAGTCATCCGACAAATCCACCGCCACCAGAATCTTTTTATACATCGACTTACTCCTTTCAGGGTCCGCATAAGCTGGCTGGATTCCAGCTTCGTGAACTATCCACGCCGCTAATTCTCATTATGCCGAAACAAGTATTCTATTCTGGCCTTCACAGCGCTAGTCGCCGTCTGGAGGGCCGCGCGCGGCGGGCGTGCGAGGCAGGAAGCCGAGCCCGAAGCCCACAGGGATGCGTTCACGGCGTCCGCCGCGCGCGGCCCTCCAGACGGCGACGACTCGAAGCCACTCAGCAACTTCGCTTGGTTCAGCAGTTTTTGGTCAATTTCGATATTCATTTGCATTCA
>JAPORY010000018.1 GCA_026709985.1 Aestuariivita sp. | reverse complement strand
ATACGCCAGCGCCATTCATACCAATGCAATGCTTCAAGAACGGTATCGAAGTCGGTTGCTCCTTTCAAGCGGCGCAAGACCCAAGGCCGGGGCGGTTCGGACTGGTGGGTTTTGCCGAGTTTCGGTTGTTGTGGCGTTTCTTCTTTGGTCGCGATGGCGATCATTGGGATGGGCTCATCCGAGCCAAACGCTTGCGGGGGTATGAGCGAAACCTCCTAGCAGCGGAGCGTACGGCAGACAAGGTCATTCAAAGTATTCAGGATCGGTATGAACCCCTGTCGCCACACCTTGATGAGAAGAGCCGCAGATTATTGGCGGCAAATGAGGCATTGGCTTTTGGTCGCGGCGGTATGGCAACGGTTGCGAAGATCACGGGTCTCGCACAGTCAACCATTGGACGCGGCCTGCAAGAGCTTGACGGGTCACGACCGACGGTCGCGTTCGTTGGGAAGGCAGTGATCCGAAAACCGTTACGGAACGACAACCCGGCCTTCGCGAAGCCTTGCTAGATTTAGTCGCGCCGGCGACGCGCGGGAACCTCGAACCAGCTTGGCTCTGGACCGCAAAGAGTGGCAAAAGGTTGCACGACGAATTGTCGAAACAGGGGTTTCACGTGTCGATCCCAAAGGTTCTGAAAATCCGCAAGGAAGAGGGGTACTCGCTACCGGCGAATGCCAAAACGCAGGAGGGACGGCAGAACCCTGACCGGGATCAACAATTTCAGCACACTGACGCGGAAATTCTGGCTTTTGTGCAAGATAACCAACAAGTTATTTCCGTGGACACCAAGAAAAAGGAGTTGGTTGGCAAGTTCAAGAATGCGGGGCGCACTTGGCGACCGAAAGGGCAACCGGACCGCGTCAACGTGCATGACTTTGCCGACAAGGAACTTGGCAAAGCCGCCCCTTACGGGGTTTATGATGTGACCCACAACGAAGGCTGGTTCAACCTTGGCATCAGCCATGACACCGCCACCTTTGCCGTCGAGAGCATTCGGCGATGGTGGAACGAGTTAGGACGGAAACGCTTCCCCAACGCCCAACGACTGCTCATCACCGCCGACTGCGGCGGGTCCAATGGTGCCCGTGTACGGTTGTGGAAGGTCGAGTTGCCGAAGCTTGCGGCCGAATTGAATCTCGAAATTTTCGTCTCCCACCTACCACCCGGAACCAGCAAGTGGAATAAAATTGAACACCGTCTGTTTTCCTTCGTGAGCATCAATTGGCGTGGGAAACCGCTGCGGGATATGGTCACGATTATCAACCTCAATAAAGCAACAAAGACTGATGCCGGTCTGAAAGTCCATTTCGTCCTTGATCAAAACCATTATGAGAAAGGAAAGTCCGTGACTGATACTGACATACAATCCGTCAAACTGGTGCGAAATTTCTTTCACGGCGAATAGAATTATACGCTACTTCCATGAAGCCTATAATCAAGTGGTTATCAATCAATGAGCCCTAACTTAACAACTTCATTCTGAATCCGCCTCATCTGCTGCTAGTTTGTCCTGAGTTCGAGTTGTAAAGTCTGTAGCGTCATGCCGCTCATGCAATTGCGAACTCAACTCCCCGGTCGTTCGGTTGACCATTCGACCGCGTTGCACGGCGGGACGTCTATCAATCTCTTTCGACCAACGCTGCAGATTAGTGTAGCTTTCGACATCTAAGAATTTCCCTGCATCATACTGACGTCCGAGGGCCAATTGCCCGTACCAAGGCCAAATTGCGATATCAGCAATGGTATAATTCTCCCCGGCAATCATCTTGTGATCTGCGAGACGGCGATCCAACACGTCTAACTGGCGCTTTGTCTCCATGGCAAAGCGATTTATTGGATACTCCCACTTTTCTGGGGCATAGGCATAGAAATGGCCGAAGCCACCGCCGAGATAGGGAGCGCTGCCCATTTGCCAGAACAGCCAATTGAGGCATTCCGTCCGCCCAACTCGGTCGAGCGGAATTAGACTATCAAACTTCTCAGCAAGATAGAGAAGGATAGATCCGCTTTCGAAGACCCGCATTACCGGGGTCGTGCTCCGATCCACCAGTGCGGGTATTTTTGAGTTCGGATTGACGTCTACAAAACCAGAACTGAACTGATCGCCTTCGGTAATTCGTATTAGCCAGGCATCATATTCGGCATCTTCAAAACCCAACTCTAGCAACTCTTCGAGTAATATCGTGACCTTGACCCCGTTCGGGGTGGCTAGAGAATAGAGCTGCAAGGGATGCTGACCGACCGGGAGATCCCGACTATGCGTCGCCCCCGCCACTGGTCGATTAATGCTCGCAAACTCGCCGCCGTTTTCGTCTTCCCATGTCCATACTTCAGGCGGGGTGTAGGTCATTTCTTACGACTCCTAAAATTCACTTCGCCGATTCAAAGCAAAATGCACCACGAGGCATTTTTCACTTTAGGTTCATGTGGCTCCAGACATCGACTTGAAGCACAAGCGAAAGATGACTGTTCGCCGTGTTATGAACGGTCAATGGCGGTAGATGTCTCGCAAGTCGCTCATAGAGCGGCCGCCAGCATAATACAAGGGGCAGGGTAACTTATACCCCTTGCCATTTCGTAACATTCATCCGTCCGAATTTACTTTACCACCAAGGTCTCCAATTTCAATAAAGCCAGAGCCCGACCTTAGCTTTAGTCAGTCTCGCCGATCCAATCCTCGGCGAAGTGTTTGTCATAGTATCTTCTTGGAATGCCCCAGATATGACGGCAGCGTCTATCGCGTCTACGGCTGGCTAAACGTCGACATCACGCAGGGACGAAGCCGCCATGGCCGTGACAAAAGTCGATAAGCCAAAAAAGCTTGTCTGGCTTTGCCCGCTACGCAAAGATTGAAAATGACGCTACAATCGCTGAGCCAATCAACAGCGCACCTTTCCCTCAAATCATCAGTTATACGCCGCCGCCAACCCATCTTTCCTTGCCGCGATAACACGAAGCCGAAGCCTAGACTCTTTTTGATGCCCTATCATCACTGGCTGGTGAGCGTGGTTACGCTCGCAGGTGAGATTTTTACCGGCAAGAATATATTCCAAGATAACCTCCTTTCTGAATTTGGTTCTGAACCAACATTACGACTTTGAGGTTATCTGGAAATACCGAGCATACAAATTACTCATAAGCGCCAAAAAACGGCTCATGTCTACTTGTAGGAGAACTCGTCGCACGACTATAAATTAATTCGGCGAATATGCGCCTTTAGACTCTTCGCGGCGAGACGATGACGACAGCCTTTGCCCTTTTGCCGAGCGCATCGGCGCCGCGGTAGACTTTGGATAGAATTGGCCTAAGGCAGGTGACGATTACCAAGACAACGTAACATAATGCAGCGTGTTACGCGTGGACGAATTAGTGCCTTTCTCAACCATCGCCTCAAAGCAGACCTTCGCGTTGCGCCTTTTTCCGCGCCAGCTTACGGGCCCGGCGAATAGCCTCGGCTTTCTCGCGGGCTTTTCTTTCGGAGGGCTTTTCAAAATGCTGCCGTAGCTTCATTTCGCGAAACACGCCCTCGCGCTGCAACTTCTTTTTTAGAGCACGAAGTGCTTGTTCTACATTATTGTCTCTTACACTTACTTGCATATGATACTGGTGCTTTCCGTATGCTATTACAATTCTTAGGACGACAAGTCTTTCCTGCTACCAAGGTTATGGAGCCCTGTCTAGGCTGAAAATCGCAAGCCTCGTCTAAAAGCTCTCCTGCAAAGGAGAACCGTATCCTCAAAGTCGGCGGTGAATACTAAGATTGTCAGTCAATTTCGTGCGACTAAGGACCCCCATACGCCCGTTTCTTTGTCGTATGCACTCTTATGAGAACCGTGGTCAAGCCTGAATTAAAAATCTCCGCATAAGACATCGTACGCCATATGAGAGTCGGTTAGCACCAGCAACCCTGCGATCTCGTGCTGAGAAAGCAACGGTCTAAGCTATCTGCCCGTTGATAGTAGCCATTTCGACGCACCAGTACGTGTCGAGACCGGACGACCGGGTGTGTCGGATCTGCCTGATGCCGGAGGGATACATTTCTATCAGTACCGTTTTCGTTGCCCAATTGTGCGGCTTTTGCACCCCATTTCATGTTATGACCCTTTCTATTGTCGCAGCCTTTCGCGTTCCTCTAGAGGATCGTTCCAGATCCGATTGCCGCGCCGATTTTCCTTGCGCCCCTCCCTTTATGATCAGTAACTTCGTCAAGAAATCATTGCACTTCTTCCCGACTGACAGTATCGTGATTTGGAAAAGTTCGTTGACGATTAGCCGTATGAAAAAAATTTCTACTCGTCCAAGCCCTTCTAGACCGATTACCAAGAGACAGAACCAAAGTAGGACGAGAGGGGGCGCCCGTGACATATTCCTTTTCCGAAAATCAGCACCAAATCCTAGACGCCGTGCTGCAACATGTTCCTTTTGAGGGATGGTCAGAAGCGGCGTTTCGCGCTGGACTGCGCGACCTCAATTTAGATCTCACGGCCGGGCAGAGGGCCTATCCCCGTGGCGGAATTGGGCTCGCGGTCGCTTTCCATCGCCGGGGCGATGCCGTGATGGCCAAGAAATTCAATGCCCTTGATGTGAGCAATTTACGACTTCGTGATAAAATCACGACCGCCGTCCGAACGCGTTTAGAGGCCGCCGAAAATAAAGAAGCTGTTCGGCGGGCAACGACTCTCTTCTCCCTTCCCATGAATAGTATCGAAGGGGCGCAGTTGATCTGGGACACCTGCGATAGAATCTGGCGAATGGTCGGTGACACGTCAAACGATATCAACTGGTATAGCAAGCGAGCGATTCTCGTCGGGGTCTATTCGTCGACGCTACTATATTGGCTCGGTGATGACAGCCCAGACCACTCAGAAACTTGGCGATTTCTGGATCGACGCATCGACAATGTGATGCAATTTGAGGCGGTCAAGGCGCGGGTCAAAAAGGCACCATTGATGTCAAGTGTGTTAGCCGGACCAAATTGGCTGATGAGCCGTATCAAGGCCCCGAGAAAAAAGGTATTTGACGATCTTCCCGGCCACTGGTCAAAAGATGAGGCGTCCCGTTAGGCCTCATCGCAGCCGCTCAAGTAACCCGATCGAAACGTAACCATCGGGGGGAATTCCTGATGCCTCTTGAAATGCTGTGACGGCTGCTCTTGTCCTTGAGCCGATCATCCCATCGACCTTCCCAACGTTATAGCCCTTCCGAATAAGCCGCCGCTGTAGTTCTTTGCGCTCATCCACACTCAGAGCACGATCACCACGCGGCCAATCTGCCCGAATTGGTGGCTTGCCTTTAAGCCGATCACTTAAGTGACCAACCGCCAAAACGTAGGCATCGGCGGCGTTATATTTCTCAATCGCCGAAAAATTGCCAAAAATCAGAAATTTAGCACCCTTGCGACCAGCAGGAAGTAGTAGCGCACCAGTTCCACCCCCGTTTACTCGACGACCTTCCATATCGCGAATGCCGAGTTGCGCCCAGCGCCTAATTGGCTTGCGTTCGCGCCTTTGTACCAATCGATAGTCAAAATCTGCTGGCAATTGAACTTCGATGCCCCAAGGCTGGTTTTTTTGCCACCCAAATCTGCTCAAATAGGCCGCTGTTGATGCCAAAGAATCTGTTGGGTCGTCAGACCAAACATCGCGTGCGCCGTCACCATTGAAATCCACGGCGTATGCCAAAAAGGACGTCGGGATGAACTGCGTATGTCCCATCGCCCCCGCCCAACTTCCCCGAAGCTGACGAGCGGTGGTGTCGCCGCTTTGTAAGATCTGCAATGCGGCGATTAGCTGCTCTTCAAAAAACGCTCCTCTTCTGCCGTCAAAAGCGAGCGTTGCCAATGATCGAATGATATTCTTATTGCCTCGATACTCTCCGTAAGCGCTCTCAAGACCCCAGATCGCAACAACAACTTCTTTGTCAACCTGATATCGCGACTCGATTGCCTGCAAAACTCTCGCGTGACGACCCAAGGCCGCCAGACCATTTTCGATTCGGGTCGGCGAAACTGCACTATCAAGATATTCCCAAATCGTTTTTGTAAACTCGGCTTGGTTTCGATCCCGCCTAATTACATCGGGATCGTAGGTTACGGAACGAAAAGCAGCGTCAAGAACCGATCTACGAACGCCTTGTCGCTCGGCCCGGCGCTTGAAAGACTTTATCCAATTCGCAAATGGTTTGTCTGTTGTAGTCGAAAGTGCCATGCTGCTGCGTCCGATTGAGTCGGGGCGGTTGGCGGGTCGAATAAACTCGGCCGACCGTGATGTCACTTTTTGTGTAGCAGGATCCATAGAGAAACTCGTCCGTAACTCGGGATGGACCGACGTCTCGACTGGAGTAGCGAGTGCAACCGTCACACTCCCAAAACAAGAAATAATAGCAAGAACTATTCGTTTCACAGCGTCATCATCATGTCGGCTCCATCCTCTTGCAGACCCGCTTAGCTCCTATATTCTCAGCCGCATCGTTCGCCCCGTCATGCACCATGCGATCAGCATTACCGCCCCGTTTCCAACGTATGGGCTATCGTGCTATCAAACCGCTATTTGACAGCTCGAATGAGTTTTCTTTCTAACTCCCGCATGACGGCATCGAGATGTTGACCCCGTTTAAGGACTTGACCGTCCATACTCACAAGTCGGTATAGGCTTTGAGGATTGGGCTGCTTCGGGTGTTTTTCAATTTGGAAAATAGGGTTCTCTGCCGCTCGACGAAAAATTGAAAATACCGCGCGATCCCTCAGATTCGAAATGCCGTAATCTCTCCACTCTCCGGCGGCGACCATTCGGCCATAGATCCGCAAAATGATTGCTAACTCTGCCCGATCAAACGAAATAGGATGCGCATAACGTTCTCGGTCAATCCCAACTTGAGTAAGTGGCGTCATTGAATAAACGAAGGTGATTGTTTTGCTCCTGTGGATTGAATCCGGTTCAGCCTTACCCAAGTTCCCGCCGAAAGTGTGATCCTGCTCTAGCCCGTATATCCCAGCCGAAATAGTCTATCTACAGGAATCGGCGCCCCAGAATCCGAAAATTGCCTAAATTGCCGACATCGGCTTTTGCAAAGTTCTGGTTTTGCAATTCGCCGGCGGCAGCGTATTCATTGCTCTCGTATTGGGTGGGGTCACCGCCCATTTCCGCTGCGCACTTTTGATTTTGGTATGCGGAAATACACTTACCGAGTTCGGCCTTGGATTCTTCGGTACCAGCTTTCATGCAATGTCCTTCTAGACGGGTCTGGGCAGTCGTCCGCTCTTTATGCGTGAATGGCCCCGGTACCGCAAGCTAATGCCGCCTCGCGAACCGCTTCAGAATAGGTCGGATGCGCATGGCAGGTCAGAGCAAGGTCCTCTGCCGATGCACCAAACTCCATTGCCACACAAACTTCGTGAATCAAATCTCCGGCCGAAGGACCAATGATATGGCAGCCAAGGATGCAATCAGTGTCTTTGTCCGCAAGAATTTTGACAAATCCGTCTGCCGCAAAATTAGCCTTGGCCCGCCCGTTACCCATAAAGTTAAATTTTCCAACCTTATAGGCTTGGTTCGTAGCTTTTAGCTGGTCTTCGGTCATCCCGACACTAGCGACTTCGGGGTGCGTGTATATAACGCTGGGAATTATGTTGTAGTCAACATGTCCATGAGCCCCAGAGAGATGTTCGGCTAAGGCCATACCCTCGTCTTCACCTTTGTGCGCGAGCATTGGGCCCGCCACGCAGTCACCGATTGCGTAGATTCCCTTGATATTTGTTTGCCACGTGTCATCGACTTGAATTTGGCCAGAACCAGAGCACGCGACGCCCAGAGTTTCCAATCCAAGCTCCCGCGTAACCGGCTTACGACCGGTTGCCACCAATACGACGTCAGACCCGAGAGTTTCGATGCTATCACCGCCCTTGCATTGAAAACTGGTCTTGGCACTGGTTTTTGTTGTCGTGACGGTCTGCACCGCGGCACCGAGAATAAACTTGAGACCTTGTTTGGTAAGAATTCGCAAGAAGCTCTTTTGGATTTCTTGATCCATGCCCGGTGTGATCGCGTCGAGGTACTCAAGGATCGTTACTTCGGAGCCGAGTCGGCTATAGACTGATCCCAGTTCGAGGCCGATTACGCCAGCGCCAATGACCGTCAGCTTTTTTGGAATCTTCGCGAGTTCCAAAGCTCCGGTCGAACTAACCACCCTCTTTTCGTCAATATCAACGCCTTTAAGGGTAGTGGGTTCTGAACCACTCGCAATTACGATATGGGTAGTATCAAAGGTTTCTTTGCCCACGGCAACTTTACCCGGTGCCGGAATTGAACCCCAGCCCTGAAGCCAATCGACCTTGTTTTTCTTGAATAGGAATTCGATACCCTTGGTATTTTGGCTAATGGTCTCTTCTTTATACTTGCGCATTGATTGCCAATCCACCGCGGGCTTTTGACATTTTATTCCCAATTTGCCGAAATTGTCTTTTGCTTCATGCAACATGTGGGATGCGTGTAACAGTGCCTTTGAGGGAATACAGCCGACGTTGAGACAGGTGCCGCCCAAAGTCTCGCGGCCCTCGACGCAGGCAGTTCTTAAGCCGAGTTGGCTGCAACGAATGGCACAAACATAGCCCGCCGGTCCTGACCCAATCACGATCACGTCATATTTTTTCATCGGTAATCCTCTCAACTTTTTGACGGCGACAGGGGCGCCAGTGTATCATGGGAAATCGCCTAGCTAAATCGCCTTTGTTCGCCGAAGATCATTTGTCGAGTTTAATGCCATAGTGAGCACCGAACAGCTACCCTAACACCGCATTCGATGCGGCTGAGCCTGACGGTTCGTGTTGTGAAGCTTCCTCAGTGCCGAGGCCAATTATAATTCTTGCTTCCAAGCCGCACAGGGTCTGATGAATGAACTGAGGGTGACACTGGCAACCGTTAACTCCTGTACCCTACACGATATCCACCAAGATTGAAGGACCGAACTGTCGACCTATACCGAGATAATCGCTAGGCTGAGGTGCGAAATTCAATATCGAACTACGCGTCACGTTCTGAACTGAAGGGTATTGGGATTGCAATTTAGAATTCACGCGGATGCCTTGGTCACCGAAGCAATCCCTTGCCAGACCTGCTAACGCGACCTTTTCTTTGGTTTCGCGAATATCGTCGGCAGTATCCCATTAGTGGAGAACATGAAGGCTTATGAAGCGAGTTCTGAAGATCTTGCATCGTCAAGTGTCCTCAGACCAACCCGAGGCGATTGCACCAAGACGGCCATATTTCCTGGCTTATGCGCATTGTTCATCATCTTCATGTGAGCCAACGGCAATTGTGCCCATGGGAATACTTCCGACATGCAGGGGTCTAGACGGCGTTCGAGCATAAGTTGATTGGCCGCACTTGCTTGCTTAAGGTGAGCAAAATGACTGCCTTGCAGTCGCTTTTGGTGCATCCATAAATATCTGACGTCAAAAGTGCAATTGAAGCCCGTCGTTCCCGCACAGATCACAACCATTCCACCTTTTTTGCACACAAATGTCGAAACTGGAAAGGTGCTCTCGCCTGGATGTTCAAAAACAATGTCTACATTCACACCCTTACCGGTAATGTCCCAAATCGCCTTACCAAATTTACGCGCCTCCTTAAACCAAGCGCCATATTCAGCCGAGTTTACTTCGGGCAACACGCCCCAGCAGGCATAGTCCTTACGGTTTATGACGCCCTTTGCGCCAAGTCCCATAACGAAGTCACGCTTATCCTCATCCGAAATAACCCCAATGGCATTGGCGCCGGCGGTATTGATCAATTGAATCGCGTATGAACCCAGTCCACCCGACGCTCCCCAGACCAAAACATTTTGGCCGGGCTTGAGATCATGCGGCGCATGCCCGAAGAGCATCCGATACGCCGTCGCCAAAGTCAGCGTGTAACAAGCACTCTCTTCCCAGGTCAGATGCCGAGGCCGGGGCATGAGTTGCTGACTTTGCACACGAGTGAACTGGCTAAATGAGCCATCCGGGGTTTCATACCCCCAGATCCGTTGGCTCGCGGAATACATTGGGTCGCCGCCATTACACTCCTCATCGTCCCCGTCATCTTGATTGCAATGAATGACGACTTCGTCACCGACTTTCCACCGCGTTACTTTTTCTCCGACCGCCCATACGATACCCGAGGCATCAGATCCTGCCACATGGTAGGGTGCACCGTGACCGTCGAATGGCGAAATCGGCTGCCCGAGAGCCGCCCAGACACCGTTATAGTTCACTCCAGCGGCCATCACATGAACGAGGACCTCATTGCTATCAAGCTTGGGGACATCGACGACTTCGACTCGCATCGCCTTGTCGGGTTCCCCGTGTCGTTCACGGCGAATGGCCCAGGCGTACATCTGCTCTGGAACGTGACCCATTGGTGGGATTTCTCCCATCTCGTAAAGATTTTTAGCAGACACTTCTTACCTTCCGATTTCTCTAGGTTGACCTAAGATCAATACTCCCTCCTGTCTCGCACTCAAAGCTTACCCCGCTTTGCCGCCACTGCCCATTGGCTGAATCAGGCAGGGCTCAAACCCTATAATTTACCCGTTCCAAGTTTTTAGGTTGGATTTAGATTAATGCGAGAATCTCCAAACTGACAAATTTTGAAGGAGTCCTTCGAGCGGGAAATACTTCACTGTATGTCATTGAGTACCTTAAAATACCCAATCGAAAGACTAGCGGAAAGGTTCATCAATTGCACCCGAACGACCTAAATGTGATTTCTCGCTGTCAGTATGATATTGCCAACTGTCCATTCGGTAAAAGGCTAAACTGATCGGGAGATAACAGATTGATGCGGCCGGCAAGACTGGGAGTAGACGAGCTCAGTCGATGACATCATACGATCTTTGAAACAATAGGGGATTATATACATGGATAACACTGCCTAGAGTAGCCGTACGGCGAACGTGGCGCGGACGGAGTGACCCGGCTACGCCATCCGTCCGAGATCCGTTGAAGGGTTAGCGCGGGAGAAAGTCCCCGAGCAAGTTTTCAGGCTGCCATCGACTCCGCTCTCGGAGTTACGATTGACGACCGCCTGCACCCGTGCTTCGAAGCTTGGCGTTTTCGGCGGCAGATGTCTCACGTGCGACTTTCGCACGTGTTTCCTGATCGTGCTTCTGCTGACTTCAATCACTCGGCCGTTTTCGGCTTTACCCGTTGAACCACATGAGGCCATTTTCAGTCTCCACCACTATTGCCCCCGAAACCGATTGACACTGCAGTGAAGTCGCTTGTATTTCTACAGTGTCGCTAGGCTTCGAGCTATTTTGTTTAGAACCGCCCGGTTTGTCAGAACCAAGCGGTTAGTCTGTCATTCTATCCTACGACATTTAATGTCAGGATTCAAGAGTCTTGATTTCGCACATTTTTCTGCTATCAGTCCGAAATTCAACTTGGAATACCTAAAGGAATAGCCAATGAACACGAACACTCTTCCCCCCCCCCCCCCCCTCAAATCCGGGGATCGTCAGGGAATAGACTCCTAGCGACGCTGATGGCGATGGCCGCACCGGTATGGGCGCAGACAACCGGGATGCTTACGCCATTCGCCGGTTTGGGATTCCAGCCTTTTTCTACAAGCGTCACGATG
>JAPORY010000033.1 GCA_026709985.1 Aestuariivita sp. | reverse complement strand
CCTGTCGTGGTCGTCTGTGTTTTTGTCTTCCTGTGGCGTGTGGGCGCGGTCCCCGCCGCCGTTCGGGGCGCGCGCCCCCGCGGCGGGGGGCGGGGGCCGGGGGGGGTCGCGCGGACACTAACTATTCAGCACCCCAGCAGTTAATTTTTAGCGGAATATCATCGTCCGTGCAACAGACTGTGGGGTTGAATGACAACGGGTAGCAAAGTAGCTCTCAGTGACTGCGATGCTGTGACCGGTGCCCGCAATTAGAGACCATGTGCGGAAGGGTCGCGTCGGATATGTCGAATTATCTCTGGGCGTTGGTGATGAGCGCTGCTGACAGTTCGTGCGGCGAACGGCGGAGCGTGTCCAACATGTTCCACCCTTGTTTACAGGCGGTCGCGAGCACCGTCTGGATAATGGCAGGGTTTGTTGCACCGGACTGGCTGCGGAGGCTTGATCGGAGAGGTTATCGGGCATGGTGACCCTTTGCACTTAATTTCGCGTCGTCTGTTTTTTGCTTGGGTGTATCTGTAGTGAATTTAACGTCCCCATTTTAAGGTTTTAGTAAGATACGCCTCGCCGTGGCAATTCTCGACATTGATAAATTCTTCAAAGTATCGACTTTCTATCCCGTAAGGCATTCGCTCTATTCCTTGAATGTTGATTTTGTGAGTCATTTCCTTTGATTTGGTGTGTTTTCCCGCTTTATATACTTCATGTCTTATACTGAGTATGGCGGAATATCCCAGTCCCACAGTTTCGGCTTCGTCAAGCAAAATTCGGGCAATCCGTCCCAGTGACACTCCTCGATCATAATCAATCATAACCCCGATTGCCGTTTCAGCTACGCTCCTTTCAAAATATCTCCACCTGCCAAACGTATCCTGAGCCTGCTCTAATATGCGTTCTATCTCAGGTTCATCTTTTTTGATCCGCTCCTTGGAATCATTTGGTAAGCCAAGATATAATTTATGAAGATCGTGGGTCTTTCTTGCTTTGTCGGTTAACGACAATGTTATTCCCTTCATCAGTAATTCACATGCAAAAGCGCTCAAGAGCGTATTCCCCATTGTCGACCCTAAAGCTTGCATAACTAAGCTTTCTTGATTTGATGACCGGGTATTTTTGGTATTTCGAATGGTTGCCCTTCCATCTTCTTTCAATTCAATGTCCGGCAAATGAAAAATATCAGAAGGGGTACGAGGATATCGCACACCTGAAATCAGGGCATGTGCCTGTAGGACAAACCAACCCGGTGGGCCGATCTTCTCCTTTGTTAACCATTCCTTTTCTTGGATTCTGTAATTGCGAGACCCGCTGTCAGTTTTTGTATCTGTGTGATCAATTTGTGGAAATAATTTGGCAATAAATTGCCCCTCCTTTTGATTTTCTGTAGGCTGTCGAAGGGCTACTTGAAAACTGGCTTTCATTACCTCGGTCTGCATTTTTTCGTATTCCTGCTTGGCTTCGTCGCCCTCAACACGAATACCACAGATACAACAGCGAATGGCTGTTATTGTGTGATCATCTCTTTCTTTTCCAATCAGGTTTCCCCAACAGGATCGGCATCGTCCTTTAAATTTGATGGGTGCTGATGCTGCCTTTTCGTCAAACAGATCAGGCACAGAAATTGTCTGTTTATCAAAATCGACGTTCCACTCCATTTTGGATGAAGTAGACTTTTTTGTTGATTGTTCTTGGTGGATTTGGGTAACCGCACCATTCTCCGTAAAGACAACACCTTCTGCTTCAAGCCGTTCCCGTGCCTCCGGTTCGGCTTGGGTTGGCATTAACTTTCGATCAACAACCCGCCACCACGGAAAGTCCGTGCGGTTTCTTTGCGTTTCTTTTTTGATTACAGATGCGACACCCCGTGCTTTTGTGCGAGTGCCATATACTTGATTTGCTATGTCGCCATAGGTCACAACGGTTCCGGCCGGTATACGGGTCACAAGATCCCGGATGTGCCGGCAGCGATCGTTCTGGCGCGTATTCATGTTGTTTCCTTTCAAGATTGTGTCCGTGCATTGAGGCCGTGGATATCATAAGATGTTCTTGAGCCGCTTGCAAAAACAATGGATGGGGAGTCATGGGAAAAAAGTTGCAACATGAGCTACTTGCAAAAATCGACTGACGCGCGATTTTTGCTGAAAACAGGCGATTTTTCTTTAAAGCGGTGGGCATGAGACAACCCCGAGTAAATTAGATTTTTCCCAACACAAGATACAGGAAAGGTTGCCCCATGCCCTTATCCCATCTTGTGAACAGAATCCAGTGATTTGACGATTTTCGGCGGTTTTTTCGTCGAAAACCCTCACGGTAGGCGGGTCTGTCTCCGAAAGGCTCGTTGTAGTGCCATAAATCGACAGTGTAGGAAATTTTTGGCTTGATACCCTTAAACCAGTCGCTACAACGCCCTAATGTTCATTAGAAAAACCACTACCTAGCGGGTCGGAAAGATCAGCTATGAATCGTACCGCCTGGTGCAAAACGTGCGTGAGGGCGAACCAATAGCATTTAGATAATGCCGTTTGACCCCAGCCGCTCTAGTCACGCCTCACCGTTAACGGCCTGATCAGTGCTGCCCCGCTACTACGAACACGAAGGCACCAACATTGTCGATTTCGGGGCTCATAGGTCGCTTCACGACGTGCGTTACCGCTTGCTATGCCACCCGCGCCTCAAATTGGCGGGCTGCGCCTCTACTGGACGGGAGGCAGACCCGCTGGATCGCAATGATTGGTTTCAATACATGCTATCCTCCCATACAGGGCTTAACCTGGCGCAAGGTAGTTTTCAATGTCCAGTTCGATGGCGATGGCAGCATGTGAACGCCGAGGGCTCTTGAACGGACACACACAGGGGCGGCTCAAAGCCGCCCTATTTGGCGTGATATTTTATATGAAGAAATTTGAAATCTTCACTTCTGCGCTCAGAGGCGATAAGATACCGAAAAAATCAGAAAAATAGGTAGGGTAATCGTTCCCTTATTCTCTATATGACCTCGTCAAAAACAAGAAGGCGGATTGGTTCGAGGCGGCGATTGGCAACAGGCCAGTATCGCACAAAACATGCTGCTCATAAACGCCTTGTTATTCCTCACACGATCTTTGCGATTCGTTGATGCTTACCGGTCCGCGCCCAGTGAAGAATGCTAAGTGGGCCTTCGACTACTTCATGCAAGAATACCTCGCCCGAAACAACGGCGCACTCGATTCAACAAACCGCTGGTACGGGAAAGTTGCCACCGCGCTGCAATTTGGCCCGCAGATCAATGAAAGCGAGTTCCTTGCGGCCTTCTCGGGTCAGATCCCTGAAGCCAATATCAATTTGGGCCGGATTATTGATGGCCAGCGTCGGCACCTTTGCGGTTATGAGCTGATCTTTTCGGCGCCAAAATCAATCTCGTTAGAAGCTCTCTACCTCAGGAGACACGAGGTCATGCAGGCCCATGACAACGCAGTTTGTGCGACACTTGACTATATTGGAAACAACTTTCTCCGAACAAGAGGATACGATCCTGAAACACGGCGCCGGCCTCGTCGACTTGCGAATGGCTTGCTCGTAGCGCTGTTTCGGCACACGACAAGCCGTAATAACGATCCGCATCTACATACGCACGCGTTGGTGGCAAACATAACGTGCAACCCAGACGGTATTTGGCGCACTGTCGAACCAACACTCCTCAGGCGGAATCGAAGATTGTTTGGTAGTTGGTACCGGAATGATCTTGCTCGGCGACTGTTAGAATTAGGCTACGAATTAACGCCTACTATGATCCGTGACTTGCCCGGCTTCGAAATGACTGGTTGGTCACCGCAATGGTTGTGGGTATTCTCTTCACGGCGAAAGGATATTCTGCAGTATCTTGAAGACAATGGCCTTCCCTACACGACCGCAAACGCGCAATGGGCGACACTGATTACGCGGAAAAGGAAAGCAAAAGAAGCCCTCGCGGGCGAATTGCTCAAACTATGGCATTTAACCGCAGAGCAATGCAGCCTCGTGCGTGATTTAAACCGATATTCACCAGCGCAAACCATACCGAAAATACCGATGATGCCACCAACGGATGGCCACCATTCGTTACTACCCCCGGGTGCTGTTTGGGATGCCAAGTACGAAATTGAAGGACGGCGAAGCTGCTTTCGACAGGGTGACTTACTCGCCGCTTCTCTGGGTCGAAATCCCGGTCGCCATAACCATATTCAGTTGGAAAACTCCATCAGTAACTTGCTCAAGCTGGGAAAGTTGGTCGTCATAAATTCCGATATCTATTCTGATGATTTAACGTTAACGACAGATGACTCTAAGGAAGCCGAACATGATTTGATCAACGCATTGCAAAGAGAGCGCTCGTTACCGTTGATGAGTGCCGGGGACGTCATCGCCAAACTGAACGAGACAGCGCTAACGGATGGACAAAAAGATGCGGTTCGCACGATCCTTTGTTCACAAAACCAAATCGTCGGGGTGTTAGGATTTGCGGGCGAGGGCAAGTCCCAAATGCTGCAAGAGGTTGTCCGTTTGACAGATCATCGGCCAGTGATCGGATTGGCACCTGCGTCGGAAGCTGTTCGAGTGCTGCGTTTAGAAACGGGGATTCATGCCGTAAGCCTGAAATGGTTGCTCACTCGGTACGGCTTTTGCTCGGCAGATTCAGCGCTCGGCGCCTTAGCCGAGCAATTTCGAGGAGCGATTCTGATCCTTGATGAGGCTTCCGTCATCGGCGCCGTCCCCTTGCAGGAACTCCAATGGGTAGCAACTCGGCTTGGCATCGCTCGGCTCGTCCTTGTGGGTGACCGGATCCTGATGCGTCGGACAGAAGCACGACAACCCTTCCGTCTACTGCACGATGTGGGAATGGAAGTGGCCTTCATCGACGATGTTCTCCGCCAGCGTGCACTGAACCTCAAGTCGGCCTTTAGTTATTTGATTGCCCAAGACGCAGACCTCGCTGTTCAGAGCCCTGATGCAGACCTCATAGAGCTTCCCGCTGATCGACTGGAAGAAACGGCGGGGCAGCTCTGGCTAGCACTGCCACCACTGGAGCGGGCGCGAACAGTGATCTTGGCACCCTCTCCCGATCAACAGGAGGCAATCACTGCCGTACTTCGTGACGGGTTGACGGACGAAGGCGTACTTACTGGTCGTGTCTTCGAGACTGAACGGCTTGTTGACCGTCGTCTCACCCCCACACTCGCCGCTGATCACATGAATTACCAAATTGGTGACATTGTCGAGGCAAGTCGCGACGTTTACGGGTGCGCGGAAGGCGAGGCCTGGCGAGTGATGGCCAGCCACCCAAAGTGGATCACCCTCGAACGTCAGGGAGTACAAGGTGGATTCAAACCGTCAGGTGACGCCTCACGCAATGTGTCTGTTTTTGAACCACGGCCAATCTCACTACGCGCCGGTGATGCAATTGAATTTACGCGTCATCTCAAAACGCTTGAGATCGTAAGCGGCGAGCGCGGAAAGATTGAAGTAATCGAAAATGAATACGTGCATATTCTCCTAGAAGATGGTCGCCGATTTACACCGCGACTGGCGGCGGATTGGTTACGGCACATTAATCACGCTTGGACAACAAACGGCGAACACATATGCGGAAAAACGGCCGATGCGGTCATTGCCGTTCTGGATGCGGATAGCATGATGAACGACCTTGTCCCTCTCTATGTGGAGATGAGCCTTAGCCATGATGATTTTATTTTATTTACTGACGACCTAGAGAGGCTCCTCCACCGGCTAGAGCACGATACTGGCATATCGCGTTCCGCCTTAAAGGAAATAGGACAATCGCTAGATGTCGCTTCTTCTGACCATATTTGGGAAGAGCAACTGTTGCAGCCAGTGCTTGAAGAATGGCAAGTCCTCGAAATAATCGCTGAACGTAAGGGTATAATGCCCTTGCAGTTGCCCGAAGCGGTGCCCCTGCTTGATCGATTTTCACATCGGGCGAAACGGGAAGGCGAGAACACTCCGGTCACAATACGGCGTATTTTGGCAACCTATCACGGATATAAGTCTGCCCTTGATCGTCGTATCGACGTTGTCGACACGCTCGGCAAGGACTGGGAAGTACTGCGAGCCAGAGCTCTGAAGAAGGATCGTAGCGTCGGCGCAGAGAAGGGCGTCGGTGCGCTCCTAGCTCGGAGTTGCGAGGAGCTTCCGACCACACCACGGCCGGAGCCCCTCCCCGAAGCTCTTGTCAAGGGCATACAGGACTGTCGCGTCCAGTTGCAGGCTCTCAGTTCACGGTTCGAAGACAGTCAGCACACGTTTGATCGCATGCTTCGGAGACGAGAAGCAGAAAAGTCCGCGATCGAACAAGAGTGGGTCGACCACCGAATCAAGGCGGAAAATTCTGGGGGTGACATCGCGTTCCTAACAGGAACAGAATCGCTGGTAGACAAGACGATGGCTTTTGACGCCCGTCACCGCAATATATTGCGGACGACAACAGTCGTAGACGCCGTCGACTGCGCCGCGCTCCTCCGTAAGGAGACCCGCCTTAAAGAACTCGCAAGAGAGTTAACCCAGTACGTCAAAACAGAACCAAGACCAGCATTTAGAGATACGGCAGACGGGAAACTAGAGAGAATTCTGATGACGGCCGAAGAGTTACTGGCCAACGACCGCTTGAGTCAACTAGAGATTGCTTCTATTTTTAGGCACGCCCGGTACCGACGGGAGATTGTGATCTCGCAAGACGCCGCGCAACGGCGTAGCGACCGGGTCGATATTATCTCGCGACCGGATGAGAGCCAACGCGAGGAAATTGGTCCTAAATTGGCGGCAGAGCAACAGACGGATCCGAGGGGTGATATTGATGATCTGGCGCTCCAGTTGGCTATTGCCGTCAGCGAGCGAGTGGATTCATCTCATGCTGCTCACCGCTGTGACCTTGTGCACGATATTGGCCAACTCTTGCGCAAGGCCAAGGTTACCGATCTGCCGCAAGACAAAGTGGAAAGCCTCACCAAGCTGCTTTACGAGGCGCGTGTGACTTATGATACCAAGCGCGCCTTCGCCGAGGTCGTTGTGCAATTCGATCCCCGAGGTGATCGCTGCCGCCGGGTACATGAGCAATACTTCAGGATTGCGCTTGCTGGTCGACGGGATTTTCATCCCTTAAAATTTTCGCATCAACGGGTAAGAGACGCCTATGATCGACGCGTAGACGAAATTGTGCGCCGAGCCCTCGCGGAACGGCGAGTGGATAAGCGAGCCGAAGAAGCTGTGGCACGCGCGGCGGCGTTGCCCGCGCTATCGAGTAAGAACCGCGACCTCGTCGCTGCACTAGCGGTTGTATTTGAGGGCGGATCAATGCGGGATGTCAATTCTCTGCGAGACGAGCGCGACAATTTGCTTGACAGCTTACGAGCAGGTGGAGCACCGTCGGATGGTTCGATTGTGCGGCGATTATTTCAAGCGTTTACGCACCGAGAGATTAGTGCATTGGTCAGCCCGGCGGAAACATGTCCGGGCTCGCTGCCGTCAATCTCGGACAATGATCGCGTGCGCATAAGCGACAATATGGTAAATGCCATACCGACCTCTTATCGACAGTCGATCTATGAGCCTTGGCACGAAGTCGAGAAGCAATTGCAGCATAAAGTGCATCCGGAGTTGGCAAAAGAGGGGCGGGGAATGAGCCTTGGCCTTTAGGCTAATTGTGAAGGGGATTAGGAGCGGCAAAAAACTGCGTGGCACTTAGGATCAAAATGGCAAACCCCGCCGGGCTCCGATACTGCACCGTGCCAAAACCGCCGACAATCGGTGCGCGAACTAACATTTATCGAGCATAATGATGTCTGATTGGCAAACATTATGGTCGGTTTCGGGGTCAGAATTTCGTGCAAATGAACTGGGATTACAAAAAGTATCTAGGCGTTGTGCGATTGCTGGCGGCGGTTTAGCGGTGACTTCAGGAACAATATTCGCATTGAGCCACGGCAGCGCTACGGTAGCGGTGTTCGCAAGCGCGGCGAAATGCGCATTCGGCTGTCAAATCCTAGCGCAAAGTCGCTGGCTGGCGGCATCTGTGAGTGGCTTCGGGAACGGTATTGGGTTCGGGATTGCCAATAGTCCCCCGGCCGGTGGCGAGCACCCATAATCGAGGGTTTGAGGGTCGGCTTGCCAGCGATTGGCGGCGTCACCGTTGGGGCAATTCGGATCTTGGATTGGATCGCCGTCCTCGGCTCATGTCGGTCGTAAATTTTGGCCGGGCTCCGCGGTTCGTTGGCGTGGTGCTTGCCGGCGCCGTTTCCGTGCGCTCCTGTCGCCGCTTGCCAGACAGCGAGCCGGGGTCTTGATTGTTCACTCACTGGTATCCCGATTTCCAGCGCCTGGCTGCTGATCGGTAAAGACGGGATCTACCAAGGTTCCCTGACAGTCCATCCGACCCCGGCCGGTCCAATCACGCCGCACCGTTAACGGCCTGATCAGTGTTACCCCCGCTACCACAAACACAAAGGCATCAACATTGAGAATTTCGGGGGCTCAATCAATCGCTTCACGACACGCGCTTCCGGCTGGCGGGCGACGCCTTTACCTGGCGGGAGTCGAACCCGCTGGACCACGATGATTGGTTTCAAATAATGGTATCCTCCAATCCAGGGCTTAGCCTGGCGCAATGTGGTTCAACGATATATCCGAGATGACACACTTTCCCACACCAAAGCCGCCACATTGTTGGGTTCTCGGCCGTGCACGGTAGTACGGTAGAGCCATTACTTAAAGCCTTCGAGTCGAAACAGAAATCCTTTATCTCTAAAGAAGTGTGATGTATCTGCTTGATACCAATGTTCTGATTCGGGCAGATGCCGGTTTCTATCCTCATGAGCGAATACCGCAATTGTGGGAATGGTTGATTGAAGTGGGTAATAGCGGTCAAGCAAAACTTTCGCTCGAAATCTACCAAGAGATCGAAATAGGCTCAGGAGCGTTAGCAGACTGGATATCGGACAAGGATACAAGAGCGGCGCTGTTACCTTTAGAAAAAGCTGCTGGGGAAACTTTCGGACACAAGACTTCGCCCAAGCTTATTCCGGATATAAGCTACTTGAGTTCCATAGCTGCTCTCGGCCACAGTCCGCTCATCCCCACTGAGCTTACCCTCAAAGGAAACGTCGCCAACACGGTCAACGAAAACCTCAAAGAACTAGATTCCTCAAATTGAGGGGTAAGTAGCGACAAGAAAAACACGTTTTCGGACGCGATTATCTCGAATGGGCGAGAGTATCGCACTCGTAGATGACGGATACGGCCTATTCATATTTTTAAATTGCGATGAAAAAACTGTCGGAACGTCATCGGCGAATACTTATTTATCGCCATCATCAAGCCATGAAAAATCGCGGAAAACGCAACCTCTTCCGCAGTCCTACGACAGTTTTATTTGGTGACGCCGTTAGTGTTACCCTTACCACGAAAAGTAATCGCGAAGATGCTTTTGGGTACCGACTGACACCTCCTGAAGTATTTTGCTTCGAGAAAAATCTGAGTGAGACAATAAAATTTCTTGATAACTTCAGAAAGGTAATTCTCAGTAGGCAACGTCTCCGCCCTCGAAAAAGAGACCGAAATAAACATCACGATAAAAGATGGATTGGAAGTTTTACAGATATCGCCGCAATCAATGAAATCACACCTTCTGCCGCCCTCGTTCTTGCCGCTGAATACGACCGAATCAAACGCAAAAACCTTGGAGTGAAAGGAATAATTGATGGCGACAAATGGAGTTCGTCAGTTTCTGGAATGCTTGTTGATATTGGTTTTTTTGAATATCTCAATACTGAATTGCCAGACACGCATATGAGTGACCCTCCTCCACTCAATACAAAAATGCTCCAAATAATTACTGGTAACCAAAGTATTACGGAGAAGATTGATAAATTAAACCGAGGCCTTGAACAGTTAAGGAATTCTGTTATCAAACAACCTCTTAGACATGCGGTGTTTAATGGTTTGACCGAAGCGATGGATAATTGTGCAAACCACGCCTATCCTCGGGGTCATCAATTTGTTTATCCAGTCATTCCTGGGTGTTGGTGGATGTCAGGTTCTGTAACGAATAGTCAAGATTTGGAAGTTATTTTCTTTGATCAAGGCGCGACCATTCCGGTCACACTGCCAAATTCAACAAATTTTGAAAAAATTGTCCAATGGTTTCAACATAAATTCTCAATCCCACTTCACAAGGCCCATGACGGACAGCGCATTCAAGCGGCTATGGCAATTGGACGCAGTTCAGACGATACGAGCGGCCGCGGAAATGGTTTAGCTACAATGAAAAATTTGGTTGATCAAGCTGCGGAACAATCGTCACTTCAGATCTTGTCACGAAGAGGTAAGTACGTTTATACCAAAGGTAGAAATGAGCGTGTTGAAAGTCTTGACTTTTCGATCGGCGGAACCTTAATTCGTTGGAGACTTTACCTCTAAGAAGTTCTATGTCCAGAATTTATAAAATTGCTGAGGAATTTTCGTCTACACCGGGAGGCCGTTTCCAAAGGAATGGTCCTTGGAGCGGTGAGCAGTTCCGGGAGGAGGTGCTGAGCGAACTTGTCAATGAGGCTATTAAGACAAGAGATAAAATCGTTATCGTTCTAGATGGGACATCGGGATACGGTTCATCATTCTTGGAAGAAGCTTTTGGCGGTTTGGTCAGAAAAGGTAATTTTGACAAAAACCAATTGAACGAACATCTTGAAATTCAAGCAAATGATCCGCTTTATGAAATCTATCGTAAATCAGCCAATCGTTATATTCGTGACGCCCATTAGTGTGCAGGCGTTCCAGAATTCTGTCTAGAACAGACATTCATTTACATTAACTTCCCGTTAGAAATTGCATGAATTCAATTTCTTAGAGCGTGCCCAGATGTAGTTCTTTGCGGGCGAATAATTCCTGCCGAATTTTTGTGATCATATTTGATGGATGAATCTACCAATTCTGCAGAAACGCGTGAAGACTATGCTCGCAAGTCAATCTTGCTTTGATGATTGTCAAGCATCCCTGATCAACAATAGGGAATGTAACTCCGTAGTCGGCTTTGGCGGCAGCCCTACTAAACGGCTCTTGATTATTCACCATATATCTCTCCCAAACCAAGGGGATAGAGGACATGAATTATAAGTGTGAATTGATGACCGCCGAATCGCCCATTTTGTCAAAAATTGTATGCCGATATAATTCGCAGTTGGTGTAGTTTCGAGACACTCATCATTCATTTGTTTGCTGATTTTTCTGCTGATGTTCACTTGATGGTCAATTTAGTGTCTGTTTTTGTCGGCTTCATATTGGGATTGCTGGCGTCGATAGTTGTTCGTGGATGGCAAAGTCGGATTGATGAACATTCCCATCGGTACAATGACATCCGTGATACAGTGTTTAGAGCCGCTGAATTAGCAACTTCTTATTGGCTGAAGGACCCGGTTATACGGTATCGAGAAGCGGAGGCACACCTTAATGGGCTTGTGACTATGCTCAACGGGTTAGCGCTTGAAATTGCCACCGAATATCGAGATGATCCAACCGTCCACTCACAGCGTCTGCAATACTTTTTTGAATTAACGACGGGTGGCGAGCAATATGAAATTGACGAACGGGATCCAAATCCCGCACGTGCATCAGCGGTTCAAACAGAGGCTGCCAAGCTTATTCTGTATTTTCAGAAATACCGACGTCAAAAACTGACTATATTCGAATATTTTCGAATAGGGTTTTCCCCGTAGCGGGATCAAAGTGTATTCGTGCTCTTAGGGTTTCGTCAACTCATGGGGCACTGAAGTCTCTGCCTGTGCGCCCGCTGCGGCTGGGAACTTGAAAGACCGTTTATGGAACTTGATCACATACAGCCAAGGTCGGATAGAGGCGTTAATGACATTTCCAACCGAATTCTGCTCTGCCATCCCTGCAATGGGTGAAAAAACGCGAACCTGACTCTGAAAGGGCTGGTCGGGGCAAACAAGAAAGAAGGATGGATGAAGGATGAGCGGAGAACTGCCCACGCTCCTGATCTAGCCGAAAAATGCTATGAGGATATCAGATACGGAATCCGTTGAATTTCAGTGTTTTTATTAGATTAGTACTTCCCTAAATTTTAGCCGCTCTGTGGTTCTTTTACCTTGTGCTTGCCGGCGCCGTTTCCGTGCGTCCTGTCGCCGCTTGCTAGGTTGACAGTTCGGCTGGTCGTGACGG
>JAPORY010000057.1 GCA_026709985.1 Aestuariivita sp. | reverse complement strand
GTAATGCGAAGTCATCATGTTGTATGCGGTCAAGTTATCTTAGTAATCCCCAAATTATTCCTCAATCACTCACCATGATCTCATCTAGATAGCGAAACAAAAGATCATACCGAGGGGAAAATATCGATAAGAATTCACTTTCTTCAAATCACCCAATTCGACAGACTTAGCTGCAACCACTCGTTGCCCCGCAGGTATTACATTTGAGACAGGTACCATTGCGCACCAGCGTATAGTTTCCGCATTCGCCGCAGGGGTCTCCCTCATAACCTTGCATCTTAGCTTCATGCCGCAAAGCAGCTTGACTCTTATCGGTTTTTTTCAGCGTCTGTGTGGTGTCAGCGCTGTCATTCTCGCGTAACGTTTCAGTATTTGGTCGCGAACGATAACTGACTGTCGTGGAATCCCAGTCCGTTTCAATTTGAGCGCCTTGTAAGGCAACAAGCTCATGCGGAAATCGTTTGCGCAAATAGCCACTCGAACTGATCTGCTTGAGGACCTCAAGCGATGGATTAGCCGCACGATCGCCGTGTTCGAGATCCCTGTCTGGATCCTCTTCCGCACCAGTCCCCAAGTCATCGAAGCTATGCCCCGCAGGTTTGACGTGAGCCAAATCGGTACGATCAAGGTAGGAAACGGCGAGTTCCCTAAAAATGTAATCCAGCACGGATGTTGCGTTCTTAATCGAGTCGTTACCCTTTACCATGCCAGCAGGTTCAAATTTGGTAAAGGTAAACGCATCAACAAACTCCTCAAGTGGCACACCATATTGAAGTCCTACCGAGACAGCTATGGCAAAGTTATTCATCATTGCACGAAAGCCAGCACCCTCTTTGTGCATGTCAATGAATATCTCACCCAAGGTACCATCTTCGTATTCACCAGTTCGAAGATAAACCTTGTGACCGCCGACCACAGCCTTCTGCGTATATCCTTTGCGGCGCGACGGCATCTTTTCACGATAACTTCTTACGACTTCGGGTACCAAGAGCTTCTCGGCAATAAGTTCGGCACGCGCCGTTGGCGGCTTGGTCGTCAATTCCTCCTCATCATCTTCGTCAATCAAAGCCGAGGCAAGTGGCTGGGATAATTTCGATCCGTCGCGATAGAGTGCGTTCGCTTTAACGCCAAGTGACCATGACAACTCGTACGCTCTCAGACAATCAGTAATCGACGCATCGTTTGGCATGTTTATCGTTTTTGAAATTGCGCCCGATATAAAGCTTTGGGCGCCGGCCATCATGGTGATGTGACTGTCAACAGACAAAAAACGCTTCCCGCGCTTGCCGCACGGATTGGCACAATCAAAAATCGGATAGTGTTCGGGCTTTAGATGCGGCGCACCCTCAAGCGTCATCGTGCCACAAACATGATTGTTTGCGGCTTCAATTTCAGCTTTACTAAAGCCGAGGTGTTTAAGCAGATCGAATGAGGGATCGCTTGATTTCTCGATAGGGATTCCAAGGACGTTATCACAAAAGTCATCACCCAGAGAGAACCGATTGAAGGCAAACCGAATATCAAACGCGCCGTCGAGGGCCGCCTCCGCGTTGGCAATTTCACAAGCACTAAACCCATGACCCGCGAGCGAGGTCGGATTGATCGCAGGTGCGCCATACAGAGAGCCGTGGCCAACCGCGAAACTAACAATGTCCTTGATTTCTTTGCTCGAATATCCGAGTTTCTGCAGTGCTGCGGGTACTGACTGGTTAATGATTTTAAAATAGCCACCGCCAGCTAATTTTTTAAACTTCACAAGCGCGAAATCAGGCTCAATACCCGTGGTATCGCAATCCATGACCAGTCCGATAGTGCCCGTTGGGGCGATAACAGTCGTTTGGGCGTTTCGATATCCGTACTTGGTTCCCAATTCCAATGCCTCGTCCCATGCTGACATGGCAGCGTCGATGAGACGCGGATCGGGGCAATGAACATGATCAAGCGGCACGGGATTAACATTGATATCCTCGTATCCCGTCGTTTCTCCATAAGCAGCGCGACGATGATTGCGAATAACGCGCAACATATGTTCAGAGTTCCGCTGATAGCCAGAAAATGGTTCGAGTTCTGCAGCCATTTTTGCCGAAACCGCATAGGCCGTCCCGCACATGATTGCTGTTATCGCCCCGCAAATTGCACGGCCTTCCGCGCTATCATACCCGACGCCGATATTCATTAGCAAACCGCCGATATTGGCAAACCCAAGCCCGAGGGTACGAAAATCATAGGAGAGAAACGCAATTTCACGCGATGGAAACTGTGCCATCATCACCGAAACTTCGAGCGTGAGCGTAAAGAGTTCTGTTACATGAATAAATTCGTCGAGTTGAAACTCACCGTCATGTAAGAATGGCAATAAATTAATAGATGCCAGATTACAGGCTGTGTTGTCTAAAAACATGTATTCAGAGCAAGGATTAGAAGCTCGAATCGGACCATCCTCTGGGCAGGTATGCCAAGAATTAATCGTGTCGTGAAACTGTATGCCTGGATCAGCGCAAGCCCATGCGGCGTGACCCACTTGATCCCACAGGTCTTGTGCGCGTAGTGACTTAGTTGTGGAACCGTCGACCCGATTGACCAGAGCCCAATCTTTATCCGCCTTGACGGCGTCAAGGAAAGCATCCGTCACGCGGATAGAGTTGTTTGAATTTTGGCCCGACACCGTCTCATAGGCGGCACTATCCCAATCGGTGTCATACGTCGCAAATTCAATCGACGTGTACCCTTGGCGGGCGTAGTCGAGTACGCGCTTAATGTAAGTATCCGAAATGGCTACCGCCTTTGCCTCGCGAATTGCTTTCTTCAAACTTAGATTTTTCTTCGGATCATAAGCATCCGCTTGTCGTCCATCCCAAGTCGAGATGGCGTCAAGTAAGCGATTGAGGCCTTGCTCATACATCTTGGAGCCGGCGACGATCGACGCAACTTTTTGTTCTTCAATAACCTTCCAATTAATAAAGTCTTCAATGTCTGGATGATCAGCATCAACAATCACCATCTTTGCCGCACGCCGCGTTGTGCCACCAGACTTAATTGCTCCAGCTGAACGATCACCAATCTTGAGAAAACCCATCAACCCGGACGATTTGCCGCCCCCTGACAGACTCTCACCTTCTCCGCGTAACATTGAGAAATTGGTACCCGTACCCGATCCGTACTTGAACAAGCGTGCTTCCCGCACCCATAAATCCATAATGCCGCCATCATTGACAAGATCGTCAGCAACTGACTGAATAAAGCACGCATGTGGTTGCGGACGCTCATAAGCCGAAGTGGACTTCTTTGTCTTTCTTGTTTTGTGATCGACATAGAAGTGCCCTTGACTAGGACCGTCGATGCCGTACGCCCAATGGAGACCAGTATTGAACCATTGTGGGCTGTTGGGAGCCGCCCGTTGTGTCGCTAGTATGTACCGCAATTCGTCGAAGTAGGCTTGAGCGTCTTCTTCCGTTGTGAAGTACCCACCTTTCCAGCCCCAGTATGCCCAGGCGCCCACCAAACGATCAAATACTTGCTTTGCAGAAAGTTCACCAACAAACTCTTTGTTATCGACTGCGGCGGTTGATCGCCACAGAAATTCGGGAACATCCGGTTCGTCAACCTTTTGCAGCTTGACAGGAATACCTGCCTTGCGAAAATACTTCTGTGCGATGACATCTGTTGCCACTTGGCTCCAAGTAACAGGTACTTCTAGATTCTCCAACTGGAACACGACCGATCCGTCAGGATTCTTGATCTCCGATGTCGTTGTTGCAAACTCTAAACCCGCGTAAGGGTCACTACCCGCCTGCGTAAACTTTCGCGTCACTTTCATTCGTGGATTTCCTCGCTTAGCGGACTGGACGACAGCGACAAGTGCCGAATTTCGCCCGAGTACCTCCTCCAATCTAACTTTCAGATGACTTTTTTCGGCTTTGGACGCGACCCGCGTGCAAAGAATACTCCTATCACTCGGATCTAACTCGTTCAAAACATCACAACTGCTTTGCTACTATATGTAGGCGAAAAGCAACAGCGAACATCAAGCTATGCTAACCGCCAACAATATGTCAACAACTTTTTTAATCTAAGTGTTTATTTTGTTGTCTCTTGTCGCAACTTGGAAAAGAGAAATAAAATTGAAAACCCTCAACTGCTCAATGCAACTCGCCCATTTGGAGATAACGATTGATGATCAGGGATCAATTCGACTTGCGGTACGACCCAGTTCACGCACCGCAATACAAATACGAAAGGTTCTTAAATTACTGCGCGAAATAGCGCCGTCATAGTCCAAGACTTTTAGTAGGCCGTTTGAAATCATTCCTGCATTAACATTGATGCCCTCATGTGGCTTTGGCGACGGTAATTTGTGAGACATCACAATTTCCGCACTGGAATGCCGAGGCACATGAGGTAAGATAAAAGTTCCACATCCGCTGGAATCTCTCATCAAAGCCTAACTCCGCTACCTGCTCCCATTTATCACAGAAACTCTGATGCCAACGGCGTAGCGTCAAATCATAGCTAGATCCAAATTCGATTGATCGGATAACTGCTAGACCCGCCTCCTCAAGCGTGCGTTGGAGAACGCGGCGACTTGGAAGCATTCCGCCTGGAAAAATATATTTTTGAATAAAATCGACACCTCGGTTATATACCGCCCAGCGTTGATCTGACACGGTAATAATCTGCAAAGTTGCATTTCGACCGGGCTTTAGCCGCTCACGGATCGTGTCAAAATAAGTCGGCCAATATTTCTCTCCGACCGCTTCGAACATTTCAATTGATGCAATACCGTCATAGCAACCGACTTCATCGCGATAATCTTGTAGTTTGAAGTCAACCTTATCCGTTAACCCTTTTTTTTCAATACGTTGTTGCGCATACTTAATCTGCTGCTCACTGATGGTTAAGCCGGTTACGCGCATGCCCCGCTCGCTGGCGGCGTATTCAGCAAATCCTCCCCAACCACAGCCGATATCAAGAATATGATCGCCCTCTCTCACCTCCATTTGATCAAGCATTGATGCGTATTTTGCCAGTTGAGCTTTCTCAATACTCTCTTGTCCTGTGGCAAAGAGAGCCGATGAATAGGTCATCGTGTCATCAAGCCACAGTTTATAGAAGTCATTACCGAGGTCGTAGTGAAAAGAAATATTCTTCTTTGCTTGGGAGCGATGATTTCTTCGCAGCCAAAACCGCAATTGTTCGAAGGCTCGGACAAGTCCAAGTCCCGGAAATCCGTCATAGACCGATTCATTCCCGGCATGAATCAGATCCATAAATGCTTGCAGGCTTGGAGTTGACCAATCGCCATCAAGATAGGCATCACAAAATCCGAGATCGCCCTCTCTAATAAGCCGTGCGAAAACATCCAAATTGTGGACATGTACTTCGACCGAGGGACCAGGCCTACTGCCCTGTGCCCGAAATACCCGGCCATCAGGAAGAAAAGCATCCAAACAACCGTGATCAATTTGCTGCATTTGAGCAAATACGCGTGAAAAGTACCTCGGGAGGCTTTTTTGCCCAGATGTGCTGGTCAGTATCATAGCGAGCACCATTGGCAGAAGTTAACATCAACGGCAAGGCCGGGATAAACGACGGGATCAATCATCGGGTTTTTGAACTCTGGTTGAAAACGCATCTAGCGCCCTCTTTCGGCCCTCGGCGGATGATACAATTGCTGTTGGATACGGATCATCGGGATGCATCTGCCAACTTCTTGGGATCGCACGAAAGTAACTCAGTGCCGATTCCGATGGCAAGTATGAACCCTCAGCGAGCCAGAGTTGGACGTACCTGTTACTAGGATCATAGGTCTCAAGTTGCTTTTCAGGATTAAATATGCGGAAATAGGGTGCGGCATCGGGACCGCATCCCGCCGTCCACTGCCAACCCATTGCATTACTGGCAGGGTCCCAATCAATTAGACATTGTTCGAACCAGTCTAGCCCTAACTTCCAGTGTGACAACAGGTGTTTTGTTAGAAAGGAAGCTACCATCATGCGGCCACGATTGTGCATTCGGCCGGTGATATACATTTCGCGCATGGCAGCGTCGACAAGCGGTACTCCTGTCCGGCCTTGTTCCCAGGCGCGAACAGATTCGTTGCGTTCACAGTTCCAAGGAAAAGCATCCCAATTCGATTTCCAGTTTTTCGTCAGAATATGCGGTGTATGATACATAAGATGGTAAGCAAACTCTCTCCAGACCAATTCTTTTAGGAAGGTCTCCGCTCCGCCCGAGCCCGCCCCCATTGCCTTTACTCCAGCATGCCAGCATGTATGGGGGCTGATTTCTCCAAGTGCAAGATTTTCCGACAGGCCTGATGTGCCAGAAAGGTCTAAGCGGTTTCGGTCATTGCGATAGTTCTCAATCCCCTCACGCATAAATCGCGATAGACGTTCTCGTGCTGCGTATTCACCGAGGTTTACATATGGTCGCACTACTGTGGCACCACGATGCATAGATTTGCCCATCTCCCAGTCGTCGAGTTTACAACTTGTTGGCCATGATATCGGTGACGGAATAGCGGGCGGTTTGTCTAGTGTGCTACGTACCTCTCGATCCTTTACCGCACGCCAAAAGGGAGAGTAGACTCCGTAGAAACCACCGTTCTTCGTGGCAACAGCCCATGGTTCAAAAAGCAAGTGACTGCCAAACGACCGCGCTTCAATATCTTTGGATGACAGGATCGTTTTGACTTCGGTGTCACGAGTGATGCTGTCGGGGTCGTAGGCACGAGACCAGAATATCTGCCGAGCGCCCGTCTCGGCTGCAAGTGCGAGCAACTCTAGCAACGCCTTACCGCGTCGGAGTATGAGGCGACTGCCTTCTTGCTCAAGCCGCTCGCCGAAATAATTAAGTGCTAATCCTAACCGCCATTTTGGGGCGGCTCCGAGTTGCTCGAATACTTCATCAAGAACGAAGACAGGGATGACTGGTTGCTGTAACTCACAAGCGGTCATGAGTGCGGGGTTATCGCCCAAACGCAAATCGCGTCGGAACCATACAATTATAGGCGCAGTCATTTTGAAGTTGTTTTCGATCTATGCCAATTCGCCTGTTAAAACTCTCTTGCGAAAAATGACGCCTTCGAAGAGTATTTTCGCAACCGATCTTCATCCGAAGTCGGGTTGATATATTCCGCTTGAAATCTAGCGCCCTTTTATCGCAGGGCAAGCGGAAAAGTCGCTTTCGCGTGTGCGACAAACCTTCGCGTTTATGCGCATTTTCGGTCGGATTTTAACTCCCTGAGTTTTCATCGCGATAAATTCTCTCTATCTGATCTCATGGCGCGTCTTGGTTCGTTGTCGAAGGTAGTTTATGATTCATCAACGCTTGTAATTCAGTCGAATTGGCAGCATCTGCGCTTCGCTTGAACACAGCAAGTAAATTTGTAAAAATATCAATGTTCGAATTGCCGTTCTTGCAGTCGGTATGCTGATGATCGCAACCCTCGGATTTTCTGCAGGTACTGACTAAGTGTGCTTGCTCGGCGCCAAGGCGAAGGTACTCGTCGCTGCGGACGATAACAATCCCGATCCGATAAATCACTGATGGACGGGAACGAAGATAAACGTTGGAGAGCTGAGGAACAGAGAATTCAAAAACTCTAGAGGAAGAATTTGAAGAACTATGGTTGCCTCTCATAAGGTTCTGTCCGAAAAGGAACTTGCGGGTCTTCTTCAGGAAGATGGAACCCTTCCAGATGGCGTGGACGCACCCTGCAATTATTGGCATGAAACGTGGTTTCTGGAAACCTATCTTCGCCCAGATCAAGATTTTTTGGGGCCAGTTGCGACCCAACGCTTTCCCTATGATCCAGAGCGCGTGGACAGCGTGATCTGCCAGAAACAGGGAGGCTCAGCCGTGAAAGCTTTCCCTGACGATGTCCGAGCGCTATTTGCGGAGGGCTCTACCGGCGATTCCTCTTTTGATGAGCGCGTGGTTCTGGATGTTCTTTCCGAGCTTTATATTGAAGATCTGATTACCGTGTTTCGGCATTCGGGAGCGACGCCACGGGAGATTGCTATGGTTTACCGAAAGACTCCGAGTCGCATAAAATACCCGATCTTTATTGTCCTGAACAAATGGTCTGATCGCGGTCCGAGAGACCTTCCGAGAATGTACGAAAAAGAGATGTTCACAGAATATGATGGAGGAGCGTGGGGTTGGTGATTCGAAACGACAATGTTCTGCTTCTTCCTGATCCCCTCCAAGAAGCCTTTGCGTGTGCGGTAGAGGTTTTCAAGCAACTTTCGGAGGGACGCATCAAGGAGGCGGACCTCCGTTTCGGCGGTGGTACCGCGTTGGCGTTAATCTGGAACCATCGTCAAAGCACCGATCTCGATTTTGCAATTGATCACGGTGTCTTTGATCGCCTCTTTCCCAACAATGACTTGCAGGCCTCAACTGCGCGGCTAACAGCCATCCGCGACCGACAAACCAACCATACTGTCGCGATTACGGCACCAAGTGTCGGGATTCCTGTGTCCTTTGCGCGATCACGTCTATCAGATCGACGTCACGAAGATATCGTGTTGCCCTTTCATATCGCTCACAGTGCCATCCATCTCGTGCATCCGTCCTTTATTCTATTCTTCAAGGAAAGATTCAAGGCCGTCTGATTGAAAGTCAATCTCCCGTTGATCGCGATGGGTACGACATCGCCTATGCGATGAAATACCATAAAGATAGCTTTGCGAAGGCGATGAAGAGAGTGTCCACAGGCAGTTTTCTTGATATGGCATCGGCCGTAGTCGGAGTCACAGGCCTCGGGCGACCGATTTTGCACCCATCTGATCCCGATATTGCGGCGAATCCGTGGAAATATGTGACCGAGCATCTCAAAAACTTTTGCAACTAATCCAGAAACACAAAGCGTTCAGTTTCACACTCCCAAAAATTGCAAAGAACGATCAATTGGATTTCGGAATGTGACTCAACAGTGATCGCATTTTTCTTTGATAAAAACCGGCAATCTTAATTCTTCCGTCTTTATTGGTCTCGGCGAGCGGCAATGGCACCCATCAATCGCTTACGACCTCAACAACGATTCGCCCGCGAACTCGCCCCTGTAAGATTTCTTGACCAAGTCTTGGCAGATCAGCCAGCGTTGCTAACTGGCTCACTTCCTCAAGCTTGTCTAGCGGTAATTCTTTTGCTAACCGTTGCCAAGCAACGACACGTTGCTCGTAGGGCTTCATGACGCTGTCGATTCCTAAGAGACTGACACCACGAAGCAAGAACGGAATGACCGTTGCCGGCAGATCAGACCCGCCGGCCAAACCCACCGCCGCTACCGAACTATTCTGTTTCATTTGCCCGAGTATCCGTGCGAGCATTTTACCACCGACGGCGTCAACGCAACCACTCCACGTTTCGCTTTCTAATGGTCGGCTGATTGTATCGCTGATCTCACCTCGGGGAACAATTTGCGTTGCCCCTAACTCGGTAAGGTACTCGCTCGCTTCGGGTCGACCAGTCACCGCAGCGACTTCATAACCAAGAGATGCCAAAAGGGTAACGGCAATAGAACCAACCCCGCCCGATGCCCCAGTGACCAGCACTGGTCCCTGTTCTTTAGTTAAGCCGCGTTCTTCAAGCGCCATAATCGCGAGCATTGCCGTTAGACCTGCAGTACCGATTGCCATCGCTTGCCGCGAACTAAGTCCTGTCGGCGTTGGCACAAGCCAATCGCCCTGCACGCGAGCTTTTTCGGCGTATCCGCCCCAGTGAGACTCGCCCACGCGCCAGCCCGTCAAAATAACTGAATCACCCACACGGTAGCGCTCACTAGTTGAGTCCGTGACGGTTCCCGCAAAGTCAATACCCGGAACATGCGGGTAGTTGCGCACGAGTCCGCCTCCAGAACCGAGGCAAAGCCCGTCCTTGTAATTCACGGTTGAATATTCAACCGCGACGGTAACATCGCCTGGCGGCAAATCATCTCCAGAAATGTCCTCAACAGATGCTGTCGTTTTCCCGGTTTCTTCGTTCTTTCGTACCACCAACGCTTTCATCTGGACCATTCTCCTGTGTAAATGGCGTCGTCTTACAACCAAAAAGATGACCTTACGGCTGCTGGTCGGACCCCGTCGGGCACTTCAACCTCTAACCGTGTGTCCACCTCAGCAAACTCCATTTCGACCATCGCGATCGCGACATTCGTGTCGAAGTCGGGTGACCATGTCGCTGAAGTCACCTTCCCTGCATATTTCCCTTGAAATTTGATGGACCACGGTCGATCACACACAGGTGCCACCGGGCCGTCTATTGCAAGCGGCCGAATTTGTCGCGACGGGCCGCACAATGCCTCCTCAATGAGGGCATCATGCCCCATACATGGTACTTTTGAAGAAAGGTTGCAATATCTTCCTAGTCCACTCTCAAGCGGAGAATTTTCATTGCCAATGTCATTACCATAACTCAACAAACCACCTTCAATCCGTTCGATTAGATTTGGGCAGCCGACCCGTACATTTAGGCTTTTGCCAGCTTCAAGTAATGCGTTCCAAAGCGGCATCGCAATATCTATTCCCGGCACAAATACTTCAAAACCTCCCTGCTTAGAATACCCTGATCGCGAAATGACAATCGGGATATCGAGAAAGGAAAAAGTTTCAAAGCGAAAGAACTTCACCGCGTGTATTTTCTCCCCGAAAACATGTTCCATCAATTCGTCCGCCTTTGGTCCTTGGACAGCAAGAGGGGCGATATCGGGTTCGTATACTCTCGCTTGTATATTGCGACCGACGGCAAGTCCCTTAACCCAAAATAGGAGGTCACTGTCAGCAAGTGACAACCACCAATGATCATCCGAGTGTTTTAGAGCCACAGGATCATTCAGCATTTTTCCCTGTTCATCAACCACAGGAATATAGCAGCATTGTTTTGGCGCGATCCTACTCAAATCTCTCGGCGTTAGGAGCTGAACGAGATGGGTGGCGTCCGTGCCCTGCACCGCAACCTGCCGTTGGCATGAAACGTCCCAAATTTGAACGAATGACTTCAAGTGCCGATAATCTTCCTGCAAACTATGAAAAACTGTTGCTAGAAGCGTGTGATTGTACACGGTATAGCCTTTGACCCCCGCAGCGAGAACGCCCTTTGAAAAGGGCGTTCTCCTTAAGCGCCCCGACATCGTCAACGCAATATCGTTTACCACAACCACTCAGGTTCCTGACGGTTTTACCGCGAGCGTCGAAACTAAAGGTTTCTCAGACTCTATTGCGATCTCAATCATTACTCAGTTACTCGTGATTGTCTCGGAAAGCAGTTTTGCAGATGCCACAATCTCGGCACTTCTTCGCAGACCCTAAAATCTATTGCCACAGGACGCATTGAGATAGGGGGATCGGCACTTCTAAACTCTTCGACCTCCAATGTGTATTCTTCGTTCTTCTATTCGGGGGTTAAGCCACGAACTTTATCAAGGTTGAAATTACAATTTTGCGCCCTGCTTGAGAGTTCCCACACATCTTTAGACATTCATGGGCCCTTTCACCGTCGCTTAACAACAACACAAAACACTCTGCCAAAACTATAATCTTTCCCGTGACCACTCGCATCGTATCTGGAACCGTCAACCTCTAAGAGGTTGGGCATCCCGTCTTGCCGTAATCGGCAGGAACGAATTGAAGTCATCTTTCCGAGAGTCTAGCCTCCAGTCGTAATTCATGGCGGAATGAGAAAGTAGATCACAGGGTTGCTGATCCTCTCTAAACGCGGTTTGGACCCCGCCAATGTATAGGAATAATATCACCCGACTTACCTTCGAAATCCCACACCCGACCGTAGTCACGAACTTTCGACTTCAGGCCAATTGCGGGAAAAATTACAGGACCCATCCAATATTGCGTATTCTGCATTGAAACTGGGACCGACGGATCTTTACCCCGTATCATCTCAATCTCGCCGTTAATTTTATTGCCGACGGTGATTCTTCGCCGCCGCCCATCTTTTTCGATGATGATCCGCTCGCGTTCAGCGCCAAGAATCTCAGAAACAAGATAACTGAAGACCCCAGTATTTCCTCCGGCAGTACCTGATAGGATTTGCAGCAATCCGTTATACGCCTTACCGCTTGACCGATCGTCAATATAGGCGGCTACTTTCCAGTTCCCCTCGGCCATTCGACCCGGAATGTCAATCAAGAGGGCGACGTTTAGGCCTGAAAGACTCTCGCCTTCGTATTGTCCGGTATCAATCTGCAAAGCAAACCAAGTCTGACAATAGCCATAGGTTGGCGGATGACGCCCCAATGATATTCCACACGGACAAACTACCTCGCAGGAACAATTCATAAATAACTCACCCTTGATCTCCCACTCACGCGGAGTGATTCGCCGACGGCTTGGATTGTCGACGCGGCTATCTATGCGTTGACTGACCGGGAGTCGGTCCGAATGAGCTCTTCGTCTCAACGCCACGTTATCCTCCAATGATTTCGGGTTGAAAAAAAATCACTGCTCCAAAAAGTATCAAGGCAATCCCCATTGGCTTTGATACTAATCCTCCAACCTGCGGTAGCTTCTCAAGCACCATGAAAACTGTCGCTACTCCCATCCAAAGTAAATTCATGACCCCACCTACAAATCCAAGCAGCATGATTCCCCAACAACATAAGACGCAGAAGACCCCTAATGCCAAACCCATGCGTAATCCACCTAGAAAACCCGTTTTCCAATTTGCTAGAAAATACAATAGCGGTGCAATACAAATTCCGTGACAGATCTCCTTTACTCGCGTGAACTGATGGCTCCCAACAACAATCAGTAAGGCCGCCGTTGTAAAAGGTGAGGTTGCAACCCCAAAAAAATCAATAATGCCAACTGACAAGAGCAACAATTGTAATCCTGCGATCATCATCGCAAAGTTCATCCAAACAAAGATGTAGCCACAAAGGACTCCGAGCCACCCCCTCCGTGATCCATTGGCAGTATAGATAAGTTGTTCGTATGTGATCAATGTTGGTACCAACACAGGCAACATCATCGCTGCCATCATGATTGCCCACATTCCGAACAATGGCATATAATTCGTCATCGGCATGTGCGCCATCATGCTTAGGTCCATAGACGCCATCATCTCAGCGCTGGCATTGCGTCGACCTAAAAGGTCAAGGCCCATTTCCTTCGTCGTAAGAAATAACCAGATCCATGCCAGTATGATCGCCGCGAAATAAAACAGCCACCAGACACTGCGGAGGCGCCACGACTCGGCAGATGTGTTCTTATGCAAGTGCTGCCACGGCGAGTCCAAGGCTTTATTCCCAATACTGTGCCAACTTTCCGGTGGCTGACTTCTACCGCCGTAAATTCCCTTTGTTGCGATCAACAGTCGCTTAAGTACGCACACTGCGTTTCTAGCTGCCAACGTTCTTTCACTCATTAACCTTCGCGGTCACAAGTGCCGATTGCAGCCATTGCGAATGTTCACTGATCCGATGACGCGAATGAGTGATGATTTTGCAAAGTGGCATTGAGTATGGTTTGTCATAAGCCAACAGGGACTGTAATGCACTTGATGTTCGGTCACCGAGTCTATTTTCCCTCATTTTTTCAAACCCGCTTAGATCTTGGGCAACCTATGTTCTTCTAGTTTCGCACCGATAAGGATTTTTTGCGGTTTCAACACGATCAATTTGACTTGTGTCAATGAGTTCGCAACTGCGTCCGACGATATTAAGCACAATGACCGAATTTTGCAAAGTACCGCATAAGTGTTTTTGGGTATTTATCAAGCCAAAATCGTACCTACATGCGGAGAGACAAATTTGTTTGTCATGAACGCCTTTGAAGTAAAGGCGCAACATACAATGTCAATGTGGAGGACCCAAATGACACTTCGTATTCGCACTCTTGCCGCTGCGACTGCCGCAACACTCTCTCTGGGAGTCGCGTCAAACGCGCAAGAAACCTTTGAGATGACCTCGGCATTCGGGAAGAATCTTCCAATTCTCGGAACTGCCGCGATTACTTTCGTCGATAAAATTAACTCGATTTCGAGTGACGTCGAGTTTGAACACTTCGACCCCGGAGAACTTGTCCCTGCTCTTGAGGCACTTGATGCCGTTTCTAATGGCTCGGTCGATGCTTCATATGCGACATCAGGATACTGGCAGGGAAAGCTTACTGCAGCGTCTCTGTTTGCAGCTGTTCCTTTCGGACCTGAGGCCGGCGAATTTCTCGCTTGGATGATGTACGATGATGGCCTCGACCTGATGCAACGTATGTATGATGATGCTGGCTACAACGTTCACACGATCCCATGCGGTATTATCGCACCCGAAACATCTGGTTGGTTCAAAAATGAGATAAATTCTCTTTCCGATCTCGAAGGTTTGAACATGCGCTTCTTTGGTCTCGGTGCCAAAGTGATGGAAAAACTCGGTGTGTCGACGTCGCTGCTTGCTGGAGGTGACATTTTCCCAGCGCTTGAGCGTGGCGCAATTGACGCGACCGAGTTCTCTATGCCTCGTATTGATGCTCGCCTCGGCTTCCATAATATCGCCAAATACAATTACTTCCCAGGGTGGCACCAGCCTGCGACCTTGTTTGAACTCTTGATCAATCAGGACCGCTGGGACGCTCTTGATGAAACCTCGCAAAGACAGATTGAAGTTGCGTGCATGGCCAACATCACTGATAACTACGCCGAGGGCGAAGGCACTAACTTTGGGGCGATGAAGGAAAACGTTGAGAAAAACGGCGTTACCATCAAGCAATGGTCACCAGAGATGCTCGGTGCCTTTGAAGCAGCATGGAATGAGGTCGCTGTGGAACTGGCGACGTCCGATGCCTTCTTCAAGGAAGTTTGGGACGACCTTCAGGAATTTCGTGCCAACTACAAAGTGTGGAATGATAATATTTATCTTCCCCGACCAAGAAACTAATTTTCATAGTTTATTCCCGTCTTTTGACGTGCTATAAGTCAAGAGGAGGCGTTCGCATATGAACGCCTCCTCTTGAAATTGTTTTTTGAAATGTCGGCGTGAAATGTTCACGCTATATCACTTTCAAAGCTATGTATCACTTTCAAAGCGATGACGGTTAGGATATGGTGTCTGAATCCCCCGAGGCAATTGTCGCAATCTCCGATCCAAGCGAGGTTGATAAGCAACATCACAATCCGGGGGATCGTATTTCTGCTTGGATTGGCAATTTGTTTGCGTGGATTTTTCCCATCCTTATGGTGGCAATCTGCGCTCAGGTTGTGCTCAGAACTTTAGGACGCTCCGAAATCGGACCCGGAAATCAAGCATGGCTTGATGACTTCCAGTGGTGGCTCTACGGTGCCGCGGTCCTAGTTGGAATTGCCTATGCGATCACGACAAACAGTCACGTGCGCGTTGACATCTTTTATGATAATTTTTCGCGCGAAAAAAAGAGCCGAATTGATGCGATTGCGCTCACTTGGTTTATGTTACCCTTTGTTATCCTTTGTTGGGATGTAACGCTTGATTACGCCATAACATCGGTCATCGCTGATGAAGGCTCAGATAGCCCCAACGGCCTCCACAACCTTTGGATGCTGAAATTATTTATGAATTTCAGCTTTTTGTTGATGGCATTTGCGACTTGGTCTGCCTATGTGCGCTGCCTCAGACGCATAACCTGCCCGCATTTGTGGAAGCAGTTATTGTTCGCGTTTCCATCGACGATGTTCGCGGTAAATCTCGCAATCTACTACAGTATTTGGTGGTTTTTATATCTCACGCGTGCAGAAGGCGTTGAGTCGAGAGAGATTGGCAGAAGTCCGATTTTTGGAAGGGTTGAGGTGATCGCTTGGGATATCAAGTATACAATCATTCTCAGCTTGATTGCGACCGTATTGGTAATCGGCATAGCACGATTGTGTGCTCGCAAAAACGCCGTTGAAGCAGCAAACTAAGGGGAACGACTCGTGCTTAGTTTCTTTGGTCAGTTCCTAACCTTGAACGAAATCGCCGTTTTGGCGATGTTTGTTACTTTTGTCTATATGCTGTTCAGGGGCATTCCAGTTGCGGTTTCATTGGTCGGTGTGAGCCTCATTTTTGTCCTTATTGCAGAATTTTTTCTTGATCCGTTTCGCGGATATTTCCGAGATATAATCGAATTTGATCGAACGGGAATCGCGTATCAGCGGCTGCAAGCGATCTCCGGAAGATTATTTGGGAACATCGTCAAGAATCCCGTATTGGTTGCATTACCGATGTTTATCTTCATGGGCTTGATGCTTGATCAGTCGGGCGTTGCCCAGAGGATGATGCAATCGATGCAAAAGCTTTTTGGAGGCCTGCGGGGTGGTTTGTCGCTTACGGTTATGTTGATTGGCATCATTCTTGCGGCTTCGACGGGGGTTATCGGCGCTTCTGTAACACTCTTGGGTTTAATGGCGCTACCGGCAATGATGCAGCAAAATTACTCCAAACCCATTGCGACAGGAACGATTGCGAGTGCAGGGACGCTCGGCATTTTAATCCCGCCGTCAATTATGTTGGTCATTATGTCGGACCAACTTGCGATCTCTCTTGGCGATCTATTTATGGGTGCCCTCTTCCCGGGATTAATTCTCGGTGGGTTGTATATTTGCTTCATCATCGTCTACGGAATCGTCAATCCAAGCGCGATGCCAGCGCCTGAGCGGACCGAGGACGTTGGCTGGAATGAAGTCCTTGAAGTCTTGCTCGCCGTTGTCCCGCCACTGCTGCTCATCCTGCTTGTTCTCGGCTCTATTTTCGCTGGTTTTGCGACCCCAACCGAAGCTTCAGGCTTGGGGGCGATGGGTGCTACGCTTCTCGCTTTAGCCAATGGAAAGCTGAGTTGGGCAGTCTTACGCGACGTTAGCCGCTCAACTTTAAATACATCTGGTTATATCGTCGGGATTTTCTTGGCTGCAAATTTTTTCGCCTTCGTTCTTCGTCGATATGGTGGCGACGAGATCGTACAGCACTTGGTTCTCTCCGCATTTGAGGACCCCTACATGACCGTGGCATTCATCTTATTCATCGTATTTCTCTTGGGCTTCCTGCTGGATTGGATTGAGATCACGATTATTATCATGCCCTTGATGTTGCCAATTATATTAGCACTCGAATTAGCGATACCGGGATTTGATCAGGTGCGTGACCCTTCGGTGGTTTGGTTTGCAATACTGGTTGCGGTGACGCTTCAAACGTCGTTCTTGACCCCACCGGTGGGCTTCGCGTTGTTCTATCTCAAGGGTGTGTGCCCAGCTTCCATCTCATTATCGCATATCTATAAAGGTATAATTCCCTTCGTCCTCTTACAACTTCTGGGACTGTTTATCGTTTTCGAGTTTCCGGCTCTGACGACTTGGTTACCTTCGGTCGCCTACAGTGAGTAAAGTGATTGGTCTTGAATGCGCAGATTGGTTTCGAAACTTTTTGAAAGAAAATCTTACCACCTGACGAGAACTTGCACGGAAATTTAGCTCGTTAACGGATTCACCGGGTCGCTGTGATCGGGTGGTGATCCCTCTTCTTCCCGTCAAATCATTGTCTGCAATAGGATTGAACTGTCTTGCTCCGTCGATTCGCGGCTTAAGGTTCACCCTTATTCTTGCTCATTTGCGTAATGCAAGCTGACTCCAAAGGGTGAAAATGATAGCGGGCGACTGTGTTTTTTTCACCCCCGTTCAGTCGCTAAAGCGTAGCTTGTGATGACGACAATAGGATCGAATTGCGCGGCTCAAACTTCAAGTTCTTACCCTACTATTGGTAGAAAAATTTCGTGGGCGTCAGGTAGCAACTAAGAACTCACGATCAAACATTCTCTTGTTCAATCTCTTGACTACCGGTATTTTCTGGAAAGATGAAACCCGGTCTTTATTGATATGAGAAAACTGACGCACGACGATCAAATTTCGATTTCGAAGAAAATTTCGCCATGAATCGTTTTGACTCAATTCGTTATCTCTATCTTCTTCCCTTTTATCTCAGCTGCTTTTTGTCGTTGCTTTTTCCACTGTCCATAGCGGCTGAAACTTGGCGTGGTTTAACGATTGCACCTGAAAATCGCTGCTCGCCCTATGAGCGCAAGCGGGATTACACCTACCCCCAATCAATTGAGCGCCGTATTGCTCAGAGTCTGGGAGCCATCTACAGCCCGTATACCAATACCTGCTATTCCGACACTGGAATGACGGATATTGAGCATATGATTTCCTTGAGTGAAGCCCACGATAGCGGCTTGTGTGCCGCGAGTCGGCAAGATCGCGCTCAGTTCGCTTCCGATATTCGTAACTTAACATTAGCCTCGCCTGCTCTCAATCGGCATCAAAAAGGCGGGAGGGACGCAGGCGAATGGTTACCAGAAATGAATCGATGTTGGTTTGCGAACCGAGTTGTTGAAGTACGCTTAGCTTACGGTCTAACCATTGATCGCCGCGAGGCTAATCGGTTGGAAGAAGTTTTGAGAAGTTGTTCCAGTTTCGACTTACTGCCAGTGAATTGTGAGACAGTACAAAATCCAACCACTCGAATTCAAACGGGTTCCGGCAGTCACGATAATGCCTTGAAACTTTACGATGACAATCGCAACGGTCGCATCACCTGCAAAGAAGCACGCCGTCATGGTATTGCCCCGGTCGAACAAAATCACCCCGCTTATCGCTTTATGCGCGATGGTGACGGCGATGGCGTCGTTTGCGAGTAACTTTTGTGATGGAAAACTATGTCAGTTTGGACGGGCCTTAAATCTTTTCCAAACTTTTTCCATTTGCCGCTTGTTGTCAAAGTGATCTATTTCCGCGGGGCACTGCCGAGCGTATAATTGAAACACCTATACTCCGCAAAAGTCCATTTTTTCATCTTGGAAGCAAATTCGAGTCGAATTTTTCCGAAACGAGCCACACTAACCGAATACAGTTGTCGGGTTGACACCAAAAGTTTGCCAGCCGTCATGCGCGATTGGAATACCGCTACCCATAAAGCCAAAATACCAAGAGGCGATAGGGGATAGGGGGCGATAGCTTTGACCTTGACTTCCATACCATTCCGTATCATGGCGACGATAGTTTGCTGGAAAAACATGATATTTCCAAACGCTCCCGGCGGCAGAAGGGTATCTTAACCTTCGTCGCCCGTGATAGCACCGCACGGGTCTTTTGTTATGTCAACGCTACCGTGCGAAAACAGGCCAAAAATGATGAAATCCTGCGCTTTGCAGAGTATTGGAACGATCATACCGGCAGCTGGCCGCGAGAATTGATTTTCGATTCACGCCTGACAACTTACACAAACCGCATGAAAATTAATGATCTCGGCATCCGCTTCATCACCCTCAGACGACGGAGCCGAACACTCTTAGAAGCCCTCGCGGTGACCCCGCGAGAAAGCTGGAAGACCATTACATTGACCAATGTCTGTCGGGTCTATCGACGACCCCGCATTCTGGAAGAAACCGTCAATTTCGCCGGATATCACCGTCCCCTCCGAAAGTTTGCTATCCACGGTCTGGGGCATGATCAGCCAACGCTGCTGATCAGTAATCAATTCGATGAAACACCGACGAAACTCATTGATCGGTATGCCCGCCGCATGGTCATCGAAAATGCCATTGCTGAAGCCATCGACCAATTCCATATGGATGCTCTATCAGCCACGGTGCCGCTTAAAATTGAATTTGACCTGCAACTGACCATCCTAGCGGCGACCCTCTATCGTATCTTTGGCAATCGCATCGGCAATGGTCTCGAGAAACATACCGCTAAAACGCTCTACCGAAAATTCATTCAGGCCGTTGCAACCGTTGAAATATCCAGCGATACCATCGACGTTAAGTTTGGTCGTCGGGCGCATAACCCCGATCTGAAGCTGAACGGCTTTGAAGATCAAGATTGCCGACTACCATGGCTGGGAAAACGAAAACTCAAATTAACTTTCGGTTGAATTTTGCCGCCCTATGTCATGCCGCAAAATCAGTTGGGAATCCAGGCGGGTAAGTCGAGCTTCTTTATCGTTCAAAAGCTCACAGGCTAAAGTAGTGAAGGTATCCAATGATCACGCCGGCAAGTGTGATCGCGTTACCGATAAGCCATTTCAAATTCATAGTCGTAGCCTGCGATTCGAGCCTCCATTTTAGCATCAAGTCTCTCATATCTGCCTTTGCTTGCTTACGGTTAGTCGCTATTTCCAACTCAAGTTGTTCGAAATCGGCGCTAAGTTGTTCAATATCAGCCTTGGTCGCAACTCCACCCATCAATACCGTCTGCAGAGAATGTACAATGGCTTCAGCTTGCTTTTTATCAAAGCCAGCGTCACGAAACCTATCAAACTCTCTGTGAGTATCATAGAGCGGCTCAGCCATCGCCCGTTCCAAATCTATCAAATTGATCGGTCTCCGTTATCTCAAAGAGATATAATTTGCAAGTTTTCGGTTGCAAGCTTAGTTCGGCTATCGATCATCTTACTTAGGCCTTTCAACTTTGCAGATATTGAGCCCTCAACCGTCGCATCGTTACAATGCCGAACGGGGAGTACCGACCTTCAACAAGTTGCAATTTTGCATAATTTGGAACCGCACAAGAAACCCCTTTACACTTGATTGATTAATTCCTATCTTGTTACTGATCCTTTTGGAACTATGGACATAAACGCGCGCGAAATAACCGGACCGGACCCGGGGGCGGTACCCGGCGGCTCCACCAAAATCCTCGTTGGGGGACTTTAGGGGCCGAAATAGGATCGACGGACGACTAAAGGCGTTAGCTTTGTCTCGGCGGGGTACCACCGTTATCGGTCCGTAAAGCATAATTGCCAACGACAATCGTGCTCCGGTTGCACTTGCTGCGTAAGCGCAAGGAAACCGAAAATTTTAGTCCTCAACGCCTAGCAGCGTGAGGCGGGGCCTTGTCGGAGCCTGGCAACAGAATCCGACTATTTATCTAATTTATAACATATGTCAGTGCTGCAACTGGCTCTATGCATTGATGGTCATGCTGACTTTTACCATAAGCCCACAGGAATCTCAGCGACTCGTCTACTTTAATTAGAGACAACTTAAGATTCGTCAATTGACAGTTGCAATATCCGAAGCGACAAATCCAGCAACTGGAACTGCCATCACTCCCTGATAGTTAGACAATGCGTGGTCTGGTTTACACCGTATTCAGCAGAGAAGCCTTCACGGAACAACGCCATGGGATGTCCACTTTGACGATCTAAAACCATTCTCACTTGTTAAAATCTGAAATGACAACAGACGGCGCAGTCGACACTTCCCGTGCAAGGTGTTCATAGGTCAATAGAGTCTGCATTAACTGAAGCAAAGAAATGACACCAGAATGACTATCGAAATCGATTATGCGGAATTGCTGCGGGGCGCCCTGCAGACCTCTATCCGCAAACTTCTGAAGGATGTGGAAAAAAACGGTCTGCCGGGACAACATCACTTCTTTATCACCTTCGATACCCGCCATCCCTCGGTTAAAATGTCGGATCGGCTTAGAAACCGGTACGCAGGAGAGATGACCGTGGTTTTGCAAAACTGGTACGAAGATTTGGTGGTCAAGAACAAGTTTTTCTCTGTCATTCTAAATTTCGATGATAAACCCAGCCGGATTACAGTTCCATTCGAGGCCATTGTCACTTTTGTAGACCCCTTTGCAGAGATCGGTCTGCGTTTCTATGCCGAGGAAAACAAACCTTCAACTTACGGCCTAGAACTGAAATCGAGCGATAATAAAGCCGCAGAAGAGAAAAAATCACCGGAGAGTTTGGGCAAAGTATTATCCTTAGAGGAATTTAGAAAGTGAACAGGCGTTCTTCGGCAAGATTTCATTATCATTCGTGATGCACATTAAAAATGAGAAGTATTTGATGACTAAGACACGTACTGAAACCGATAGCTTTGGGGCACTTGAGGTTCCATCTGAAAAATACTGGGGCGCTCAAACCCAGAGGTCATTGTTGAACTTTCCAATTGGCTGGGAACGACAACCCATCGCAATTATCAGAGCCTTGGGCGTGATAAAAAAGGCCTGTGCGATTCAAAATCGATCACAAGCAACGCTGATGGCAGATATAGCGGCGGCGATTATCCAAGCGTGTGATGAAGTTATTGACGGCGAACTCGACGAACATTTCCCGCTTGTTGTCTGGCAAACAGGCTCCGGGACCCAATCGAATATGAACGCAAATGAAGTTATTGCCAATCGTGCTATCGAAATCCTTGGCGGTACAATCGGCAGCAAAACGCCCGTGCATCCCAACGATCACTGCAACATGGGGCAATCGTCCAATGACACTTTTCCAACGGCAATGCATATCGCCTGTGCAACGACGGCGCACAAATCTTTGTTGCCTGCTCTCAATAAATTGGGGGACGCACTTGATCAAAAAGCGGTCATTTTTGCTGATATCATTAAGATTGGGCGCACTCATACCCAAGATGCAACCCCCCTAACGCTGGGCCAAGAATTCTCTGGTTACGCGCATCAGGTTCATATGGGGATTAAGCGCGTGCAATCTTCCCTAAACGCGGTCTACGAGTTGGCACAAGGTGGTACAGCAGTTGGAACGGGATTAAACACCCGTTCTGGTTGGGCGGAAGCTGTTGCTCAACATATTGCCGAAATCACGAACCTGCCCTTTCGGACTGCCCCCAATAAGTTTGAGGCACTTGCCGCACATGATGCGCTAATTGAGCTTTCGAGTAGCCTAAGAACAGTAGCGGCATCTATATTCAAGATCGCCAATGACATTAGACTGCTTGGATCAGGACCACGATGTGGTTTGGGCGAACTGATCTTGCCGGAGAATGAACCTGGGTCGTCGATTATGCCGGGCAAGGTCAACCCAACTCAGTGTGAAGCACTTACGCAGGTTTGTGCCCATGTGATGGGAAATGACGCTGCGGTTGGATTTGCTGGTTCACAAGGTCACTTTGAACTCAATGTTTACAAGCCGATGATTGCCTACAATGTCTTGCAGTCGATTCAGCTGTTGAGTGACGCTTCCATCGCCTTCGTTGATAATCTCTTGGAGGGCTTACAAGCAAACAAACCTCGCATTGATAAATTGATGCGCGAGAGTCTGATGTTGGTGACGGCATTAGCACCAGAGATCGGTTACGATAATGCCACCTTGGTGGCCAAAACGGCTCATAAGAATGGAACCACTCTTAGGGAAGAAGCGGTGAATTTGGGTTTGGTTGATGAACAAACTTTTGATCGCGTTGTGAAGCCGGAAAACATGCTAGGTCCGACCGACAATTAGAATTGACTTGCCGCTGATCAACAACTCTATCCCGTCACCAGAGTTGCGGCTGGACCTCGAATTCTGAATCCCTATTGTCGTCGTTCGACAATAGACGGGGCTGCGTTTCGAGTTGCGTTATCTGGCCTCCTAATTCATCTTGCGATCCTCGCCTATCCGCGAACCATAACCAATCTGTTTGGAAGCCAAGAACTGGAGCGTCTAGCAGATCGAAGGGGCTGAAGGCTGGGTTGAATATCGCAATCGCGATGGCGCCAATTCAAAGTAGACAGATTTTGGGTGAAGATACTGGAGGACAGAAGGAATGCGTGATGTGTTTGTGTATCAGGATAACTCGAACATTTTTCATGAGGCACAACGGCTTGCGGAAGATAGGAACGCACCTCCGGAGCGATCTATCGAATGCGGGTTCATTTCGACAACTTGTTAAAGCTTGCACGGGCGCGGCGAAGGTTGAAGTTCGCGTTTGCTACGGGATCAATTCCCCCAGAGGTGCAAAACCTTTGGAATCGGATGGCGAACCCTAGCTTGGAAGTTCTATTGTTTGACCGAGGCGACTACGGTCGGGGCGAGCAGCAAGTCCAAGATGGTTGGCTGCAGTTACGTATGCTGGAGAATGCCATACCGTATTCTGATACACTTGGCATTGCCGTTTGCTGACTGGCGGCCGGGGCTGCCACAACGAGGGTCAAGGGTCTCACACGACCCTTGAGTTCCTGCATGATAAGGGCTGGGGCATTGAAGTGCTTCTTGGCGCCATTCCTGTAAACGCTGCATGCGTGAAGGGGCGGAGGCCAACGGCGTCTTCGTTGCGCTCGACGACTATTACGACGCGATCACCTTCCTTGAACCATCTCGACATAGCGATTCTTTGGCGCCAGGCCGTACTGCTGAAGATTTGGACTTGAAGGGTGTAGGCCCGTTACAAGGGAGATTACAAAAAACGGCTTATGGAGAGTGATTTAATTCTAAGGACATCCTTTCTTCTGCTTTATCCCAAGAAAAGACTGTTAAGTTCATTTCTATGGCGTCTGCGTACTTTTAAGCGCGGCCTCAAGCTAGTTGATGGCAAGAGACCAGGGGGCCGTAAGCACAGGCGAACAGAGACCGTGATCCGTGACGGCCGCAGTCGTGGCGGGTATTGATGCGCTTCATCGGTCGTCGACAAATTACTCATTGAGGTAGATTCTTAACTAAATGCCATTTTTTTTACCTCACGACACCCGTTTTCTACCAACGGGCAAGGTTCTATCGGCACATCAATCAGACACTCATTTCGGACAATGTTTGTGCAATTTTACCTCGGCACACCGATTTTTCGAACAAAGTAACATCACGCAAGCTCTCGGAACTCGAAAAAATAGGGGCTTTGGTGTGTATCAATTACTAACGGCCTTCAGTGAGTCATTGTGAAGCGGCATAAATCTGATTAATGTTCGCACCCAAAATTGAGTCAAACTCTCTGTCACTCATTCCTTTTGTCAAACCCTCGGTTAATGCGCGGGAGAAACTCGCAATCATGCCAGGATTCTTCGCTAACCGCTGGCAGGCGTCTGCAGTGGAATAACCACCAGAAAGTGCCGCTATTCTCAATAAGCGTTGATCCTCTAACAGCCGCATGTAAAGTTCGGCCTCCTCAGGAATAGTCAACTTCAAAATGACAGAATTATCCCCCGTCATATTGGCAAAGGCTGCCTCAAGAGATGCGTATAGCAACTTTTCTGCTTCCGCTTTGGATGGCGATTGAATATTGACCTCAGGTTCAATTATCGGAATCAATCCAGCCGAACGAATTTCACTGGCAAGTTCGAACTGTTGATCAACAACCGCCTGTATCCCAGTCGAGTCGGCCTGATGAATCATGGATCGCATTTTCGTACCGAAAATTCTAAATTGCTTCGCGCTCGCGAGTTTCTCGCTCAATCGTGGAAGATCTTTCATCAATTGAACCCCGTTCGCCTCCGACCGCAAACCTTCGTCGACCTTCAAAAACGGCACGATTCCACGGTCTACTCTCAAAAACTCTGGTATCGTTTTGTCGAAAATCTCTTGCGTCATCGTGCGCTCAAATAGAATCGTCCCAAGCACTTTGTCCGATGTGAACGCGGGCGACGAAATTATCCTCACTCTCATAGCGGCGATTTCCGCAAACATAGACTCGTCATCTGCATACGCGCTCGGCTCAACTCCATATCTGGCTAGGGTTGCAGGCGTTGAGCCACCGCTTTGATCAAGTGCTGAAACAAACCCCCGCCCCTCCTTTAGGCGAAGTTTCATCCATTCATCGCCTTGCCCATCCATTTTGCACCCTCCTTCACTTTCCATTTCTCAGTCGGCGAACGACAGGCTCACATGAAATTGCGAGTGTTTTTTCACCAATTCTTATTAATTTAGCCTTCTTTCACAATTCCAAGAATTCAGATTGCGCTGTTACAATTCGCATAATGCAAAGGCCTAATTTTATCCGAGATAACCAAGACCAGGAAAAGTCTCCAGAAGCCACCACGATAAATCTGTAAAACTACCAGTCACCATTAGAAGACCGACTGTCCACAAGAGTAAACCCATAAGTTTTTCAATGAATTCTAAATGTTTTCTCATCAATCGCATGAGGTGTTGTGATCGCGAAAAAAAGATAGCGAACAGAAAGAATGGTATGCCGAGACCCGCAGCGTAAGCACCAAGCAACATTGTTCCTCTTACGATGCTGGCCTCACCAGCAGCGAGCGACAATATTGCACCAAGGATAGGGCCAATGCAGGGGGTCCAACCGAACGCGAACGCGAGACCCAGCAAATATGCGCCAAAGTATGAACCGTCATGCCTACCGACATCAATCCGTAAATCGCGATCCAAGAACTTGATTCGAAAAATACCGAGGAAATGGGTACCAAACGCCATAATCACAATGCCCGCGCCAATGACAAACCATTGTTGATTGCCGAGGAAAAACCGTCCAAAAGCTGAAGCTGCAAACCCCAGCAAAATAAAGACTGTCGATAAACCAATAACAAAGAAAAGCGCCGCTATCGCGACGCGGGGACGATTGTTCTCGTTAGCTTGTATTTCTGGGACCGTCATGCCACTCATATAGGCAAGATATGGTGGAACAATCGGCAAGACACAGGGACTAAGGAAACTGAGAACCCCTGCGCTAAAAGCGACAATTGCTGCCGGCAAGAGCGCAGCGTCGAAAATATCTACGCCAAACATCGCTTACCGCTTCCTGCTAATTCACCGCTTAAGCGACACGACTCAAAGGTCAAAAACGAAAACCTGAAGCCAAAGAACGGTTGAAAAATGATTGATGCCATTGAGGAACTGGATGCCACAGGCTTGATATGCCCCCTACCTGTTCTTAAACTCCGCCGCCGTATGCGTTTTCTTGCAGATGGAAATATACTGAAGCTATTAACTGATGATCCGGCAGCACTAGTCGACGTTCCGCACTACTGTACTGAGTCAGGAAATAAATTACTCAAACAAGAGGTGATCGACAACATTCAGATATTTTTTGTACAGAAAATCGCCGCTCCTAAGTAACTTCATTTCTCTGACCACCAGCCGCGCCTTTTGTTCTCGCTTCCTTGCATCTCTTCAACCTTCAAAGATGCCTCTGCTTCATTTGATGGTAAGATGTTGGTTAGCAGGTCGCTGGGGAGTACGTCAGTCTCCTCGTTAGCTTTTCGCGGTCGAGCGCGGGAATTGCCTTTTCTTCTCGGCTTTCTAGTCTTTAGGGCAGACTCTGTTACTAATTCTGTCGCGGTGTCGACGGCATCGCCTGGCAAGGCATTAGGCTGCGGTGGGGTATCTTCTTGACGCGCAACTGACGCCTTTTCATCCTTTTTAGAAGCAGACTTTCTCCTTTTCCGGGACGGTTTCTTTGGTGCGACAGTTGGTGCCTCGGTAGCAGCTTGAATGCCGTTATCGGGCTTTTCTGTGTCTTCAGACACCTCGGTGCCTTCTGTAACCGCCCTAACCTCGGTTTCAGAGACGTTATCCATTTTGGCACTAGAACTCCGTCTTCGGCGACCGCGCCGCCGTCGCCGTCTCGGCGACCTATTTTCGTTGCCCTCAATGTGAGCGCCATCTCCCTTCTGGACCTCTTCCTTCTGATCAACTTCGTTCATCAGGCTGCTGCTGCCCGAAACTACAGTCAGATTGTTAGCACTCCCCTCTGCTTTGGTTGTGCGTAGAATTTGCAATGAGAAATCTTGGTTGTTCTGCGCCATGTCAGCTTGCAACCGGATTTCCAAATTGTGCCGGTTTTCAATTTCAACAATGTGATCGCGTTTTTCGTTCATCAAAAAATTCGCGACTGGAACTGAACATTGAATCTGCAAAACCGCCGCCGAACGCCGTGAAATCAACTCCTCAAGTTGGCGCAGTATACTCAGCGCCATGCTGTCGTCTGAACGCACCCGACCTGTTCCGTTACAATGACTACAGATCTGCGTAGTCTTCTCAATCAATGCCGGTCGCAGGCGTTGTCGACTCATTTCCAAAAGACCAAATGGAGAAATACGACCGATCTGAAGCCGGGCGCGGTCGGTCTGCAACCCCTCCCTTAGACGACGCTCAACCGCTGAATTGTTGCTCCGCTTCTCCATGTCAATGAAATCAATGACGATTAATCCAGATAAATCGCGCAGTCTCAATTGCCTCGCAATCTCCTCAGCCGCTTCGAGATTGGTTCTCAGTGCAGTATCTTCAACGGATCCTTGACGGGTTGACCGCCCGGAATTCACATCAATTGCGACCAAAGCTTCCGTAGAAGCTATGACAATATAACCGCCCGATCTCAATTCGGCGGTAGGATTAAACATCTCCGCCAAATAGCTCTCGATCTGGTATCGCGCAAATAGTCGCGTTTTTTCCTCATATTTCTTCACATGTCGCGCATGAGACGGCATGATCATTTTCATGAAATCCTTTGCAGCCCTATAACCACCCTCGCCCTCAACGAGAACTTCTGAAATTTCGCGGCTGTAAAGATCACGGATCGAACGCTTAATTAGATCTCCTTCTTCGTAGATGAGTGCGGGTGCAATCGACTTCAGCGTCAAAGAACGGATCTCTTCCCAAAGTCTTTGCAGATAATCATAATCGCGCTTGATCTCGGCCTTGGTTCGGTTAGCTCCCGCTGTCCGAACAATCAGGCCAGCTCCTTTAGGTACATCGAATGAGGCTGCGATACCTTTCAGCTTCATACGATCTTTGGCATTTGAAATCTTACGCGAGATGCCGCCGCCACGGGCGGTATTTGGCATTAGCACGCAGAAACGTCCTGCAAGGCTAATGTAAGTCGTTAGTGCCACTCCCTTGTTCCCGCGTTCTTCCTTTACCACTTGAACGAGGAGGATTTGGCGAACCTTTATGACTTCCTGAATGTTGTAGCGTCGAGGCCGTGACTTGGGTGGGACGATAATGTCCTCAAGGTCGTCTCGCTCGCCAACAAGTTCTATGGGAGATTCTTTATCGGGACCTGATTCCGAGTCGGTTACTAGTTGCGCAACCGAGGCTTCGTCGTCGCTGTGCTGATTGTTTACATCCTCGCCCCCTATGATCGGGAGTGGATCTGAATTGTCATCCGAATCGGAGAGTACTGTATAAGTTTCTGCCGTCTTCTTTTTCGCTACGCGCTTGCGTCCTCTAGAGCGATCCTTTTTCCTTGATTCCTGAGAGGTCTCCGTTACATTCTGCGCCTCTCCTCTCTCCTCTTCCTCACGCAAACGAACTGCCTCAGCGTAGGCGAGTTCCTCTTCTATAATCGCTTCGCGATCGGCGAGCGGGATCTGATAGTAATCTGGATGAATTTCCGGAAATGTGAGAAACCCGTGGCGATTGCCACCATATTCAATGAAGGCGGCCTGCAGAGCTGGTTCGACCCTCGTAACTTTTGCAAGATAGATATTTCCGGTTAGCTGTTGTCGCCCTCCTATCTCAAAATCAAACTCTTCAACTCTTTTTCCGTCAACCACTGCAACGCGTGTTTCCTCCGCGTGAGTGGCATCAATAAGCATTCTCTTTGCCATAATTTTATTTTATATCGTATTGGTTTCGCGGTGTCGCTCGTGACCACCCGATCTAACCAATGATGACTCCTCTGAGCGATAAAGACCGCTGAAAGGCATCCCGCATCGGCATCAATGATCCGAGGGTTGTTGCGTTTCAGCAATGACATCGCTGTTAACTCCTTGCAGGTGCACTATGTTTGCACCCACCCTTATGCCTTGGCATCTGCTCATAGGATGCCGATTGTACCCGTGAGGGATTAAGCGCGGCCCGCACACACTGTCGCAATTTAAAGGGTTGCGGAGCCGGAAAAATCTTTTGACGCGCTTAAATTAAACGCGTAGAAATCTCTACTAAAGCCGAAGCTGAAAAAGATCAATACCAAATTAGGGGAATTTTCAGTAGGTCCCGTTTTGATTCATGCTGCCGCCAAAGAGACAATCATGAAATGTCTCGTCACCGTCATAACTTGCTTGGGATTATGATCACAAACGCATGCTAGAGCCATGACTCGCGAACAACTGATCGGAAAAAGCAGTTCCCGACACGCCTAAGTGTTTCACGATTAGAAAACTTTTGTTGGCCTAGGTGCTCACGAATGCACCCGCAACTGAACTGAATAACTTCGAACCATCAACGCTTTGGTGAATGTCCTCAACCGCCCGCTCGGGATGAGGCATCATCCCTAGCACCCGCCGGTTGGACGACAAAATGCCAGCAATATTTTGGCGAGAGCCGTTTATATTTTCAACATATCGAAAGGCCACGCGATCCTCTGCGTCTAAGGCGCTGAGGGTTTGATCATCGGCAAAGAAATTGCCGTCGTGATGCGCAATCGGAAATTGAATGACTTCATTTTCGTCATAAGCGCACGAAAAAATAGAGTTCGTTGTCGGCACTCGCAAATTTACCGTTTTGCACAAATATTTCAGACCAGCATTGCGCAACAATACACCAGGAAGCAAACCCATTTCAGTCAGCATTTGAAAGCCGTTGCAAATGCCGAGCACGTATCCACCGCGTTCCGCGTGAGCCTTCAGGGCGCCGCAGATCATTGACTGCGCCGCTAGTGCCCCACAGCGGAGATAGTCCCCGAAAGAAAATCCTCCGGGTAGTCCGACGATATCGATGTCATGCGGAAGCTCCGCATCCTTATGCCAAACATTATCGACCGAAAAACCCGCCATCTGGAATGCGACTGTTAATTCGCGGTCACAATTGGATCCAGGGAATACAACAACTGCGGCTTTCATGACAACGGCGATTCGATTTCGTACGACTCTACAACGCTGTTGGCTAGCAGCCGTTCACACATCTGGACAACTAATTCGCGGGTGGTCTCTTCGGAGACATCTAATTCGATTATTTTTCCCTGCCTCACATCATTGACACCGTCGAATCCCATACTCTTCAACGCATGACAAACCGCTTCACCCTGCGGGTCTAGAGCCCCAGCTTTCGGTAAGACGTGCACCCGCACTTTCATCCATTCATCCCATAAATTTGTTGTGTCGGACCCCGTCTCTTGACGAAATAAAGTCTCAAGAGAATCTCGCTACCTATTATGTCCTGATGCCTAATATCATGATACAACAGCGAGTCGCGAAGCAACCTCTTGGTAAGCCGCAAGAACTGATCCTAGCCCTTCCCGAAAAACATCTTTATCGAGCTTTTCATCAGTATGTATATCCCAAAACCTACACGTGTCTGGACTAATTTCATCCACCATCATCACCTCGCTATCACTTGCACCGACGTTGACACCATATTCAGTTTTGAAGTCGACAAGCCGAAGATCGGCTGCATTGGTAACTCCCAGCAGAAAAGAATTCGCTCTTAATGCCAAAGAATTAATTTTATTCAGAGTAGCTGAGGACGCCCAGCCAAATTCTACGATATGATTTTCGTTCACAAGCGGATCATTGAGATCGTCGTTCTTCAAGTAATACTCAACAATAGGTTGGGAAAACGTGGCTTTTTCCTCAATCCCTAACCGCCGACAGATTGAGCCCGATGCAACGTTACGAACAATGACTTCAATCGGAAATACTTTACATTTTACCGTTAATTGCTCACGGTTATTTATGCGTTTTTTGAAGTGATTAGGAACTCCTGCACCGCTAAGCCCTACCATGAAAAATTCGCTTATATGATTGTTTAGAGTTCCTTTACCTTCAATGATGGCATGTTGTTCGCCGTTCCCCGCGGTGATATCGTCCTTAAAGTATTGGATAGCGGTTTCCGAAGTGGGTCCTGAGTAAAGAATCTTGGCCTTGCCCTCATATATTTTCTTGCGACTTTCCATCAAAGCCTCTTTAAGTTCTCACGAAATCCTAATATCTCTAGGGCAGACACGCGAGTAACGCAAGGAGCGCTCTAGGCACAACCGCAATGGATACGCCAATCACTTAATGATTAAATTTGCCATAGCGTTCCCAGAAAATGGAAAGTAGAGCTAACATGACTTTGTTTGATGACCGCGAAGATGCGTTCGAACGTAAATTCGCTCATGATGAAGCAACCAAGTTCAAAGTTGAGGCCCGTCGGAACAAGCTGTTGGGATTATGGGCTGCCAGCATACTAGGAAAATCCGGTGAAGCGGCTGAAAGCTACGCAAAAGAGGTTATCAAAGCCGATTTTGACGAGCCTGGCGATGAGGATGTGTATCGTAAACTTGCAGCCGATTTGAAGGATAGGGCAACCGAAGACGCGATCCGAAGCAAAATGCAGGAAATGTTGGCCGCGGCGAAAGTGCAGATTCTCTCTGAAACCGAATAAATCCTAAAGCGTCGGACGATTAGGAGCATCCCTAAATCGGCGCACCACGCAGAAAACAAAAGCTTCGCATCTAGCGGTGAGCGACTCTAACAGTTCTCGTTTTCGTACTCGTCAAGGATCGCATCCGTAATTCCTAGTGTAACCGTAAAAAGGACACGCTGGTAAAGTTCGGAATTGTGAACCTTGAGTTTCTTAAGCCCCTGCGTCAAAGCAATTCCCCTCAAGACTCTTTTCATTAAACGAACTTTTTCTTCGTGATCTTCGTCTTCGTTAACTTCCATCTCGTTGATCGTGACCAATTCAAGCAAATGCTGGAGTGTTTTGTCGTCTAGAAGACGAGCGAGTTTAAACCTCGCTCTTGGGTCTTGCATAATAATTTCTCGAACTTTCTCTGGTTCAAAGTCCTGTCGCTCACTAATATCCTCAATTATCGGGGCGATTTCATGCTCATCAAGAGTAATTTCGTTGTCAGCGGCAACCTTAGATAAGAAGAGTGAAACACGCGCATCCCGTTCAGCGAGCTCAGGAATTTTTTTCTCAAAAAGACCCTTATCTTGCTCAGATTCCTCTTCCGAAGGCGATTCAAGTGGTAAATCATCGCTTTCGGCCTCTAGCAGGTCTTGACCTTCTTCCGGCTTTTTTTGATCCATCACTGAACTTAATTCAGCAATTCGGCGAGACACAAACGCTTCTGGCACGTCATAGTCCAAAATTTTGTCTAATTCCTGTCGCAGCTGTTTTTGAAGACCCTCTTGAAACTTTATAGCGAAGAAGTGCTCGAGTTCAGCTATTACTTCAATTCGAAGGTCTGCGAGACTGTTTGCACCAAATTCTTTTGCCATATTGTCGTCGACTTTAGAATGAGTTCTTTCTAAAATTCCTTCGATTTTGATAATAAGCTTTACTTCCTCACCAGCAAAATACTCTGCATAAGAGTCTAGCGATTTATGATAAATGAGAATTGAACTCCAATCATCTTCAGATTGGGCCTCATCGGAAAGTTCAGGAGTGTTTTCATTCACCGCGAAGCCAACAGGAATATGAAGTTTGTCCCCGGCTTTTCTGCTGACGAACTCCTTGTGATCAAACGTGCAGAGCTTTTCTTTCTTCCCTAATTCGATCCTTGCCGTCCCTATGACTTTTGTTTCTTCAGGATCTTGAGAATCATCCTGAAACAGTCTCACGCACAAAATATCTCCGACCTCGGCAGTTTGGCCTTTGTCTTTTTCTGCAAACACTAGAATATGCGAATATTCTTTTAATAACCGATCCACTTTTTCGTCATCGGCTGTCGGTCGATAGTATTCAAGCTGGACAGTACCAAAATCAATATCTGGAATTTCGGGCATCACCTCATAACTGATTGTGCCCGCCATGTCGCTACCACGCGCCCAATCCGGGTCATCGGTCGAAAAAGCTGGTGGTACAACGGGTTTTTCATCGGCGCCCCGCAAATGTTCCGAAAGCGTGAGTTTGATCGCTTCTCCGAGAATCTCAGCTCCGTAGCTGTCACCTAATCGTTGCTGAAGCACCTGCAGCGGAACTTTGCCCTTGCGGAACCCTTTGATGGTGTATGTTGGCTGAACTTCAGATAATTTCTTTACAATTTTTTCTTCGAGTTCCGCAGCGGGCATAGCAACAGAGATGATGCGCTTTAACCCGTCCTTCTTTACTTCCGTGACTTCCATGGTTGCTTATGTTTCTCCTGTCATGAATTAGGGGCAGCGCCCGAAAAAATTAGGCAGTCGCAACACCATACGGACTGCCGTTTATCACCTTCATCTGCACCGATTGGAGCGACCAGCCGAATTCGTCTGTCGTTTTCATGCGTACTTACCTCGACGGCGTCAAGTTGACTGGCTAGCTACTCGCTATTGATTTCTTGTTGTTCGTGTCGCCGTAGCCACTGAGCTGAATTGTTGACGATCTCTTGCAACCGAACTCTAGGGTTTCCTCACTTATCAAACTTTCGACTTGCGGAGCAGAATTCCTTGCTTAGCAATCAAACGAAGCCGATCGATCAGACGATCATAACCGTCAAGTCTAACAAGTTAAAGTCAAAAGCCGAGGTCTAGGCTTCTCTTTCTTGCCACTTCACCGTCGTCCTCTAGCTGAAACAAAATAACCGCCGTCCAGTTGCGTCAACAAAGCTAGACTCTCAAGTACCGCCTTTTGAATGGAAGTCTACCCTGTCAAGAATCGTTCACGAATTAGAACAGTTGGATGCGGTTTAAGGGCTAAACTTTCCCTGTCACAAGTCATTCGATAAACTCCACGCGATCGACTTAAGGGGCCAATGCCAATTTCCCGACCAATTCCGATCGCGACGCTTTGATAGAGAATGTGTTACTCACCGCAAACAGCGCACTGAGTTCAAGCTATGTACCAAGAGATTTTGGCGGGCTGGTTTCATTGAGTTGCGGATGATTCTCTAGTGAGATTGTATCTGCTTTCGGTCGATTTTCGTCCGGTCTTTCGCCGGTCACCAAATAGACGACTTGCTCAGAAATTGAGGTTATATGATCGCCCATGCGTTCAAGGTTCTTTGCAATAAAGTGTAGGTGCATACAGGCGGAAATATTTCGCGGGTCTTCCATCATGAAGGTTAAGTATTCTCTGAACAGACTATTGTACATCTGATCGACATCTTGATCTACGGCAATGATATTTTCAGAAATTTCAACATCGCGTTGTACATATGAATCGAGTGCGTCCTTTAACATGCTTTGAACCAATGAGGCCATTCGTCGAAGCGCCCCGATATTTTCATCAATTGGTCGCATGTGCGCAAGAACAGTTGTGCGTTTGGCAATATTCTTCGCATAATCACCGATGCGTTCGAGATTATTACTGATTTTAATGACGCTTAGGATCAATCTTAGGTCAACGGCCGTCGGTGCTCGAAGCGCGATAACGCGGGCGGCGCTTTCGTTGATTTGTTCAGCTAGCGAATCAATTCGAGCATCGTTCTTACGCACCTCCTCGGCAATTTCCTCATTACGCGTTAGGAGTGACTCTACCCCTTTCCGAATAGCATCTTCGACCAAGCCGCCCATTTTCATAATGTCAGCTTGAATCTCCTCAAGGTCGCGATCAAAAGCAGATTGAATGTGTTGATCCGTCATTTTCGTCGAAATCCGAGCATCATACTACTATCGTCTTTCTTAACCTAGGCAAAACTCTTGGTAGCTTATCGCCATTCCGCAATAGTAATGCTACGGCGTGTTTGACGCGATAAGAATGGCTTAATTTGCAACAGGGGACTGCGGCCAGTGCGATGTGTATTAACAATGAATGCTTCAGAACCCAATATTAGATTAGGGGTTATGCTATTTCCTTGTCATTCGTCACAATAAATTTCTATTGCGCACAGCAGCTATAAGAACCTTTACGCCTAACCATCAGTAAACTCTTCGCGATCTATAATTGTAGTTCAGAGTTTTGGACCACTGGTAAGAATAAAATTTCGTCATCTTGTTCCCTTCTGATCACAGTTTCAGCCTGTCTCCTTTACTTGATGCTACAATCTCAAAGAAAAAGATTCAACAAACTTGCTTTGGCAAAACAACTTTGAATCGCGCACCGCAACCTAACTCACTTTCCACCAACAACCGCCCACAATGTCGACTAACGATATGCTTTACAATTGCCAACCCTAGGCCAGTTCCCCCTAAATGCCTTGATCGGTGATTATCGGCTCGATAAAATCTCTCGGTCAATCGCGGCAGATGCTCAGAGTCGATTCCCGGTCCTTTATCGAAAACGGTCGTTTGGATACAAGGACTTTTCAAGACTGGATCATAACTTACTGCTTCGACGTTGACCCCGACAAGCCCACCTGATCCGCCATATCTGATGCCGTTCTCAATTAGGTTGCAGAATACCTGCTGCAATTGATCCGCGTCACCACGCACGTCAGCGGAAAGGACCTCGCTATGTAACTTGAGTTCAACTTGGGCCTCCGCCGCTAACCCTATGAAGTTGTCGATTGCCGAAGACAGTATTGATAGCAGGTTAACGCTACCTTCTGGAGAAACTCGTTCCTGATTTTCTACACGACTAAGTGACAAGAGATCTGAAACTAGTCGTTCCATACGCGCTGTCTCCCAGGCCATTAGATCAAGGAAGCCCTCTTGTGCAGAGGGGTCCATTTGGGCAGCACCCTTTAATGTCTCAATGAATCCCGATATGGCGGTTAGCGGCGAACGCAACTCGTGGCTAACATTTGCGACAAAGTCCCGCCGAATTTGGTCGACTTCCTCAAATTCGGTCATGTTTTGAAATGAAACGATTACCCCTGTCGGGAAATCGTACCCTGTATCAGAAACGAAGCGACAACTTACCCGAAAACTGTTGTCTTTCTGGCGGTCATTAATTGTATAGTTCGCATTCTGCGCGGATTGCTCTTCAAGACAGGCTTCAATACTCTCTAGGACCATAGGTTGCCTCAAAATTGTCGCATAATGGCGACTTCGAATATTTGGCCCTAGAAGTTGCCGAGCTTCCTCATTTTCTGCGATGATTCGTTCTGTCTTGCTCACGAAAACTACCGGGATGGGAATAGCATTCAGCAAGTTTGACAATTTGTCAGACACAAAAATCTCCTCGGCAATAGCGGATTATCCTTCACGACAGTTGCTTAACGAAGATTAATTTACTTCGACAGAGAAAAGAGACAGCAATTTGATTGCAAGGTAATGCCGTCGCTTTGTTGTAAGCAAAGGGTTGAACGAATCATGCCTTGCGGGCACCTTCAATTTAGGCGAATTTTTTCTCTTTAAAATCCCGAGATATCGCACTGACAAAACGTGCTTCTATAACAAAACGGCAACCAGAAACGACACCACTGAAAGTTCTTGGCAGCAAACCACTTCGGCTTGGAGAAACTCGGGCCTCATGCGGCGATAATCTAACCCATTGCGCAGCAAGAGCGGATTTTGCGGCGCGCTGTTACGGTAATTAATGGACAAGCGACGATCCTACTCTAATCGACCGCGAGTACTTTCAGATGATCTCGAAAATGCCGCATATTCGCCTGATAGTGGGCAGCGCTATTTTGATTTGCTTTTACTTCCGCCGCATTAAGTTTACGTGTGACTCGCCCGGGAACGCCGAGAACTAATGATCCCTCTGGAATTACTTTATTCTCCGGTATCAGCGCACCCGCCCCGATCAAACAATTGTCACCTACCTTAGCTCCGTTCAGCACGATTGCTCCCATCCCGATCAAACAATTATTTCCAATCGTGCATCCGTGCAAAATTGCTTTATGTCCAATTGTGCAATTTTCTCCGACGGTCAATGGAAACCCTTCATCAATATGTAGAATACATCCTTCCTGGATATTCGTCCCCGTGCGAATCCAAATCTTGTCATGATCGGCCCTTACTGTGCAATTAAACCATATTGATACCTGTGCATCAATAATAACGCGACCGATCACACTGGCATTAGGTGCAATCCAAGTATCGGTATGCACCGCTGGCTTTAAATCTGCGAGAGCATAGGGCGGCATCGGAAACTCCTTGCGAATCTCTTTAGGGTTCTGATTACAAAGCCATCAGGGCAGGTTTCGCTATTTTGCGATTGCTGATCGAACAAAGAAATTTGGGCGTGCTGAGTAGCGAGTCTGACTGCGGCGGAAAACTTACAATGCAGTCCAACCGCCATCAACGCTAATGGTGGTTCCGGTTACTTGCGCAGCGGCATCCGAGCACAGAAAATTGACGATACCACCAATTTCCTCAACCTTCACGAACTGCTTCGACGGCTGCCTCGCCAGCATAATTTTTTCGATGACTTCCTCGCGGCCCATGCCATATTCTTTCATCGTTGCCGGAATTTGTGCTTCAACCAAAGGTGTCAATACGTATCCAGGACAGATTGCATTGACCGTTATTTCTTCCTGCGCTGTTTCGAGCGCAATGGTCTTTGTTAATCCGACAATCCCGTGCTTAGCGGCGATATAAGCGGCCTTGTAGGGTGACGCGGTCAATCCATGAGCAGAGGAGATATTTATTATTCTTCCCCAACCATTCTTTTTCATGATTGGGAGGGCGGCAGCAGTTGTATGGAACGCTGAACTCAAATTAATGGCAATAACTGCCTCCCACTTTTCGGTTGGGAATTCCTCTATCGGGCTAACATGCTGTATACCGGCATTATTGACCAAAATATCGCAGTCTGCCGCCTCGCTGATCAATCTTCGACATTCATCGCCGTTCGCCAAGTTGGCCTTGATGTAGCTTACAGACACTCCAGTCGCATCCGCAATCTCCGCCGCGAGCCTGTGGTCTTCTGGTCGATCGGTAAAGGAATTGAGGTAAACATTAATGCCCGCTTGCGCCATCGCCCAAGCGATTCCGAGACCGATTCCAGAATTAGATCCGGTGATTACTGCACTTCGCCCTTTTTTGCTCATTGCCATTTCCTACATCACACTGAATTGCGCACTACGGTGCTCAATAACCGATACTCAAATTCCAATGTTCAAGTCAGAACCTCGGAAGCAATCCTACACTGTTCCGTCCAACGCCGCAACAGACAGCGGAAAAAGCCAAGCCTCATACCAAACCAGACGTTCTCTGCTCCATCGAATAAGGACTGACAATCGCGAACTCTCATAACTCGGAGATTTGGAGCAAAGAGAATTGGTTAGCGTGTGTGGTACCTGCGCGGTGAATGGCGTCCCTTCCGCGCTTCCTGGCTACTCACCATCGAATGACGACAGTCGTTTAGCCATCGGCATTTAGCTCGATCGGCACTTGAGTGATAGCGCTCGCGTACTTGCGCAGACAGTCCCCGAACCGCCGCCCGTTTTCCAAGCGGCACTATAGGAAGAAGGAGGTAACAAGGCAATGTAGGATGTCTTGCTCATCGTCGGCATCATTGGCTCAGCCTGCACCGTCGGTGGCGTAACGGATGCTTGTGGTGTGTAACACGGTGCGCTAAAGTTAAGAAGCATACGGATCAGACACAAGGGATTGTAGGCACTGTACGAGCGTGACGGCACGGCTCCGGCGCATCATGTTCCGCTTCGAAGACGGCGAAGCCGTGGACGTAAACCTGCTGGGCTACCACTAACAAAAGGAGGACGATGACCATCAACGATATTGCAAGTGATCGCGTCGGCCCGATGTGGAGTCCGCCGTACTTTGGCGAACTCATCCGAGAGAGCATGGACGATGTGGGCTGGAACGTGACCGAAACGGCGGCGCGGTGTAGCGGCGAATGTGGGATGCTGTCGCACCTCCTGAAAGGCAAGTCGGGTGCCATCACCTGATGCGTTTGTCGTGGAACGAAGTCCGCGTCCGCGCCGCCGTCTTCGCCGAAGACTGGAAGGCGGCGGCCTACGAGAAGGGCGAAACGCAGAGCTTCTGTAACGCCTTCTTTTGGGTGTTCGGGGTTCAGCGTCGGAGCGTCGCACGCTACGAGGCGCACGTCGCCAAATTCGGCAACCACTCTGGCTTCATCGACCTGTTCTGGCCTGGCGTGCTGCTCGTCGAACAGAAGAGCGCAGGGCGCGATCTCGGCAAGGCTTACGAACAGGCCTCAGAATATTTCGACGCACTGCCGGAACGCGAGCGTCCGCGATTCATTCTGGTGAGCGACTTCCAGACCTTCGAACTTCACGACCTCGACGAGCGCGAAACCGTCACTTTCCCGCTCAAGGATCTACCCGTGCATGTTGAGGCGTTCGGCTTCATCCTCGGAGTGCAGCGCCGTACATTCCGCGATCAGGATCCAGCGAACATCGAAGCTGCCGAATTGGTTGGGCGGCTGCACGACGCGCTCGCCAATGCCAGGCACAGGGGTCACGATCTGGAACGCTTCCTTGTGCGCGTCGTGTTCTGCATGTTCGCCGACGACACCGGTATCTTCGAGCCGCGCGACATCTTTCTCGACTTCATCGAAACCCGTACAAGCGAGGATGGGGCAGATCTCGGGCCGTGGCTCGGTCAACTATTCGAAGTGCTCGACACGCCGGAGGACAAGCGCCCGACAACACTGGACGCGGATCTGGCACGGTTCCCCTATGTCAACGGCGTACTGTTCAATGGTCACCTGCGGACTTTCTCATTCGATGCGGCGATGCGCATAGCGCTTCTTGATGCCTGTCGGTTCGACTGGTCGAATATCTCGCCCGCGATCTTTGGCGCACTGTTCCAGTCAGTCATGGACCCAGTAGAACGCCGAGCGAAAGGGGCGCACTACACGACCGAGAAAAACATCCTCAAGGTCATTGAGCCGCTGATCCTCGACGATCTGAGGGCAGAGTTCGAGAGGATCAAGGCTCGTCGCAGTGGCCGCCGGAAGGCCCTTTACCAATTACAGGCGAAGCTAGGGGACCTGACTTTCCTTGACCCCGCCTGTGGCTGTGGCAACTTCCTGATCATCGCCTACAGAGAATTACGGCAATTGGAAATCGAAGTGCTCAAGGAGATTTATCCACGGGATTGGCAGGGCCAGCGACAGGTGGAAGCTTTCACAGAAACGCTATCGATCGTCGATGTTCATCAATTCTACGGAATCGAATATGAGGAGTTTCCGGCCCGCATCGCCGAAACCGCGTTGTGGATGATGGATCACATCATGAACAACCGGCTGAGCCTCGAGTTCGGTTTGACCTTCGTACGCATCCCGCTAAAGAAATCGCCCTACATCGTCCAAGGCGATGCCCTCGAAACGGACTGGTCGGATCTGCTGTGTCCAGACGATTGCTCGTTCTTGCTGGGTAATCCGCCGTTCGTAGGCGCGAAATACCAGACGGCGAAACAGCGTGCGCAGGTGCACAGGATCGCGGCTCTCGGTAAGAGCGGCGGGACGCTAGATTATGTCGCCGCATGGTTTATTAAGGCTGGGGAGTATGTAAAGGGTACCGACGCCCGGATCGGGTTTGTCGCAACCAACTCAATCACGCAAGGTGAACAGGTGGCACAGCTATGGCCGATACTGTTCAAGCGCTGCAAGCTAGAAATCGCGTTCGCGCACCGGACTTTCGCCTGGGGATCGGACGCACGCGACAAGGCGCATGTGCATGTCGTCATTCTCGGCCTCGACCGGCGGCCGGCCATGCGAGCGGACAAGCGGTTGTTCGGCTACCCAGATATCAACGGCGAGCCCGAGGAAACCCGCCACGCGGTGCTGTCACCATACCTATTTGACGCGGGCAGGCTGTCCGACCCGTCTCTGGTGGTCCGGATAGAGAGCGCACCGATCAATGGAATGAGGCAATTGATTACCGGCACGCAACCTCTTGAAGATGGAAACCTAACCTTTTCAAGTGAACAGAAGGCCTTGTTTCTCGAACACGAGCCAGATGCACAGCCATATTTTCGACCCTTTCCAGGTGCCCGCGAGTTCATTCGCGGTGATATGCGCTGGCTTCTTCATACAGCAGAGATTCCGCTCCCGAAATTACGCAGTTTACCTAAGGTTGCAGAAAGGCTGAAGGCGGTTCGCGAGTTCCGGGCAAAGAGCAAGCGCTCAACTACAAGACGGCTTGCCGACTATCCGAGCGCTTATGGCGTAACAGTGATCCCAGAATATCCCTTCCTCATTATTCCGCAAACCAGTTCTGAACGCCGCGACTATGTGCCGATTGGATATCTTGAGCCACCGGTGATTCCGAGTGAGAAACTTCGCCTTCTTCCCAATGCCACCCTCACCGACTTCGGGCTGCTCACCTCAGCAATGCACATGGCTTGGATGCGGACAATAACCGGGCGCATGAAAAGCGATTACATGTATTCCGTCGGAGTTGTTTACAATACCTTCCCGCTGCCGCCTAAGGGTATTCTGGAGCCGAACAAGCTGGAATCTCTGGTGCAAGCGGTGCTAGATGCCCGTGCTACACATTCCGGCGCAACCTTAGCCGACCTGTACGACCCAGACCTGATGCCGCCGAACCTGCGTCGAGCACATCACGCGCTCGACCGTGCGGTGGATCGGCTCTACAGGCACTCAGGATTTGCTTCTGAGCGCGAGCGCGTTGAACATCTATTCATGCTCTATGAGAAGATGCATACACCTTTGGGAGTCGAAGAGAAGAAAAACGCGGCAAACGGAAGGCAACGTTAGCTGATTATCGGAGGATATATAACTGGTGCAACTCATTTTTTGGTCAGGCAGTCGCGTAGCATCGCATTTTCCATCGGACGAAATCCTCCCATTGGTCGTCCGCCCAACAGCTTGTTAGTGCCAAGAGTACGCTGGCACCAACTTTTGACCAACGAGCCCTGGATTTCTTGAAGCGACTGCTAACGAGGGTTTCACAACTACTTGCGACTTCAGCAACGTGCGAAACTATCGGGGTTACCAACAAAAGTGAGTTACACCCGTCTTAAATGACTGGAAGCGGCATGCATAAAGAATCAGAAACGTTTGGGATTTCTTCTCCTCATGAAGCAGAATTTTGCAGTGAACGTCAGCAGATACGGAGAGACATTTGCTTCGGGATATGATATCATGAACAGCTTCTACAACATCTATCGCTACTCGTGCGTCCATGCTGAGTGTGATCAGATCAATGTAAGTTATTGAATCCATATATCGAACTTGAGTTGACATACTATTCATGACGAAAGACTGCCTGTTCGCAGGAGGCACACAGAATCGACCGCAAGATTCAGGGAAAGTTGTATTGAATTCGGTCTCCAATGACTTTCAGTTATTCTCTGGGAAAATGGATATTCTCTATTCCTTGCTAGCTTTTGAATTCGTGCCTTTTGGGACAAGTATATGGGAGTTCTGTTCTTGCTCTATTCGCACCATTAATATGAAAAGTAGATTAAAGCACGAAGTAGAAAAAATTCTACACTAAGTATGCGAAAGAATCGCCAAAATTTCAGATAACCTGACAAAATGTCTCACCAACATCGTGAGGAATTGTCTGATACATTCGGGGCGAGGATAAGCGGCTAAGCAGCTAGACAAAGTGAACCTGCGTAACTCCCTTTACAGAAACTTACCTGACAAAAGTTCGTTCAGGTACGATCGCCTCATAGAAAAGTATCCAAGTTCCCCTCTACCCCGCAAGCAATTTTCGTGCGCTGGCAAGCGGTCGACGCTGTGAATAGCGCTAGAACTCGACTGAAAATTCAACCCTGACAAAGCCGAATTCGATACCTCATTAATGAAAATCTCGGCTTGGGAACAGCTTCTTTGCTTGCGTACGAGGGTGAAGGGCTCCTGCAATATGAGGCTTCGGAAGCTCTTTACGGATCGGCCAAGAGCCTTCGGTTACGAAATTTAGCACAAGAATATCCTCGGCTTTCCTGCTTTCTGACTTTTCCCCAAGCGTCGAAAGTTCGAACGACATATCTTGTATATTTTCTGCAATAATATGCATGACAGCGCCGTCGCGCTGAATTCGACCCGTTACCTGTAGTAAACGACCAGCAATAACGGCTTGGCGGAATCTCTCATAAACTTTCCGCCAAACAATAATATTCGCACTACCCGTTTCATCCTCAAGGGTCAAAAATACCACTCCTGAAGCCGTTCCGGGCCGCTGCCGGGTAATCACAAGTCCGACGACCATCACCCGTCCCTGCAAGTCCCGCAGTTGGCTACTCGGTACGCTATCAGGAAACCGACGGCGCAAAAGTTCTAACGGGTGCGCCCGAAGTGATAATCTCAACGACAGAAAATCTTCGACAACTTCTTGTCCGAGTGTCATGGCCGGCAAAATAACATCTGGTTCCGCAATATTTTCGCTCTCAACGCTGAATAGCGGCAGTTGTCTCGGTGACGGTAAGGCCTTTACTGCCCAAAGGGCATCCCGCCGTGATAGGCCAATTGTTGCGAACGTGTCGCCCTCAGCGAGGCGCACGAGCGCGTCAGAGCGCAATCCGGCTTTTCGCCACAAACTTTCGATGTCCGGATAGCCGTTACCGCGAGCCGCGACGACCCAATCAGCATCCTCACGGCGGAGTCCCCTTATTTGCCGAAAACCTAACCGCAATGCCAACGCGCCATCTAACCGCATTTCGACCGTGCAATCCCAATCTGAATGGTTTACTGAAATGGGTCGCACTTCAACGCCATGCCGGCGGGCGTCACTGATGAGCTGCGCTGGGGCATAGAAGCCCATAGGTTGGCTATTTAGCAGCGCACAGGTGAATATGGCTTGATAATGGCACTTAAGCCACGCCGAAATATATACCAACCGAGCAAAACTAGCAGCGTGGCTTTCGGGAAACCCATAGCTTCCAAAGCCTTCAATTTGCGCAAAACACCGACGCGCAAAATCGACAGTGTACCCCCTCGCAAGCATGCCCGATACAAATCGGTCACGGAAAGTTCCAATCGTGCCCATCCGTTTAAATGTGGCAAGGCTACGCCGCAACTTATCAGCTTCCGCCGGCGTAAATCCTGCCGCGACAACAGCAATCTGCATAGCTTGCTCTTGGAATAGAGGCACCCCATAGGTGCGTCCAAGTATTTCCATCAATTCCGGTCCGAGATCCTCGACCGGTTCACGACCTTGGCGACGATTGATGAACGGATGAACCATACCACCTTGAATTGGACCCGGCCTTACAATCGCAACCTCACAAATCAAATCATAGAATTCCCGCGGCCGCATTCGTGGTAAAAAATTAAGTTGTGCTCGACTTTCAACTTGAAACACGCCAATAGCATCGGCTTTGCATAGCATTTCATAAACGGAAGCTTCCTCATCAGGGACGTTCGCTAATGTCAAATGTTTCCCATGATTTTTCTCTATGAGTTCGAATGACTTGCGGATTGTTGTCAGCATTCCTAAAGAGAGAATATCGACCTTAAGCAATCCGAGCGCATCAATATCATCTTTATCCCATTCAATTACGGTGCGATTTTCCATTGCCGCGTTCTCAATCGGACAAAGCATATCCAGCCGGTCTTGAGTAATTACAAAACCGCCAACATGTTGCGATAAATGGCGCGGGAATCCAATCAATTCACCGATTAAATGTTTCGTTAACGAAACCCGATGCTCGGCCCAATCAAGCCCAGCTTCTCGAAGTCGATCTTTACTTGGACTTGATGAGGACCAGCCCCATATCTGACTAGACAGTCGGGCAATTAGATCTTGCGATAAGCCCATAACCTTGCCAACCTCGCGGATTGCTGCGCGCGATCGAAAATGAACGACTGTCGCTGTCAAACCGGCACGGTGACGACCGTACTGCTCATATATCCATTGAATAACTTCCTCACGCCTTTCATGCTCGAAATCAATGTCAATGTCTGGGGGCTCTCCCCGCTCACGACTAATAAATCTCTCAAAAATAAGGGTGATGCTTTCCGGTGGCACTTCGGTAACGCCCAATAAATAGCATACGACTGAATTTGCAGCCGAACCGCGCCCTTGGCATAAAATATCTTGTGATCGTGCAAACTTTACAATGTCATGTGCGGTTAAGAAATAAGGCGCGTAATTCATTTCTTCGATCAGTTGCAATTCTTTCTTTATGCGGCTGATAAGTTGATTGGATAAGCCATCTGGATAACGCCAATCTAGGCCTTCTCGACACAGTCGCTCTAGCCGACTTTGCGCCGGCTCATCATTGCGAGTTTCGTTTGGATATTGATATTTTAGCTGATCAAGTTGAAAAGCGCAGGCGGCTGCGATATCGACCGTTCGGCGAATAGCGGCAGGATAACGATGGAAAATTCGTTCCATCTCAGTGCCTGATTTTAATCGATGTTCCGCATTGACCAAACGGCGGGTGCCAATCGTATCAATCGTACACCCCTCTCTCAAACAGGTAAGAACATCAGCAAGGGGGCGCCGTGAGCCACGGTGCATTAAAACGTCACCGACTGCGACCATCGGCAAAGCAACTTCTTGGGCTAAGAAATCTAGTTTGTTCAGCCGGTCTGGGTCTCGCCCATCATACACCGGGACGGCGCCCAAAAAACAATTGTTTGGAAAATGCCGCAATATCTGTCGCAACTGAACCTTCGGAAACTGGACCTTCAAAGGATCAGGAGGAAGGGCGATCAGCATCATGCCGTAGCCCCATTCAATTAAGTCAGAAAATTCTAAGTTACATTTTCCTTTCGTTGCGCGCAATTTGCCAATCGAAAGAAGCCGTGTCAGCCTTGACCACGCACGGACATCAGTTGGAAGAGCAAGCCAACTTATGTCACTGTCTTTCAGTATAATGCGTGCGCCCGGAATTAGTTTCGGTAGAGGATAGCCTGACCGCAATTGGGCGTTATAACTCTGAAGGTTTCGAATGGGATAAACATTCGAATCCATCTCTGATGGCTGCGACTGCTTGGTAGCAGCTTCTTGACGGCTTCTATCCAACTCCTTGAGCGCCGAATATGCCCGCACGACGCCAGCAACTGAGTTTTGATCAGTAATTGCAATAGCGGCAAGGTTTAATTCTGCAGCTCGTTTAACGAGTTCCTCAGGATGAGAAGCTCCGGTGAGGAAAGTAAAATTGCTCGTAACGCCGAGTTCCGCATAAGCCGTCATATAAATGTTCCCTGCGCGGACCACTGCTGTATTTTTGGCGCGTGAAATAGCCAAATTCGCAGGCCTTCATTGGTTTCAATACGCCAATAATCCCGTAAGCCTGATCGCCATGATGGGTCGTCAAACCACCATTCGGGTGTAATTCTTTCGGGTCCCGTAGCTTTGATGGTTCTATACTTTGATTGTCGCCAGAAAAACCGAGCGGGTGGTGTTCCGGGGGGCGCCGGATAATCAATTCTGATGACTTCGGGTGGGAAGATAATTGCTGGCCGTTGCGTGTTAATATGTGCTTCGGACTTTTTGATCTTACTATATGCAGCTGGCGTATGCACAAAACTTCGCTCAGGAATCGTACTGTTGGCAGGAGAAATTCGCTGCACTTGATCAAAACCCAACCGATTGCCCAGACTCGAAAATAAATCCGTCAATTCGTTCGTTTGTCGGGTATCGCAATAACTTATTTGCTCAGGTTTTAATGGCTCGGTTATGTGGGCGACGAGGCGCATTGCCTCAATGCCGAATTTCGCATCCAGTTCATTGATTCCCTTGGAAAAAAGAGGCGCGATACGCTCTGGCGCATTCATTGGACGCGCTAAGCCGATCTCAATAATCGCTGTATCGTGATCAACCCGACAGAGGTAAAGACGCAATCGCCGCGCACCGCGCTCATATTGCGCGAGCGTTTGACACAATCGCTTTAGAAGCCTTTTAAGGCCACCCGTCACATCTGTTTGTAAGCCAATCGGCTCCGGGAAATGTATTCTAACGCCGAAATGTGGCAAATCGGTCTCGGCTGAAATAGGTTCGGATTGCTGGCCAAGCGCTTGGTCCAAGCGTAGGATGAGACCTTGACCAAATCGTCGAACGAGTGGAGCGCGGGGAAGTGGCGTGAGATCGGCAATTTTCGATAACCCTAAACGGTTGAGTGCTCGAACTGTATCGTTACTTATTCTTAATGTTGAAACTGGTAACTTCCCGATATCGCGTTTTAGATTACCTTCCGCAATGATTCCACCACCGTGACGGGCTAAGGCAAACGCCGCGCCACGAGTTTCGGCAATTGCACTACCGGCCGTTATTCCAAATCGTGAAAGTCGCTCCTGAAGATCAGTTCGCAAACCTGCTTCGCCGCCAAATAGATGTGGTACGCCGGTAATATCCGCAATTAAACCATCTGCCCCATCGCGTGCGATTATGGGAGAATAGCGACTTGCCCACCGCCGAATACTTACTAATGCGAGGGCTTCACTTGGTAAGTCGGAAGAACGCGTAACGAGGTCTGGGCAGATCGCACGAGCATCTGCCAGGGCCATACCGCTAAATAGCGCTTTGGCTTTGGCGTCAGAATTAAGACAATGTAGGTGGTCAGAATTACCGGATTTATGAACCAGCGCGAACGGCCCGATGATCGGTCGTTTCCTGAGTTCGATATCGCTGGCGAGCCGAGGGAACCATATTGATAGTATCCGTTTCGCCATTCCAACTTACCGTCCAATCCCCAATTATTCCTCTTTTATTCCTTATGAGTTGCCAGTGATGCAAAGTCAAATTTCCATATTGGTCTGCAAGAGGATGACATTTCCAACGCGTTTCACAGGCATTACTTCCCTGCCCTTCCCTAACAAAAATCAACCCCGTCGTTTGTCCTTTCTCAGCGGCGAGTTGCATTCGTCGTCCTGCGGTTAACGACAAAGGCTTCTGGGGTTCAGCAATAACGAGATCTACGGCCGAGGAACGGAGAGTTTCTTCGATAGACCATAATAAATCGCGTTCATTTTTTGGTCGGATTAAATGTAGACGATGGGCGACATTACGCGGCAAGCCGTCTGGCAACAGTGTTTGGTTCGATTTTTCAGGCGCAATCCAAAATAATGTTCCGTTATGTTTTGTGGCTTGATAGAGCGCAAAGCTATACCATCCGGTTCCCATGACTTCATGCATTCGCGCTGTCGCAAGGGTAAATGCACTCGGTTGCAGATGATCAGGTTGCATCGCTTTTTGTTCCATCTGCAACAATTTGCAGTAGGCCATCTCGGAGTGGTCTTTGGAGTTGCAAAGCGTCTGGTATAGATGCTGTCAACCAACGTCTCCATTCCTCTGGTTTTGTCAACACAACCGGCATTGCTTTGGGATGAACCGACGCGACTTCTGTGTTAGGTTTGCAGGTCAAGAATCCAAATAATTCGGTTTTAATCATACCTTCTTTCAGCTTACGCACCGAACGCCATTCGACCCTTAGTCCAGCAAAAAATGCGAGCGGTTCCTCGGCACTTAAAGCAAACCAGACCGGCGAATTTTTGGCGGTATTCGCTCTCATGTCAATTTCAGAAAAACTCGTGAATGGAACAAGGCATCGATGATCGGGGGTCAACCATCGCTTCCAGTGGAATGAATTTGTATTCCGAATATTGGTCACGCCCTTGTCTGTTTTTTTGCCGATAAGAAACTTTTCGGGTGTCGGCATTCCCCATCGCGCCCGCACTAGTTCCCAACCATTGTCACTGCTACGGCGTATGATTGGTGCTTGCATATCGGGCCAAATTTTTGATTGTGTTTCTAAATTGCCGACCGAGTCCTTCCAAGTTTCATTAGCTGCTAAAACCGGATCAAAAAGCTGTCGGATTGCATCTTGACCTTTAGTTTGAGAATAAAGGTTACACATAACCGCAATCACAAGTCGTTGATATTACCGTGGCGAGATTTTTGGTTCGACCTGATTTTCATATCAAATGCAACAAAATTTCCATGTTCGTTCGAGATCGCTCAGTGGCCTCTTCACCGAGCATTGTAATTTCCTCCTGCTAAGTTCCAATATGCCATGCGTTTAGAGAACTGTTCAAAATTCGCCCTTACATTGTATTAAGACAGTGCTAGAATATGATCGGGCGGCTGTGAAAAAGTGGAAGGAAATTGGCGTTCAGGGAAGATCGCATCAAAAAAACGCCCGCACAAGGCGGGCGTAGTATCTTGAGGCAGGTTTCACATAGGCACGAAACTTTTCGAGCATTACGCCTATCCTACTCGACTATCACTCACCTTGCAAGGAAAAAATTACAATAAAATAAACCATTGAAAAAAAGCCGACAAATTCCCTTTGCTACTGGATCAAACAAATTGTCAAAATATTCTCTCCTCCTGATATTCTGCCTCGCTCTTGCGCCTCTGACATTAGCCCTAACAGTTGAATTGCGAGCCGCGCCCGGTGCGCACGGAATCGCAATGTACGGCCAGCCCGCCCTGCCCTCAAACTTCCAAAGCCTGCCGTACGTAAATCCGGACGCGCCACAGGGTGGCAAAATCGTTCTTGGAAATGTTGGAGCCTTTGATAGCCTCAATCCATTTGTCAGCAAAGGTGCTGTACCTTGGCAATTGCGTTTCTTGTCCTACGAGTCGCTCATGGGGCGCTCAATGGACGAGCCCTTTTCACTCTATGGCCTATTGGCTGAAACAATTCGAACTCCAGAAGATCGAAGCTGGGTTGAGTTTACCCTACGCGATAATGCCAAATTTTGGGACGGAACTCCGGTAACCTTAGACGACGTCATCTGGTCATTCGAAACCCTCGGCGAAAAGGGGCATTTGCGATATCGAAATTTTTGGTCACAAGTCGAAGCGATCGAAGCGGTCGGGCCAAAGACAGTTCGGATATCATTCAAAAATAACAATCGCGAACTTGCGTTGCTCGCAGGACTGCGGCCTATTCTAAAGAAAGCCCAGTGGCGTGATTCGGATTTTGAATCGTCTGGAACGAAAGTTCCTATTGGAACTGGTAGTTATATTCCAAGAGACTTTGAACTCGGTCGTTTTCTCGAATTGGTAAAGAATCCAGATTACTGGGGGGCTGACTTGCCGCTGGTGCGAGGAACCCAAAACTTCAACGTGATTCGCATTGAGTTTTTTGGTGATCAGGCGGTGCTATTTGAGGCATTCAAGGCCGGCGAACTATCCGCACTTCGTGAGTTCAATTCCGAAAAATGGCGCTCGGCTTACGACTTTCCCGCTGTTTCGTCGGGCGACGTAATCAAGTCCGAAATCCCCCATGGTCGCCCATCCGGTATGACTGGGTTGGTAATGAACAGCCGCCAACCGCCTTTTGACGACTGGCGTGTGCGCGAGGCTATGATTCTAGCTTTCAATTTTGAATTCATTAACGAAACAATCACGGGAGCCGAGCAAAGCCGCATTTCATCTTACTTTTCAAATTCGCAACTTGCTATGCGGCCCGGAAGTGCGCAATCACCGGTGCTAGATTTGCTGCTTCCGTTCGAAGCGGACTTATTACCCGGAACTCTTGAGGGATACAGCCTTCCAAAGTCCGACGGTACCGAGCGGAACCGTCGCAACTTGCGAAAGGCGATCAACCTGTTGCATGAGGCCGGCTGGCGTGTCGAAAATGGTGTGCTGCAAAATAATCAAGGCCTTCCTTTCGCGTTCAATATCCTTCTTCGACAAGGTGAAAAAGACTACCAAGCGATTGTTGATATTTATTCTAATTCCCTCAACCGTTTAGGAATACAAGTTGATATTGAGACAGTTGATGACGCACAATATAACCAACGGATCAACGCGTTAGATTTCGACATAACCGGGTTCCGCCGAGATCTGTCACTATCACCTGGAAACGAGCAAAAGCTATATTGGGGATCAGAACTTTCAGACGTCGAAGGAACCCGAAATTTGATGGGAGTTTCGTCACCTGCTGTCGATGCGACCATTGATAGAATGCTGCAGACAACTTCAGCTACCGAGTTACAAACAGCAGTTCGAGCTCTTGATCGTCTGTTAATTGCCGGTCGCTTCGTTATACCGATCTGGAGAATTGGTAACAGTCGGATTGCGCATAAAGAGGCTTTAAGGTATCCCAAAACCATTCCGCTATATGGTGACCGCGGCAGCAGTTGGTTCCCACATGTTTGGTGGTATGAGGAAAACTAGCGGGCGTTTTTTATTTCTTGAAACAAAAGGAAAGGCGATCATCGGGCATGCTCAGTGACACCGCCAGTTCCTGGTTCAAAGTCCATACTAAACAAGGGGCATTGTAACTGGTTTTGGGGCGGTCATGGCGATGATATATACTCCTCATCCCTGCGGTCGCGACTAATCCAAGACGCAATCACATATCGACCAGATTGAGAGGTGGCACTTGGCGAAAAAGGCAGTTGGTCGTTTTATTGAATCCCAATTTCGGCATAGGCACGATGGCGACAAGCACCGCGTGAGCGATATCGCAGAATACTTGTCCGACCATCCGAACTCTGGAATCGTCGAAAGGAATATTGCCGTCTGGCAGGGTTTATCGTCGTTCTGCACAAGGCAGGTGTGAGCGATATGAAGAAACAGAAGAAACAAAGGGGTGGGTCATTTTTGGTAACGTAGCAAGTTCCACGCACTGTGGAAGTCGAGAATATTGAGCTTTTTCTTGTTTCTTGAAGATTTATCAATCCAATGAGGGGACAGTAATCAACGAGATATCCGAAAAATGGATTTTTGCAGAGTCCTGTGTCTACCCCCGACGAAAAAAAATATTAATTTGTGAGCCGCTTGCAAAAACAATGGTATTGGAGTCATGGGAAAAAAATTGCGACAGAA